>NZ_JAGSOV010000067.1 GCF_023898865.1 Pseudonocardia humida
TCCCGACCGGGATACGCGCTCACGACGTGCTCAGCGGTGCTGGACCGCCTGCTCGGCGGTGGCCAGCCACTCCCGCCAGGTGGCGGCCTGCGCCTCGGCCTGCTCGGCGCGCCTGCGGTCGCCCGCCGTGCGGGCCTTCTCGGCCTGCGCCTCGAACTGGGCGACCCGCTCGCGGAACTGGGCCACCCGGGCCTCGGCCTCCGGGTCGGTGCGCCGCCACTGGCGGTCGGCGGCCTCGCGCACCCGCTCCTCGACGGCGCGCAGCCGGGACTCCAGCGGGCGGATGTCGTCGCGCGGGACCTTGCCGATCTCCTCCCAGCGCTCCTGGACCATCCGCAGTGCCGCCCGGGCGGCCGTCGGGTCGGACACGTCGATCCTCTCCGCCTCGACCAGCAGCGCCTTCTTGGCCTCGGCGTTGGCCGCGAACTCGGCGTCGCGCTCGGCGAACACCTCGGAACGGCGGTGGAAGAACGTGTCCTGCGCGGTGCGGAACCGCTGCCACAGCGCGTCGTCGGCGTCCTTCTGGGCCCGCCCCGCCGCCTTCCACTCGGCCATCAGGTCGCGGAAGCGGGCCGCGGTGGGGCCCCAGTCGTCGGAGGAGACCAGCTTCTCGGCCTCGTCCACCAGCTCCTGCTTGTAGGCCTTGGCCCCGGCGCGCTGGCGGTCGAGGTCGGCGAAGTGCGAGCCGCGGCGGCGGTTGAACGCCTCGCGGGCCCGGGAGAACCGCTTCCACAGCTGCTCGTCGACCTTGCGGTCGATGCCGCGGATGGTGCGCCACTCCTCCAGGATCGCCTTGAACCGGTCGCCCGCCTGCTTCCACTGGGTGGCCTCGCCCGCCAGCTCCTCGGCCTCGGCGGCCAGCGCCTCCTTGCGGGCGACCGCGGCCGCGCGCTGGGCGTCGCGGGCGGAGCGGGCGGCCTCGACGGCCGCCTCCGCACCGGCCACGATCTCGTCGAGTCGGGCGCGCAGACCGGCGACGTCGCCGACGACGGCGGCCTCGTCCAGCCCGTCGCGCAGGGCCTTGGCGCTGCTCAGCGTCTGCTTCGGGTCGCCGCCGCCGGCGACGCGCGCGGCCAGCAGCTCGGCCTCGGCGCGCAGGTCGTCGAAGCGGCGGGCGAAGTGCGCCAACCCCTCGGCGGGCTCGCCGGCCTGCCAGGAGCCGACGGCCCGGTCGCCGTCGGGCGTGACCAGGTGGACGGTGCCGTCCTCGTCGACCCGGCCCCAGCGGCTCGGGTCGGACTCCGCCGCGGGCACGGGCGAGGGCAGCGGGGCGAGCGGCTCCGCCGCAGCGGCGGGCGCCGCGGCCGGGCGCGGGGGCCGACCCGGGCCACCCGGCCGGGGCGGCACACGGGGCCGGGCCGCGGGCCACCGCCCGGGCGGGAACCCGCCGGGGGCGGACCGGGCCGCGGCGGCGCGGGTCGGGGCGGGGCCGGGAGGGGCGCCCGGGCGGGCGCGGACGGCTGCTCGGCCGGGGTGGGGGCGCCGCTCGCGGCGGGCGACCCCATCGGCGAGCCGGGAGCGGCCGGGCCGGTCGGCTCGGCGGCCGCGGCGAGGTCCACCGGGTCGACGGCCGTGTCACCAGCCGTGTCACCAGCCGTGTCACCAGCCGTGTCACCAGCCGTGTCACCAGCCGTGTCGGCGGCTGTGTCCGCGGCCGTGGGGGCGGCTGTGTCCGCGGCCGCGTCGCCGGCTGTGTCCGCGGCTGTGTCGGCGGGCGTGTCGGCGGGCGTGTCGGCGGGCGTGTCGGTGGCCGGCTCAGCGGCCGGGTCGCCGGCTGTGTCCGCGGCATCGGTCGTGGCGGCCGTGGGGGTGGCCGGGTCGTCGGCCGGGTCGTCGGTCGGGTCGTCGGTCGGGGTGTCCGCGGCGCCGGTCGCGGCGACCGCGGCCGGCTCCTCGCGGGGGGTGACGTCCGCGTCGGCCCGCGGGATCGCGGGCGGCTCCGCGGCGGCGACGGCGGCGGGCGAACCCGCGACCGAGCCGGCGGCGGCCGGTGCCTCGGCGCCCGTCGGCGCGTCCTCGACGGCGGGGGCCCCGTCGCCGGCGCCCGCGCCGTCCGGCGGGGTGCTGCTGTCGGCGTTCCCGCCCGCCGCGGTGGTGTCCTGGCTGGCGTCCTGCCCCGTTGCGGGTTGCTCGGTGAGCCGCTGATCCGACACCGTTCGGTCCTTTCCGTTCGGCCCACCTGGGTGGGCGCCCCGGTCGGGAGGCCGGGGCCGTGCACGTCGGCTCCGCCGGTCGTCCGCGCCGGTGGCCGTGCAGGCGATTCAAGCAGGTGACACGGCCTCCGGGCACCCGCCTGACGGGGTCGACGCAGCCCAACGGCCGGTCCCGATCGGCGAGTCGCGGTGCGGGGTGCCCCACGGACGGCCACGCGGCGTCGAGGCGGCGGCACCCCGTTCCGGTGGCGGTGGGTGAGGGTGCTGTCACGATCGGGCGGTGGGTGATCACCGGGAGCGTCCGGACGGCCGTCGGGACGTGCCCAGCCGTGGATCGGGTGAAGGTCGGCGCCGGGCGGCCCGTCCCCGATCCGCTCGTCTAGCCTGCGGCGGTGCTGTCGATGGTCGCGGTGCTCCCGGAGCCGCCGCTGCTGGTGCCGGAGCTGGCCACCGGCGCCGCCGCGGAGACGGCCGAGCTGCGGGCGTCCTGCCTCGCGGCGGGCGCCCGGCTGGCCGCGGCCGCGCCGCGCTGGATCGCGGTCGGCGCCGATCCCGGCGGGCGCCGGACCGTGCCGCCGTCGGCGTGGGGCAGCTTCATCGGGTACGGCGTGGACGTCGTCGCCGGGTTGGACACCACCGGGGCGGGGCGGGACGGCCCGGTCGACCCGCGGCTGCCGCTGCCGCTGCTGGTGGCCGGCTGGGTGGCCGAGCGGGCCGGGGCGCGGGTGTCGATCCGGGGGGAGCTGGTCGCCCCCGACGAGCCGCGGGCGGCCTGCGCCGCGCTGGGCGCCGACCTGGCCCGGGAGTGCACCGCCGACCCGGGACCGGTCGGGCTGCTGGTGCTCGGCGACGGCGCCGCCGCGCACACCGAGCGCGCCCCCGGCCACTTCGACGCGCGGGCCGCGCCGTTCGACACCGCCGTGTCGGTCGCGCTGCGCGACGCGGACGGCCCGGCCCTCGCCGCGCTCGACGCGGACCTCGCCGCGGCGCTCGTGGTCGCTGGGCGGGCGCCCTGGCGCGTGCTGGCCGCGGCGGCCGCCGGCCGGGAGTGGCGCGGCGAGCTGCTGCACTCCTCGGCGCCGTTCGGGGTGGCCTACCACGTGGCCGTGTGGACGCCGCGATGACCGGGGCGGGGCCCGGCCTGGTGGCCGTCGTGGGCCCGACCGCCACCGGCAAGTCCGACCTGGCCGTGGCGCTGGCCCGCGAGCTGGGCGGCGAGGTCGTCAACGCCGACGCGATGCAGCTCTACCGCGGGCTCGACGTCGGCACGGCCAAGCTCACCGCCACCGAGCGGGCCGGGGTGCCCCACCACCTCCTCGACGTCCTCGACGTCACCGACACCGCCTCGGTGGCCGCCTACCAGCGCGACGCGCGCGCGATCGTCGAGGAGCTGATCGCCGCGGGGCGCACCCCGGTGCTGGCCGGCGGCTCGGGCCTGTACGTGCAGGCGGTGCTGGACGAGCTGGAGTTCCCCGGCACCGACCCGGGATTGCGCGCCGAGCTGGAGGCCGAGCTCGATCGGCTGGGCCCGCAGGCCCTGCACGCCCGCCTCGCCGAGGTCGACCCGGCCGCGGCCCGGGTCGTGCTGGCCTCGAACGGCCGCCGGATCGTCCGCGCGCTGGAGGTCGTGGCGCTGACCGGGCGGCCGTTCCCGGCCCGGCTGCGCACCGACGGCGTGCCGCGCTACGGCGCCGTGCTGCTGGGCGTCGACCGCGACACCGCCGAGCTGGACGCGCGGATCGGCAGGCGGGTGGCCCGGATGTTCGCCGCCGGGCTCGTCGACGAGACGAGAACGCTGCTGCCCGGGCTGCGCGCGGGCCCGACCGCCTCCCGCGCGCTGGGCTACCAGCAGGTGCTCGCCGCCCTCGGCGCCGGTACCGGGGCCGATGCGGGGACCGACCTGTGCGGGGCCGCCGCGGCGACGGTGCTGGCCACCCGCCGGTTCGTCCGCCGCCAGCGCTCGTGGTTCCGCCGCGACAAGCGCATCCACTGGCTCGACGGCGCGGCCCCCGACCTGGCGGAGCGGGCGCTGCGCCACCTGGGCGCCGCGGCGGGCCGCGAGCCGGTCCGTGCCGCCCCGTAGGCTCGTTGACGTGCGGTTCAGCAAGGGACACGGCACCGAGAACGACTTCGTGGTGCTCCCCGACCCCGATGGTGAGCTCGACCTGACCCCGGCCAGGGTGGTCGCCCTGTGCGATCGCCGACGTGGGCTGGGCGCCGACGGCGTGCTGCGGGTGGTGCGCTGGGCGAAGCTCGGCGACGGCCCCGCCGCCGACCCGGGCGTCGAGTGGTTCATGGACTACCGCAACGCCGACGGCAGCGCGGCGGAGATGTGCGGCAACGGCATGCGGGTGTTCGCCCGCTACCTCGCCCACGAGGGCTGGCTCGGCGGCGGCGCGGTGCCCATCGGCACCCGCGGCGGGGTGCGCAGCGTCGTGCTCGACGGCGCCGAGGTCTCGGTCGACATGGGGCCGGCCGTGGTCGGCGAGGCCGGCACGGCCAGCGTCGAGGGGGAGGCCTTCCCGGGCATCGCCGTCGACGTCGGCAACCCCCACCTGGCCTGCGTCACGGAGGCGGCCATCGACGCGCTCGACCTGAGCCGCCCGCCCGGCCACGACCCGTCGCTGTTCCCGCACGGGGTGAACGTCGAGTTCGTCTCCCCGGTCGAGGGGGGCGAGGTGGCCATGCGGGTGCACGAGCGCGGGGTGGGGGAGACGCGCTCGTGCGGGACCGGCACGGTGGCGGCGGTGGTGGCCGCGCTGCGCCACGCCGGCCGCGAGACCGGGACGCTGGCTGTGCGGACCCCCGGCGGACGGCTGCGGGTGACCGTCGAGGGGGGCACCACCGTCCTGCACGGCCCCGCGGTGCTGGTGGCGCACGGCGAGCTGGCCCCGGACTGGTGGGCGGCCGCCGGCTGAGGCGCCCGCTCAGGACGGGGTGGCGGCCCGGTCCGCGGTCGGCAGGTCGCGCAGCCGCCGCAGCGGCGAGAGCAGCAGCCACAGCGGGGCGAGCATGGTGCCGACGGCCGCGACCAGCAGCGTCGCCCGCAGCCCGAGCAGCTCACCCAGTGCGCCGCCGAGCAGCCCGCCCAGCGGGATGGTGCCCCAGACCAGGAACCGGATGCTGGCGTTCATCCGGCCCAGCAGCCGGTCGGGGCAGATCGACTGGCGGAAGCTGACCTGGGCGACGTTGTAGAGCACGGCGCCGTAGGACTCCGCGGCGAGCCCGACCGCGAACCACACCGGCGACCCGGTCGTCACCAGCAGCAGGAACGGCCCGGTGACCAGCAGCGCACCGACCACCACCCGGCCCTGCCCGAACCGGCGGATCCACCAGCCCGCGGTGACCGCCCCGGCCGCCCCGGCCACGCCCGCCGCGGACAGCACCAGCCCCACCGCCGCGGCCGGCAGCTCGAGCTCGATCGCCAGGTAGAGCACCTGCACGGACATCAGCGTGGCGGCGAAGAGGTTCGCCGTGCCGGTGCAGGCGGTGATGGCCCGTAGCAGCCGGTGGCCCAGCACGTAGCGCAGGCCCTCGCCGATCTCGGCGCGCAGCGACCGGCCCGAGCGCTCCGGCACCTCCTCGCGCCCGCGCATCCGGGCCAGCGCGGCCGCCGAGACCAGGAAGCTCACCGCGTCCAGCAGGACGGCGCCCGCCGCGCCCACCAGCTGGACCAGCCCGCCGCCCATCGCGGGCCCGGCCGCGGCGGCCGCGGCGCGCGTCGACTCCAGCTTGGTGTTGCCCTCCACGAGTCCCTCGCGCCCGACGACCGAGGGCAGCACCGACTGGTAGGCCACGTCGAAGAACACCGTGGCCACCCCGGCCAGCAGGCTGACCACCAGCAGCTGCCCGAAGCTGAGCAGGCCGAGCCACCAGGCCAGTGGGACCGATCCGAACAGCGCGAACCGGACCAGGTCGGCGGCGATCATCACCGGGCGCCTGCGCACTCGGTCGAGCAGCGCCCCGGCGTGCAGCCCGACCAGCAGGAACGCCGCCGTGCTGGCCGCGGTGAGCAGGCCCATCTCCCAGGGCGTCGCGCCCAGGGCCGTCGCGGCCAGTAGCGGCACGGCGAGCTGGCCGACCATCGTGCCGACGTGGCTGACCGTCTCCCCGGCCCACAGCTTGAGGAAGTCGTGGTGCCGCCACAGCGTCGTCCGCCCGGGTGCCATCGACCCATGGTGGGGGAAGTGATTGGAAACTGTCAATCACTTCGCCGTGGGCGAACAGCGCTGCACATCTACGCTGTCGCCATGTCCGCCGCACCGGGGCGCCGTCCCGCCACCGAGGCCGAGATCGCCGCGCTGGCCTCGTCGGTCCGGCTGCGGATCATCCGGATGACCCGGGCCGAGCCGCTGACCAACGCCCGCATCGCCGAGCTGCTCGGCCGCGACCCCGCGACCACCCTGCACCACGTGCGCAAGCTCGTCCGGCACGGCTTCCTCGAGCCGCTGCCCGCCCGCCGCGGCACCCGCGGGGCCAAGGAGATCCCCTATCGGTCCACCGGCCTGTCCTGGCGGCTCGAAGGTGCCGGGGCCGACCCGGTCCTGGCCGAGGCCGTGCTCCGGGCCTACCTGGACGAGGTCACCGAGGTCGGCGTCACCGCACTGGAGCAGACCCGGCTGGTCGTGCAGCTGCGCCCGACCGAGGTCCAGTCGCTGCGGGCCGAGCTCGACGCGGTGGTGCAGCGCTACGCCGCCCTGCCGGTCGACGCCGGGGCGGAGCCCGTCGCGATATACCTTTCGGTGTACCCCGGCGGAAACAGAACGGACAGCGACGGCGTTGACATGGGAGCATGACTTCCACGATGACTGAACCCGCCCTGTCCACCCCGAACCCGGCCTCCCGCGCGACGTCCCGCGAGACCCGGGGCGACTACGAGCTCGAGGAGCGCAGCTCGCTGCGCCGCGTGGCCGGACTGTCCACCGAGCTCACCGACGTCACCGAGGTCGAGTACCGGCAGCTGCGCCTGGAGCGCGTGGTCCTGGTCGGCGTCTGGACCGAGGGCAGCGCCGAGCAGGCCCGCGCCTCGCTGGCCGAGCTGGCCCGCCTCGCCGAGACGGCGGGCTCCCAGGTGCTCGACGGCCTGATCCAGCGCCGCCCGCGCCCCGACCCGGCCACCTACATCGGCACCGGCAAGGTCGACGAGCTGCGCGACGCCGTGCAGGATGCCGGCGCCGACACCGTCATCTGCGACGGCGAGCTCTCGCCCGGCCAGCTGCGCCAGCTGGAGGACAAGCTCAAGGTCAAGGTGATCGACCGGACCGCGCTGATCCTGGACATCTTCGCCCAGCACGCCCGCTCGCGGGACGGCAAGGCGCAGGTCGAGCTGGCCCAGCTGTCCTACCTGCTGCCCCGCCTGCGCGGCTGGGGCGAAGCGCTCTCGCGCCAGGTCGGTGGCCGGGCCGCGGGCGGCGTCGGCATCGGTGGTCGCGGCCCCGGTGAGACCAAGATCGAGCTCGACCGGCGGCGCATCCGCAGCCGGATGTCCAAGCTGCGCCGCGAGATCGCCGCCATGCGCCAGGTCCGCGAGACCCAGCGCGGCGAGCGGCGCCGCCACGACGTGCCGTCGGTGGCCATCGTCGGCTACACCAACGCCGGCAAGTCGAGCCTGCTCAACGCGCTGACCGGCGCCGGGGTCCTGGTCGAGGACGCGCTCTTCGCCACCCTCGATCCGACGACCCGCCGGGCCAACACCGTCGACGGGCGCACCTACACCCTCACCGACACCGTCGGCTTCGTCCGGCACCTGCCCCACCAGCTCGTCGAGGCGTTCCGCTCCACCCTGGAGGAGACCGCCGACGCCGACCTGCTGGTGCACGTGGTCGACGCCTCCGACGCGCTGCCCGAGGAGCAGATCAAGGCGGTCCGCCAGGTCCTGGTGGAGATCGGCGAGAACCGCGACGGCACCATGCCCCGCGAGCTGCTGGTGGTCAACAAGACCGACGCAGCGGGCGACCTGCAGCTCGCCCGGCTGCGCCACCTGCTGCCCGACGCGGTGTTCGTCTCCGCGCGGGGCGGCGAGGGCATCGACAAGCTCCGCGCCCGCATCGCCGAGCTGCTGCCGCGGCCCGAGGTCGACGTCGAGCTGCTGGTGCCCTACGCCGAGGGGTCGCTCGTGGCCCGCGTGCACTCCGAGGGCGAGGTGGTCTCCGAGGAGCACACCCCGGAAGGCACCCGCATGCACGTGCGCGTGGGCGCCGAGCTGGCCTCGGTCGTGCTGCCCTACGCGCTGGCCGGGGGGCCCGGGACCACCGGCCCGCGCTGACCGGGGCCGGAACTGATCGAACTCCTGCTGGCCGGTGCGGTGGCGCTCGCCACCCCACCGGTCGCGGTGGCCGCACCGGCTCCGCGGGCGCACTGCGCCGTGACCGACGACGACCTCGGCGAGCTGTCCGGGATGGTCGTCGACGGGGCCGGCGTCGTCGCCGTGGCCGACAGCGGTCGCCGGGTGGAGCTGCACCTCCTCGGTGACGCCCTCGCCGGCGACGACTGCGCCATCACCGACACGCGCACGGTCGACGTCGACCCCTACGACGCCGAGGACCTGGCCCGCGGTCCCGACGGCGCCGTCTGGGTGGCCGACACCGGCGACAACGCCCGCCGCCGCGACACCGTGGCGGTGATCGTCGTGCCGGCCGACGGCGAGGCGCGGCTGCACCGGCTCAGCTACCCCGACGGCCCGCACGACGCCGAGGCGCTGCTGGTCGACCCGCAGGGCCGACCGGTCGTGGTGACCAAGCAGGTCGGCTCGGCGGGCGTCTACCGCACCGCGGCGCCGCCCGACGGCGTCGGCCCGACCCCGCTGGAGCTGGTGGGGACCATCGCGCTGCCGCCGTCGTCGACGCAGGGCGGTCCGATCGGCGGCTTGGGCTCGCGCACCGTGACCGGGGCCGCCGCCAGCGCCGACGGCCGCGTGGTCGCGCTGCGCAGCTACACCGACGCCTGGCTCTACCCCGCCCCCGACGGCGACCCGGTGGCCGCACTGCTCGGGACCGGGGCGCCGGTGCAGGTCCCGCTGCCGGGCGAGCCGCAGGGCGAGGCCATCGCCTTCACCCCGGCGGGTGACCTCGTCTCCGGATCCGAGACCCGCGACGGGGAGCCCGGCGAGATCCGGGTGGTCGTGGGAGCGGCCGGGCTGGCGGCGGCCGTGCCGCCCCCACGCGGAACTGCGCCCGCGCCTGCGCCCACCCCCGACCCCGCTCCGGACGTCGTCGCGGAGGAGGACGACGGGGTGCCCTCGCCGGGCCTGCCGGCCGCGCTCGGGGGCGCCGTCGTGGTGGGCGTGCTGCTCGCGGGGATCGTCGCGATGAGCCTGCCCCGGCGCCGTCGCTGACGGGACCGGGGCAGGTCGAGCGCTGGGGTCGTGACCCGCCGGAACCGATCAGAGCCGGCGCAGCACCGCCACGACCCGCCCGAGGATGGTGGCGTCGTCGCCGGGGATCGGGTCGTAGGCGGGGTTGGCCGGCATCAGCCAGTTGTGCCCGTCGCGGCGCTTGAACGTCTTCACCGTGGCCTCGCCGTCGATCATCGCGGCCACGATCTCGCCGTTCTCGGCGACCGGCTGCTGGCGGACCACGACCCAGTCGCCGTCGGTGATCGCGGCCTCGACCATCGAGTCGCCGCGGACGTTGAGCAGGAACAGCTCGCCCTCGCCGACGATCTCCCTGGGCAGCGGGAAGACGTCCTGCACGGCCTGCTCGGCCAGGATCGGACCACCGGCGGCGATGTCGCCCAGCAGCGGCACGAACGCCGGGGCCGGACGGCCGTCGAGCGCGTCGGGCGCAGCGGCGGGGGCGCTGTCGTCCTCGGGGGCGCGCACGTCGACCGCACGGGTGCGGTTCGGGTCGCGGCGCAGGTAGCCCTTGCGCTCGAGGGTCCGCAGCTGGTGGTGCACCGATGAGGTGGAGGTCAGCCCGACGGCGTCGCCGATCTCGCGGACGCTCGGCGGGTAGCCGAAGCGGTCCACCCAGTCGCGGATGACGTCGAGCACCTTGCGCTGCCGCGGCGTCAGCCCGGCCGGTCCGACCTGCGGGTCGGGGAACGCGCTGACCTGCGCGGTGCGGGCGGGGGCCGGCTTCGCCGCCGGTGTGGGACCGGCGTCGTCGCCGGGACCCGGGCCGGGCTCGTCCCGTGCCATGTGTTCTGGCCTCCTCGTGTCGACCGGGACGGCTGTCCCGGAGGGGTCGTGCTGTCGTGCCGTGCTGTCCTGCTGTCCTGCTGTGCTGTGGCTGCGTCGCTGTCCTGCGGTGCTGTCGGTTGGGCTCCCGTCGTCACGGCGGGTGCCGGGACGTCGCCCCGACGGCGGCAGACGTGACCGTGTCGTGACCGTGTCGCTGCGCCGGCGTGGTCGTTGTCCCGGTGTGGCAGGTGTCGTCGGAGCCCGATGCGCGGCCGGGGAGTTCGGTCCACGGTGGACTCCGTGGCCGTCACCGCCGGTGTGCGGGTGCTACCGCCGTCGGTACGACGGTAGCCCCGATCGGCGCTGTCGCCAAACGCATGTTCGAACGACACGCCCGCGATTCTCGATTCTGTCGGTGCGCGGTGGTAGACATCGTCCGACGTTCATTCGAACACCTGTTTGGATCGCACGGTGAACGGGAGAGGCGGAGGCGGCCAGATGCGCGGTCACGACATCACCGAACAGCCATCGCGGATACGACGGTCCGGCCTGGGCGGGCGGCGGGTGCCCAGGGGGCCCTGGCCGGCGCGCCCCGGGGTCGTGCCCGTCGGGGTGCGCCCCGTGCAGCCGGCCCGACCCTCCTCGCCCCCGGTCGTGCGGAAGTCCTCGGCGCTGGCCCTGCTGGGCTCGTCGCTGCTGGGCGCGCCCCGTCGGGCCGAGCAGCGGGTCCTCGCCCGCCGGGCCCTCCCGCTGTCCCCGATCGTCCCGCGGGCACAGCGGCTCCTGGCCGCGCTCGCACTGGCCACCGCCACCGCCACCGTCGTGGTGCTGTTCGGGCTGCTGGCGGGCGCGGTCGCCGAGTCAAGGGGCGGGGCGCCCGCTCCGGCCACCGCCGCGCAGCAGTTCGCCGCCACCCCGCGGTCCGGGGCCCCGGCGGACATCACGGTCACCGTCGGCCCGGAGAAGACCGTCTGGGAGGTCGCGCAGGCCGTCCTCCCGTCGGCCACCGGCCCCGAGCTGGGCGCGCTCGCCGAGCGGATCATCGTCGACAACGAGCTGTCCTCGGTGCGGGTGCAGCCGGGTCAGGTGCTGCGCGTGACCGTCGGCTGACGGTCCGCGCGCGGCGCGCCGTTCGGCGCTGCACATCGCACAGATGGGGGCTCCGGCTTTCCCCACCCCTACATGTTGTGGTTAGACTCGCCTTGTTCGTCAGGCGCGGGTCCCCGTGGTCCACGCCCTGCTCCGGGGAGGGGTCGCTCGTGCGTTGCCCGTTCTGCCGCCACTCCGACTGCCGGGTCATCGACTCCCGCGAGGTCGAGGACGGCAAGGCCACCCGCCGTCGGCGCTCCTGCGCGGAGTGCGGGCGCCGGTTCACCACCGTCGAGGAGGCGGTCCTGGCCGTCCTCAAGCGCAGCGGGGTGACTGAGCCGTTCAGCCGCGACAAGGTCGTCAGCGGGGTGCGCCGGGCCTGCCAGGGGCGCCCGGTCGACGAGGACGCGCTGCAGAAGCTGGCGCACCGCGTGGAGGAGGCGGTGCGCACCAACGGCACGGCCGAGATCCCCAGCCACGAGGTCGGGCTGGCCATCCTCGGCCCGTTGCGCGAGCTCGACGAGGTGGCGTACCTGCGCTTCGCGAGCGTCTACCGGTCGTTCTCCTCGATAGAGGACTTCGAGAAGGAGATCGCCGACCTGCGCACCGCCGCCGCCCGCGGCTCCACCTGACGAACCTCGGCTCCACCGCACCACGCCACCCACCAGATCCGACCGCGGCCGCACCCCAGAGCGGCGGCGGTACCGGCGGGGCCCCAGCCCGCCGAGCAGGAAAAGAGGAACGTCCATGACCGAGACCGTCGAGCCCGCATCAGCAGCGACGGGACGCCGCAAAGCCGCCAAGGCCGCCAAGGCCGCGTCGGCGCCCGGCCTGACCGTCGAGCGGATCCACACCACGCCCGGCGTGCACCCCTACGACGAGGTCACCTGGGAACGGCGCGACGTCGTCATGACCAACTGGCGCGACGGCACGGTCAACTTCGAGCAGCGGGGCGTGGAGTTCCCGAGCTCCTGGTCGGTCAACGCCACCAACATCGTCACCAGCAAGTACTTCCGCGGGGCCGTCGGCTCCTCGACGCGCGAGTCCAGCCTGCGCCAGCTGATCGACCGGGTGGTGCGGGTCTACCGCCGCTCCGGGCAGGAGAACGGCTACTTCGCCACCGAGGCCGACGCCGAGGTGTTCGAGCACGAGCTCACCTGGATGCTGCTGCACCAGGTGTTCAGCTTCAACTCGCCCGTCTGGTTCAACGTCGGCACCTCTTCGCCGCAGCAGGTGAGCGCGTGCTTCATCCTTTCGGTGGATGACACGATGGAGTCGATCCTCAACTGGTACCGCGAGGAAGGGCTGATCTTCAAGGGCGGCTCCGGCGCCGGCCTGAACCTGTCGCGCATCCGCTCGTCGAAGGAGCTGCTGTCCTCCGGCGGCACGGCCTCCGGCCCGGTGTCGTTCATGCGCGGCGCCGACGCCAGCGCCGGGACCATCAAGTCCGGCGGGGCGACGCGGCGGGCGGCCAAGATGGTCGTGCTCGACGTCGACCACCCCGACATCGAGGAGTTCGTGGTCACCAAGGCCAAGGAGGAGGCCAAGGTCCGCGTGCTGCGCGACGCCGGGTTCGACATGGACCTGGGCGGCTCGGACATCACCTCCGTGCAGTACCAGAACGCCAACAACTCGGTCCGGGTCACCGACGATTTCATGCACGCGGTCGAGGAGGACACCGACTTCGGGCTGCGCGCCCGCATGACCGGCGAGGTCATCGAGAGGATCTCGGCCAGGAAGCTGTTCCGCACCATCGCGCAGGCCGCGTGGGAGTGCGCCGACCCCGGCATCCAGTACGACGGCACCATCAACGACTGGCACACCTGCCCGGAGTCCGGCCGCATCTCCGCGTCCAACCCGTGCTCGGAGTACATGCACCTGGACAACTCCAGCTGCAACCTGGCCTCGCTCAACCTGCTGACCTTCCTGGGCGCCGACGGCGCGTTCGACGGCGTGCGGTTCCAGAAGTCCGTCGAGCTGATCATCACCGCGATGGACATCTCGATCTGCTTCGCCGACTTCCCGACCGAGCCGATCGGCGACACCACCCGCAGGTTCCGCCAGCTCGGCATCGGCTACGCCAACCTGGGCGCCCTGCTGATGGCCAGCGGCCACGCCTACGACTCCGAGGGCGGGCGCGCGCTGGCCGCGGCGATCACCTCGCTGATGACCGGCGCGGCCTACAAGCGCTCCGCCGAGCTCGCCGGCGTGGTGGGCCCCTACGAGGGCTACGCCCGCAACGCCGAGTCCCACCAGCGGGTCATGCGCAAGCACGCCGCCGCCAACGACGCCATGCGCACCCTGCCGGCCAGCACCCCCATCAACCGGCTGGCCACCGCGGCCTGGCAGGAGGGCCTGGCCACCGGCACCCGCAACGGCTGGCGCAACGCGCAGGCCTCGGTGCTGGCCCCCACCGGCACCATCGGCCTGATGATGGACTGCGACACCACCGGCATCGAGCCCGACCTGGCCCTGGTCAAGTTCAAGAAGCTGGTCGGCGGCGGCTCCATGCAGATCGTCAACCAGACCGTGCCGCGCGCACTGGCCAAGCTGGGCTACCAGGCCGAGCAGATCGAGGCGATCGTCGAGTTCATCGGCGAGCACGGCCACGTGATCGACGCGCCCGGCCTGCGCCCCGAGCACTACGAGGTGTTCGACTGCGCCATGGGGGAGCGGTCCATCGCGCCGATGGGCCACGTCCGGATGATGGGCGCGGTGCAGCCGTTCCTGTCCGGGGCGATCTCCAAGACGGTCAACATGCCGGAGTCGGCCACCGTCGAGGACGTCGAGAAGGTCTACCTCGACGGCTGGCGGATGGGCCTCAAGGCGTTGGCGATCTACCGCGACAACTGCAAGGTCGGCCAGCCGCTGTCGGTGGGCAAGTCCGCCAAGCCCGCCGCGGAGACGGAGGCCGCGCCGGTCGTGGAGGCCCGTCCGGTGCGTCGCCGGCTGCCGAAGAAGCGCCCGAGCGAGACCGTCTCGTTCACCGTGGGCGGTGCCGAGGGCTACCTGACCGCGGGCTCCTACCCCGACGACGGCCTCGGCGAGATCTTCGTCAAGCTCGGCAAGCAGGGCTCCACGCTGGCCGGCGTGATGGACGCCTTCTCGATGTCGATCTCGGTGGGCCTGCAGTACGGCATCCCGCTGGAGTTCTACGTCTCGAAGTTCTCCAACCTGCGCTTCGAGCCGGCCGGCATGACCGACGACCCGGACGTGCGGATCGCCACCAGCGTGCTGGACTACCTGTTCCGCCGCCTCGCGCTCGACCACCTGCCCTACGACAAGCGCGTCCAGCTCGGCATCTTCTCCGCCGACGAGCGCACCGCGCAGGTCGCCGAGAACTACGGCGAGGTCGACATGGAGGCGCTGCGCGGCGGCGTCGACGCGGCGGTCCCGGCGGCGTCGAAGGCGGCCACGCCCGCCCCGGTGGAGGTGGGCAGCTCCACGGAACTGCTGGAGCTGCACCTGGGCAAGGTGGCCGATGCGCCGCTGTGCATGACCTGCGGCACCAAGATGCGGCCCGCAGGCTCCTGCTACGTCTGCGAGGGCTGCGGCTCCACCAGCGGCTGCAGCTGATACCGGGCCGTGTTGCACGCGATGCAACGTTGAGCACTGCATGCACAAGTGAGTGACCTGCACGTCGAGGTGGGCGTCGACCCTTGGTCGGCGCCCACCTCGTGTTCTCGACCAGGGACATCAAGACCCAGGCGAACGAAGCTCAACGATGTTGTTAGATGCAACGCACGGAGCGAGCGGTCGATCTTCCTGGTGCGGCGCAACTCGTGCTGGCCGAAGGGGTGGTTCACCTCGATCCAGCGCCGGCGGTGTTCGAGGTGACGGCGGCGAGGGCGCCAAGCACTGGCTGCACGTGCTCACCGAACTCAAGAACCGCGGCGTCAACGACGTGCTCATGCTCGTCTGCGACGGCCTGAGCGGGCTCCCGGACGCGGTCGAGGCGGTGTGGCCGCAGACCATCACCCAAACCTGTGTGGTGCACCTGCTGCGCAACAGCTTCCGCTACGCAGGCCGCCAGCACTGGGACCCCATCGCCAAGGCGCTGCGCCCGGTCTACACCGCGCCGACCGAGGCCGCGGCGATGGAGCGCTTCCCGGAGTTCGTCGAGGCCTGGGGCGCCGCTACCCGGCGATCGTGCGGTTGTGGGAGAACGCCTGGGCCGAGTTCGTGCCCTTCCTGGCCTTCGACCCCGAGATCCGCAAGGTGGTCTGCTCGACCAACGCCGTCGAGTCGGTCAACGCCCGGATCCGCCGCGCGGTCAAGGCCCGCGGGCACTTCCCCAACGAGCACGCCGCGCTGAAGTGCATCTACATGGCGATCATGAGCCTGGACCCCACCGGCCAAGGCCGCCGGCGCTGGATGATGCGCTGGAAACCCGCCCTGAACGCCTTCGACATCGCCTTCGACGGCCGCCTCAGCGCCGGCCGCAAGTAACCCTGTCAGCTGCCGTTACACCGTTCAGTCGACAGTCCCGTGGACCCCGCGCGAGCTCTCTTCAGACTGGTGGTTGTTGGTTGAGCAGCCCGACGGGGTCGGAGCTGTAGGCGACCATCCAGCTGGGGGTGATGCGATACCAGACGCTCTCGTCCCAGGACGGGTCGTCGCCGTCGCCGCCGTAGTGGTTGACGAGGTAGTCGCGGACAGTCGGCCAAGCCGGGTCGCTGCTGGACCCCTCGGGGTTCAGCGGAACAGCGTGTCCGTGCGTGAAGATGCCGAGCTGCTCGCCTCGCATATAGGTCGCGCTGATGCCGGGCCGCGCTGCGAGATGCTGGGCTTTCGCGGCCTGGCGGTGGGTGCCGATGATCCAACGGCCGTGTAGGAGGTGCCCGTCGGCGCCGCTGATGCGTGGCTCGCCGCGCCGGGTGACTGTGGCGATGGCCAGAGTGCACATGCCTCGGCAGACTCGGACGACCTGCTCGGCGTCCAGGGTCCTCTCACCGGGTAGGACGATCGACTTGAGGTGGCTGCTGGAGCGGGCCAAGGAGGTGTCGAGGAGGACTTGGAGCTCGTGGAGCTCTACGGCAGTCTCGAACATTCGGTCAGGTAATCAGGTCCCACCGACAGCGCTGGCTCAGTGCGCAGTCGCGGATCAGACCGTCACGGTGGGGCCAGCGCAGGTTGACATCTTCAAGCGGGTCGAGGACGGCCGGAACGGACATCGCGAAGACGAACAGAGCACCGTCGGAACAAGTCCGCTGCGCCAGCACGGTCCCCGGCGCGGGCCCCGCCCCCCCCCCCCCCGGGGGGGGGGGGGGGGGGGCCGCCCTGTCCGCCGACGATCAGTCGAACCAGTCGAACAGCAGGTCGCCCACCCGGTCCGGCCGGTGGTGGGCGACGTCGCGCCGTTCGTCGTCGCCGAGGGAGCGCAGGTGCTCGGCCACGAGCGGGCGGTCCAGGTCCGCGGGCGAGGCGACCCGTAACCGGGTCGAGGTGGGGCTGGGTCACCCCGGTGCGCGGGAGGTCCCCGACGTCCACGCCGCGATCATCCCGTACCCGGCCCGCGCGACCGGGGTCACAGCGCCGGACCCGTCACGTCCCCGGCCACCGCCCCGTCCCCACTGTGCGGCCACGGGGGTCGCGCGGGAGGGAGGTCGGCGATGAGCACGACGACGGTGGGGATGGGCACGGAGCGCGCGGTCCGGGTGCTGCTGTGGGCCGCGGTGGCGGTGGAGGCCGTGATCGGGGTGTGGGCGCAGTTCTTCCCGGTCGGCTTCTACGAGGACTTCCCGCTCGGGTGGGGGTGGGTGCAGCTGCTGCCGCCCTACAACGAGCACCTCGTGCGCGACGTGGGCGGGCTCAGCCTCGCGCTGGTCGTGGTGCTCGCGGCGGCGGCTCTGCGGCCCGACCGGTGGAGCGCGCGGGTGGCGGCGCTGGCGGGCGCGGTGTTCGTGGTGCCGCACACGATCTTCCACGCGACGCACATGGCGCACTTCCCGGCGTTCGACGCCGTCGCGCAGACCGTGGGCAACGTGGGACTGTGCGTGCTGGTCGCGGCGATCTGGGTGCTGGCGGGACGGCTGCCCGCGCGGACCGGGGGGAGCGGGCGGTGAGCGGCACGATCCTGGTGACGGGCGGGACGGGCACGTTGGGCCGCGCGGTCGTGGCCCGGTTGCGCGAGGCGGGAGCCGAGACGCGGGTGCTGAGCCGCAAGCCCGGCCCCGATCGCGTGGTCGGCGACCTGGACACCGGCGCGGGCCTGGACGAGGCCGTGCGCGGGGTCGCGGTCGTGGTGCACGCGGCCACCCGCCACGGCCACGACGTCGCCGGCACCGAGCGGCTGGTGGCCGCCCTGCGGCGGACCGCGCCGCGGGCGCACCTGCTCTACGTCTCGATCGTCGGGGTCGACCGGGTGCCGCTGCCGTACTACCGGGAGAAGCTCGCGGTCGAGGAGGTGGTGCGGGGCTCGGCGGCGCCGTGGACCATCCAGCGGATCACCCAGTTCCACACCCTGCTCGACGCGGTGTTCGCGGCGCTGGCCCGGCTGCCGCTGATGCCGGTGCTGGCCGGCACCGACGTGCAGCCGATCGACGTCGGCGACGCGGCCGCCCGGGTCGCGGCCCTGGCCCTGGACCCGCCCGGCGGCCGGGCACCCGACCTGGCCGGACCGCAGGTGCGCCCGATGGCCGACTTCGCCGCGGCTTGGCTGGCCGCGCGCGGGAAGCGCAGGCGGCTGCTGCCGGTGCGGCTGCCGGGCCGGATCGCCCGGGGCTACCGCGACGGCGGGCACCTCGCGCCCGAGCACGCGGACGGGACCGTCACGTTCGAGGACTTCCTGGCCGCGCGCCCCGATCGGACGCGACCCCGCTGACGCGCGCCGCCGCCACCGCCCCGAGGTGTCAGTGCGACGCGCAGCAGTCCGCTCCGGGCGGGGTCGCCGGCTTCGGGGAGGTGCCGCCCATCCGCTCGATGCCGCCTTCGACCTTGGCCAGCCACCGCTCGTCCGGCTCGGTGCCGGCGTCGGCGTACTCGTCGTGCCAGTTCCACCAGGCGTAGGGCGGCGACTGCGGGTAGCCCTGCGGCGAGTCCTCCCACTGCTCCTGCCGACCCAGCGCGGTGATGTCGAGGTAGTCCCAGGTGCCGCCCATGGCCTCGTCGCCGCGGTTGTCGACGAAGTAGGTGCGGAACACGCGCTCGCCGTCGCGGATGAACGCGTTCGTCCCGTGCCACTCGTCGACGCCGAAGTCGGCGTCGAAGCCGTCGGTGATCGTGTACCAGGGCATCGACCAGCCCATCCGCTCCTTGACCCGGGCGATGTCGGGCTGCCCGGCGCGTGAGGCGAAGACCAGCGTGGTGTCTCGCGCGTTCAGGTGCGCGACGTGGGCCACCTGGTCGGCCACCATGGAGCAGCCGCGGCACGCGTGCTCGGGCCAGCCGAACACCCCGGGCTCGAAGAAGGCCCGGTAGACGATCAGCTGGCGGCGGCCGTGGAACAGGTCGAGCAGGCGCACCCGACCCCGCGGCCCGTCGAACGCGTAGTCCCGCTCGACCTCCAGCCACGGCATCCGACGGCGGTTCGCGGCCAGCGCGTCCCGGGCCCGGGTGAGCTCCTTCTCCTGCACCAGCAGCGCCGCCCGCGCGGCGTCCCACTCGGCCGCGGAGACGATCGGGGGCGTTGTCGTCGGGAGTTCGGTGTTCGGGAGTGCGGTCATCGTCGTGCGTCCTTCCGGATCGGATCTGTCCGTACATCCCGCGCTCAGCCGTCGAGGTGGTCGCGCAGGGCGGCCAGGACGGTGCGTCGGGTCGGGTCGGGTCGGTCGGCGAGATCGTCGGTCCGTTCGAGGCGGTCGGGGAAACCCACGTGCATCTCCAAGTAGCAACCATCTGATTGCGACCTTATGGCAACCATGGAGTTGCGTCAACGTCGGACCCTGCGCCGGCGATGACGACCTGCGGCCCCGCGGGTCCTCGGCAGCACGCCGCGACGGAGCAGCTACGCCCGGCAGACCTCGTCGTCAGGAGAGGCGCCGCCCGGATGAGCGAGATGGACCTGGTGGACCTGATGCTGGAGGAGCGCGTCCCGGTCGGCTGCCGTGACGGCGGACCGGCCGGTGCCGGCTGGATGATGCATTGCTCACGACCTAGTCTCGGGGGGTGATCGAGGACGACGCACCGGACCGCGACTGGACCGAACCGGGGGTCTACCGGTGCGCGCCCGGGGTCCACCGCATCCCGCTGCCGCTCCCGCAGGACGGCCTGCGGGCGGTCAACGTGTACGCGATCGCCGACGAGTCCGGCTGGACGCTGGTCGACGCGGGCTGGGCGATCGCCGAGGCGCGCGAGCTGCTGGGGAAGGCGCTGGCCCGGCTGGACGCGGGGTTCGCCGACATCCGCCGCTTCCTGGTCACCCACATCCACCGCGACCACTACACCCAGGCCGTCGCCCTGCGCCGGGAGTTCGGCATGAAGGTGGCGCTCGGCCGCGGCGAGCAGCCGGGGCTGGAGGCCATCCACAGCCCGGCCAACGCCGGCCTCGTGCGCGACGACGTGCTGCACCGGGCGGGCGCCGCCGAGCTGGTCGCCCGGCGGACGGGGCCGCCGCCGCGGCACAGCCGCGACGAGTGGGAGTTCCCCGACGAGTGGATCGAGGACGGCGCCGAGATCCTGGTCGGCGACCCGGACGCCCCGCGCAGGCTGCGCGCCGTGCAGACCCCCGGCCACACCCAGGGCCACGTGGTGTTCGCCGACGAGGCGGGCGAGCTGCTGTTCGCCGGCGACCACGTGCTGCCCACGATCACCCCGTCGATCGGCCTGCAGCCGGTGCGCGCGGCCAGCCCGCTCGCCGACTTCCTGGCCTCCCTGGAGCTGGTGCGCTCCCGCCCGGACGCCCTGCTGCTCCCGGCCCACGGGGCCACCGGGATGCGGGTGCACCAGCGGGTCGACGAGCTGCTGGCCCACCACGCCAAGCGCCTGGACGCCACCCTGGCCGCCGTGCGGTCGGGCTGCTCGACCGCGTACGAGGTGGCCGCCGTGCTGCCCTGGACGCGCCGCGAGCGCCGCCTCGCCGACCTGGACGCGTTCAACACGATGCTGGCCACCACGGAGACCCTCGCGCACCTCGACGTGCTCGCCGAGCGCGGCCTGCTGACCGTCGCCGACGACGATCACGGCGTCGCCCGCTACACCGTCTGACCTCCGCCGCCGCGGCGCCGCTCCGATCGGTCGGCGACACCGTTGGAGGGGTGCTGCCCCACCGTTCGTCGATCCGCACCCGCGACCCGCCGCAGCGACACGCCCGGACGGCGATCCCGATTGGTGCTGCTCCGCGGCCCGGGGCAAACTGATCACCAGCACAGCACCAGCACAAGTGAGCCGGGCACCGGGCCCGGATGAACGCAGCAGTCCGCCACGGCATGAGGACGTAGGGGAAGACGATCCTCGTCGACGTTGGAGGTCTGCAGTGAACGCACGCGGCGTGGTCTTCGTCCACTCGTCGCCGACTGCGGTCTGCCCGCACGTCGAGTGGGCGATCTCGGGTGTCCTGGGGACCAAGGTGTCCCTGCAGTGGACGCCCCAACCTGCCGTGCACGGAGCGCTGCGCGCCGAGTGCACCTGGTCCGCGCCGGTGGGCACGGGCGGCGCGATCGCGGGTGCCCTGCGCGCCTGGACGATGCTGCGCTTCGAGGTGACCGAGGACCCCACGCCCGGGGCCGACGGCGAGCGCTTCTGCTACGTGCCCACCCTCGGGCTGTGGCGCGGGCAGACCGGCGCGAACGGCGACGTCGTGGTGGGGGAGAACCGGCTGCGCGCGGTGCTGGCCGAGACGCCGGCCGCGCAGGTGCCGGCCAAGATGCACGAGCTGCTGGGCACGGCGTGGGACGACGTCCTGGAGGACTTCCGCTACGCGGGCGACGGCGCCCCGGTCACCTGGCTGCACCAGGTCGGCTGAGCGGCCCGGGACGGCCCGGTCGCGGCGGCGCGGCCGGGAGCCGAGGTGCTCACCGGTCCTGCAGCAGCGCCTCGCCCTTGACCAGCCACGACAACCCGAACGCGAGCACCGCGGCCACTTCCAGCCAGAACACCGGCAGCACGGCGCCGCTGACCGCCTCGGGCAGGACGTTGTCGAGCAGGACGGCCAGGGCGATGGCCACCACCATGACGATCCCGCACACCCGGTAGAGGACGTTGCGCCGGAGCTTCTGCGCGGTCGGGGCCCCCGCGGTCCGGGTGAACCGGAAGTACGACAGGTAGGCCAGCGCCAGGAAGAAGGCGCCGGCCCCGACGTAGTGCACGACCCCGGCGACGGCTTCGGCGGTCGTGGGCGCCCTCGCCGGTGGCGTCGTGGGGCTCAGCGCGAGGGTGATCGCGCCCAGCCCGGCGACCGCGCTGGTCAGGTTGTCGCCCCGGTCGTACCCGGGGTAGTAGAGGAGGTAGACGCCGACCGCGCACATCGCGCCGACGAGCACGTTGCGCATGTCGGTGTAGTAGAACCCGCTGATCGTCGCGGGCAGCCCCGCCCGGAAGAACAGCACCTCGCCCAGCGGCAGCACGACCGGCAGGCCGACACCGATGACGCCGATCGCCCGCCGCAGTGCGGCCTGGCGGGTGCGCCGGTCGTCCGGCGCCGGTGCGGTTCCCATGCGCGCATCATTCCCCGGCGCACGGCCCGACGGTCCGGCGGTCGGGGTCGCCGGACGTGCCCGCGCACCCGCCGGCCTCCACGCCCACGTCAGGACGTGCGCGTGGAGGCGGACCGGGTGCGCGTCGCGCCTGGGCGCCGGTGGGTCGGAGCCGGGTCAGGCCCGGGTGAAGGCGACCGCCGCGTTGTGCCCGCCGAAGCCGAAGGAGTCGCAGACCGCGGCCTCCAGGTCGACCTTGCGGGGTTCTCCGGCCACCACGTCGAGCTCGACACCCGGGTCCATCTCGTCCAGGTTGAGCGTGGCCGGGATGACGCCCTCCTTGATGGAGAGCAGCGTGATGATGCTCTCCACCGCCCCGGCCGCCCCGACCATGTGGCCCAGCGCCGACTTCGGCGCGGTCAGGATCGGGTGCGTGCCCAGCGCCTTGACCACCGCCCGGCTCTCCCCGACGTCGCCGACGACGGTGGAGGTGGCATGGCAGTTGACGTGCCCGATGTCGGAGGGCTGCAGCCCGGCGCTGCTCACCGCCTTGAGGATGGCCCGGGACTGCCCGGTGCCCTCCGGCTCCGGGCCGGTGATGTGGTGGGCGTCGGAGGTGATCCCGGCGCCGGCCAGCCTGCCGTGCACGGTGGCCCCGCGCGCGGCGGCGAACTCGGCCCGCTCCAGGACCATGATCCCGGAGCCCTCGCCGAGCACGAAGCCGTCGCGACCGACGTCGAAGGGCCGCGAGGCCCGCTCCGGCTCGTCGTTGCGCTGCGATAGCGTCCGCGCCTGCACGAAGCCGGCCACCGTGATGCCGGTGATGCAGGCCTCCGCGCCGCCGGCGATGACGACGTCGACCTCGCCGCTGCGGATCAGCCGCAGCGCCCAGGCCAGCGCCTCGGCCCCGGACGCGCACGCCGAGACGGGCGCGTGCACGCCGCCGGTGGCGCCGAACTCGATGCCCACCCAGGCCGCGGGCCCGTTGGGCATGAGCATCGGCACGGTCAGCGGCGAGACCTTGCGCAGCCCGCCGCTCTCGAGCAGGTCGTCCTGGTCGAGCAGGGTGACCGCGCCGCCGATGCCGGTGCCGATGACCACGGCCAGCCGGTCCGGCTCGACCTCCGGCCGGCCGGCGTGCTCCCACGCCTCCTGGGCGGCGACCAGCGCCACCTGCTCGCAGCGGTCCATCCGGCGGGCCTTGACCCGCGGCAGGACCTCGGTCGGGGAGACCGCGAGCGGAGCGGCGATCTTGACCGGGAGCTGGTGGCGCTCCACCCACTCGTGGTCGGCGTCGTCGATGCGCCGGACGCCGGAGCGCCCGGCGAGCAGCGCTTCCCACGTCGCCGCGACGGTCCCGCCGAGGGGGGTGGTCGCGCCGAGGCCGGTGACGACGACGTCGGTGCTCTGGCGGCTCATCTCGTCCTTCCGAGGAGGTGCGGGGGGAGGGTGGCGCGCGGCCGGGCCCTTACTGGTGGCTGGAGATGTAGGAGACGGCGTCGCCGACGGTCTTGAGCTCGGCGAGCTGGTCGTCGGGGATCTTGACGCCGAACTTGTCCTCGGCCTGCACGGCGATCTCGACCATGGACAGCGAGTCGATGTCCAGGTCGTCGACGAAGGACTTCTCCGGGGTCACCTCGGCGGTGTCGATGCCGGCGACCTCCTCGACGATCTCGGCGAGGCCGCTGAGGATCTCCGCGTTGTCAGCCATGGTGCTTCTCCTTCAGGGGTGGGGGGTGGTGGAGCTCGTGGTGTAGCTCACGGACAGGTGACGACCTGGGCGGCGTAGGACAGGCCCGCGCCGAAGCCTACGAGCAGCACGGTGTCGCCGGAACGCACCCGCCCGTCCGTGCGCATGTGGTCGAGCGCCAGGGGGATCGACGCCGACGAGGTGTTGCCGGAGTGGACGATGTCGTCGGCGACGACCATGTCCTCCCGCGCGCCCTTGGCGCGCAGCTTGCGCGCCACGGCGTCGACGATGCGCAGGTTGGCCTGGTGGGGGATGAAGACGTCGATGTCGGCGGGGGTGAGACCGGCCAGCTCGACCGCGCGCAGCGCCACCGGGGCGATCTTCGTGGTGGCCCACCGGAACACCGCCTGGCCCTCCTGGGCCAGCGCGTTGTTCTCCAGCTTGATGTGGATGGTCTGGGCCATGTCGCCGGCGCTGCCCCAGGCCAGCGGCCCCACGCCGACCGACTCCGCGTCGGGGGCCGGGCCGAGCACCGCCGCGCCCGCGCCGTCGGCGAAGATGATCGCGGTGGACCGGTCGGTCCAGTCCAGCCAGTCCGACAGCTTCTCCGCGCCGATCACCAGCACGTGCCGCGAGCTGCCCGCGCGCACCAGGTCGGCCCCGGCGCCCACGCCGAAGCAGAAGCCCGCGCACGCGGCGTTGAGGTCGAACGCGCCCGGCGCCGGGATGCCGATCCGCTCGGCGGTCTGGGCCGCGGCGTTCGGGATCGGGGTGGGCATCGTGCAGGTGGCCACGATGACGGTGTCGATCTCGGCGGGGTCGAGCCCGGAGTCCTTGACCGCGCGGGCACCGGCGTCGGTGGCCATGTCGACCAGCAGCGTGCCCTCCTCGGCGATGCGCCGGCTCTGGATGCCGACCCGCTCCCGGATCCACTGGTCGTTGGTGTCCATGCGCTCGGCCAGGTCGTCGTTGGTGACGACGTTGTCCGGCTGGGCGCTGCCCAGGCCGAGCAGCCGGGCGCCCGGCGCCGTGGCGGCCAGGCGCAGGGGCGTGCGGGGTCGCGTGGTCATGAGTCCTCCCCCGAGTGCTGCGTGATCAGGTCGATCGCGGCGTCCAGGTCGTCCGGTGTCTTGAGGGCCAGGCGCTCGACGCCCTTCATCTCGCGCTTGGCGATGCCCACCAGCGTGCCGGCGGGCGGCAGTTCGATCACCGCGGTGATCCCGCGCTCGAGCAGGGTGGCGGTGCAGGAGTCCCAGCGGACCGGGCGGGTGACCTGGGCGACCAGCCTGCGCACCGCGTCGGCGCCGTCGGTGACGACGGCCCCGTCGGCGTTGGACAGCAGCGGGCGGACCGGGTCGCCCGGCGCGAGCTGCGCGGCCCGGTCGCGCAGGGCCTGCTCGGCGGGCGCCATGAACCGGGTGTGGAACGCGCCGGCCACCGGCAGCCGCTTGACCCGGGCGCGGTTCGGCGGGTCCTTCTCCAGCGCCTCCAGGGCGGAGATCTGGCCGGCCGCGACCACCTGACCGGTGGCGTTGCGGTTGGCCGGGTCCAGCCCCAGCGCGGCCAGCGCGGCCAGCACCTCGTCGGCGTCGCCGCCGAGCACGGCCGACATCCCGGTCGGCTCCAGGTCGCAGGCGGCGGCCATCTCCCGCCCGCGGACGGCGGCGAGCTCGACGGCGGCGTCCGCGTCGAGCACCCCGGCCAGGGCGGCCGCGGCCAGCTCGCCCACCGAGTGGCCGGCGACGGGCGCCGCGGCCGGCAGCGCCGCCGCGGCGGTGAGCCGGGCGGCGGCCAGCAGCGCCGTCGCCACGACCAGCGGCTGGGTCACCGCAGTGTCCACGATCTCGTCGGCCCCGGCGTCGACGCCGAGGCGGCGCAGGTCGAGGCCGGTGGCGGCGGACCAGCGGGCGATGGTCTCGGCGGCTGCGGGCTCGTCGAGCCAGGGGGCCAGCATGCCGGGGGTCTGGGACCCCTGGCCGGGCGCGAGCAGGGCGATCACGGGCACAACACAACACCTCCGGGGCGCAGCGGCGGGATGCCGCCGGGCACCAACTCCGGGGCCGGCATTTGGAGGTTCCCGCCAACGACGCGTGGCGTGCCGGTACCGCGGCCCACGTCACGAGGATCGGTCATTGTAGGAACTCCGCAGCTCATGCCGGTCGGTCCGGCCGGCGCGTGGCGTCCATCCTGGCCGCCATCAGCGCGATCCGCAGGACGAGGGCGTCCCGCGGGTCGGTCGGGGCGCGGCCGGTGAGTTCGCTCACCCGGCGCAGCCGGTAGCGGACCGTGTTCGGGTGCACGAACAGCGCCCGGGCGCACGCCTCCAGCGCCCCACCGCCTTCCAGGTACACCTCGGCGGTGCGCAGCAGGTCGCCGCCCGCCGCCGCCAGCGGGGCGACCAGCAGGTCGACCATCCGGCGGTGGGCGACGGGGTCCCCGGCCACCGCGCGCTCGGGCAGCAGCTCGTCGGCGTCGACCGGGCGCGGCGCGTCGGGCCACCCGGGGGCCGCGCGCAGCCCGCTGAGCGCCTCCCGGGCGCTGAAGTGGGCCCGGCCCAGGTCGGGGGCGGGGGCGCCGATCACCACCGGCCCCGGGGCGAACGCGGCGGTCAGCGTGTCGTGCAGGGCGTCGCCGTCGGCGCGGGGCGCCGGCTCGTCGGCGCGGCCGTTGGCGCGCGGCGCCTCGGACACCAGCATGACCAGCCGGGCGCCCTGCAGCCCGACCAGCAGCGAGCGCCCGGCCCGGGCGGCCTCGTTGCGCAGGTCGAGCAGCTGGCGCCGCGGCGGGTCGGGCAGCGGGCTGCCCACCATCACCCGCACCGCGGCGCCCGCGTCCCAGCCCAGCGCGGCGGCCCGGGACACCAGCGCGTCGTCGTCGCCGCCCGCGCCGGCCCCGTCGCCGTCGAGGTCCGGGCCGCGCACCACGGCGTCGACGATCAGCGCCTCCAGCCGGGCGTCCCACGCGCCGCGGGTCTCCGCGGCGGCGGCGTAGGCGGTGGCCGCGGCGAAGGCGATCTCGCGACCGAACCGCAGCACGCTCTCGACCAGGGCGTGGCGCTCGGCCTCGTCGGCGGCCAGCGGGGGCAGGTGGCGCTCGAACACGTCGGTGGCGATGCGGACCAGGTCGACGGTCTGGCTGAGGGTGAGCCTGCGGGTCAGGTCGCGCGGGGCGATCCGGAAGGCCTCGGCGGTGAGCCGGATCGTCTCGCCGCGCTCGCCGAGCCAGGCCACGAAGTTGGCGACCCCGGTCTGGGTGACGAGCATGACGCCGGCGCGCTGGTCGGCGCTCAGCCGGGCGAACCACGGCTGGCGGCGCTGCATCGCGGTCAGGCTGGCGGTGGCCAGCTCGCCCGCGGCCAGCTCCACCCGGCGCAGCGTGGCCGGCGAGATCGCCGAGGCCCGCGCCGGGCCGGATCCGGGATCGGTGCCCGGGCCGGGGGAGGGCCCGGTCGTCCCCGGTCGTGGGTCCGCGCCCACGACCCGACCAGCCCCGGCCGCCGTCACGTCGGGCAGCATGGCACGGATGGACGCAGCGGACGCGGGGACGGGCGCGCGGGTGCGGCGGGCGGCCGACCGCCCGCGCACGACGACCGGCTGGTCGGATTCGCGGCACAGCTTCTCGTTCGGGGCCCACTACGACCCGCTCAACACGCACTTCGCGCTGCTCGTGGCCCACAACGACGACGTCGTCAGCGCCGGGACCGGCTACGACACCCACCCGCACCGCGACATGGAGATCGTCACCTGGGTGCTGGAGGGGGCGCTGGTGCACCGGGACTCGGCGGGCAACTCCGGCGTGATCGGTCCCGGACTGGCCCAGCGCCTGAGCGCGGGCTCGGGCGTACTGCACTCCGAGCACGCCGACGGCCCGCGGCACGACCCCGGATCGGGGCCGCCGCGCGCCACGCGCTTCGTGCAGATGTGGGTGCTGCCCGACACGACGGGCGGGACGCCGGACTACGAGCAGCGCGACGTCACCGGGGCCCTCGGCGCCGGCGACCTGGTGGTGGTCGCCTCCGGCATGCCCCGGTACGCCGACCGGCGCGCGACCTCGATCCGGCAGCGGCACGCCGCCCTGCACGCGGCGCGACAGCGCCCCGGCGGTAGGGTTGCGCTACCGCAGGCGCCGAGCGCGCACCTCTACGTCGCCCGCGGCTCGGTCGACCTCGAGGGCGTGGGAACGCTCTCGACGGGCGACGCCGCACGGGTCACCGGTGCCGACGGGCAACGGGTCGTCGCGGGCGCGGACGGAGCCGAGGTGCTCGTGTGGGAGATGCACGCGACCCTGGCCGATCTCGGGCCGTCCTGACGGGGACGGACCGGTGCTCGGGTCGGGGACGAGCGGGATCGACGTCCCGATCGGTGCGGGCACCGCATCAGGCCGGATGACGCGCCGGTCTCCGACCGGCGCGGGGCGACCGCCGTCGGGGCGGTCAGCCGAGCGGGGTGACCTTGCTGGCCTGCGGTCCCTTCTGGCCCTGCTCGATGTCGAACGACACGCGCTGGCCTTCGTCAAGGGTCTTGTAGCCGTTGGCCTGGATCGCGGAGTAGTGCACGAACACGTCCGCGCCACCACCGTCGGGAGCGAGGAAGCCGTAGCCCTTCTCGCTGTTGAACCACTTGACGGTGCCCTCTGCCATTCTTGCTCTCCTCGTACGTGGTGCCGGGGCACGGCCCCCGGCCTCGCGCCGCCGGGAGCCGGCTAAGCCCCCGGTCGGGACCCCTCCCACGATCGATCTCCACGATCGATCGTGGTCGGCGTCGGCCGGAGCGTATCGTGTTCGGGCCACTCTGCCGAGAGCCAATGACCTGTGCGTTTCCGTTGGTCGGCGCGCAGGCGGCCGTCCACGAGCGCCGACCGGTCGGTGCCGGGGCCATCCGGCACCGACCGGCGCGACGAACGGGCGAGCGTTCGAACTCACCCTCCGTCATCGGGTCCGCACGCGTGCGGGGGAGGCTCAGGCCACCCCGCTGTCGCTGGTCTGCGGTCCGGCCGCCTGCGGGTCGTCGATGCGGTACTTCGCCGCGGCCTCGGCCACGACCCCGCGGTCGAGCTCGCCCCGCGCGGCCAGGCTCTCCAGCGCCGCCACCGTGATCGACTCGGCGTCGACGTTGAAGTGCCTGCGCACGGCGGGCCGGGTGTCGGACAGGCCGAACCCGTCGGTGCCCAGCGAGGTGAACGGGGCCGGTACGTACTGCCGGACGAGGTCGGGCAGCGCGCGCATCCAGTCCGACACCGCGACGATCGGGGCGCCCTCGCCGAGAGCCTCGGTCAGGTAGGGCACGCGGCGGTCCCCCTCGGGGTGCAGCAGGTTGTGCTGCTCGCACTCCACGCCGTCGCGGCGCAGCTCGTTCCAGGAGGTCACCGACCACACCTCGGCGCCGACGCCCCACTGCTCCTGCAGCATGTCCCGGGCCTGCAGCGCCCACGGCACGCTCACCCCGGAGGCCAGCAGGCGCACCTGCGGGCCGTCCTCGCGCGGGCTGGCCTGGTAGCGGTAGATGCCCCGGAGCAGGCCCTGGACGTCGAGCCCCTCGGGCTCGGCCGGCTGCGGGTAGGGGTCGTTGTAGACGGTGAGGTAGTAGATGACGTTCTCGCCGCCGAGCGTCTCGTCGCCGTCGTCGCCGGCCGACTCGCCGTACATCCGGCGCAGGCCGTCGCGGACGATGTGGGCGATCTCGAAGGAGAACGCCGGGTCGTAGGACACCACCGCCGGGTTGGTCGCGGCGAGCAGCAGCGAGTGCCCGTCGTTGTGCTGCAGGCCCTCGCCGGTCAGCGTCGTCCGCCCGGCGGTGGCCCCGATCAGGAACCCGCGCGCCATCTGGTCGGCCGCGGCCCAGATCGAGTCGCCGGTGCGCTGGAAGCCGAACATCGAGTAGAAGACGTAGACCGGGATCATCGGCTGGCCGTGCGTGGCGTAGGACGTGCCCGCCGCGGTGAACGACCCGACCGAACCGGCCTCGTTGATGCCCTCGTGCAGCAGCTGGCCCTGCTCGGACTCCCGGTAGGCCAGCATCAGCGAGGCGTCGACCGAGGTGTACTGCTGCCCGTTCGGGTTGTAGATCTTCTGCGTCGGGAACATCGAGTCCATCCCGAACGTGCGCGCCTCGTCCGGGATGATCGGCACGAACCGCCCGCCGATCTCCTTGTCCTTGATCAGCTCGCGGAGCAGCCGGACGAAGGCCATGGTCGTGGCCACCTCCTGCTTGCCGGAACCCTTGCGGACGGCCTCGTAGGCCTTGTCGCCGGGCAGCACCAGCGCCTTGGACCGCACCCGGCGCTCGGGCACCGCCCCGCCCAGCGCGCGCCGCCGCTCGCGCATGTACTGGATCTCCGGGGCGTCGTCGCCGGGGTGGTAGTACGGCGGCAGGTAGGGGTCGCGCTCGAGGTCGGCGTCGGAGATCGGGATGCGCTGGGAGTCGCGGAACTCCTTGAGGTCGGCCAGCGAGAGCTTCTTCATCTGGTGGGTGGCGTTGCGCCCGGCGAAGTGCGAGCCCAGGCCGTAGCCCTTGATGGTCTTGGCCAGGATCACCGTGGGCTGGCCGTTGTGCTCCATCGCCGCGGCGTAGGCCGCGTAGACCTTGCGGTAGTCGTGCCCGCCGCGCTTGAGGTTCCAGATGTCGGCGTCGCTCATCGGCTCCACGAGCGCCTTCGTGCGCGGGTCGCGGGCGAAGAAGTGCTCGCGGACGTAGCCGCCGTCGTTGGCCTTGTAGGTCTGGTAGTCGCCGTCCGGCGTGGTGTTCATCAGGTTGATCAGCGCGCCGTCGCGGTCGGCGTGCAGCAGGGTGTCCCACTCCCGGCCCCAGATCACCTTGATGACGTTCCAGCCCGCGCCGCGGAAGAACGACTCCAGCTCCTGGATGATCTTGCCGTTGCCGCGCACGGGGCCGTCCAGGCGCTGCAGGTTGCAGTTGATGACGAAGGTGAGGTTGTCCAGCCCCTCGGTGGCCCCGATGTGGATCAGACCGCGGGACTCCGGCTCGTCCATCTCGCCGTCGCCCAGGAACGCCCAGACGTGTGGTTCGGCCCCGGGCGTGTCCCGCCCCGGGGTCAGGCCGCGGTCGCCAAGGTACCGGTTGAACCGGGCCTGCATGATCGCGTTCATCGGGCCGAGGCCCATCGAGACGGTCGGGAACTCCCAGAAGTCGGGCATCAGCCGCGGGTGCGGGTAGCTGGGCAGTCCGTGGCCCGGGCCGCCGTGCGAGAGCTCCTGGCGGAAGCCGTCGAGCCGGTCCTCCGACAGCCTGCCCTCCAGGTAGGCGCGGGCGTAGATGCCGGGGGAGGCGTGGCCCTGGATGTAGACCTGGTCACCCCCGCTGGGGTGGTCCTTGCCGCGGAAGAAGTGGTTGAAGCCGACCTCGTAGAGCGTCGCCGAGGAGGCGTAGGACGAGATGTGCCCGCCCACGCCGATGCCCGGGCGCTGGGCGCGGTGCACCGTCATCGCCGCGTTCCAGCGCACCCAGCGCCGGTAGGCCCGCTCGGCCTCCTCGTCGCCGGGGAACCACGGCTCCCGGTCGGTGGGGATGGTGTTGACGTAGTCGGTGCTGGTCAGCGAAGGCACGCCGACATGGCGCTCGCGAGCGCGCTGCAGCATGCGCAGCATCAGGTACCGGGCGCGCTGCTGGCCCGCCGCGTCCAGGACCGCGTCGAAGGAGTCCATCCACTCGGCGGTCTCCTCCGGGTCGATGTCGGGGAGGTGGGCGGCGAGGCCGTCGCGGATGACGTGAACACGTCGCGGTGCGGCGCCGGATTCGCGCGTTCCGGCGTCGCTGCCGTCGTGGGTCTGGCCGGTCAAGGGGTCTCCCTGCGTGGCTCGGGCTCGGTCGTCTGGCTCATCCCCTATCGTGCCTTTCCACGGGCAGTCTCGTAACGAGTGGTTGCGTCCCGGCGAGCAACGTGTTCGGATTCCGCATCCGGGTGCGGCCGGCGGTCGTGACCGTCGGCCGGGATGCCGGAGGACTACGACGAAAAGAGGTACAGGGGTGGTCGCCGCGGAGGATGCCGGACGCACGTCCGACATCGCGGGCAGGCTCGGCGTGGAGCCGGGCATGGTCGTCCAGGAGATCGGGTGGGACGACGACGTCGACGAGGTCGTGCGCGACGCGATCGAGGAACGCACGGGTGACGAGATGCTCGACGAGGACTCCGACGATGTCGTCGACGTGGTCCTGATGTGGTGGCGCGACACCGACGGCGACCTGTTCGACGCGCTGGTCGAGTGCATCGGGCAGCTGGCCGACAACGGCGTGGTCTGGGTGCTGACCCCGAAGACCGGACGTCCCGGGCACGTCGAACCGAGCGAGATCGCCGAGGTCGCTCCGACGGCCGGGCTGTCGCAGACCTCGAACGTCACGGTCAGCGACGGGTGGGCCGGTTCCCGGCTCGTCGCCCCGAAGGCGGCCACCAAGTCGCGGCGCTGACCCCGCCGCCAGGCGCACCACCGCCGTGCGTCACCGAGAGGGTGACGCACGGCTATCGTGGCGTGCGCCGCCTTCCGACGCCGCCCGCGAACCGAGGAGAACCGTGTCCCCCGAGGTGGGAACCGAAGCCCCCGACTTCACCCTGAAGAACCAGAACCGCGAGGACGTCACCCTGTCGTCGTTCCGCGGTGAGCGCAGCGTGCTGCTGGTCTTCTACCCGTTCGCGTTCTCCGGGATCTGCACGGGCGAGCTGAGCGCCGTGCGCGACGACCTCGGCTCGTTCCAGAACGACGAGGTGCAGGTGCTGGCCGTCTCCTGCGACCACCCGTTCGCGCTGAAGGCCTGGGCCGACGCCCAGGGCTACGAGTTCCCGCTGCTGTCGGACTTCTGGCCGCACGGCCGGGTGGCCCAGGACTACGGCGTGCTCAACAGCGGCGCCGGGTTCGCCCTGCGCGGTACCTTCCTGGTGGACAGGGAGGGCGTCGTGCGGTTCGCCGAGGTGAACGCCGTCGGCGAGGCGCGCGACCAGAACGGCTGGCGGCGAGCGGTGGCGGCGCTGGCCGGCGTCTGACCCGTCCACGGCGAGCAACCCGGGCCCCGGCCCGGTCCCGGGCGCGTAGCTCAGCGGGAGAGCACTCGGCTTACACCCGAGCGGTCGCAGGTTCGAACCCTGCCGCGCCCACCGCGGTCGACATGTGGGCGGGCCCTCCGCCCGTGGGAGCATCGCCGGCATGGTCGAGCTCCGGGACGCGACGCCGGCCGACGCCCACGCCATCGCCGTCCTGCTCGTGCGGTCGTGGCGCGTCGCCTACCGCGGTCTGCTCCCCGACCACGTGCTGGCCGGCCTGTCCGTCGCCGACCGGGAGCGGTTCTGGTCGGCAGCCCTCACCACCAGCGCGCCGCGCACCGGCGCCGTCGTCGCGACGATCGCGGGCGCCGTCGTCGGTTTCGCGGCGACCGGTCCGCCGCTGGTTCCCGTCGACCGCGCCGACCCCGCGCTCGGCGACCTCTACGCGCTGTACCTCGACCCCGACGTCTGGCGCCGCGGCATCGGCACCGGGTTGCACGCCGCCGCCCTCGACCGCCTCCGGTCCTCCGGCTTCACCCGCGCCGGCCTGTGGGTCCTCGACACCAACGAACGCGCCCTGCGCTTCTACCACCGCCACGGCTGGACCGACACCGGACGTTCCCAGCTCGACCGCGGCCCCGGGGGCACCGAGCTGCACGAACGACGGCTCCACCGCGACCTGGGCGACGGAGGCCCGTGACTGGAGCGTCGTGCGCACCCGGCCCGACCACGTCACCGACGGGGACGCCGGCCGCTGACGGGCGGCCGGGGCGCTACGACCCGAACGCGGTCAGGAACCGGTCGCGGAAGTCGTCCATCCGCCACACCGGCGCCCCCGGCCCGGGGTTGAGACCGTTGTCCCAGTCCCACCCGGCGACGCGGTCGAGGACGGCGGGGTCCTTGGCGACGATCGTGATCGGGACGTCGCGCCCGGCGTCCTCCCCGGTGACGATCGGGGCGGGCTGGTGGTCGCCGAGGAAGACCAGCACCAGGTCGTCGTCGCCGTAGGTCTCGACGTAGGAGATGAGGCTGGTCAGCGAGTACTCGATCGACTCGGCGTACTGGGCGCGGATCTTGACCGGGTCGCTCCAGACGGCCTCCATGGACTCGTCGGTGACCGGCATCGAGTCGTAGACCGTGCCGTCGTCGACGGCGTTCCAGGAGATGAACGGGGGCACCGGCACCCACGGGAAGTGGCTGGTGACCAGCGGGATCTCGGCCATCAGCGGGGCGTTGCCCGGCCGGGAGTGCTCCAGGCGCTGGAAGGCCGAGAGCGTGTACTGGTCGGGGGTGTGGAAGCCGGAGAAGCGCTCCCCCCGGTAGCCGAGGTTGCGGAAGTCGTAGAGCCGGTCGATGCCGTAGAAGGTCTCCTCGGGCCAGGCGGAGGTCAGGCCGGGCATGACGCCGACGGTGTCCCAGTCGGCGCGCTGGAAGGCGCCGGTGAGGGTGAGCCGGTCGCCCTCGACGAGGCTGCGGTAGCTCTGCTGGTTGGTGACCCACAGTCCGGACAGCAGGGTGGCGTGGGCCAGCCAGCTGCCCCCGCCGGAGGTGGGGGAGGTCAGGAACGCGCTGCGGGAGGCGAAGCCCGCGGCCTCCAACCGGCGGGTGCCGTCGTCGAGGAGGGCGTCGATCTGCGGGGCGATCTCCGGGCCCTCGACGGCGCTGCGCCCGTAGCTCTCGACGAACGAGAGCACGACGTCCTTGCCGGCCAGCCCGCCCAGCAGCTCGGTGCCGGGGGCGGCGAACGGGTCGGGGGCGGCGGCCTGGTCGAGGAACGCCTGGTACTGCTGCAGGGTCCAGGGCACCTGGGCGGCGGTGCGGTAGCCCATCGACGCGGTGCTCCAGGCGGCCACCGGCACCGGCACGACGATCTGCGCGCCGAGGGCGAAGCAGGCCAGCCAGACCGCGCCCAGCACCGGCACGGCGCGGACCGCGGTCCGCCGGTGCCGGACGGCCACGCTGCTGAGCCGGAGCACCGCCAGCGCCGTCCCGACGACCAGCCCGACGCCCAGCAGCGCGCCGCCCACGGCGGTGGCGATCGCGCCGAGATCGCCGGAGGAGCTGCCGACGAAGGTCAGCGCGTTGCCCAGCTGGGTCCAGTCGAAGACCGGGTCGAAGTGCCGGGCCAGGATCCGCATGAAGCCCATGTCGAGGGCGCGCACGACGGTCAGGAAGCCCAGCAGCCCACCGGCGAGCAGGGCCAGCACCACGCGCGCCCGGTGCGGCAGCACCAGCACCAGCGCGACGCCCACCAGTGCCTCCAGCGGGATGCGCACCATCGCGGCCGGCGAGAGCTGGGTGAACTCGTTCGGCGCCACCAGCGCCGCGTAGACCAGCAGGAAGGCCAGCACCGTGAGCACCCGCCCGACAGCGCGTCCGCGGGGCGCTGGCGGGGTGGGTGGGGCACCGTCGAGCCCGTCGTCCCGCGCCGCGGGCCGGTCGTCGGCCGTCAGCAAGGGGGAGCTCGTCGGGATCGTCACGGGGCAGTCCTTCCGCTGGGCCCGGGGGTCCGGGCTCGTCGACGGCTGCGACGCGCCGCGGTGGCGGGGGAACGCCACCCGGGGTGCGGCGGGTCGTGGCCGAGGCGGTCACGCGTCGTGGCGAGGCGCGGACGGCGTCACCGCCGGCCTCTCAGTAGGTGTCACGCACGCCTGCGCCCGGAGGTTCACCCCGACCGGGTCGGTCGGGCCCGGCCGAGGGGAGCCGATCCGCAGGTGACGGGCGGATCCGGTGAACCGGCTCGACGCAACCGAGATGCTGGCCCGCTACCGGCGCCTGCGCGACGAGCAGGGCTTCGGCTGGGGCGAGCCCGCGATCCCGGACATGTTCGGCTGGGCCCGGTTCTCCCGGCTCGGGCCGGTGTTCGACGAGGTCGCGGCCTCCGGCGACTGGGCCGGTGCCGTGCGCGCCGCCGTCGGCGACGAGGTGCCGCCCGGGCTGGTGCTGGTGGCGGTGGCCGCCGACGGGGCGCTCGACGTCCGCACCGGGGCGCCCCGCCCGGCGGTGGCCGGGTCGCCCGTCCAGGTCGACGTGGTCCTCGACTCGACCGCCGATCCGAGCGCGGGCCCGGAGCTGGTGGTCCGGGTCGGCGCCGGCGGTCGGGTCGCGGGCGTCCCGATCGCCGCCGGCGGCGCCGGGCTGCGCACGCTGGACGTGGACGGCGCGGCCCCGGTGATCACCATCGGCTGCGCCGGGCACCACCGCGCGATCGCCGACGCCGTCGAGGCGGTGCCGGCGGCCGCGCTGCGGCTGACGAGCGAGCACGGCGCGCGCTGGTCGGTGACCGACGCGACCGGCGGGGCCTGGTTCGCCCCCGGCGCGCCGCGCAAGTGGGACGCCGCCGACCGCCCGTTCTTCCACACCGACCCGGGCACCACCGAGCTGGCCGTGCGCGCCGGGCCGCTGCGGGTGGTCGCCGCGCGGGGCCTGGAGTTCGAGCGGCTGGAGCTGGTCGTCGAGCCGGGCCCCGATGAGCGGGTGGACGTCGACTACCGGCCCCCGCGCCGGTTCGACCCGGCCGCCGCCGGCTGGTGCGGCGCCGACCTGCACGTGCACCTCAACTACAGCGGCGACCAGGTGCTGCACCCGCGCGACGCGGCCCGCATGCAGCGCGGCGAGGGCCTGCACCTGATGCAGCTCACCGCGGGCAACTTCACCGGCCCGAGCCGCGCCACACCGGGCACGAGGGCACCGACCACCCGTGGGACTGGCCGCCCACAGCGAGGCCTGCCGGTCGATTCGCGACCTCGGCGCGACCACCACCTACGCGCACCCTGCCTTCTCCCCGCTGGCGGACCCGGCCGACCTGGTGGCGCCGGTGCGGTCGGTGGAGGCGCGCGAGCTGGTCGCCGACGCCGCGCTGGGCCTGGTGGACGCCGTGGAGCTGGTGTCCTGCTTCGACGACCGCGGCGCCCTGGTGCTGTACCACCACCTGCTCTCGTGCGGGCTGCGGTTGGCCGCGACCGCGGGCACCGACACGTTCCTGTCCTTCGCGCACGGTCCCGCCCCGGCGTCCGACCCACCGGCTGGGGTCGCGTGTACGCGCAGCTGGAGGGGGCGCCGCTCTCGGTCGAGGCGTTCACCGACGCGATCCGGGCCGGCCGGACGGTCGTCACCAACGGCCCGTGGCTCGAGGTCGACGTCGACGGCAGCGGCCCGGGCGCCGTGCTCGGCGCCGCGCCGGGCGACCGGCTCGCGGTCCGGGCCCGGGTGCGCGGGTCCGGCGTCGACCGGCTCGTCCTCCACGGGCCCGGCGGGGAGCTGGCCGCGTCCGGGACCGACGCCCTGGAGCACGTGGTGACCGTCGGTGGGGAAGGGCTCTGGCTCGCGGCGGCCGCGCACGGCGGCGAGGGCGACCCGCACACGGTCGGTGCGCCGGTGTTCGCGCACACGTCGCCGGTCTACGTCGACGTCGGCGGGCGCCGCCCGGCGCGGGCGGAGTCGGCCCGGTGGTGCCTGGCGGTGCTCGACGGCCTGCGGGGCCTGGTCGAGGAGCACGGCCGGTTCGACCCCGGGCGCCGCGCCGAGCAGCTCGGCGACCTGCTCGACGTGCTCGACCGCGCCCGGGCGTTCTACCTGGGCGCGGAGGCGACGGCCGAGGGCCCGCGGAGCGGGTCGGGCCACGACGGCGGGTGACCGGTCCCTCGCCGCGACGCTCGGTCGGAGCGAGCGGACCCTGGACCGGGGACGCCTGCCGGGGTTAGCGTCACCTCAGCACAGGCGAGGGAGGCCTTGGTGGCGCTTCGGTTGGCGGTCGGCGAGGTGACGGTCCTGCTCGGCCCGGCCCCGGCGCGCCGCGATGTGATGGCCCGGCTCGACGACGGCACCGGGCGGGCGTCCGAGGGCGGCGGCGCGGTGCGCGTCGTGCGTCTCGCGGCCCACCGCAGGACGGAGCTGGAACGGCGGATCGCGGCGGTGCGCGCCGCCTGCTCGGCGGGCGCGTCGATCGTGCTGGTCGACCGGCTGACCGACGGCCTCGACGCCGACGGCCGCCGCGCGGTGCTCGTCGAGCTGCGGAGGATGGCCGGGGGTGGCGCCGCCGTGCTGGTGGACGACGCCGACCCCGTCGCCGCGCTCGCCGTGGCCGACGGTGCGGTGCGCACCGACGCCGACGGCGGGCTGGCTCCCGTTCCCGGCCTCGACGGGAGTCTGGACTACCTGGCCTCGTAGGTGAGGCAGTCGGCCACGTCGGTGCCCGCGCCCACCTGCACGGAGGCGGCCGTGCACTCCAGCTTGTCGTTGAAGCGGCACTCGGCGCGGTGGCAGGCGCCGACGAGGCCGTTGCGGTCGCCGCCGCCGCGGAACGAGATCTCCACGAAGGTGCCGCAGTGCGCGTGGTCACCGGCGATCGTGATGGCGCCGGCGTGGCAGCTGGAGCTCTCGTTGTAGGAACAGCTGCTCACCGAGCAGCTCTGAACCTGGGTCATCTCCTGGGTCGAGGTCATGCCGCGGAGCATGGCGCTTCCGCAGGCCTCCTGCCAGGCAATACAGGCTTGCCTTGGCACCCGGTTAGGGTCGTCTACGCCGCCGGGACGACCTGGGCAGACACCCGGAGAAACGGACATACACCCCGAGCCCTGGTGGTGTGGATCACCGCGAGGTTCGACCGTCCGGGTGACCTCGGGGAGGGGTCGCGTGCGGGTCAGCCGTCCCCGGTGGAGGCCACGGCCTCGTCGGCCTGGGGTGCGGGCTCGTCCTCCAGCGACGGGCGCGCCTGCAGGTCGACCGCGCGGAACAGCACGGCGTGCTCGACGCCCATCGCCCGACCGCTGCGGGCGGCGAACTCGGCGAGCATGTCGCGCGGCTCGGGGTGGCCGGACAGGCCGGCGAGGTACTCGGCGTGCGCCTCGAGCGCGGCGATCCCGCGCTCCAAGGGCGTCCCGGTCACGTCCACGCCGTGCGTGGGCGCCGGGTCACCGCTGATCAGCAGCCAGCGCGCCTGCCACGGTTCGAGGCCGTCGGCCAGCTGGTCGGTGAACACCCACCGGTTGGCCGCGTCGCGCACGGCGTCGAGCGTGGCGAGCCCGGCGACCCGGTGGTCGGCCTGGTTGAAACCCCAGGGCGTCTCCACCTCCCAGCCGCCGGTCACCACGACGTCCGGGCGGAACCGCCGGATCGCCAGCGCGATGTCGCGGCGCAGGTCGAGCCCGTAGACCAGCACGCCGTCGCGGTGGTCCAGGAAGTCGACGCGACTCACGCCGACGGCGGCCGAGGCCGCGATCTGCTCCCGCTCGCGCAGCGGTCCGGTGCGCTCGGGCGGGCTGGAGTCCATGCCGGCCTCGCCCCGGGTGAGCAGGAGGTAGGCGACCTCGACGCCGCGGTCGGTCCACGCGGCGACCGCCGCCGACGTGCCGTACTCGATGTCGTCCGGGTGCGCCACGACGCACAGCACCCGGTCGAACTCGGCGGGCAGTGCGGGCAGGGGCTTCGGGGCCATGGCCGCAAGGTACTGCGGCGACCGCGACACGCCGAGACCCCGCCACCCATCGGAGCCATCGCGATCAGGCGCGCGAGGAGTCCAGGTACTGCAGCAGGTCGTGCGCGGCCAGCTCGATCTCCTTGTGGCCCCACTCGGCCGCGCGGTAGTGGCAGGCGATGAGGCCCATCCGGTGCAGCCGGCGGAAGTCGCCGTAGACGAACCCGTAGCGCGCCTTGGTCTCCTCGTTCGCGCCCTCGGTGAGCCCGAGGTGCCAGGCGCCGTACTCCTGCCAGGAGTGCTTGTCCAGGTAGGCGGTGCCGTCGGCGGCGCTGGGCTGCACGTCGCCCCACTGGCTGCGCAGCACGTAGCGGCGAGCATCGATCAGCTCCCGGGCGTGCGCGACCGCGGCGTCGTTCACGAGGTACTTGGCCACGGATCCATCCTGTCCCGTCGGCTTCGTGCTCGCCGGTTCAGGAAAGCCACGATGCTGCCCGCTGCGTTCGGGAACGTGGCTTTCCCGAACCGGGGCCGGCTAGCGCGACCGGCGGTCCTTGAGCCGCTGCAGCTTGCCCACCGAGCGCTCCAGGGTCTCCGGGTCGACGACCTCGCAGCGCACCGAGACGCCGACCCGGTCCTTGACCGCGGTGACCAGCTCCGCGGCCGCGGCGGCCCGCCGGTCGCCGGGCGTCTCCGGGCGGGACTCGACGCGCACGGTAAGCGCGTCCATGCGGCCCTCGGTCGAGAGCTCCAGCTGGAAGTGCGGGGCCAGCCCGGCCGTGCGCAGGACGATCTCCTCGATCTGGGTCGGGAAGACGTTCACGCCGCGCAGGATGATCATGTCGTCGCTGCGGCCGGTGATCTTCTGCATCCGGCGCATGCCCGGGCGGGCGGTGCCGGGCAGCAGTCGGGTGAGGTCGCGCGTGCGGTAGCGGATGATCGGCAGGGCCTGCTTGGTGAGCGAGGTGAACAGCAGCTCGCCCTCCTCGCCGTCGGCGACCGGCGTGCCGTCGAGCGGATCGACGACCTCGGGCAGGAAGTGGTCCTCCCACACGTGCAGGCCGTCCTTGGCCTCCACGCACTCCTGGGCCACCCCGGGGCCCATGACCTCGGATATGCCGTAGATGTCCACGGCGTGCATGTCCATCCGGTCCTCGATCTCGCGGCGCATCTGCTCGGTCCACGGCTCGGCGCCGAAGATCCCGACGCGCAGCGAGGTGGTCGCCGGGTCGATGCCCTGCTTCTCGAACTCGTCGATCACGGTGAGCATGTAGGACGGGGTGACCATGATGATCTCGGGCCGGAAGTCGGTGATCAGCTGGACCTGGCGCGGGGTCATCCCGCCGGAGACCGGGATCGCCGTGGCGCCGAGCTTCTCGATGCCGTAGTGCGCGCCGAGGCCGCCGGTGAACAGGCCGTAGCCGTAGGCGTTGTGCACCTTGTGGCCGGGGCGCCCGCCCGCGGCCCGGATGGAGCGCGCCATCACCGTGGCCCAGTTGTCGATGTCCTGCGCGGTGTAGCCGACGACCGTGGGCTTGCCGGTCGTGCCCGACGAGGCGTGCACGCGCCGCACCTGCTCCTGGGGCACCGCGAACATCCCGAACGGGTAGTTGTCGCGCAGGTCGGCCTTGCTGGTGGTGGGGAACTTCGCGAGGTCGGCGAGGTCGCGGCAGTCGTCGGGGTGCACGCCGGCGGCGTCGAAGGCGCGTCGGTAGTGCGGGACGTTGTCGTAGGCGTGGCGCAGCGACCACCGCAGCCGCTCGAGCTGCAGGGCGCGCAGCTCGTCGACGGACATGCGCTCGGCCGGGTCGAGCAGGTCGGCGGGCGGTGGGTCGCCGAGGCGGCGGGCGGTCGCGGTGGTCTGCTCGGTCACTTGCCGGCCTCCTGCTTCGCCACGAGGGTGAGCACGTCGTAGCGGGCCACCGACTCGCCGTCCTGGCGGGTGACGTCGGTGTCCCAGCGGACCTCGCCGTACCCGGCGGAGTCGCGCGGGGTGATCTGCTTGCAGGTCAGGGTCACGGTGAGCTCGTCGTCGAACTTCACCGGCGTCAGGAAGCGCAGGTTGTCGACGCCGAAGTTGGCCAGCACGGGGCCCGGGTCGGGGTCGACGAACAGCCCCGCGGCCAGCGAGACGATCAGGTAGCCGTGCGCCACCCGCTCGCCGAACAGCGGGTTGGCCGCCGCGGCCGCGGCGTCCATGTGGGCGTAGAAGGTGTCGCCGGTGAACTCGGCGAAGTGCTCCACGTCCTGCTGGGTGACCCGGCGCGGCCCGGCCACGAGCGTGTCGCCCGGGCGCAGCTCCTCCAGGTGCAGCCGGAACGGGTGCCGGTCGGTCCGCCGGCGCTCGGCGCCGGTGACCCAGCGGCCGGTTATCGCGCTCAGCGTGTCCGGGTCGGCCTGCACGGCGGTGCGCTGCATGTGGTGCAGCACGCCGCGGATGCCGCCCATCTCCTCTCCGCCGCCCGCGCGTCCGGGGCCGCCGTGCACCAGCTGGGGCAGCGGCGAGCCGTGCCCGGTGGACTCCTTCGCGTCGCGCTCGTTGAGCACCAGCAGCCTGCCGTGCCACGGGGCGACGCCGAGCACGACGTCGCGGGCGAACGCCGTGTCGGCGGTGACGACCGAGCCGGCCAGGCTGCCGCGCCCGCGCGCGGCCAGCGCGATCACCTGCTCGGTGCTCGTGTAGGGCATGACGGTGGCGACCGGGCCGAACGCCTCGACCTCGTGCGGCTCGGCGCGCTCGGGGTCGGCGACCAGCAGGATCGGTGAGACGAACGCCCCGCGCTCGGCGTCGGCGCCGACGACGTCGACCTCCTCCGGGTCGCCGAACGCGATCCGCCCGGCGTCGACGAGCGCCTTGACGCTGCGCCGGACCTCCTCGCGCTGCTCCAGGCCGGCCAGCGCCCCCATCCGCACGCCCTCGGCGTCCGGGGCGCCGACCACGGTCTTCGCCAGCCGGGCCGAGATGGCCTCGACGGCCGCGTCGACGTGCTGCTCGGGCACGAAGGCGCGGCGGATGGCCGTGCACTTCTGCCCGGCCTTGACCGTCATCTCGGTGACGACGCCCTTGACGAACAGGTCGAACTCCGCCGAGCCGGGGGCGGCGTCGGGACCGAGGATCGACAGGTTCAGCGAGTCGGCCTCGGCGGTGAACCGCACCCCGCGGTTGACGATGACCGGGTGGGTGCGCAGCTTGGCCGCGGTGGACGCCGACCCGGTGAAGGAGACGGTGTCCTGCTCGGTGAGGTGGTCGAACAGGTCGCCCACCCCGCCGGCGACGAACTGCAGGGCGCCCTCGGGCAGCAGTCCCGAGTCGACGATCAGCTCGACCAGCTCCGCGGTCAGGAACGCCGTCGGGCTGGCCGGCTTCACCAGGCTGGGCACGCCGGCCAGGAACGCGGGGGCCAGCTTCTCCAGCGGCCCCCACACCGGGAAGTTGAACGCGTTGACCTGCACCGCGACCCCGCGCAGCGACGTGGCGACGTGCTGGCCGACGAACGTGCCGCCGCGCCCGAGCGGCTCCAGCGCGCCCTCGACGAACACCGTGTCGTTGGGCAGCTCGCGACGTCCCCTGCTCGCGTAGGCGGCCAGCACGCCGATGCCGCCGTCGACGTCGAACCTGGAGTCGCCGAGGGTCGCACCGGTGCGCGCGGAGACCGCGTAGAGCTGCTCGCGGTGCTCGCGCAGGTGCCCGGCCAGCGCCTTGAGCAGCGCGGCCCGCTGGTGGAAGGTCAGCTCGCGCAGCGCGGGCCCGCCGACGCGGCGGCCGTGCTCCAGCGCCGCGGCGAAGTCGACGCCGGTCGAGGACAGGCGCGCGACCTCCTCGCCGGTCACCGCGTCGTGCAGGGGGCGGCCCTCGTCGGGGGCGGTGTGCCAGCCCCCTCCGACGTAGCTGCGCAGCAGGGTCATCGGTGACGCCTCCGGTTCCGAACCGACCGTTCGTTCGGTTGGCGAGGCTAGCACCCGCCGGGCCGGGGAGACAGGGGTTCGTCGACGATCATCGGCAGCGGTGGGGGCGGCGGCCGGCCACGCTACCGGCCGCCGCTCTCACGACGGGGTGCGCCGGCCGCTAATCCTCGGCCTTCTTGGCCTTCTTCACGGCCTTCTCGGCGCGCTTCTCCTTGAGGGTCTTGGTCTTCTTGCTGGCGGACTGGCGGGGCGACTTGTCGGACATGGCACTTCCCATCGGGCGCGGCCGCGGCCGCAGCCTTCGTCACGTGGATCGGGCCCGCGTGGCGCTGGAGCCCGCCGAACCGTGCACCCCGACGCCGACCGGCTCGCGGTGGCGTGTCCTGTCCGGGCTGGTGCCGGGGACGAGGTGGGCACTGCGCCCAGCTGCGAGAAGCTCCCGGCACCGGGACCCTACGCGCCGCGGCGGCCGGCGTCGATGGGCCGGACGCGCGTGCCGCCGATCGGCGGTCGCGCTCCGACGATGATCGATGACAGGGTGCGGCCGTGCGGGAGGAGGACGGCAGCGGGCCCCGGCGGCGGAGGCCTGCCGTCCGCTCCGTGGTCACCCTGGTCCTGCTCATGCCCGCGCTGGTCGCGGGGCCTCGGCGCTCCACCCTGACCTGGGACGAGGTGCGCAGCTTCTTCCCCATCTCGGCGGGCATCGCGATCGCCTCCGGGGCCACCGGCATCGGCCGGGGGAACCCGCCCGTGCTGGGGCTCGGCGGGCTGCTGGCCGCGGTTCCGGTGCTCGTGGCCGCAGGCGCCCACCGCCGGAAGCGGTGGTTCCCGGTCGCTACCGGGCGCGACGACGACCACGACCGGCCGGACGGCCGCGGTGCGGGGACGGGTGACGGCCGTGGATGACGACGGCGTCCGGCCCCCGCCCGACTGGTGGATCGTCACCGTCCTGGTCGTCTACGCGCTGATGGTCGTGGGGGTCACCGTCATGCGGGGCACCCTCGAGCCGGGCTGGCCCGGCACGTCCCCCATCCTGGCGATCTCCGTCGCCCTGCTCGCCGTCCTCGTCGTCGCCCACCACCGGGTCACGGGCCTGCCCTGGCGGGACCCCCTCGGCCGGCGGGCCGGCCGGAACGTCCGCTTCGAACCGCTCGACTTCGCCGTCACCGCGTGCGCCTCCGGTGGGCTCATCGCGGGGGGGAGCATCGTCGGCATCGGCGCCCGGGGGGACGTGCCCGCGCTCGTGCTCGGGGCGCTCGTCTGCGCGGCGCCGTTCCTCGTCCTGGCCTCGGTGCGGCGGTGGGGACGGGCCGGGCGCGCCGCGCGCCGCCGCAGCGACGGCCGGGGGGAGCGGAGGCCCGGCTGAGGCCGTCGAGTCGACCGATCGTTCGGTCGATGGCCTACGATGCCGGGCGTGAGCGAAGCCGATCCCGGTCCCGCGGTCCTGGTCGAGCGCGACGCGGAGGACCCGGCGGTCGCCGTCCTGACGCTCAACCGCCCGGCCCGCTACAACGCCCTGACCCTGGAGCTGAAGACCGCGCTGGTCGAGGCGGTCCGCGAGCTCGGCGCGGCCACGGGCGTGCGGGCGCTGGTGCTGACCGGGGCGGGCAAGGCGTTCTGCGTCGGGCAGGACCTCGGCGAGCACGCCGCGGCGCTGCGCGCCGACGCGGGCAGCTCGTTCGACACCGTCACCGAGCACTACAACCCGGTCGTGCTCGGGCTGGTCGACCTGCCGTTCCCGGTCGTCGCGGCGATCAACGGGCCGTGCGTGGGCGCCGGGCTCGGCTTCGCGCTGGCCTGCGACCTGCGGGTGGCCGCGGCCGGGCTGAAGTTCTCCACCGCGTTCACCGGCATCGGGCTCACCGCCGACTCCGGGCTCTCGGCCAGCCTCGCGCACGCCGTGGGCACCGCCCGGGCCACCGAGCTGCTGCTGCTCAACGAGCCGTTCACCGCCGAGCAGGCCCGCGACTGGGGCCTCGTGCGCGAGGTCGTGGCACCCGCGGAGGTGCTGCCGACCGCGCTGGCCCTGGCCCGGCGGCTGGCGACCGGGCCGACGAAGGCGTACGCCGAGGTCAAGCGGGCGGTGCGGTTCGGCGCGGTGCACGAGCTGCCCGACGTGCTGGCCGCCGAGGCCGCGGCCCAGGCCCGGCTGTCCACGACCAAGGACCACGCGGGCGCGGTCGAGGACTTCCTGGCCAAGCGCCGCCCCGGGTTCACCGGCGAGTGAGCGCAGCGGGAGGAGGACGGTGACCACCGACACCACCGGTCGGCGGGCCCGGCGCCCGGCGCAGGGGCCCGGGTCGCTGCTGGAGGTCGCGGTCGGGGAGTTCATCACCCGCGGCTACGACGCGACCTCGATGGAGGACCTCTCGCGCGCCGCCGGGATCACCAAGTCGTCGTTCTACCACCACTTCTCCGGCAAGGAGGCGCTGCTGCGGGCGGCGCTGGAGCGGGCCATCGACGGGCTGTTCGCCATCCTCGACGAGCCCGCCGCGGCCGGCGGCACCCCGGTTGAGCGGCTACGCCACATCGTCCGCGGGCAGGTCGCGGTGCTCTGCGCGGAGCTGCCGTACGTGACGCTGCTGCTGCGGGTGCGCGGCAACACCGACACCGAGCGGTGGGCTCTGGAGCAGCGGCGGGCCTTCGACGGCCGGGTCGCGGCGATCGTGCGGGAGGCCGTGGAGCAGGGCCAGCTGCGCGCCGACGTCGACCCGGCGCTGGCCGCCCGGCTGCTGTCCGGGCTGGTCAACTCGGTGGCCGAGTGGTACCGGCCGGACCGTCCCGGGGCCGCCGAGCTGCCCGCGGCGGTGGCCCGGGCGGCGTTCGAGGGCATCCTGCCGGTCGCCTGACCCGCCGCCGGCCTTGCGCCGGCCGCGGACCTGCGTCACCATGGAAACCGAACGAACATTCGGTTGAGGAGGCGCACGGTGACCGCGACGCTCGACGAGCAGGACCTGCAGCAGGGCTTCGAGGACGTCATCGCGGCCGACCAGCGCATCGAGCCGCGCGACTGGATGCCCGAGGCCTACCGGAAGACGCTGGTGCGCCAGATCGCCCAGCACGCCCACTCCGAGATCATCGGCATGCAGCCGGAGGGGAACTGGATCCTGCGCGCGCCCAGCCTGCGCCGCAAGGCGATCCTGCTGGCCAAGGTCCAGGACGAGGCCGGGCACGGCATGTACCTCTACGCCGCGGCGGAGACACTCGGCGTCGATCGCGAGGAGCTCACCGAGAAGCTGATCAGCGGCCGGCAGAAGTACTCGTCGATCTTCAACTACCCGACGCTGTCCTACGCCGACGTCGGCGTCATCGGCTGGCTGGTCGACGGCGCGGCGATCTGCAACCAGGTGCCGCTGTGCCGCTGCTCCTACGGCCCCTACGCCCGGGCGATGATCCGCATCTGCAAGGAGGAGTCGTTCCACCAGCGGCAGGGCTACGAGCTGCTGCTGGCCATGGTCAACGGCACCGACGCGCAGCGGGAGATGGTCCAGGAGTCGACGAACCGGTTCTGGTGGCCGTCGCTGATGATGTTCGGCCCGCCCGACGCCGACTCGCCCAACACCTCCCAGTCGATGGGCTGGGGCATCAAGCGCCACACCAACGACGAGCTGCGCCAGCGGTTCGTGGACATGACCGTGCCGCAGGCCGAGGCGCTCGGCATCACGCTGCCCGACCCGGACCTGCGGTGGAACGCCGAGCGCGGCCACTACGACTTCTCCGAGCCCGACTGGTCCGAGCTCAAGGCCGTGATCTCCGGATCGGGCCCGTGCAACGCGCAGCGGCTGGCCCACCGCCGCCGGGCCCACGAGGACGGCGCCTGGGTCCGCGACGCCGCCGCGGCGTACGCGGCCAAGCACGGGGGTTCCCGATGAGCGAGCTTGCGAGCGAATCATCGACACAGCGCCTGCGCGCAGCGCTGACCGAGTGCAGCGAGGGAAGGCGATGAGCGACTACACGGCCGAGGGCGGCCACGGCGCGGTCCCCACCGAGGGCGTGCCCACCGGCTCGGGCACCACCAAGGGCAGCTGGCCGCTGTACGAGGTGTTCGTGCGCGGCAAGCGCGGGCTCAACCACGTGCACGTCGGCTCGATCCACGCCGCGGACGCCGAGATGGCCCTGCACAACGCCCGCGACCTCTACACCCGCCGCAACGAGGGCGTCTCGATCTGGGTGGTCAGGGCCGAGGACATCACCGCGTCCAGCCCGGCGGAGAAGGACCCGTTCTTCGCCCCGGCCGGCGACAAGGTCTACCGGCACCCGACCTTCTACGCGATCCCGGAGGAGGTGCCGCACCTGTGAGTGGACACGCCACCCAAGGGGATCACGACGCCACCAACGCCTACCGGTCGCTGGCCGACTCGATCTCCCACGACGACCCGGGCTGGGCGTTCGGCACCGGCGTCGAGGACGTCCAGGCCGAGATCACCTCCCCGGTGCCCGACGGCGTCGACCCCGCCGAGCTGGCCGAGTACTGCCTGATGCTGGGCGACGACGCGCTGATCTGCTCCCAGCGGCTGGCCGAGTGGGTCAGCAACGCCCCCGAGCTGGAGGAGGAGGTCGCGCTGGCCAACATCGCGCTCGACCTGCTCGGCCAGGCCCGGGTGCTGCTCGCCCGCGCCGGGCACGTCGAGGGCGCGGGCCGCGACGAGGACGCGCTGGCCTACCTGCGCCCCGAGCCGGGGTTCCGCAACGTCGCGCTGGCCGAGCTGCCCGACGGGCTCGACTTCGGGCGGGCGATCGCCCGGCTGCTGGTGTTCTCCGCCTGGCGGCTGGCGCTGCTGAACCGGCTGCTCGACTCGCGCGACCCGGTGGTCGCCGCGGTCGCCGCCAAGGGCGTCAAGGAGCTGGCCTACCACCGCGACTACGCCGCGCGCTGGACGCTGCGCCTCGGCGACGGCACCGCGGAGTCGCACCGGCGGGTGCAGGCCGCGCTGGACGCGGTGTGGCCGCACGTCGGCGAGCTGTTCCGCACCTCCGACGTCGAGCGCGCGCTGGTCGAGGCCGGGGTGGCGGTCGACCCGGCCGAGCTGCGCGGCGAGGTGGACGAGGTGCTCGACGAGGTGCTCGCCCGGGCCACGCTGACCCGCCCGACGGCGCCGCCCGCGGGCACGATCGGCGGCCGCGGCGGGCGCGAGGGCCTGCACACCGAGCACCTCGGGCACGTGCTGGCCGAGCTGCAGAGCCTGGCCCGCCAGCACCCGGGGGCGACGTGGTGACCGGGGTGACCGGGCCGGTGGGCGGCGCGCTCGCCGCCCGCGAGGTCGTGGCCACGGTCGTCGACCCGGAGATGCCCATGCTCACCCTGGACGACCTCGGCGTCGTGCGGTCGGTGGACGTCGAGGGCGGGGCGGTCACCGTCACCATCACCCCCACCTACTCCGGCTGCCCGGCCATCGAGGCCATGCGCGACGACATCCGCGCCCGGCTGAGCGAGGCCGGCTACCCGCGCGTCGAGGTCCGCACGGTGCTCTCCCCGGCGTGGAGCACCGACTGGATCTCCGCGACCGGCCTGCGCAAGCTCGCCGAGCACGGCATCGCGCCGCCCGACCGGGTCGGGCCGCGCCCCACCGGCCCCGTGCCGCTCACGCTGACCGCGCCGAGCACCGTCGTGCGCTGCCCGCGCTGCGGCTCACCGGCGACCGAGGAGCTGTCCCGCTTCGGCCCCACCGCGTGCACCGCGCTGCGCCGCTGCACGGCCTGCCGCGAGCCGTTCGAGCACGTCAAGGGGATCTGATGTCGGCTCCCGCGACCGAGCTGGTCACCCGGGCCCGCACCGGCTTCCACCGGCTGCGCGTCGCCGACGTCGAGCGGCTCTGCGACGACGCCGTGGCGGTCACCTTCGACGTGCCCGACGAGCTGGCCGAGACCTTCGCCTTCGGCCCCGGCCAGTACCTCACGCTGCGCCTGGACCACGACGGCGTCGAGGAACGCCGGTCGTACTCGATCTGCGCCCCGGCCGGCGCGCCGCCGCGGATCGGGGTGCGCCGGGTCGACACCGGGCTGTTCTCCGAGTGGCTGGTCGACCGGCTGGAGGCCGGCGACGAGGTGGAGGTGGCGCCGCCCGCGGGCTCGTTCACCCCGCAGATCGCCCCGGGCAGCCACCACGGCCTGGTCGCCGCGGGCTCGGGGATCACGCCGGTGCTGTCGATCGCCGCGTCCGTGCTCGCCGCGCACCCGGACACCCGGGTCACCCTGCTCTACGGCAACCGGCGCACCGACACGGTGATGTTCACCGAGGAGCTGGCGGACCTCAAGAACGCGCACGGCCCGCGGCTGCACCTGCTGCACGTGCTGTCCCGCGAGCCGATGGAGGCCGAGATCTTCTCCGGCCGCCTCGACGCCGACAAGCTGCGCACCCTGCTGGGCGCGCTCGTCGACGTCGGCGACGTCGACCACTGGTGGCTGTGCGGCCCGCTGGGCATGACCGAGGCCGCCGTCGAGGTGCTGACCGGGTTCGGCGTCGACCGCAAGCGGGTGCACCGGGAGCTGTTCTACGTCGACGAACCGCCCCCGGAGCTGGTCCGCCCCGACGAGGTCGTCGAGGGGGAGACCAGCGAGGTCACCGTCGTGCTCAACGGCCGCTCGACGACCCTCACCCTGCCCCGCGCCGAGAGCGTGCTCGACGCCGCCCAGAAGGTGCGCGGTGACCTGCCCTTCGCCTGCAAGGGCGGGGTCTGCGGCACCTGCCGGGCCAAGGTCACCGACGGTGAGGTGACCATGCGGCGCAACTTCGCGCTGGAGGACGACGAGGTCGCCGCCGGGTTCGTGCTCACCTGCCAGACCCGGCCCGAGTCGGCCGCGGTGACGGTGGACTTCGACTCCTGACAGGCTGCCGGGCATGGCCCCGTCGGACCTCCTGCACGCCCACCCGGCCGCCCGCTTCTGGCGCTGCCCCCCGGCGCCGTCGGAGGTGCGCGCCTTCCACGCCGGGCTGCCCGGCTACGCGCCGACCCCGCTGACCGAGATCGCGGCGCTGGCCGTCGAGCTCGGGGTCGGACGGGTGTTCGTCAAGGACGAGTCGGCCCGCCTCGGCCTGCCCGCCTTCAAGGTCCTGGGCGCCTCCTGGGCCGTCGACCGGATCCTCGCCGGGCGCCCGGACGGCGAGCCGGTGCGCCTGGTCGCCGCCACCGACGGCAACCACGGCCGCGCCGTCGCCCGCACGGCCCGGCTGCGCGGGCAGCGGGCCCACGTCGTCGTGCCCGACTGGGTGCACCCCGTGGCGGTGGCCGCCATCGCCGACGAGGGCGCCGAGGTCACCGAGTCGACCGGCGACTACGACGCCGCCGTGCGCCGCGCCGCGCAGCTGGCCACCGAGCCGGGGTCGGTGCTGGTCCAGGACACCGCCTGGCCCGGCTACGAGCAGATCCCCGGCTGGGTCGTGGAGGGTTACTCGACGCTGTTCGGCGAGGTCGACGAGCAGCTGGCCGCGGCCGGGGCGGCGCCTGCCGGGCTGGTCGTCGTGCCGGTCGGGGTGGGGTCGCTGGCCCAGGCCGCCGTGGCGCACCAGCGCTCCGGCGGGGGAGCGGCGGTGCTCGGGGTGGAGCCCACCACCGCGGCGTGCCTGCTCGCGGCGCTGGCGGCCGGGCACCCGGTGACCGTGGCGACCACCACCACGATCATGGCCGGGCTCAACTGTCCCACGGTGTCCGAGCTGGCCTGGCCGGTCCTGCGCGACGGGCTCGACGCCGCCGTCGCGGTGACCGACGACGAGACCGGCGCCGCGGCCGCCGACCTGCACGACCTGGGCGTGCCCGCCGGGCCGTGCGGGGCGGCGTCGCTGGCCGGGGCCCGCTCCGCGCTGGCCGCGCACCCGCGGCGCCGGGACGCCCTCGCCGAGGTCGGTGTCGACGACGGGGCCACCGTCGTGCTGCTGAGCACCGAGGGCTCCGCGGCCAACCCGGTGCTGGTGTCCGGCCCGTCCTGACCGGTCCCCGCCCAGGTCGACGACGCTCGCGGGCTTCCAGCCCAGGTCGGCGAGCAGGCCGCGGACGGTCCGCTTGGCCTGTCCGCCGGACGACCCCCGGCGACGTCGAACCCGCGCGGGCAGCCACAGGCGCCGCCTGTGGCCGGCGTCGACCGGGCCGCCCCGACGGGCCTCAGCAGCCGGGGACGCGGCGGTAGACCACCAGGTGGTGCTCCTCGGAGGCGGGCACCTCGAGGGCCTCGTAGCCCAGGTGCACCTCGCCGCGCTCCGGGTGCGCCCACAGCTCGCGGCCCGACCAGCGCGGCACGCGGGTCGCCGCGGCGAAGCGGGCGGCGAAGCCCGTGCCCGGGGTGAGCGCCAGCTCCGCGGCCAGGCAGGCCGCCCGCGCGTCGCCCAGGTCGGCGGCGGCCCGCAGCCGCACCGCCCACTCGTCGGCGACGGCGTCCCAGCGAGGGAACGCGGCGCGGGCCCGCGGATCGGTGAGCACGTAGCGGGCGATGCAGTCGGCGTCGAGCAGGCCGAGCGGTCCGGCCAGCTCGCGGAAGCCCCCGGTGCAGGCCAGCACCGTGCCGACCCGGTCGATGAGCAGGGCGGGGTCGGGGTCGAGCCGGTCGAGCAGCGCCCGCAGCCCCGGGCGCACCGGCCGGGCCGGGCCCACCGCGCAGGCGCCACCGCCGTCGACCGCCTTGACCAGCCGGATCAGGTGCACGTGCTCGTCCTCGCCCAGCCGCAGCGCGGCGGCCAGCGCCGCGAGCACCTGCGGCGAGGGCCTGCGGTCGCGGCCGCGCTCCAGCCGCGTCAGGTACTCGACGCTGACCCCGGCCAGCTCGGCCAGCTCCCCGCGGCGCAACCCCGGCGTGCGCCGGCGCGGTCCGGCGGGCAGCCCGGCCGCGGCGGGGGTCGTCGCCTCGCGGCGGGCGCGCAGGAAGGCGCCGAGGGCGTTCCCCGCGACGGGGTCGGTGGTGGGCGCGGTCACGGCCCCAGTCTAGGAAGGGGTCCCCACCGGGGACTCCCTCCGCGGCCGCCCGCCCGGCACTGTCGGGCACATGACCATGCGCTACCGACTGCTCGGCCGGACCGGGCTGCGGGTCTCCGAGGTCTTCCTCGGGACGATGACGTTCGGCGGGCCCTCCACCGGGGCCGAGGAGGCCCGGCGGATCGTCGACGCCTACGCCGACGCGGGCGGCAACGTCGTCGACACCGCCTCGGCCTACGGCGACAGCGAGGCCCTGCTGGGCGAGGTGCTGACCCGCCGCGACCGGTTCGTGCTGGCCACCAAGTTCACCCTCAGCCGCGACCGGTCCGACCCGAACGGCGCAGGCGGCCACCGCAAGAACCTGCGGCTGTCGCTGGAGCGCAGCCTGCGCCGGCTGCGCACCGACCACGTCGACCTGCTGTGGGTGCACACCTGGGACCGGCACACCCCGATGGAGGAGACCCTGCGCGCCCTCGACGACGCCGTGCGCGCCGGCCAGGTCCTCTACGTCGGCATCTCCGACGCACCGGCCTGGGTGGTCTCCCGGGCGGACGCGCTCGCCGAGTGGCGCGCGTGGACGCCCTTCGCCGCCGTGCAGGTGCCCTACAACCTCGTCGACCGCGACGTCGAGCGCGAGGTGCTGCCGATGGCCGAGGCGCTCGGGCTCAGCGTGGCGGCCTTCGGGACACTCGGGCACGGCGTGCTGGCCGGCTCCACCGGCCGGGTGCCCCAGCCCACCGCGCGGCAGCGGGCGGCCGCCGCGGCCGTGCGCGCCGTCGCCGACGAGCTGGGCACCACCCCGACGGGCGTCGCCATCGCCTGGACGCGGGCCCGGTCGGCGGCGGTGCACCCGCTCGTCGGGGTGCGCACCGCCGACCAGGTCGCCGACGTCGTCGCCGCGGCCGACCTGGTGCTGCCCGACGAGCTGCGCGCCCGGTTGGAGGCGGCCGCGCCGTTCGAGCCCGGGCCGCTGGCCGACTTCATGGCCGAGTCGGCGGCCAGCCCGTTCGTCTTCGGCGACGCCGAGGTGCTCGGGCGCCGCTGAGCGGGCTCAGCCGTCCACGGTCGCCAGCTCCCGCCGCCCGAGCAGCACCAGCGTGTCCTCGGGGTTCAGCGGGTGGAACGGCCCGCCGCGCACGTCGCGGTAGGCGCGCTCCAGGGGCGAGGTGCGGTAGAACGCCCGGCCGCCGGCGACCTCCAGGGCCGTGTCGACGACCGCTCGCGCCTCCAGCACGGCGTGCCGCTTGGCGGTCATCAGGGTGGCGAGCGTGGTCTCGTCGACGGCCAGGTGGTCGCCCGCCTCGTCGACCGCGGCCAGCAGCGCCCACCGGGCCACCCGCAGCCGGGCGGTCATCTCGCCGACCCGGCGCAGCGTCGCGGGCTCGGCGGAGCCCGCCTTGAGCCGCAGCACCTCGTCGCAGGCGCCGCGGGCGACGCCGAGGTAGGCCGCGGCGGCGACCGGCGCGAAGTGCACGGCCGCGGCCAGCAGCGGGCCGGCCAGCACCCCGTACGGGCGCCTGCCCATGATCTTCTCGGCGGGCACGAAGACGCCGTCGAGCACGACGTCCTGGCTCGCGGTGCCGCGCATCCCGAGGGTGTCCCAGGTCTGCTCGATCCGCACGCCCGGTGCGCTGAACGGCACCCCGGCGTGCAGCACGACGGCGTCGGGGCCCGGTTCGCCCAGCACCGCGGAGGTGGACAGCACCCCGGCGACCGGGGCCTGGGTGCAGAAGCCCTTGCGGCCGTCGAACCGGTAGCCGCCCTCGACCTCGGTGGCGGTCGTGGTCGGGCACACCCAGTCCGAGCCGCCGCTGGTCGCCATCACCAGGCCCTCCCGCGCCACTCGGCCCAGCACCGCCCCGGCGTCGGCGGCGCCGTTGCGCAACCGCCAGCGCTGCACCAGCGTCAGGTACTGGTGCATGGCCGCGGCCAGCGCGGCGGCCCCGGAGTGCCGGCCCAGCTCCAGCTCGGCCAGCACGACCTGGCGCAGGGTCGCGCCCAGCCCGCCGAGCTCGGTCGGGACGGCCAGCCGGAGGTAGCCGAGGTCGGCCATGGCGGCGTAGGCCTCGGTCACGAAGGTGGCCTCGCGGTCGTGGTCGGCCTCGAAGGGCGCGGCCGCCCGGCCGACCTCGCCGGCGAGGGCCACGACCTCGGCGTCGGTGACGGCGGGTATCACGGGGGTCCCCGGAACGCTCGTGGGGTGGTCGGTGACGGTCATGCTCGAACCGTGCGCCGATTCCGGTGGCGCGGATAGTTCCCGAACTGAACCACCGGGGAGGACGATCCCACCATGTCGCGCTACGGCCAGTACTGCCCGGTCACCCGGGCCCTCGAGGTGCTCGGCGACCGCTGGACGCTGTTGGTGATGCGCGACCTCCTGGTCGGCGCCACCCGCTTCAACGAGCTCGCCCGCGGCCTGCCCGGCATGTCGCGCGGGCTGCTGTCCAAGCGGCTGGGCCAGCTCGAGCGCGACGGGCTGGTCGAGCGCGACGGTACCGGCTACCGGCCGACGCCGGCCGGCGCGGAGCTGCACCCGATCATCTTCGGGCTCGCCGAGTGGGGCGCGCGCTGGGCGTTCGGCGAGCCGCGCCCCGACGAGCTCGACCCGACGGTGCTCATGTGGTGGATCCGCGGCGGCATCGACCCGGCGCCGTTCGGCGGCCGGCGGGTCGTGCTGCACGTCGAGGTGCCCGACGCGCGGCGCACGCGGTTCTGGTTCGTGGTGGCCCCGGGCGACGTCTCGCTGTGCTTCACCGACCCCGGCTACGACGTCGACGCCACGGTGCAGTCGTCGCTGGGGGTGCTCTACCAGGTGTGGGAGGGCGTCATCGAGCTGCCCGTCGCGGTGCGCGACGGGCTGGTCTCGCTGACCGGGCGGCGCGAGGTGCTGGTGCGCCTGCCCGAGGCGCTGCAGCTCAGCCCGGTGGCCCCGTACGTCCGGCGGGCCCGGGCCACGGCACCGGCGGGCTGAGGGGCGTCGCACTGGGCCGGGCGCGTGACGGGGGACCGGTACACCATCTGAACCACTCGCCGGAGCCGACCCGACGGAGCAAGACGCGCACGGCGTGTCGTCGAACTCACACACGATCGAGTGACGAGAGCGGGTTTTGCCGCCGTTCGTCCGGTAGCCAGGGCCGGGAGACCCGGTTTGTATGGGGGGACGGGCGCCGCGGCACGACGTCAGATCCCCGCGCGGACGGGCGTCCCGGGGCGCGGGGACGGTGGGCGAGAGGATGCTGATGGTTGTTCCGGGCGAGGACGTGACGACGCTCGTCGACACCGGCCGCTACCCGCTGGCCGACCCGTCCGACCCCGCCCGGGCCGAGGTCGTGGCCCGCGTCCGGGCCGACCTGCGCGCCGACGGGTGCAGCGTGCTGGCCGACTTCGTCCGCCCCGAGCGCCGCGAGGAGCTGCGGCGCGAGTGCGCGGCGGTGGCGCCCTCGGCGCACACGGAGATCACCACGGTCAACGTCTACAACACCGCGCCCGACCCGGCGCTGCCCGCCGGCCACCCCGCCCGCACCACGATGCGCCGGGAGAACGCCTTCGTCGCCCGCGACCTCATCCCGGCCACCGCCGCGGTGCAGCGGCTGTACTCCAGCCGGCTGTTCCGCCGCTTCGTGGCCGACTGCTTCGACCTGCCCGAGGTGCACGAGCTGGCCGACCCGCTGTCCGCGCTCTGCCTCAACGTCCTCGAACCCGGGCGCGGCCACCCGTGGCACTTCGACACCAACGAGTTCACCGTCAGCCTGCTGACCCAGCGGCCGGAGTCGGGCGGGGAGTTCGAGTACAGCGCGAACATCCGCTCCGCGGACGCGGAGAACCTCGACGGCGTGCGGGCGGTGCTGGAGGGCCGCGCCGCGCCGCCCCCGCGGCTGCTGTCGCTGCGACCCGGCGACCTGCAGCTGTTCCGCGGCCGCTACTCGCTGCACCGCGTGCGCCCCGTCGTCGGCTCGACCGCGCGGCACAGCGCGATCCTCGCCTACAGCACGCACCCGGGGGTGCTCGGCACGGCCGAGCGGACCCGGCAGCTGTTCGGCCGCCTGGCGCCCGCGCACGAGGCGCCCCGACCCGCTGTGCGGGTCGACAGCCTCCTGGACTGACCGGCCCCGATCCCGCCCGCCGCCCGGCAGGCGCCCCGAACCCCGACCCGAGGACCCGATGCACGCCAGCCCGGAACTGTCCCCCCGCACGTTCGGCAACGAGGACCTGCTGCCGCGGGTGCCGCTGCCGACGCTCGAGGAGACCCGCCAGCGCTTCCTGGAGTGGTGCTCCCCGCTGCTCACCGAGGAGCAGGTCGCCGCCACCGAAGCCGCGCTGGCCGACTTCGCCGCCCCCGACGGCCCCGGCCCGGTGCTGCACGCCGCGCTGCAGCGCTACGACGCCACCGAGGGCGTGCACAGCTGGCTGGACGAGTTCTGGGAGGACCGCTACCTCGGCAGGCGCGACCGGATCGCGCTCAACGCCAACTTCTTCTTCCTGTTCGCCGACTCCGCGCAGGGCCAGGTCGCGCGCGCGGCCGGGCTCGTCGCCGGCGCGCTCGCCTACAAGCTGCTGATCGACGCCGAGGAGCTGGCCCCCGCCGTGCAGCGCGGCCGGCCGCTGTCGATGGAGCAGAACCGCTACCTGTTCTCGGCCTGCCGGATCCCCGGCGAGCTGCGCGACACCGCCCGCACCCCCTACACCGCGGAATGGCCCGGGCCCTCGCGCGAGCGCCACATCGTGGTGTTCCACCGGGGCAACGCCTACCGGCTCGACGTGATCGGTGAGGACGGGGCGCCGCACACCGTCGAGGAGATCGAGGCGGGCCTGCGCGCGGTGACGGCCGCGTCCGAGGTGTCCGGGCCCGGGCCCGGGGTGGGCGCGCTGACGACCAAGGCCCGCGCCGAGTGGGCCCGCAGCCGGGCCCGGCTGCTCGACCACGACCCGCGCAACCGCACCGCGCTGGACACCGTGGAGACCGCGCTGCTGTGCGTGTGCCTGGAGGACTCCACGCCGGCGGGGCCGCGGGAGGCCGGCGACCAGCTGCTGCACGGCGACAGCCGCAACCGCTGGTTCGACAAGAGCATCTCGCTGATCGTCTTCGCCGACGGCACCGCGGGCTACAACGGCGAGCACTGCCGGCTCGACGGCACCACCGTCATCGCCTTCCTGGACACCCTGCTCAGCCGCCCCGCCCACGAGCTGTCGCGGACCTCGGGGGCCCGGTCGCAGGGCGCGCCCGACTGGGCGCCGGTCGAGTTCGCGCTCGACGACGACCTGCGCGCCGACATCGACGCCGCGGCCGTCGACTTCACCGCCTACGCCGCCGACACCGCTTCGGCGACCGTCGCGGTCGAGGGCTTCGGCGCCGAGCGGGCCAAGCAGCGGGGCATGTCGCCGGACGCGTTCGCCCAGATGTCCTTCCAGCTCGCCCACCACCGCTCGCGCGGCCGGATCGGCGCGACCTACGAGTCGATCGCCACCCGGCAGTTCCGCAACGGGCGCACCGAGGCGATGCGGGTCGTCACCCCGGAGGTCGTCCGGTTCGTCGACGCCATGGCCGACCCGGGCGCCGACGCCGCCACCCGCCGCGCCGCCCTGCGCGCCGCCGCCGACGCGCACGTGCGGCGGGCCCGGGAGTGCCAGGCGGGCGACGCCCCCGAGCAGCACCTGTGGGAGCTGCAGATGATCGCCCGCCGGCACGGCGCCGAGCTCGGCGTGACCGGCCCGCTGCCGCTCTACGAGAGCCCCGGCTGGCTGGTGATGCGCGACGACTACCTGAGCACCAGCGCGGTGCCCAGCCCGCACGTCCGCTACTGGGGGTTCGGTTCGACCAGCCTGACCTGCATCGGCGTCGGCTACGCGCTGCTGGGAGACCGCTTCCACATCTACCTCAGCACGCCCCGCTCGGTCCGCGCGCAGATGACGGCGTTCGCCGCGGAGCTGCCGCGCGCGGTCCACGAGCTGGACGCGCTGCTCGCCGGCGACTGAGCCGCTCCCCCAACCCCGCCAGCCGAGAGGACAGAACCGACACGAGAGGAATGCCCTTGCTCGACGACGACGCCCTGACCGGAACCAGCAAGACCGACTTCACCGACATCTACACGCAGCCGGACCCGCGGGCCTACTTCAGCGCGCTGGTCGGGCTGGAGTACCAGATCCCGCAGCGGGCGCTGCCGGTCGTGGAGGCCGTGCTCGCCGGCGCGCAGACCACGGGCGGCCCGCGCACCGTGCTCGACCTGTGCTGCTCCTACGGCATCAACGCGGCGCTGCTGCGCCACCGGCTCGACCTCACCGACATCGCCGCCCGGGCGACCGACCCGGACCTCGCGGCCCTGCCGCCCGCCGAGCTCATCGAGGCCGACCGGCGGTTCTACGCCGACCACCTGCGCCGGCCGGAGCTGACCGCGCTCGGGCTCGACGTCTCCGCCCCGGCGATCGACTACGCCCGGGCGACCGGCCTGCTCGCCGACGGCTGGGCAGAGGACCTGGAGGCCGCCGACCCGTCGCCCGAGCTGGCCGCGGGCGTGGCCGGGACCGGGCTGGTGGTGTGCACCGGCGGCGTCGGCTACATCGGGCACCGCACGTTCGAGCGCCTGCTCGGGGCGCTGGACGACCCCGGCGACCTGTGGCTGGTGGTGTTCGTGCTGCGGGTGTTCGACTACGCCGACGTGGCCACCGCGCTGGCGGAGTTCGGGCTGGTCACCGAGCAGGTCGAGGGCGAGACGTTCGTGCAGCGCCGGTGCGCGGACGACGGCGAGTTCGACGCCGCCAACACCGACGTCGCCCGCCGCGGCCTCGACCCGACCGGGCGCGAGGCCGACGGCTGGTACCACGCCGACTGCTACGTCACCCGCCCCGCCGCGGCGGCCGCGGCGACGCCGCTGTCGGAGCTGCTCGCCGGGGTGGGGGCCGGCACGGGCTGAGCTTCGCGGGCTCAGGCGTCGGTGACCTCGATCGTCAGCTCGGCGCCGCCGAGCTCGCCGAGCAGCTCGCCGTCGCGCACCCCGCCGGTCACGTCCACGGTGACCCGCTGGCCGGCGCCCGCCCGCGAGCCGATGATCAGCCGGGCCAGCTTGCGCTCGAGCTCCCGGTTGATCGTGCGGCGCAGCGGGCGGGCGCCGAGCTCGGGCTCGTGGCCGTGCTCGGCGAGCCAGTCGACCGCGGCGTCGGACACGTCCAGGGCGATCTTCTGGGCGGCCAGCCGCTGGGCGGTGCCGGCCAGCATCAGCCGGGTGATCCGGCGCAGCTCGTCGCGCCCGAGCGCGTGGAACAGCACGATGTCGTCGATGCGGTTGAGGAACTCCGGGCGGAAGTGCGCCCGGGTGGCGGTCAGCAGCTGGTCGCGGACCTGCTCGACCGGCTGCCCCGCCGCCGCGGCGGCCAGCAGCCGGTCCGCGCCCAGGTTGCTGGTCATGATCACGACGGTGTGGGTGAAGTCGACCGTGCGGCCGTGGGCGTCGGTGAGCCGGCCGGCGTCGAGCACCTGCAGCAGGGTCGCGGTGACGTCGGCGTGCGCCTTCTCGACCTCGTCGAGCAGCAGCACCGCGTACGGGGTGCGGCGCACGGCCTCGGTGAGCTGCCCGGCGTCGTCGTAGCCGACGTGCCCGGGCGGCGCCCCGACCAGGCGCATCGCGCTGCCCTTGTCGGAGTACTCGCTCATGTCGAAGCGCAGCAGCGCGTCGACGCTGCCGAACAGCGCCTCGGCCAGCGCCCTGGCCAGCTCGGTCTTGCCGACCCCGGTGGGCCCCAGGAACAGGAACGAACCCACGGGCCGCTCCGGGTGTGACAGGCCCGCCCGGCCGGCGCGGACCGCGTCGGCGACCGCCTCGACCGCCTCGTCCTGCCCGACCACCCGCAGGTGCAGCAGCTCCTCCAGCTCGAGCAGCCGGTCGCGCTCGCCCGCGGTCAGCCGGGCCACCGGGATGCCGGTGCTCTGCGCGACCACGGCGGCCACGTCGTCGGCGGTGACGGTGGGTTCGGCCGAACCGCCCGGCGGCGGCTCGGTGGCTTTGGTGAAGGCGACCGACGGGCCGGAGCCGCCCGCGGCCACCTCGGCGGCCTCGATCTCGCGGGTGAGCAGGTGGGCGCGCTCGTAGTCCTCGGCGTCGACGGCCACGTCGCGGGCCCGGCGCAGCTGGTCGAGGCGGTCGTCGCCGGGCTGGGCGGTCGGCGGGGCGGGCTCGTCGACGGGCGCCTGCGGCGCGCTCGCCGACGTGCCCGTGTGCCGGATCCGGGCGCGCGCTGCGGCCCGGTCGACCACGTCGATGGCCTTGTCGGGCTGGAAGCGGTCGGTGACGTAGCGGTCGGTCAGCTCCGCCGCCGCGACCAGCGCCGCGTCCTCGATCCGCACCCCGTGGTGCTCGGAGTAGCGCCCGGCCAGCCCGCGCAGGATCTCGATCGTGCCGGCCACCGACGGCTCCGGGATGCGGACCGGTGCGAACCGGCGCTCCAGCGCCGGGTCGCGCTCGATGTGGCGGCGGTACTCGCCCGCCGTCGTCGCCCCGATCATCCGCAGGTCGCCGCGGGCCAGCGCGGGCTTGAGGATCGACCCGGCGTCCATCGGCGCGCCCTCCGCCGAGCCGGCTCCGACCACCGTGTGCAGCTCGTCGACGAACAGCACGATGGAGCGGTCGGCCCCGGTCACCTCGTCGATGACCCCGGTCAGCCGCTTCTCGAACTCGCCGCGGTACTTGGTGCCCGCGACCATGCCGGCGAGGTCGATCGAGACGACCCGCACGCCGTGCAGCGCGGCCGGCACCTGCCCGTCCACCACCCGCTGGGCGATGCCCTCGACGATCGCGGTCTTGCCGACGCCGGGGTCGCCCACCAGCACCGGGTTGTTCTTGGTGCGCCGCGACAGCACCTCCAGCACCTGCTCGATCTCGGTGTCGCGGCCGATCACCGGGTCGAGCCCGCCCGCGGCGGCGGCCGCGGTCAGGTCGCGGCCGAACTTGTCGAGCTGGGGGGTGCGCGCCCCCCGGCCGCCGTTGCCGCGCGTGGGCCGGTCGGGACGCGGCAACGCGTCGCCGAAGGTGCTCTCCAGGTTCTCGAACAGCCGCTCGAACAGGTCGTCGAACGGGCCGCCGGGACCGGGGCGGTCGTCAGGCACATGCACCTCCGTGGGACTCCACCCCCGATGGTGCCCTGTCGCGGCCGTTCGCGCCGCAGCCGGTGACGCCGGGCTCAGTCCTGGGACTGCGCCGCGCGCAGCTCGGCCAGCCTGGTCTTGAGCCCGGTGTCCCGGTTCAGCGGGTCGTGGGCCTCGTCGAGCGGGGGCTGCCCGGCGATCCCCACCGCGTTCAGCGTGTCCAGCATGTCCACCAGGTGCGCGATGCGGGCCTCCTGGTCGTCGATCGGCTGGCCGCCGTCGGCCAGGTCGAGCGCGCGGTCGACCCAGATCAGCTCGACGTGCAGCTCCGCGCGCATCAGCGCGCCGCGCAGCCGGGAGCGCACCTCGTTGCGCGGCAGGCCCGCCCACCCGGCGACGGTGTCGGCGGGCTCGGGGAAGAGCCGGTCGTTGCGGTCGAGGTGGTGCAGCTCCAGGGCGTAGGCGTGCCCGTGCGCGCAGTACCGGCACCCGTTGAGCAGCGAGATCGCCACGCAGGCGAGGTGCGTGCGCAACGGGCCCAGCGCGCTCACCGCCCGGTCGAAGCGGCGGCTGGTGCGCAGCGTCCAGCGCAGCGCCTTCACCGGCCCGAGGTGCTCCACCAGCGCCGGCATGATCTCCGGCGGGAAGCCCCACCGGCGGCGGCCCAGGTGCTGCAGGACCCTGACCGCGGCGCGGTCGAGCCGGTTACCGGCCATCGTCGACTCCCTGCGGGGCGGGGTGGGGTCATCGTCGTCGATGTGCGCGGGTAACCGCTCCGCCGCGCCTGCGGGCCGGGGGTCGGCCGGTTCGGCGCTCGCGGTGGCGGACGAAGGTGGCACGGGAGCCTCGCAGTGGTCGGGGAACGCACACTCCGTCGTGTGTCCTCCCCGTCGCGACCGCGCCGGGCGCACCGGGTCGAGCACCCCGGTCGAGCACCCGGTCGATCACTGCGGGAAGCACCTGCCCGAACAGTCGTACGGGCGGGGCAGCAGTGTTACACCGACGGTGACCGCGCCGCAGCGGCGAGCCGGGTGAACCACTCGATCAGGTGGGTCCCGCGCCGTCGTCGGCGAGCCACGCGTAGGCGGTCTGGCGGGAGATCCCCAGCGCCCGCGCCATCGCCTGGATCTCCAGCCCGTCGCGCTTGCCGTCGCGCAGCAGCTCCCGCTGGCGGGCCCGCAGGTCCTCGACGCGGTCGGCCACCTCCCGCATCTCGGCCAGCAGCGCCTCGGCGGCCGGCCCGGCGCCCGCCCGCGACCTCCCCGCGCCCGGCCGCGGGAAGGCGCGTACCTGCTCGGCGTCCCAGACCCGCCGCCCGGCCGCGTCCCGCTCGGGCAGCGCGGCCGGAGCCTGCCCGCGCGAGACGTAGCCGAGCCAGGTGCCGGTCTTGACCCCCCACGCGGCCGCGCACTCGTCCGCCGTGAGCACGGCCGCGGCCGGGCTCACCAGATCCGCACCCGCTGGTCCAGCGGGGTGAACAGGGCGTCGGACTCCCGCACGTCGAACGCCTCGTGGAAGGCGTCGAGGTTGGTGACCACGGCGTTGCAGCGCAGCTCCGGCGGGGAGTGCGGGTCGATCGCCAGCCGGCGGATCGCCTCGGCCTCCCGGGTGACCGCCCGCCACACCTGCGCCCAGGCCACCAGGACGCGCTGCACGCCGGTGAAGCCGTCCAGCACCGGGGCCCGCTCGCCGTCGAGGGCGATCTCGTAGGCCTTCAGCGCGATGGTGAGACCGCCCAGGTCGCCGATGTTCTCGCCGACGGTCAGCGCCCCGTTGACCTTGTGCTCGGGCAGCCCGGCCGGGGACAGGCCGTTGTACTGCTCGATCAGCGCCTGCGCGCGGCGGTCGAACTCGGCCCGGTCGGCGGCGTCCCACCAGTCGGTCATGGCGCCGTCGCCGTCGTACTTGGAGCCCTGGTCGTCGAAGCCGTGGCCGATCTCGTGGCCGATCACCGCGCCGATGCCGCCGTAGTTGGCCGCGTCGTCGGCCTCGGCGTCGAAGAACGGCGGCTGCAGGATCGCGGCCGGGAACACGATCTCGTTCATCCGCGGGTGGTAGTAGGCGTTGACCGTCTGCGGCGTCATCAGCCACTCGTCGCGATCGACCGGGCGGCCGATCTTGGCCAGGTCCTGGTCGCTCGACCACGCCGCGGCGCGCAGCACGTTGCCGACCAGGTCGTCGGCGCGGATCTCCAGCGCCGAGTAGTCCTTCCACTTCTCCGGGTAGCCGATCTTGGGCGTGAACCGCGACAGCTTGGCCAGCGCGCGCTCGCGCGTCGCCGGGCCCATCCAGTCCAGGGAGCTGATCGACTGCCGGTACGCCTCGACGAGGTTGGCGACCAGGGTGACCATCCGCTCCTTGGCCGAGGCCGGGAAGTGCCGCTCGACGTAGAGCTTGCCCACCGCCTCCCCGACGGCGCCCTCGACCAGCGAGACCCCGCGCTTCCAGCGCTCGCGCAGCTGCGGGGTGCCCGACAGGGTGCGGCCGTAGAAGGCGAAGTCCTGCTCGACGATCTCCTCGGTGAGGTAGTCGGCCAGCGACGACGCCGTGCGCACGGCGAGCCAGGCCTTCCACTGCTCCAGCGGGCGCTGGGCCCACAGCTTCGCCGCCTCGGCGACGAAGCTGGGCTGCATGACGACGAGCTCGGCGAAGGCGTCGTCGGCGCCGCCGATCGCGGTCAGCCACGGGTCCCAGTCGAAGTCCGGGGCGTGCTCGCCCAGCTGCGCGAGCGTCATCAGGGTGTAGGTCTTCTCCGCGTCGCGGGTGCTGACCCGGTCCCAGGAGACCGCGGCCAGCGCGGTCTCCAGCTCCATCACCGTCTCCGCGGTGCCCGCGGGCAGCCCGACCAGCTCGGCGAGCCGGGTCAGGTGCGCGACGTAGGCGGTGCGGATCTCGGCGTAGGTGTCGTCGCGGTAGTACGACTCGTCGGGCAGCCCGAGACCGGACTGCACCACGTGCGGCAGGTAGCGCGAGGGGTCCTTGGCGTCGGTGGCCACGAACAGCGCGAACAGCGAGGCGCGCTCCTCGCGCAGCCGCCGGCCCAGCACCGCGGCCAGCTCGGCCCGGGTGCCCGCCGCAGCCACCTCGTCGAGCAGGGGCTGCAGGGGCGCGGTGCCCAGCGCCTCGATCCGCTCGACGTCCATGAACGAGGCGTACAGGTCGGCGATGCGCTGCGCGTCGGTGCCGGGCTCGCCCCGCGCCTCCTCGACGATGGCCCGCACGTCGGCCTCGGCCCGGTCGCGCAGGACCCGGAAGGCGCCGTCCTGGGCGCGGTCGTCGGGGATGACGTGGGTCTGCGCGTAGCGGCCGTTGACGTGGCCGAACAGGTCGTCCTGCGGGCGGGTGCCCGGGTCGACCCAGTCGAGGTCCAGACCGGAGCGCGTGGGCGCGGGCGAGCCGGTGGGCCGGCTCGTCGGCAGGGTCGTCATGCCCCCATCCTGCCGTGCCGCCGCGGTGCCCTGCGAGGTCGCCGCGGGTGGGGCTGCTCGCACCTCCGCGGGGAGGAGGGCGGACGGGAACGGTGAGCAGCGCCGGATCGGCGTGCCACCATCGGCGCATGACCGAGGTGATCGGCCGCCGGGTGCGTCACGCTGTGATCCGAGCCTGACGCTCGTCGTCTGCGGTGCGCCGTTGGCGAGCCGGGCGGCGGACGTCCGGGACTCCCTGGTCGACCGGTGGTCGGTGTCCGTCGTCGTGTCGGGGGCCGCCGGCCAGTGGTGCGCGGTGCCCACGACGGTCGAGAGACCGCGTCCCGACACGGTGGTCGCCTGCCCCCTGACGTTCAACTCCGCCGACAAGGTCGTCGCCGGCATCATGGACACCCCGGCGACCGGGGTGCTGTGCGACGCGATCGGAGCCGGGGCCCCCATCGTGGCGGTGCCGATGGTGAACGACCGGCTGTGGGGTCATCCGGTGTGGGCATCGACCCTGCGCGACCTGCGAGCGGCCGGGGTTCGCATGATCGACGTGCGGACCGGGGAGGTGGGGACGCCTCGGGCGGTCGTCTCGGGAACCGGGCCTGACGTGGTCGGGGCCTTCCAGGTGAGCCGGGTGATCGACGCGCTGGGCTGACCCGCAGATTGCTGCGGGTCGCAGGCAGCTGCGAGCGGCAGCGCCTTGCGGACGTTCTGCTTCGCCCATGACGTCCTGCGCGACTTCGCCGCCGCGACCCGCGAGCACGCGAAGGCCGTCGATTCGGGCATCCGGAATGAGTCGCCCACGCCCCGGGCCAGCGGCGACGCCCCCGCGCGCGCACTGTGCGCTGTCGGGTGCTACCGATACGGTGTGCGCGGACCGAAGTGCCGATGAGGGGAGCCGCGGGTGGGCGTCACGCTGGTCAAGGGCGGAAACGTCAGTCTCTCGAAGGAAGCGCCCGGCCTGACCAACGTGATCGTTGGCCTCGGCTGGGACGTCCGCACCACGACGGGCGCCGACTACGACCTGGACGCCTCGGCGATCCTGCTCAACAGCGGCGGCAGGGTCATCTCCGACTCGCACTTCGTCTTCTTCAACAACCTGACCAGCCCGGACGGCACGGTCGAGCACACCGGCGACAACCTCACCGGCGAGGGTGAGGGCGACGACGAGGTCATCAAGGTCAACCTGGCGGCGATGGCCCCGGAGGTCGACAAGATCGTCTTCCCGGTGAGCATCTACGACGCCGACGCGCGCCGGCAGAGCTTCGGCCAGGTCGTCAACGCCTACATCCGGGTGGTCAACGAGACCGACGGGCGCGAGCTGACCCGCTTCGACCTCAGCGAGGACGCCTCCACCGAGACGGCGCTGGTGTTCGGCGAGCTGTACCGGCGCGGCCCGGAGTGGAAGTTCCGCGCGGTCGGCCAGGGCTACGCCTCTGGCCTGGCGGGCATCGCCCGCGACTACGGCGTCAACGTCTGACGCCGAGGCGCCCGACCGGTCCGGGGGAGCGATGAGCGACGCGGTGTCCGAGGAGCAGACCCCGGCGCGGGCGAGCGGCCAGTTCGACGGCCGCGACCTCGGCGGCAGCGTCTCGGTCATCCTGGTCAGCACCGACGAGCCCGGCGCGGGCCCGGCGCTGCACCGCCACACCTACGACGAGACGTTCGTGATCCACCGCGGCGCGGCCGAGTTCACCCTCGGCGGCGCGGTCGCGGTGCACGGGGCGGGCGAGATCGTGGTCGCGCCGCCGATGGTCGCGCACAAGTTCCGCAACGTCGGCTCCGACCGGCTGGAGATGACCAACATCCACGCCAGCCCGGTGATCGAGACCGAGTGGCTCGAGGAGCTCCCCTGACCGCCCGGCCCCGGCTGGGCGTCGCCGACATCGGGGCGTGGCTGTTCACCTGCAACCCGCGCGAGTTCGGCGAGCTCGACGCGGTCGACGGGTTCTGCGCCCGCCCGTCCTACCGGGTCGGGCTGGTCCGCCCGGGGCAGCCGGCCGTGCTGTGGGTCTCCGGCCCCGAGGGTGCCGCACCGGCGCCCGGGATCTGGATGGTCGGCCGGACGACGGGCGCCGTGCGCGACGGCGACGGGCGCCGCCCCCGGGTGGGGCTCGCGCTGCGCGCGCTGGCCGAGCCCGTGGCGCGCGCCGAACTGCGCGCCGATCCGCGCACCGCGCGGATGGAGGTGCTGCGGGCGCCGCAGATGGGCAACCCGTCGGTGGTGACCCCGGCGGAGCTGGCCGCCATCGCCGAGCTGGTCGACGACTGGCCCTGACAGGCCGCCCACCGCGCACACCGTCCGGCACCGCGCACACCGTCCGGCACCGCGCACATGTCCGGACGGGTGCGCGGTGACCAGACGGTGTGCGCGGTGCTCGGGCGTCCGCACCGGCCGGGCCGGCGAGGCCGCGCCGGGGCCGGGGGTCAGACGATGTGTGAGCGGGCCGCGTCGTCGGAGTCGTGCAGGATCCAGCCCGGCAGCCGGATGGCCGCGTCGCCCAGCACGTCGACCAGCCGCAGCATGCGGGCCAGGTGCACGGCCGGGTCGGTGCCGACCTGGGCGCCGCGGTCGATCAGCACCGGGCGGCGGTGGCCGGCGTCGCCCAGCACGGCGTCGGCCGCGTGCCCGCGCACCGCGACCTCCCGCTCCGCCCCGGGCACCTCGGAGAGCGCGTTGTCGAGCCGGTCGGCGAGGTCGTCGTCGACGTGGTGGGTGGCGGTCGCCGGTGCACCGGCCGCGGCCAGCAGCGCGCCGCCGACGCCACCGCGCTCGCGCCACACCGCCCGGTCGCCCACGACGACCAGCAGGTAGCGGGCCCGGGACAGGGCCACCGTCCACAGCTCGGGCTGGCGCTGGGCGCGGTCGAAGCGGTGGTCGGCCCCGTCGGCCACCAGCGACAGCACCATCGCGTCGTGCTCGTGGCCCTGGAACGAGCTCGGCGTGCCCACCGCCACGCGGGGCTCCCCGGCGAACCGCCGGGCCAGCTCGTCGGCCTGGGCCCGGTACGGCGTCACGATTCCCACCGTCGCCGCCGGCGGCAGCCGCTCCAGCAGCCGGCGCGCGCACCGCACCGCCTCCTCGGCCTCGCGCGGGTTGCGCCACGACGTCCGCTGCGCGCCGCGCTCGGCGGGCCCGGGGGGGGGGGGGGGGGGGGGGGGGGGGGCGCGCCGCGCCGGGGCGCGGCCGGGGGGCGGGCGCGCGGG
>NZ_JAGSOV010000068.1 GCF_023898865.1 Pseudonocardia humida
GGCTGCCCCCGGCGGTGGGGCGGCCGGGCCACCCGCCCCCACACCCCCGCGCGCCCGACCCGCAGCGGGCTGCGGCCGATGTCGGTCAGCACGTGCAGCGGTCGCCGCGGGCCCAGCGCCGCACCCAGCGCGGCGATCGCCGGGTGGCTGCGGAAGTGCTCGTCGAGCACGGCCGCCCCGCCCGCCGCGTGCTCGGCCGCGTCCAGCAGCGAGTGCCGCGCGGGGGACAGCCGGTGGCGGGCCAGCCAGTGCCGGGCCACGCCGTGCCGCTCGCGCAGCACGCAGTCGGTGCGCGAGGGCAGCTCCCCGGCCAGCGGCAGCTCGGCCGGGTCGCCCACCACCAGCGCCCGCCGGGCCCGGAACAGCAGCGGCACCGCCTCGGGCAGCGAGCAGTGCTGGGCCTCGTCGATCACCACCAGGTCGAACAGCGCCGAGCGCGGCGGGATCCGGTGCGCCGACGCCGCGGTGACCGCCCAGCCCCGCAGGTGGCGCAGCACGTGGTGGAACGCGGCGCGGTCGGGGGCGCCGCGGCGGCGGATGCTGCGCAGCTCGGCCAGCGCCGGGCGGCCCCGGTCGACGCCGTCGAGCACGACGCCGGTCAGCAGCTCGCCGGAGGCCTGCTCCAGCCGTCGGCGCGCGGTGACCAGCGCGGCCCGCAGCTCGGTGTCGACGACGGCGGCGCGGGCGGCCTCGCCTGCGGCCCGCCAGCGCTGCTCGGTGTCGTCGAGGGCGGCCAGGGCCACGCAGGTCTCGGCGGTGCGGCCCTTGCCCGGCGGCAGGTCGACACCGCCCAGGAACCGCCGCCTGCGCAGCTCGCCGAACAGCCGCGCCCCGGCCAGCTCGCGGGCCCGCTCGCCCCAGCCGGGCCCGAGCCTGCGGGTCAGCTCCTCGCCGGTGTGCCCGAGCCGCCCGTGCGCGGCGGTGCGGGCCCGGCCCAGCGCCAGCAGCTCGGCCTCACGGGCCGCGACGGCGCGCAGCTCGGCCTCCGCCGAGCCGACCAGGTGCTCGGCGTAGCGGAAGCCCATCGCCCTGGTCTCGGCGTCGCGGCGGGGCGCGGGGGTGGCGAGCAGCTCGTCGAGCGCGCCGGCCTCGGCGTCGCGCCCGCCGGGGTGGCCGGCGCGCAGCAGCAGCCCGGGCACGATCCGCCGGCAGCGCTCGACGATCTCGTCGACGGCGCGGTCGCTGGCCGCGGCGACCAGCACCCGCTGCCCGGCGGCGACGGCGGTGGCCACGGCGTCGACCACCAGGCGCGTCTTGCCGGTGCCCGGCGGCCCGGTGACGGCGGTCAGCCGCCGGGTCATCGCGGCCTGCAGCACACCGCGCTGGGTCGCGGTCAGCGCCTGCGGGGTGACCAGGGCGACCGGCGCCGCGTCCGGCGGGTCGGGCGCGCCGGGCAGCAGCGCCGCCAGCGCCGAGGCGCCGATCGCCTCCGGGGTGCGGGCGATGGCGTCGAGGTCGGCGAGCAGGTCCACGACCGCGGCCGGGGGCGCGGCGGTGAAGACCACGGCCAGGTTGCGCGCGCCGTCGAGCGGGCTGCGCCGGTCGAGCCGCTCGCCCAGGTGCCCGGGGTCGAGCCGGTCGAGCGCGCGCAGGCCGAGCTCCTCGCGCAGCAGCCGGTCGGCGTCGGTGACCAGCCGGGCGCCCTCGCCGCGGTGCCAGCCGGGCACCCAGGTGGTGGCGAGCGCGGTCGCCTCCTCCGCGCCCAGCAGCAGGTGGGCCAGGCCGAGGTGGGGCACCGGCTGGCCGATCGGGCGCAGCCGTGGGCCGTCCGCGCCGGGCACGACCTCCAGCCTGCGCACCAGCAGGGGCGCGCACAGCGGGGCCGACCAGGCCCGCCCGTCGGGCTCGCCGTGCAGCACCACCAGCGGCCAGCCCGTCCACAGGGTGCGCTCGCCGTCGCGCTGCGCCGCCGCGACCAGCTCCGCGGCTCCGGCGGGCACCGGCAGGAGGCCCTCGCCGTCGACGTCGTCGAGCAGCGCCCGCTCGTGCCCGCCGACCACAACGTGCCCGTCGCCGTCCGGGTCGAGCAGCGGCAGCGTGCCGGCGCCTGCCTGGATGGTGTTGCGGTAGTAGGCCAGCAGCTCCCGCCACTGCGGCGGGCGCGGCGCCCGGCCCGAGGGCGGGCGCGGCGCGGGCCGGCGCACGTCGCCGTGCAGTGCGGGGGCCAGCACCGGCACCCGGCCGCCGACGCGCACCGCCGACACGGTCACCGAGCGTGGCGGGTCGAGGTCGCGCAGGGCGAGGTCGGCGGCGTCGGCCAGGTCGTCGGTGGTGACCAGGACGTCCTCCTCGGCGCCCGCCCGCAGGGCCGCGGCGAGGGCGTCGGTGAACGCGGGCGACTCCTCGGCCGGGTCGGAGGCGATCAGGTACACCCCGGCGGGGGACGGCAGGGCGGCCGCGACGGTGCGCCCGGGGTCGGGGCAGTCGAGCAGCGCCACCTTCTGCTCCGACCAGCAGTCGGCCAGGCAGCGGGCGAGGAAGGTACCGGTCAGGCCGGTCTCGGCGGGGCGGTCGGGGTCGGTGTCGCTGCCCGCGACGACGAGCTCGCCGTCGGCCGCGACGGTGGCCCGGCAGGCCAGGTAGACCAGGGCGAGCTCGTCGGGGTCGCGGTCGGCGCAGAACCGGGCCACGGTGGCCCGCAGCGCGCCGGAGGTGAGGTCGGAGCGGACGGCGACCTCGGCGCCCGGGTCCTCGCGCAGGGCGTCGGCCAGCCGTTCGGCGGCGGCCCTCGCCGAGGTCAGCGGCGGGAACCGGGGGTCGTCGTAGTGCTCGATGTGGATCAGCAGCGCGCGCCGGCGCGAGGGGATGGTCACGGTGGGGGTGTCACGACCCTCGCGCCGCCCGCTGCGGCGCGCGGCCCCGGAGGGGTCGGTCCACGCATGTCACTGTTGGTACACAACGGCGGGCGCGCCGTGGTACCCGCCGGGCGGGTGAGCCGCTGCGGGGCGTTCGTGCGCAGGGTGACGCGCCCGCGCCCGCCGTGGTGAGCCGGTCGGGTCCGGACGGCGCTTTCGGCGCAGCGCCGCCCCGGGATACTCGGGCCGTGCCCGCCCCAGCGCCCGTCCCCGACCCGGCCCTGCCCGACCTGAGCGGCACGGTGACGCTGGTCACCGGGGCCGGTGGCGGCATCGGCGCCGGGATAGCCGAGCGCTTCGCCGCGGCCGGAGCGGCGGTCGTCGCGCACCACCGCGGCGGCACCGGCCCCGCCGCCGCGAAGGCCGCCCGGGTGGTCGACCGGATCGTCGAGCAGGGCGGACGGGCGGTGACGGCGCGGGCCGACGTCACCGATCCCGACGCCTGCGCGGCGCTGGTCAACGTGGCGTTCGCGCGCTTCGGTCGGCTGGACGCCGTCGTGGCCTGCGCGGGGGTGCAGCCGGTGACCCCGCTGACGGGTCTCGACCAGGCCGGGTGGCGGGAGGTCGTCGACGCGAACGCCGCGGGGAGCTTCGCCACGCTGCAGGCCGCCGCCGCGCGCCTGCGGGGTGGCGGTGGCTCGATCACCCTGATCGCCTCGATCGAGGGCACCCGACCGGCCGCTGGGCACGCCCATTACGCGGCGTCCAAGGCTGCGGTGATCATGCTGGCCCGGGCCGCGGCGCTGGAGTACGGGCCGTCGGGCGTGCGCGTCAACTCCGTGTCGCCCGGCCTGGTCGACCGCGCCGGACTGGAGTCGGACTGGGCCGACGGCGTGGCCCGGTGGCGCGGACGTGCTCCGCTGGGGCGGATGGGGGAGCCGTGCGACGTCGGCGACGCGTGCGTGTTCCTGGCCTCGCCCATGGCCCGCTGGATCACCGGCCACGACCTGGTCGTGGACGGCGGCATGTCGGCGGTGCCGGGGTGGTGAGCACCGGGGTGGTGGTCGCCGACGGGTCCGACCGCGCCGACGGCGAGCGCATCGCCGCGCTGCTCGGGCTGGAACCGCTGCCCGACGAGGGCGGGCTCTTCCGACGGACCCACCTCGACGCGCACTCCTCGGCCATCCACTACCTGCTGCTCGACCCGGACTTCTCCGCGCTGCACGCGCTGACCGCGCCGGAGGTCTACCACTTCTACGCCGGCGCTCCCGTGCGCATGCTGCTGCTCGACCCGGACGGTACCGCGAGCGAACCGCTGCTCGGCCCGGACCCGACCATCGGCCAGCACCCCCAGCTCGTGGTCCCCGCCGGCACCTGGCAGGGCGCCCGCTCGACGGGCGCGTGGTCGCTGGTGGGCACCACGATGGCCCCGCCGTTCGACGAGAGCGGCTTCCGGCTGGGCGAGCGCGCCGACCTGACCGCCCGCTACCCGGCCTGGCGAGAGCGCATCGCGGAGCTGACCCGGACGGGCCGACCGGTCACCCCTCGAGCGCCTGGTGGAGCGCGAACGTCGCCCCGAACGGGTCGGTGAAGATCCCCATCCGGCCGAACGGGGTGTCCTCGGCCGGCATCAGCACGGCCGCGCCGGCGCGCGCGGCGACCGCCTCGGCGGCGTCGACGTCGGCCACCGAGAAGTACGTCAACCAGTGCGACGGGACCCCTCCCGGCGTCCCGACGATCCCGCCGACCGGCTCGCCGGCGACGAGCAGGTTCGCGTAGCCGCCCGGTGCGTCGGGCACCGGCTCGAAGGCGTGCCCGAAGACGGCGGCGAAGAACCCCTTGCCGCGCTCGACGTCCGACAGCCGGGCGTCGGTCCAGGTGACGGCGCCGGGCTCGGCGGTGATCCCGAAGCCGATCATCCCGGCCGACTGCCAGACGCCGAACGCGCCGCCGGTGGGGTCGAGCGCGACGGCCATCCGCCCGTTGCCCGCGACGTCCGCCGGCTCGACCAGCAGCGAGCCGCCGTGCTCGGTGATCAGCTTCGCGGTGGCGTCGGCGTCGTCGGTGGCGAGGTACACCGTCCAGCGCGGCGGTGCGTCGCCCTGCGCGGCCGGTCCGATGGCGGCCGCGGCCCGGCCGTCGACCTGCGCGACGTGGTAGTTCCCGAACGCCTCGCCGGAGTCGATGAAGGACCAGCCGAGCACCGCGCTGTAGAAGGCGGTCGCGAGGGTGACGTCGGGAACCGCGACGTCCACCCAGCACGGTGTGCCGGCGGGCCACGGGGTGTCGCGGACGGGCATGGGACTCCTCCTGCGGGACGCGGCGGAAATTGTGGCGGAGATGCGGCGGAATGCGATTGCGCTGTTCGGTGGACCGCGGCGCCGGGCGCGGTCAGCCTCGCACCCACCCCCGACGGTCCGCGACCCGCGCGGGTTGCCGGCGGGACGGTCGGCGCACCGGGATAGCCTCCGGCGGTGGCCGATGAGACACCGGTGGGGCTCGTCGCCGGCACCGAGGACTCCACCCCGCTGCTGTTCAACGTCGCGCTGGCCCCCGAGCAGTACCTCCAGCTCGACGACGTGGTGATGACGAAGCGGACCGTGCCCGGCTTCGGCGAGGTGGTCACCGCGGGCGTGGTCACCGAGGTGCGCGCCCGCCACGAGGGGGCCAGCTTCGGCTCCGACGTCTTCCTCATCCGCGAGGGCGTGCTGCCCGCCCAGGTGCAGGAGATCGCCGAGGTCACCACCACCCGGGTCGAGCCGGAGTGCTACGTGCCGCCGACGCCGGGCGCCCCGGCCCACCGCGCCACCGGCGACGACCGGGCCAGGGCGCTGTACTTCGACAAGATGGACAACAAGGTCCCGGTGGGCCTGGGCCGCGACGGCGAGCCCGTCTACGTCAACCTCGAGTTCCTCGACGGCACCCGCGGCGGCCACGTCTCGATCAGCGGCATCTCCGGCGTGGCGACCAAGACCAGCTTCGCGCTGTTCCTGCTGTACTCGATCTTCCGCAGCGGTGTGCTCGGCAAGCGCTCGGTCAACGCCAAGGCGCTGGTGTTCAGCGTCAAGGGCGAGGACCTGCTGTTCCTCGACCAGCCCAACAGCAGGTTGTCGACCGAGCCGCAGGGCGACGACCTGCGCGCCGCCTACGCCCGGGTCGGCCTGCCCGCCGCCCCGTTCGCCTCCGCCGGCTTCTTCGCCCCGCCCACCCCCGACGACCTCACCGGCCGCCCGCACGTCACCGGGCGCACCAGCGGGGTCACCGCCTTCTGGTGGACGCTGGCCGAGTTCTGCGCCGACGAACTGCTGCCCTACGCCTTCGCCGACGCCGAGGACGAGCGCAACCAGTACACGATGGTCATCCACCAGGTGACCGCCCGCCTGCGGCGCGAGCACATCCCCCTCGACGACGGCGCCGTCCAGATCGAGGGCCAGGTGCTGCGCACCTACGACCAGCTCGTCGAGTTCGTCTCCGACCGGCTCACCGACGAGGACGCCCGCCGCGACTGGGCCGGCCCGGTCACCGGCACCGGCACGGTCAACGCGTTCCTGCGCAGGCTGCGCTCCAGCCTCAAGCCGCTGCGCTCGATCGTGCGCGGCGACCTCACCGACGTCCCGGCCCGCCGGGTCAGCACCGACGGCCAGCAGCTCACCGTGGTCGACCTGCACAACCTCCCGGACCGGGCGCAGCGGTTCGTGGTCGGCGTGGTGCTGACCGCCGAGACCGCCCGCAAGGAGTCCGCCGGACCGGGCGGCCTGCTCTTCACCATGATCGACGAGCTGAACAAGTACGCCCCGCGCGAGGGCTCCAGCCCGATCAAGGAGGTGCTGCTCGACATCGCCGAGCGCGGCCGCTCCCTGGGCATCATCCTGATCGGCGCCCAGCAGACCGCCAGCGAGGTCGAGCGGCGGATCGTGTCGAACTCCTCGGTCAAGGTGGTCGGCCGGCTCGACCCGGCCGAGGCCGGCCGTCCCGAGTACGGGTTCCTGCCGCCGTCGCAGCGCGCGCGGGCCACGCTGGCCAAGCCGGGCACGATGTTCGTCTCCCAGCCGGAGATCCCGGTGCCGCTGGCCGTGGAGTTCCCGTTCCCCGCCTGGGCGACCCGGCTGTCGGAGGTCTCGGGGCCGATCGTGTCGGCCACCGCCTCCGGTGCGAGCAACGGCAACGGGGCCGCACCGGCGGCCCGCCGGGACCCGTTCGCCCGGCTCCCCGCCACCCCCAGCGACGACGACGCCCCGTTCTGATCCGTCGACCGGATCCCACCCGGCGCCGGCGCCCTCACACGCGGGTGAGCGTCCAGGTGCCGGTGCCGACGGCCAGGTCCTTGTCCGGACCCATCCAGCGCCCCGCCATCGCCCGCCCGCCCGGGGCGACCACGAGCTGCACCAACCCGTGGTAGACCGCGCCGCGGTAGTACCCGTCGGGGGCGGTGTGCTCGGTCCACGAGCCGGTCACCAGCAGCCCGTCGGCGCGCAGGTCGAGCTCCACCGAACCGGCGGCGGTCGGTTCGCTGCGCCCGACGAGGCGGGCGCCGTCCAGGCGGAGCCGGAACCGGTGGGCGGCCTCGAGCTCGGCGCCGCGCCCGGAGCTGACGTAGGTGTAGCGGCTGTCCCAGCGCCCGACCAGCTCCGCGGGGGCCGGGCCGTCGGGGGAGTCGGCGCGGCCGGCGGCGATCGCGGTGGCGGTGCTCGTCTTCAGCAGCAGCTCCCGCCGCCGCGGCTCGGGTAATCGCTGCGCCCAGTCCGCCACGGCGCGGGTGAGCTCGGGCAGCCCCAGGTTTCGGACCTGCCAGGCCAGCGAGGACTGCTCGTCGCGGCCCGCGGGCCTGCCGGTGCGGTGCTCGCCCCAACCGGCGACGAGGTCGGCGACGTCGCACTCGTAGACCTGGGCGAGCCGGTCGAGCACGGCCAGCGACGGGGCGTGGCCGGTCGGGCTGGGCCAGGTCTCCCAGTAGGAGATGTTCTTGAAGCTCTTCGGGTCGTCGGGCCAGCGGGTGTTCCACGCCGCGGCGGCGTCGGCCTGGCTCCAGTCGTGCGCGACCCGCATGGCGACCCTGGCCGGCAGGCCGTAGCGCTCGCGCAGCACCGCGGCGATCTCGGGCCACGCGTGGCCGCCGGCGCGCAGGGACCGGGCGAGCTCGCGGTGTTCCTGGCGTCGGCCGCCCCGGGACGTCATTCCGGGCACGCTACTTCCGAACCGTTCGGGAGTCACGCTGTGAGGTCGTCCCGCTGCGCGGTGTGCGTGCGCTCACCCGGGCGGGTCGGCCGGGTCCTGTCGGGGGCGCCACCTACGATGTGGCCCGATGCGGCTCCTTCACACGTCCGACTGGCACGTCGGCAAGACCCTGAAGGGCCACTCCCGGCTCGACGAGCAGGAGCGGGTCCTGCGCGAGATCGTCGGTATCGCGCGCGACCGGGAGGTCGACGCGGTGCTCGTCGCCGGCGACCTCTACGACACCGCCGCCCCCACCGCGGCCGCCCAGCAGCTGGTGGTCCGCACGCTGATGGGGCTGGCCCGCGACGGCATCCCGGTGGTCGCGATCGCCGGCAACCACGACCACGCGCCCACCCTCGACGCCTACCGCCCGCTGGCGGGCGCGGCCGGGATCACGCTGGTCGGCCAGGTGCGCACGGCCGAGCGCGGCGGCGTCGTCGAGCTCACCGCGGGCCCGACGGGCGAGCGGGCCACGATCGCCGTGCTGCCGTTCCTGTCCCAGCGCTACGCGGTGCGCGCGGCCGAGCTGGTCAACCGCAGCCCGGCCGAGAACACCGCCGACTACGACCAGCACCTGCGCGACGTGCTGGCCAACCTGACCGCGGGCTTCCGCGATGACTCGGTCAACCTGGTCATGGCCCACCTGACCGTGCTCAACGGCAAGATGGGCGGCGGTGAGCGGACCGCTCAGTCGATCTTCGAGTACGCCGTGCCCGCGTCGATCTTCCCGGTGGAGACGCACTACGTGGCGCTGGGCCACCTGCACCGCAGGCAGCGGATGGAGGCGCCCTGCCCGGTGCACTACAGCGGCGCGCCCCTCGCGGTCGACTTCGGCGAGCAGCAGAACACCCCGGTGGTCTGCCTGGTCGAGGCGGCCCCGGGCGTCCCGGCCACGGTCACCGACATCCCGATCACCACCGCCCGCGGGCTGCGCACCGTGCGCGGCACCGTCGCGGAACTGTCGGTGCTGGCCGACAGCATGGCCGGCGAGCGGTCGGGCGACCCGGAGGAGGGCGACTTCCTGCGCGTCTGGGTGCGCGAGCGGGCCAGGGCCGGGCTGCGGGAGGAGGTGACGGCGCTGCTGCCGAACGCGCTGGAGGTGCGGATCGACCCGGAGTTCGCCGCGCCCACCGAGACGCCGCGCCCCTCGGCCGGCCACGGCGACGCCGACCGCCACCCCGCCGAGCTGTTCCACGAGTACCTCGGCACCCGCTCCGTCGCCGACGAGCGGGTCGAGGCCCTGTTCCGCCGCCTGCACGACCGCGTCACCGGGAACGGCTGATGCGCCCGGTGCTGCTGGAGATCGCCGGGTTCGGCTCGTTCCGCGAGCCGACGACGGTCGACTTCGCCGGGGCCGATTACTTCGCCCTGGTCGGCCCGACCGGGGCGGGCAAGTCCACCGTCATCGACGCGATGACCTTCGCGCTGTACGGCTCGGTGCCCCGCTGGGACAACAGCCGCACGGTCGCGCTCGCGCTCGCGCCCACGGTCAACCGGGGCACCGTCCGGCTCGTCTTCGACATCGTCGACGCCCGCTACGTGGTCGCCCGGGAGCTGCGCCGGGCCGCGTCCGGTGGGGTCTCGGTGCGCGGGGCCCGGCTGGAGCGGCTGCGCGACGCGTCCGGGCTCGGCGGCCCGGACGAGGAGACCATCCCGCTGGCCGACGGGGCCGGCCCGGTCAGCAAGGCCGTCGAGGACCTCCTCGGCCTGCCCTTCGGCGACTTCTGCACCTGCGTGGTGCTGCCGCAGGGCGAGTTCGCCGAGTTCCTGCACACCGAGCCGCGCAAGCGCCAGGAGAAGCTGGTCCGCATCCTCGGCCTCGGCGTCTACGACGTCGTCGCCCGGGAGGCCAACACCGAGGCCGCGCGCCAGCGCCAGCGCGCCGACGTGCTGGCCGAGCAGCTCGGCGGCTACGCCGACGCCACCGCGGAGGCCGAGCAGGCCGCGGGCGAGCGGGTGGGCGCGCTGGAGGCGCTGGTCGAGCGGGTCGGCGCGGCCGTCCCGGAGCTGACCGCCGCCGACGCCGCCGTCGTCTCGGCGGGCGCGGCCGTCGAACGGCTGCACGACGAGCGCCGCCGCCTGCGCGCCCTGGCCGTGCCCGGCGGCGTGGCCGATCTGGCCGCCCGCCACCGCGCGGCGGCCGGGGCCGTCGAGGCGGCCACCGGGCGGGCCCGGCTCGCGGAGCGGTCCGACACCCACGCCCGCGAGGGCCTGGCCGAGGCGCCTGCCCGGGGCCCGCTCGAGCAGACCCGGCAGCGGCACCGCGAGCTCACCGGGCTGACCGGCGAGCTGCCGCTCGCCGAGGAGCGCCACGCCAAGGTCCGCGCGGCCTACGAGGCCGCGACCGCCGCCGCCGCGGCGGCCCACGGGGCCGTGGACGCGGCGCGCGGCCGCCACCAGTCCGCGGCGTCGGCCCTGGCGGGGGCGCGCGACGCGGCCGCCCGCATCACCGCCGAGCGCGACGGGCTGGCGGCGCTGTCCGCCCCGCCCGGCCTGGACGCCCTCGACCGCCGCCGATCGGAGGCGGCCGAGGCGCTGCGGGAGGCCGAGCAGGCGCGCGTCGAGGCGGAGCGGGCCGACGCGGCCGCCCGGGAGGCGCTGGCCGCGGCCCCCGAGCGCGCCCCGCTGGAGCGCGCCCGCCGCGACCACCACGACCTCGCCGCGGCGGTGCGCGAGCGCGAGGCCACCGAGCGGCGCGTCCAGGACGCCCGCACGGCCGCGGCCGCGGCGGGCGAGCGGGTCGCCGAGGTCCGCCGCCGCGTCGAGCACGCCCAGGAGCAGCGCACGGCCGCCCTGCGCAGCGACCTGGTCGCCGCGCTGCGCCCGAGCCTGGTCGAGGGCGAGCCCTGCCCGGTCTGCCGGCAGGCCGTCCCGGCCGGGAGCCTCGATGCCCACGCCGCCGCCGACGCCGGGGAGGGGGCGACCACCGACCTGGCGGCCGCCGAGCGCGCGGTGGCCGCGGCGGAGGCCGACCACGAGCGCGCCCGCGCCGCGGAGTCGGCCGCCCTCGCCGCGGTCGCCGCCGCCGAGTCCGAGCTCGACCGCCTGAGCACCGCGATCGAGCGCCTGCGCGCCGCGCTGGCCGACGCCCCGCCCACCGTCGACGCGGTCGACCGCGCCCTCGCCGAGCTCGATGGGCTCGCGGAGGCGGCCGCCGGGGCCGACGCGGCCGCCCGGGCGGCCCGCCGCAGGCGCGACGAGGCCGCCGCGGCGGGGGCGGCCGGGGGCGCCGAGGCGCCGGCCGCCGGGGCCGGGGCGCGCCCCCCGGCGGCGGCGCTGCGCGCCACGCGCGACCCGCTGGTCGCGCTCGGGGCGCCCGCCGTCGACACCGACGACGCGCCCGCCGGGTGGACCACGCTGGTGGAGTGGGCCCGCGCGGAGGCCGCCGCCCGGGAGGGCGATCTGACCGCCGCGCGCAGCGCCGCGCAGAGCGCGTCCCGGGAGGCCGAGGCCGCCGAGCGCGAGCTGCGCGACGCCGAGAGCGCCGCCCGGCAGGGCCGCACGGAGGAGACCGCCGCGGCCCGCGCCGAGCAGGAGGCCAGCTCGGCCGCCGAGGCGGTCCGGGCCCGGATCGCCGAGCTGCGCGACGCGCTCGCCGATGCCCCGAGCGACACCGAGGCCGCGGCCGAGCTGGAGCGGATCAACGCGCTGGAGGCGCGGGCCAGGCAGGCCGACGCCGAACTGCGCGCCGCCCGCGGGGCCCAGCGCGCGGCCGAATCGGCGGCGGCCGCGGTCGATCGCGACGTCACCGCGGCGTGGGCCGCCCTGCGCTCCGCGCGCGATCCGCTGGTCCCGCTGGGCGCGCCCGCCGTCGAGGACGCCGCGGGCGGCGACCTGGTGGCCGCCTGGGGCGCGCTGGGCGAGTGGGCGGGCCGGGAGGCCGCGGCCCGCGACGACCGGCTCGCCGCCGCCGAGAAGGTGGTCACCGAGGCCGCCACCGCGCGCGACGAGGTGGAGCGCCGCCTCGGCGACGACCTCACCGCCCACCAGGTGGCCGTGAGCGGCCCATTGGCCCGCGCAGCGCTGCCCGCAGCAGCCGCCGCCGCGGAGCGGGCCCGCGGCGCGCGCGACCGGATCGCCGAGCGCCGCGCCCAGGCCGGCCGGCTGGTGGCCGAGCGCGACGAGGCCGAGGGCGCCCAGCAGGTCGCCCACATGCTCGGCCGACTGCTCCGCTCGGACGGCTTCCCCCGCTGGCTGGTGGCCTCCGCGCTGGACGCGCTGGTCGCCGACGCCTCGGTCAGCCTGGCCGAGCTCTCCGGCGGGCAGTTCGAGCTCACCCACGCCGACGGCGAGTTCCTGGTGATCGACCACACCGACGCCGACGCCCGCCGCCCGGTCAAGACGCTCTCCGGCGGCGAGACGTTCCAGGCCAGCCTGGCGCTGGCGCTCGCACTGTCCGCGCAGATGTCCGGCCTGGCCGCGCAGGGCGCCGCCCGCCTGGAGTCGATCTTCCTGGACGAGGGCTTCGGCACCCTCGACGAGGCCAACCTGGAGACCGTGGCCAGCACCCTGGAGGCGCTGGCCACCCGCGGCGACCGGATGGTCGGGGTCATCACCCACGTCCCGGCGCTGGCCGAGCGGGTGCCGGTGCGCTTCGCGGTCAGCCGCGACCAGCGCACCTCGTCGATCACCCGGGAAGGCGCGTGACGGCGCGCCTCCCGCGCCTGCCCGCGGGCCGGGGTGAGGATCACCCGGTGAGGTTCAGCGTCGACCCGTGGGACCCGGCCTACGGGACCAGCACCGGCAGCCAGCGCGGCGAGTCCAGCGCCGAGGTCGACGTCGACGTCGAGGTGCCCGCGGCCGAGTGGGAGCCCGTCGACCCGAGCCCCGGGCTGGCCCCGCCGTCGGCGGTGCTGTTCGTCGACGGGGTGCGCCGCGTCGACGCCCAGGTCTGGGTGCACGGCCCGAGCGGCGAGGCCGCGCCCGCGCTCTGCGCGTCCTACGCCGCCGGTGTCGTCTGCTGCTGCCCGGACCAGGGCGCCCACGTCGTCAGCGCCGACGTCCGGCGCGGGCTGTTCACCACCGCCGACGACGGCGCCGACCTGGTGACGGCCGCGGGCCGCTACGAGACGGTCAAGACCGAGACGCGCACCCCGGAGACCGCGGGCGTCGCACCGATGCAGCTGCTGTCGCTGGCGCTGCAGCGCGGTCTGATGGCCGCCGAGCAGGAGGCGGCCGAGCAGGCCCGCGCCGGGCACAGCACCCCCGACGACCTGCTGGTGGTGGACGGCCCCCTGCACGAGCGCCGCCGGCTGCCCCGCGCGATCGGCTTCGTCAAGACCCACCGCAGCGAGTACCTGCCCGAGCGGCTGGTCGGGGTGGTGGCGGCCCTGCGGGCCGGGCAGCGCACCCCGGTGTTCCGGGTGGGCAGCCGGTTCGAGGTCTACACCTGGTACCTGCGCCTGCCGTGCGCTCCCGGGGCGCCGTGGGCCGGGGTGGTCCGGGTCGAGTGCAGCGCCGAGCTGTCCGCGGCCGAGGCGGGAGCGCTGGCCGCGACGAGCCAGGTCACCCTGGGCCGCTTCGCCTCGACGGAGTACAAGGACTCGCGGGCCCCGCAGAACCTCTACCCCATCGCCGGCCTGGAGCGGGCGCTGCGCAGGCGGCTGGGGGAGCCGGGCGTGCTCTACCGGGCACTGCGGCGCGCGGCGGCGACCTCGACGGCGCCCGTCCCGGCCGCCTGAGGGGCCACTAGCGCCGCGAGCCGCCCGGCGGCGTGGCCTCCGCGGACACCAGCGGCCCCGTCGCCGTCGGACCGTCGTCCCCGGGAGCCTCCCAGCGCTGCGTGTCCTGCTCGTGCGCGCCGGCCGCGGGGGTGCGGTGTCCCGGGATCCGGGTGGGCGCGGGGAAGTCCAGGGTGGGTTCGTCGGGGCGGCGGGCGGGCGGCTCCTCGACCGCGGCCTGCGCCTCGCGGAACAGCGTGGTCGCCACCCAGCGCAGCAGGACGTCGTCGCGGCAGACCGTGAGCAGCTCGGCCTGCTCGCGGACCTGCGGGGAGCTCGGGTCGCTCGCTCGTTGCCTGCGGACGAGCTCGCCGAACTCGACCGGCCGCTCGTCGGGGAAGGGCTCGGCGGGTCCGTCGATGCCCAGCCCGGCCAGCAGCAGCCGCAGGGCGCCGAACCCCAGCACCCGCAGCCCGTGGGGCAGGGAGGTCAGCCCGTAGCCGGAGACCGCGGTGACCCCGCCGTCCAGCAGGGCCCAGCCCTCGACCGTGGGGGAGTGCACGTCGCGGTGGACGGCGTGCGGGAGGCGCTGACCGGCCAGCCAGTCGCGCACCCGCTGCCGGTGGGCGGGCACCACCTCGAACACGGCGGGGCCCAGCGACGTCGCGCGAACGACGTCCGACCACCTGAGCACCATGCGCACCGCCCTCCACCGACGAGCTAACCAGCAAGGCCGGACCACCGCAGGCGCGAGCGAGGGCTTCGCCGGTCGGGCGAGGCGGGAGTCCGCCACGGGGCCCTTCCGCGCGACTACCCCGGCCCGGCACGGCGGAATCGGATCGATGGTGTGAACCGGGTGGCCGCGGACCTGCACCGTCGTGCGGCGCGGGTGGGCCTCAGCGGGCCAGCCGGTGGCGCAGGCCGCTCGCCCGGCCGACGGGGCGCTGCACGGCGGCCCGGACGGCGTCGGCGGCGCCGACGACGCGGACGAACTCGCGGGCCCGGGTGACCGCCGTGTAGAGCAGCTCCCTGGTCAGCAGCGGCGACTCGGCCGGGGGGAGCACCACGGTGACCCGGCGGAACTGGCTGCCCTGGCCGCGGTGCACCGTCATCGCGTGCACGGTGGCCACCTCGCCCAGCCGCGACGGCGGGTGCAGCGACGGCGGCCCGCCCCGGGCGAACGCCACCCGCAGGCCCTCCGGGCGGGCCAGCACGACGCCCGTGTCGCCGTTGAACAGCCCGGCGTCGTAGTCGTTCTCGGTGACCAGCACGGGCCGGCCCGGGTACCAGGGCCCGGCGTCGCGGTCGGGGCCGAGGCGGCGCTCGCCCAGCCAGCGCTCGACGTCGGCGGTCCAGCGGGTCACCCCGAACGGGCCCCGGCGGTGCCCGCACAGCACCCGGTGCACCTCCAGGGCGGCGAGCGCGCCCGCCGCGTCGCCGGCGCGGGCCGCGTCGGTCAGCGCGCGACCGGCGCCGACCACGTCGGCGCGCACCCCGGCCAGCAGCTCGGGGGGCAGCGGGCCGTCCGGGGTGGGCTCGACGAAGCCGAGGTCGTCGTGGCCGGCGCGGAGCAGCTCGACCGCGGTGTCGGCGTCGCCGTCGCGGACGGCGCGCGCGAACCGGGCGATGGCGCCGCCGAAGCGCCAGACGTGCTCCAGGGTGACCACCCCGTTGACCACCGGCGGCGCGGTCGGCAGGCCCAGGCCGCCCAGCGCGGCCTGCAGCGCGGGCTCCGGGCGCCCCGCGGCACGGGCCAGGTCGCCCAGGACGGCGCCCGCCTCGACGGAGGCCAGCTGGTCGGGGTCGCCGACCAGGACCAGCCGGGTGTCGGCGCGCACGGCGTCGAGCAGGCGGGCCATCATCGTCAGCGACACCATCGACGTCTCGTCGACCACCACCACGTCGAACGGCAGGCGCTGGGTGCGGTCGTAGCGGAACCGCCGGGTGCCCGGGCGCCAGCCGAGCAGCCGGTGCAGGGTGGCGGCCTCGGGGATGCGGGCGCGCAGCTCGGCGGGCAGCTCCTCGGCGACGGCCTCCTGCAGGCGGGCCGCGGCCTTGCCGGTGGGCGCGGCCAGCGCCACCCGCGGCGCCGGCCCGGGCTGGTCGTGCAGCACCTGCAGCAGCCGGGCGACGGTGGTGGTCTTGCCGGTGCCCGGGCCGCCGGCCAGCACCGTCACCCGGCGCAGGGCCCCGACGGCCACCGCCAGCCGCTGCCCGGCCGACTCGGCCCCGGGGAACAGCTCCCGCAGCCCGGCGCGCAGCGCGTCCGCGTCGGCGGCCGGGGGCGGCAGCGCGGCCCGCTCGGTCAGCGAGCGCCGCACCGACTCCTCCTCGCGCCAGTACCGGTCGAGGTAGAGCAGGCCGTCGACGAGCCGCAGCGGGCGCCCGGGTGGGGCGTGCTCGCCGTCGGCGACGAGCGGGCCGGCGACGCAGGCGGCCAGCCAGGCCCGCGGCTCCGGCCAGGGCAGCGCCGAGACGTCGACCAGCTCGTCGCCCTCGCCCAGCACGGTCCGGTCGACGGCGGCCAGGTCGACGCACACCGACCCGAGCCGCACCGCGCGCACCGCCAGTGCCACCGCGAGCAGCACCCGCTCGTCGGCCTCCCCGCCCAGCCCGCCCACCCGCGCCGCCACCTGGACGTCGGACGCGTCGAGCACCCCGGCGGTGTTGAAGGCGCCGAGCAGCCCGGTGGCGGCGCGCGAGACCCGGACGTCGGCGGGGTCGGCGAGGGCGTGCGGGGCGACCGGTGCGGTGGCCGGGGCGGTGGCCGGGGTGGCCGGGTCGGGACCGGGGCGTGCCGTGCTGGGTGCTGCCATGGGGACCTGCCGGGGAACGACGGCCGCGGGCGGCCGGGCTGGGGAAGCGGGCGGGGTGGCTCAGCGCGTCACGGGGGACCGGCCAGCAGGTCGGAGAGCTCCACGGTGAGCGCGGCCGGGGGCGACCAGCCGAACACCCCGCAGGGCGTGCCGTCGTACGCCGGGGTGTCGGGCCCGCACATGCCGCGCACGAACAGGTAGAGCACCCCGCCGAGGTGGCGCTCGGGCCGGTAGCCGGGCAGCCGCCAGCGCAGGTACCGGTGCAGCGCCACCCCGTACAGCAGGGCCTGCAGCGGGTAGTGCGCGGCGATCATGGCCTCGGCCAGCCGGGGCGGTCGGTAGTGCGCGGCGGTCAGCGGGGCGCGCCCGTCCGGGCCGATCGGACCCAGCCAGTTGGTCTTGTAGTCGACGATGGCGAACCGGTCGCCGGGCAGCCGCAGGACGGCGTCGATGCTGCCGGTCAGGTAGCCGCGCAGGCGCTGGTCGGGCAGCTCGGCGAGGGCGTCGGGGTAGTCGCGCAGCGGGTCGTCGGCGGGCAGGTGCCGACGCAGCAGCGGGACCAGCGCGTCGAGCGGGACCGGGGTGCCGCGGTCCTCGCCGCCGGCCAGCGGCAGCTCGAACTCCAGCTCGGCGAGCCGGTCGCGCGGGGCGATGGCGTCCAGGGCGAGGCCGCCCGCCAGCGGACCCAGCGGGGTGCGGGCCACCGGCGCCAGCGCCGCGGCCAGCCCGTCCGCGTCCAGGCCACCCGTGGGGTGGCGGGCGAGCTGCTCGCGGCAGTGTGCGGCGAGCTCGCCGGACAGGTCGGCGGCGGTGAGGTCGGCGGTCTCGAAGACGGCGTGCACGAGCGTCCCGAACGCGGCCCCCAGCGGGAGGTCGGCCATCGGGGAGGCCATCGCGTCGGCGGCGTCGACCGGTCCCGCGCCCGCCGGCACCGGGTCGGCGTCGGGGTCGGCCGCGGAGCCCTCGTCGTCGGTGACCCGTTCCTCCGGCTCGACGGCGGCGTGCGCGCTGCCGTGGCCGGCCGCGGTGAGCGCGGTGTACGAGGTGCGCCGCCACGCCGTGTCGAGCACGCGGTCGAACGGCGCCGCGGCCAGCGCGGCCGCCGGGTCGGCCGGGCGGCGGTAGCCCGGGACCGGGCGCTCGTCCACCCGCTCCACCGAGATCCGGCTCGCGTTCGCCCCCGCGCCCAGCTGGCGCAGCGCGGTGACCGCGGCGTGGTCGGCGGGCACCCGGCAGAACTCCGGCGGCTCCGTGCCCGGGTCGGGGCGTCCCACGAGCAGCCGGTGCAGCGGGGAGGCCGCCGTGGTGGTGGCCGGCACCCACCAGGTGACGACCTGGCAGCGGGCCCGGGTGAGCGCGACGTAGAGCAGCCGCAGGTCCTCGCCCGCCTCCTCGCTGCGGTGGCGCGCGCAGCGCTCCTTCCAGCCCTCGCCGCTCTCGCCGCCCACGTCGAGCACCCGGGCGCCGGTCTCGTCGTGCAGCAGCGGGACGTCCGGGTCGCGCACGTTGCGGTCCCAGGCGAAGGGCAGGTAGACGATCGGGAACTCCAGGCCCTTGCTGCGGTGGATCGTGATGATCTGCACGGCGGCGGCGTCGGAGTCGAGCCGTCGGCTGCGGTCGGCGCCGACGTCGGTGGCGGCCCCGGCGATCCGGTGGCGCAGCCAGTCGACCAGCGCCGCCGGCCCGAGGTGGCCCTCCACCGCCGCGGCGTGCAGGGCCTGGCCGATGTGGCGCAGGTCGGTGAGGGTGCGCTCGCCGTCGGCGGTGGCCAGCAGCCGCCCCGGCAGGTCGGTGGCGGTGGTGACGGCCTCCAGCAGCGCGGCCACCCCGCGCTCGCGCAGCACCGTCGACCAGGTGCGCACGGTGGCGCCGAGCCGGTCGAACAGCTCGTCGGCGCCCGGGCCGCACAGCTCGGCGACGGTGTGGCCGAGGAAGCAGGTCAGCGCGGCGGCGCGGGTGCGGAACGCGCGCGGCTGCTCCAGCGCCTCGAGCAGCGTGAGCCAGTCGGTGGCCACCGGCGCGCCGAACACGCTGGCGGTGCCGGTGAGCACCGCGGGGACACCGGCCGCGGCCAGCGCGTCGCGGATCCGGCCGCCCTGGTCGTTGGTGCGCACCAGCACGGCCACGTCGGCCGGCGCGATCGGCCGCCCCGCCACGGTGGCCCCGCCGGCCAGCAGGGCGGCGATGTCGGCCGCGGCGTCGCGGGCGACCGCGTCGCGGGCCGGACCGACGACCACCAGGTCGCGCCGGGGCGCCTTGGGCAGGCCCTCCCGGCCGACCACCCGCAGCCGGAACGGGGTGTCGACCGGAGCGCCGTGCAACCGCGCGACCGGGTGCGCCGACTCGACCGGGTGCACGGTGATCCGGTGGTCGCCCAGCGCCGCCCCGGCCAGCACGGTGTCCAGCGCGGCCAGCAGCGGGGCGTCGCTGCGCCAGTTGGTGCCCAGCGTGGCGTGCTGGGTGGCGGCCTCGGTGGCCTCCAGGTAGCTGACGACGTCGGCGCCGCGGAAGGCGTAGATCGCCTGCTTCGGGTCGCCGATCAGGACCAGCGCCGTGTGGCCGTGGAAGGCCCGGCGCAGGATCTCCCACTGCACCGGGTCGGTGTCCTGGAACTCGTCGACCAGCACCACCCGGTAGCGGTCGCGCAGCCGCTGCGCCGCGCCGCGGGCCGGGTCGGCCAGCGCGTCGGCGAGGCGGGTGAGCATGTCGTCGTAGGTGTAGATGCGCAGCGCGGCCTTGCGGCGCGCCACCTCCGCGCGGACGGCGCCGGCGAACCGGAACCGGACCTCGGCGGTGCTGCCCGGCTCGGCGTCGGTGGGCTCCAGCCGGGCCTGCCCGTCGTGCACGGCCCGGCGGGCCAGGGTGAGCGCCTCGGCCCGGGAGAACTCGGGCACGCCCGCCGAGCGGGCGCCGTACTTGCGCACGTAGAAGTCGTCGACGACCTCGGTGATCAGGTCGTCGATGGACTCGACGAACACGGCGTCGGGGTCGGCGTCGCCGGCGATGCCCAGCCCGGCCAGCATCTGCTGGCAGAACTGGTGGGTGGTGGCGATGGTGGCCGCGTCGAACTGGGCGAGCGCGCGCACCAGCCGGGCCCGGCGGCGCTGCACCTCCGCGTCGGGCGCGTCGCCCAGCAGGGCCAGCACGGGGTCGGTGGAGGCGCGGGCGGCGCCGGGGTCGGCCAGCGCCAGCGCGGTGTCGACCAGGCGCTCGCGGACCCGCTCGCGCAGCTCCTGGGTGGCCTCGCGGCCGAAGGTGACCAGCATCAGCTCCGGCAGCGCGGCCCGGCCCTCGGCCACGTAGCGGGCGGCCAGCGCGGCGATGGTGAACGTCTTGCCGGTGCCCGCGCTGGCCTCCAGCACGGTCGTGCCGCTGGGCAGCGGGCCGGTCAGGTCGAACGGCGCCGGCCCCGCGGAGCGCGCCGCCCGGCGGGCGGCCAGCGAGTGCACGGTCGCGGGGGGCGTCGGGGTGGTGGGGGTCGTGGCGGTCACAGCCGCACCACGTCCTCGGCGGCGAGCAGCGGCTCCCACAGCCGCAGCGCGAGCGCGCCGAACCGGGTGGGCTCGCCGCCCGGCCCGCCGGGCTCGCGGGTGAGGTCGGCGCCGTCGGGGCCCCAGACCTTCGCGTGCGCGGGCTCGCGGCACTCGGCGCCCGCGCCCGTGGTCCACTTCCGCATCGCTTCCTCCAGCGCCGCGCCGGCGTCGGCCCCGCCGCGGCGCACCGAGGCGTAGGACAGCCCCGTCGCCGTGGGCAGCGGCAGCGGCGCGCGCAGGCCGTCGTGGTAGAGGTCGACCAGGTCGGCCAGCAGGGCGGTGGCGCCCGCCTGGTCGAGCGGTCCCGCGGTGGCCTTCATCAGCGCGTGGCCCGTGCCGCGCCCCAGGGTGACCGCCGTCCACCGCTCGCCGGTGCACGCCGTGAGGGCCACCAGCCGCACCCACGCCCGGATGCGCTGCTTGGCGGCCAACCGGGAGTACTCGACGCGCAGCAGCACCGGGCCGTGCAGGCCGCCGAGGGTGCCGACGACGCGGGTGCCCCCGGGCAGCACGACGTCGACGTCGCGGTCCTCGGCGCCCCCCGGCCCGGCCGGGTGCGCCATGGCCGCGGTGACCAGCGGCTCGACGTCGTCGAGCACGTCGTGCAGGAGCCGGTCGCCCAGGGCGCCGGGGGGCAGCTCGCCGCGGCGCCACTCGGCCTGCCTGCAGCGCTCCAGCGAGTGCCCGGCGAGCCGGTCGCGCAGGAGGCGGTCGCCGACGGCCCAGCGGCCCAGCCCGTCGGGGTCGACGGGGAGCGCATCGGTGGGCTCGTCCTCGCCCGCGAACAGCGACAGCCCCACCCGCTGGCGCAGGAAGCCGCGGACCGGGTGCTCCAGGAACGTGACCAGGTCGTCGAGGGCGACGACGGCGTCGGGGACCGGGTCGAGCGGCGCGGCCAGGAACGGCGCGGGCGGCGCGGCCGGGTGGGCCGCGGCCAGCGCCCCGGCCAGCTCGGCCCGGTCGAAGCTGAACGGGCCGGGCGCGCCGAGCGCGGCGGGGGTGAAGTTGCGGGCGTCGAAGGGCTGCAGCGGGTGGCGCACCACCACCTGCGGCAGCGCTTGTCGGCCCGCGGTGGCGGTGATGGCGTCGAGCAGCTCGCCCAGCGGCACCGCGGGCGGGCGCCGGGCGCCGGTGCGGGCGTCGGCCCCGGAGTGCACCACGACGAGGTGCTCGGTGGCCGCGCAGATCGCGTCGAGCAGGAGCTGGCGGTCCTCGCTGCGCGGGTCGCGCTCGCCGGCCAGCGGGTCGCGGGCGAGGAGGTCGTCGCCGTCGGGCACGCCTGCCCGCGGGAAGGCGCCGTCGTCGAGGCCGAGCAGGCAGACGACCCGGTGGGGCACCGAGCGCATCGGCACCAGCGTCGCGACGGTGAGGCTGCCGGTGCGGAAGTTGGCCCGGCCCGGCCGCCCGCGCAGGCGCTCGTCGAGCAGGCCGCGCACGTCGGCGGGCCCGAGCGGCACACCCGCGGCGTGCGGACCCGCGGCCCGGGCCGCCTCGGCCAGCTCGGTGCGCGCCTGGGCGGCCTGCCAGGCGTCGGACTCGGTGGTGTCGGTGAGCGCGTCGAGCCCGGAGATCAGCGCCTCGACCCACCGGGCCAGCGGCTGCTCCGCGCGCAGCCCGGCCAGCACGTCGCCGAGCCGCTCGACGAACTCGGCCAGCTTGCCGATCCGGGCGATGTCGCCGGAGTCGACCTCGTCGAGCGGGAGGGCGGTGCCCAGCCACTGCGGACCGCCGCCGTCGGCCCCGTCGGAGCCGCCCTCGGCCATCGCGACGCCGAGCAGCAGCCGGTCGAGCCCGGCCGCCCAGGTGTTCTGGGGGAACCCGTCGAGCCGGAACGGCGCGCGGTGGGCGGCGTCCAGGCCCCAGCGCACCCCCGAGCGCACCACGAGGTCGGTGACGCGCTCGATGTCGTCGGTGTCGAGCCGGAAGCGCAGCCGCACCGGGGGCGAACCCAGCAGGTCGAGCAGCTGGGAGGCGGTGGCCCGGGCGCCGGCCAGCTCCAGCAGCTGGGCCACCGTGTCGAGCAGGGGGTTGACCTGGCGCAGGGCCCGGTCGGCCAGCCGGACCTGCAGCCGGTGGCCGGGGTGCCCGGCGGGGTCGCCCGGATCGCCCTGCTGGTCGTGCAGGCCGAACGCCGCCGAGATCAGCGGGGCGAAGGTCTCGATGTCCGGGCACATGACCAGCACGTCGCGCGGCTCGAGCGCCGGGTCGTCGCGCAGCAGGCCCAGGACCACCTCGCGCAGCACCTCGACCTGCCGGTCGGGGCCGTGGCAGGAGTGCACGCGGACGCTGCGGTCGGCGGGGTCGAGCGGGGTGGGGGAGCTCGGGGGAGCGTCGTCGCGCAGCTCGCGCTGCAGCCTGCCCAGCAGCGTGGGCGGCGGGTCGGGCAGGCGGTGGTGGCGGTCGGTGCGCCCCGGCGCCGCGACGGCCAGCCGGACCTGCAGCTCGCGCACGTCGCGCCCGAGGGAGGAGAGCAGGGGGTGGCGGGGGGCGTCGGCGCTGGGGTCCTCGCGCCTGCGGGGCACCCGCGCGGGCGCGCCGACGCCCGCCCAGAGCGCGGGGGAGGGGTGCGGCAGCCACAGGTGCACCTCGCGGTGCTCGGCCAGCGCGGCCAGCACCGCGAGCTGCTCGGCGGGCAGCCGGGTGGGCCCGAAGACCGACAGCCGGGTGGGCAGGTCGGCCCGGCCGGGCTCGGCGCGCAGCACGGCGCACGCCTGCGCGAGCCGCTCGGCCGGCCCGGGGCGCCCGATCCGCTCGCGGAGCCGCCGCCACAGCTGCGGCTGCCAGGCCAGGTCGGCGGCGCGGGGGTCGAGCTCCACGTCGCCGCGGCGCCAGGCCTCCAGCATCTCCGGCCGGTGCGCGGCGTAGGCGGCGAACAGGTCGGCCAGGTGGCGGGCGGCGGCGTAGCGGCGGCCGCGGTGGCGGTCGACGTGGCGGCCCAACGGCGCGCACCACGGCTCGTCGGCGCACTCGTCGACGACCTCCAGCAGCGGCCACACCGCCCGCTCCGGGCGCCACGGGTCGTCCTCGGGGTCGAGGCCCGTCGCGGCGCCCACGGCGGCGGCGACCACGGCGGAGGGCGGGGGGAACACCACCCCGGCGCACACCCCGTCGCCGCGCTCGGCGCCGAGCCGGTGCGCGAGGCGGTGGGCCAGCCAGCGCTCGATGCCCTTCGCCGGCACCGCGACGACCTCGCCGGCGAACGGGTCGGGCAGCGGCGAGGCGAGCAGCCCGCCGAGCGCGTCGGCCAGCGCGTCGGCCCGCTCGGCCCGGTGCACGAACAACATCGATCCACCTCCCCGTCGCACAAACTAGGGCGCCGGGCCCACGGGACCCGACGCGGGAGGGCGTGTCGCGGCGAGTTGTCCACAAGTCGCGCGCGCGACGGAACGTGACCGCTCGCTCTACGGTGCGCTCAAGTCGACACGATCGTGCTATCCCGCAACCGCCTGGCTAACGGCAGGCTGTGGCCCACGCGATCACCGGGTATCCGACGAGGAGAGGGGCCGCCACCATGGACGACACGAACATCGGGCCGCTGGTGCCGAGCCAGCGTGGCGTCCGTGACCACGCCCGCTCGCAGGTGCTGCACCGGCACGCGAAGCTGATGAAGAACGGCCGCCCGGTGTTCTGCACGCCCAGCGTGGCGGAGATGTCCGGGCGGGTGCCGCCCAAGCAGAGCCGGGGCACCGACGGCAAGGTCATCTACCCCACCCGCGAGGCCGCCGAGGCGGCGGCCCGCGAGCTGGAGGCGCTGGGCGCCCGGACGCTGCGCTCCTACGTGTGCGGGCGGTCGCGGCGCGGACACTTCCACCTGACCACCGACGCCGGCGTCCGCGCCGCGGTGCCCCGCCCGCGCACCGCCCCGGACGAGAGCGTGCTGGCCGACGAGGGCTTGGCAGGCGACGCCGTCACGCGCATCCCGCGGCCGAGCCCCCCGGTCCACCGGGGCACCCCGCTCGTCGGGCTGCCGCTGCACCTGCGCATCCCGCGCCAGGCCGGGCCCCGGGCGAGCTAGCCGCCCCGACCGCGGACGGCGGACCGCGGATCGGCGGAGCCGGCTCCCGCCTGGCAGGGTGGTCGTCGATCCCGCCGGGCGAACCCAGGAGACGCCGATGTCCACCCATCCCCGTGCCGGTACCCGCGCCCAGCCCGAGGACCTGGTGGACCTGTCCGAGCTGCTGGCCGCGTACCACGACCGCCACCCCGACCCGGAGGACCCGGCGCAGCGGGTCGCGTTCGGCACCTCCGGCCACCGCGGCTCGTCGCTGAAGGCGACCTACAACGACGACCACATCGCCGCCACCAGCCAGGCGATCTGCGAGTACCGCGCCGCGCAGGGCACCGACGGGCCACTGTTCATCGGCCGCGACACCCACGCGCTGTCGGAGCCGTCGTGGGTGACCGCGATCGAGGTGTTCCAGGCCAACGGCGTGCACGTGCTGGCCGACGGCGACGACGCGTTCACCCCGACCCCGGCCGTGTCGCACGCGATCCTGACCCACAACCGGGCCCGGGTCAGCGGCCTGGCCGACGGGGTGGTCGTCACCCCGTCGCACAACCCGCCCGCCGACGGCGGGTTCAAGTACAACCCGCCGCACGGCGGCCCCGCCGACACCGACGCGACCGGCTGGATCGCCGACCGGGCCAACGCCCTGCTCGCCGCGAAGCTCGACGGCGTCAAGCGCAGCGCCATCGACCGCGCCGGTCTGGGCCGCTACGACTTCCTCGGCGAGTACGTCGCCGACCTGCCCTCGGTGCTCGACCTCGACGCGGTCCGGGACGCGGGGGTGCGCATCGGCGCCGACCCGCTCGGCGGCGCGTCGGTCGCCTACTGGGGCGCGATCGCCGAGCGCCACCGGCTCGACCTGACCGTGGTCAACCCCGAGGTCGACCCCCGGTTCGCGTTCATGACCCTGGACTGGGACGGCAAGATCCGGATGGACTGCTCGTCGCCCTACGCGATGGCCTCGCTGGTCTCCTCGCGCGGCGAGTACACCATCGCCACCGGCAACGACGCCGACTCCGACCGCCACGGCATCGTCACCGCCGACGGGCTGATGAACCCCAACCACTTCCTGGCCGTGGCCATCGGCTACCTCTACGCCAACCGGCCGGGCTGGGCGGCGGACGCCGGGGTGGGCAAGACGGCGGTCAGCTCGTCGATGATCGACCGGGTGGCGAAGGACCTGGGTCGCGAGCTGGTCGAGACGCCGGTCGGGTTCAAGTGGTTCGTGCCCGGCCTGCTCGACGGCTCGATCGGGTTCGGCGGCGAGGAGAGCGCCGGGGCGTCGTTCCTGCGCCGCGACGGCGGCGTGTGGACCACCGACAAGGACGGCATCATCCTGGCCCTGCTGGCGTCGGAGATCACCGCGGTCACCGGCAGCACGCCCAGCGAGCGCTACCGCGAGCTGACCGGGCGCTTCGGCGAGCCGGCCTACGCCCGCACCGACGTGGCCACCTCCGCGGAGGCGAAGGCCCGGCTGGGCAAGCTGTCGGCAGAGGACGTCACCGCCACCGAGCTGGCCGGCGACCAGATCACCCAGCGGCTCACCTCGGCCCCGGGCAACGGCGCGGCGCTGGGTGGGCTGAAGGTGGTCACCGAGGGCGGCTGGTTCGCCGCCCGCCCGTCGGGCACCGAGGACGTCTACAAGGTCTACGCCGAGAGCTTCCGCGGCCCCGACCACCTGGCCCGCATCCAGGAGGAGGCGCAGGCGGTGGTGTCGGCGGCTCTCGGGGAGTAAGTCCTCGTTCGACTCCGCGACATGAACCTCATGGGGCTCGGCAGCGCCGATGAGCCCCGTGAAGTTCATGTCGCGGGGTGTCGATCATCGTCGGGGAGGCCCGCCCCGGTTCGGGAGTTCGAAGCCGATGTGGGCCCGGCGACCCCCGCGAAGCACCGCGAGGACTCCACTCAGGCGGGCCGGGTGCGGGCGTCGCACTCCAGGCGGGTCGGGGTGCCCGGGGACGGCGTCCAGTGCGCGGGCACGCCGGAGGGCCGGTCGCGCCGGTACCGGGCGACCTCCCGCGCCGGTGTGCCTGCCCGCGACAGGGCGAACACGGCCAGCTCGCGGTGCCCGACGTCCTCGGCGCGCTGCAGGTAGCGCAGGATCTCCTGGGCGGCGGCGCGCGGGCGGCGCGCCTGTACCCAGGCGGTCAGCTCGGCCTCGGCGACCTCGCGGCGCAGCCGCGACACCCGCACGCAGACGTACTCGATCTCCTCGTCGACCAGCTCGCCGATCTCCGGCACGTGCACGCCCTGCTCGGTGAGCAGCTCGCGCACGCCCCACAGGCCGATCGGGGTCAGCGACACGAGCGTCGGGTCGGGGTCGTCGCGCCCGGCCAGTGCGGTGAGCTGCTCGTGGTTGTCGCCGTCGAGGCTCTCCTCGAGGTGCACGGCGCCGAGCAGCTCCAGCGCGTCGAGCAGCGCGGTCACGTCGCGGCGCCACAGCCGGTGCTCGGCGTCGCCGGCGAGGTCGTCGACCACGCAGCCCATCCGCCGGTTGACCGTGTCCCGCACGACCCGGTGGAACAGCTCGACCGGGATCGGGTCGCCGCCCGCGGCGTAGAGCAGCCGCAGCAGGATGGGGAACGCGTCGCCCAGGCTCATCCCGAACAGCGACGGCGCCCCGAAGACGTTGCTGCCGCCGAAGTGCTCGCCGATCCCGCCGATGGCCTCGAACGCCCGCTTCCACAGCTCGATGGGCCGGCTCAGCAGCGGCGCCGAGCTGCGCACCTGCAGCAGCCGCCCGTGCACCACCCGGACCAGGCGGGCCTGCCGGGCCCAGGCCAGCAGCAGCGTGATCTCGGGCAGCTCGTCGCTGGTGCGGGCGCGGTCGCGGGAGAAGTGGTCGAGGTCGAGCGCGTCGGCCACGGCCTTGGCGTCGCCGAGCAGCAGCCTGCCCTCGCGGGTGACCGCGCGCCCGGCGCGCACCCAGCGGGTGAAGGCCCGCAGCCGGGCGAGCGCGATGCTGGAGTCGGCGGCGGCGAGCATCCGCGCGGCCCCGGGCAGCAGCACGGGGGGTAACTCCGCGGACAGCTCCGGCGGCTCGGCCGCGACGTCGGGCTCCTCGGTGCGCTGGCGACGGGTGATCTCGGCCAGCGCGGCCCGGTCGACCTGCAGCTCCCCGGTGTGCACCTTGGTCAGGAAGCGGGCCACGGCGGCCGGGTCGGCGGTGGGCACGCCGTGGCGCAGCATCTGCACCGCCCAGAACGTGCCCAGGTCGTGGTTGCGCTCGTCGTCGAGGGCGTCGTGCAGGGCGGGGGTGGAGTCGGTGATCTGGGAGTGCAGCTCGCCCGGGGCGTCCGAGCGGGGGTCCAGCCAGTCCTGGTCGGCCAGGAAGCCGATCAGCGCGTGCAGCGCGAGCGGGACGGCCTCGCGGTCGTCCTCCAGCAGCGCGACGGTGCGCGGGAACCAGATGGCCAGCGCGTCGGCGACGTGCGCGCGGGTCCAGTGGCCCAGCCGCCCGTCGACGCCGTGCTTGTGGTCGAGCGCGGCCGCCACCAGCGACGGCTCGGCGTGCATCCCGCGCCGACGGGCCCAGGCGACGATGTGCAGCCGCAACCGGTCGCGGACCGCGGCGTATGCCTCCAGGTCGTCGGGGCCGAACACGAGTCGCACCGGGCCACACTGTCACTGTCCGCACCGCGGCGGGAGGTCGGGGTGGATCACTTTCGGGGGTCGGGGCGTCGCGCCTGGTAGGCGACGGCGGGCGGCGGGTGCGCCACACGGTGGGGCTGATCGCCACCTCGGCGGGCCGCGACCGCGGCCCGCCGAGCAGGTGCCGGGCGGGCGGCACCCACCGCGTCCCCGTGTGGGCGAACCGGGTGAAGCCGCGCTGCGGCGCCAGGGTGTCGGTGGTGTGCGCCGACAGGTCGAGCGCGTCGGCGGCGCAGTGCCGACGGCCACACCGGGCGCGCCGGGGTCTCGCGCCGGACGGCTCCGGGTGACCATGATGGCGGTCAGGTGCTCGACGGAGAGGATTCACGGTGCGCGCAGTGCGGGTTGTGCGGTTGGACGGTCCCTCGGCGGTGGAGGTCGGCGAGGTGCCCGAGCCGCGGCGCGGCGCCGACCAGGTCCTCATCGACGTCCGCGCGGTCGGGGTGAACTTCCCCGACGTGCTGCAGACCAAGGGCCTCTACCAGTACAAGCCGGAGCTGCCGTTCGTGCTCGGCTCCGAGGTCGCGGGGGTGGTGCGCGAGGCACCGGAGGGCTCGGGCTTCGCCGCGGGCGACCGGGTCGCGGCGTTCCCCGGGCAGGGCGCCTTCGCCGAGGTGGTGGCCTGCGATCCCGACCGGGTGCTGCCGCTGCCCGACGAGGTGTCCTTCGCCGCGGGCGCCGGCCTGCCGATGAACTACCTGACCGCGCACTTCACGCTGCTGGCCCGCGGCAGGCTGGCCGAGGGCGAGACGGTGCTGGTGCACGGGGCCGCAGGCGGGGTCGGCACCGCGGTGGTGCAGCTGGCCGCCGCCCTGGGCAACCGGGTGATCGCCGTGGTGTCCACCGAGGCCAAGGCCGAGGTGGCGCGCAAGGCCGGGGCGCGGGACGCGGTCCTGGTGGAGGGCTTCCGCGACGCGGTCAAGGAGCTGACCGGGGGCCGCGGCGTCGACGTCGTCGTCGACCCGGTCGGCGGCGACCGGTTCACCGACTCGCTGCGCTGCCTCGCCCCGGACGGCAGGCTGCTCGTGGTCGGGTTCACGGCGGGGGAGATCCCCACCGTCCGGGTGAACCGGCTGCTGCTCAACAACATCGACGTCGTCGGGGTCGGGTGGGGCGCCTACGCGCTGAGCCGGCCGGGGTACGCCGCGAAGGAGTGGCAGGAGCTGATGCCGCACCTGCGCTCCGGGGCGCTCGACCCGCTGGTGGCCGAGACGCTCTCGCTGGACGACGCGGCCGCCGCGCTGCGCCGCATCGACGAGCGGGCGGTCACCGGGAAGATCGTCCTCACGGTCTGACCCGCAGGAGCCTGCGATGACCGCACCGGAGCGGGTGGCGGAGCTGAGCCTGCCGGAGAAGGCCGCGCTGTGCCTGGGCGCCGACATCTGGCACACCGCGCCGGTCGACCGGCTCGGGATCGCCCCGGTGCGCCTGGCCGACGGCCCGCACGGCGTGCGCAGGCCCGCCGCCGCCGGGGAGGTGGGGATCGGCTCGAGCCTGCCGGCCACCTGCTTCCCCACGGCGTCGGCGCTGGGCTCCTCGTGGGACCCCGAGCTGGTCGAGCGGGTCGGCGCGGCGCTCGGCGCGGAGGCGGCGGCGCAGGGCGTCGCCGTGCTGCTCGGCCCGGGCATCAACATCAAGCGCTCGCCGCTGTGCGGGCGCAACTTCGAGTACCTCTCGGAGGACCCGCTGGTCTCCGGCGTGCTCGGGGCGGCGATGGTGCGCGGGGTGCAGGGCCGCGGGGTGGGGGCCTGCGTCAAGCACTTCGCGGTCAACAACCAGGAGACCGACCGGTTGCGCGTCAGCGCCGACGTCGACGAGCGCCCGCTGCGCGAGATCTACCTGGCCGGGTTCGAGCGGGTGGTCCGCGAGGCCGCGCCGTGGACGGTGATGTGCGCCTACAACGCCGTCAACGGCGTGCCGGCCTCCCAGCACCGCGGCCTGCTCACCGAGGTGCTGCGCGAGGAGTGGGGCTTCGACGGGCTCGTGATGTCGGACTGGGGCGCGGTGGGCGACCGGGTCGCCGCGCTGGCCGCCGGGCTCGACCTGGAGATGCCGCCGAACACCGGGGTCAGCGACGCGGCGCTGGTGGCCGCGGTGCGGTCCGGGGAGCTGGCGGAGGGCGCGCTGGACGTCGCCGCGGCCCGGGTGCTGGCGCTGGTCGACCGGGTCGGCGCCCCGACCACCTCCGAGGTCGACGCGGACGCCCACCACGCCCTGGCCCGGGAGGCCGCGGCGCAGTGCGCCGTGCTGCTCCGCAACGACGGCGGGCTGCTGCCGCTGCGCGTGCCCCCCGGCGGCTCCGTCGCGGTGGTCGGGGAGTTCGCCCGCACCCCGCGCTACCAGGGCGCGGGCAGTTCGCAGGTCAACCCGACCCGGCTCGACGTGCCCCTCGACGAGCTGCGCCGGGCCCTGCCCGACGTCGACGTCCCGTTCGCCCCCGGCTTCGCGATCGAGCCCGACCCCGTCGCCGACGAGCCGCTGGCCGCGGAGGCCGAGCGGGTGGCGGCCTCGGCGGACGTGGTGGTGGCGTTCCTCGGCCTGCCGGCGAGCCAGGAGTCCGAGGGCTTCGACCGCGCGCACATCGACCTCCCGCAGAACCAGACCGCGCTGGTGGCCCGGCTGGCCGCGGCGAACCCGCGGCTCGTGGTCGTGCTGGCCAACGGCTCGGTCGTGCGCACGGCGGGCTGGGAGCGGCCGGCCGCGGCGGTGCTGGAGTGCTGGCTGTCCGGGCAGGCCGCGGGCGGCGCGGTCGCCGACGTGCTGGTCGGGGCGGCGGAGCCGGGCGGGCGGCTGGCGGAGACGATCCCGCTGCGGCTGGCCGACACCCCCTCCTACCTGAACTTCCCCGGCGAGCTGGGGCACGTGCGCTACGGCGAGGGCGTCTTCGTGGGCTACCGCGGCTTCGACGCCGTCGACCGGCCCGTGGCGTACCCGTTCGGGCACGGGCTGTCCTACACCGAGTTCGCCTACCGCGACCTCGAGGTCTCCACCTCCGGCAGTGCCGACGGCGGCGACCTGGCCGTCGACGTGGCGGTGTCGGTCACCAACACCGGGGGCCGGGCGGGCACCGAGGTCGTGCAGCTCTACGTGGGAGATCCGGAGGCCGCGGTGGCCCGCCCGGTCCGCGAGCTGCGCGGCTTCGCGAAGGTGGCGCTGGAGCCGGGGCGGACCCGGACCGTGCGCTTCCGGCTCGGTGCCCGCGACCTGTCGTACTGGTCCACGGCGGCGGGCCGGTGGGTGCTGGAGGGCGGGCGCTTCGACCTGGCGGTCGGGGCCTCCTCGCGCGACCTGCGGCTGAGCGCCGCGGTGCAGGTCGATGCCGAGCCGTTCCGCCCGCGCCTGGACGCCGAGGCGACCCTCGAGGAGTGGCTCGCCGACCCGCGCGGCGCCGAGGTGCTGCGGGCCGCCGTCGGCGTGGACGGGCGGGGCCGCCCCCGCGGCATCCTCGCCGTCCCGGAGCTGGCCCGGGTGCTGGGCAACTTCCCGCTGTCGCGGCTGGCCACCTTCCCCGGTCTGGGCATCACCCAGGACGTGCTGCGGGCCGTCCGACACTGAGGGGGGCCGCCCGGGACGGCGGTCGCCGCGGGCTCAGAGCTCGCCGCGGCGGGTCTTCAGCTCGCTGAACGAGGGCACGGTGGCCAGCGTGCGCAGCGCGTCGAACAGGCGCAGCGCCTCCTCGCCGGTGGGGGCGGGCGCCACGACCGGGCCGAACCAGGCCACCCCGCCCAGGCGCACCACCGGGCTGCCCGACTCCTGGCCCACGGCGGACTGCGACTCCTCGTGGCTCGTGCGCACGGCGGCGTCGAGCGCCTCGTCGTCGACCGCCGCGGCCACCGCCGCGGCCACCGCCGCGGCCACCGCCGGGGGCAGCCCGGCCTCGGCCACCGCATCGGCGATCACCTCGTCGGTGTACGGCTCGCCCTTGCCGTGGCGGCGGGTGCCCAGCGCCGTGTAGAGGGCGGCGACGGCGTCGTTGCCGCCCTCGGCGCCGGCCGCCGCCAGGGCGCGCAGCGCCCGCGCACCCTGGGCCATCCCGGCCCGGTACTGCTCCGGGATCTGCTTGCCCTCGTTGAGCACGCCCAGGCTCATCAGCCGCCAGGTCACCGCGGCCGCGCCCGTGCCGGCGACCTCGGTGACCCAGCGGGAGGTGGCCCAGGTGAAGGGGCAGGACGGGTCGAAGAAGAAGTCGACCGGGGTGGGGCCGGGCGCGGTGGTCATGGTCGGACGCTACGCCCCGGGCCGCGGCGGCGCCGGGTCGTCCGGCCCGCCCTCCCCGTCGGTCGGGTCGTCGTCGGTGTCGTCCTGGTCGGCCAGGAACCGCTCCACCTCGGCGGCCAGCTCGTCGGCGCTGGGCAGCTCCCCGGACAGCCCGGGCATGACCTGCTGGCCGCGCCCGCTGGCCACGACGTCGTACTGGCGCTCGAGGGCCTGCACCACCTGGCGCACCTCGTCCGAGCCCGCGACCTGCTCGGCGATCTCGACGTCGGCGCGCTCGGCGGCCTTGGTCAGCGACCCGGTGGGCAGGTAGAGCCCGGCGGCCAGCCCGACGTGGTCGAGCAGCACGCGGGCCGCGTGCGGGTACTCGGCCCGGGCCAGGTAGTGCGGCACGTGCACCGCGAAGCCCATCGCGTCCAGCCCGGCCTGGCCCAGGCGCAGCTCCATCAGGCCCACCGCGCTGCCGGGCACCTCGGCCGTGGCGAACCAGGCCTCGTGGCCCTCGGTCAGCTCCGGGCGGGTGCCGTGCGCGGTCACCCCGATCGGGCGGGTGTGCGGCACCGCCATCGGGATCGCCGTCAGGTTGATCACCAGCCGGACCCCGAACCGGCGCACGACCTGCTCGACCGCCGCGCAGAACCGCTCCCACTGCGTGTCCGGCTCCGGCCCGGCGAGCAGCAGGTACTGCGTGTCGTCGCTGTCGGAGAGCAGCACCACGTCCAGCGCGGGCGGGGTGTACTCCGCCCAGTGGTCGGTCTCGAACCGCAGCGGCGGCCGCCGAGAGCGGTAGTCGATGAGCTGGTCGATGTCGAACCGCACCACCCGCCGCGGTTCCTGCCCCTCCACGACGGCCTCCACCGCCAGCCGGGCCGCGGCCCCGGCGTCGACGAACCCGTCCAGCGCGACCAGCAGCACGGGCCCGTCCAGCTGCGGCGCATCCTGCGCCACCTCGTACAACCCGGTCGGTTCCAGCACCGCGCACCTCCGCCTCGTCCCTCACCCGTCCGACACCCCGCCCGGCGCCCGCGCCATCGCGGCCGGCGCCCCGGCTGCGTCGCCGGTCCGGACATCGCCCCGTCCGCCGGCGCCCGGGGTGGTTCCCGGGCCGGCCGGATCGGTCGCCGCCGTCGGCGGGACCTCCACAGGGACAACGTGATTGTGGACGCACAGCATCCCGCTTCGGGCCCCGCGGTCGAAGTTCGGCGGTACGGGAGGCCGGAAAACCGGTCGCGCGCGTGGTCAGGCGGGCAGGATCGCGACCGCCAGGCGCACGAGGTCGGCGCCGGTGAGGTCGGGCCAACCGTGCAGCGGTTCGGGGTGCCCGGGCACGGCGGCGGCGCCGAACGCCGCGCCGAGCAGCCCCCCGGCGATCGCGGCGACGGTGTCGGTGTCGCCGCCGCCGCGGACCGCCCGCTCCAGCCCGTCGGCGACGCCGTCCGCCCGCCGCACGGCGGCCCAGGCGCCCTGCAGCGCGGCGACCACCCACCCGTTGGCGCCGGCGAACCGCTCGGGCTCGTCGGCCCGGTCGAGCAGGTCCGCCCAGTGGTCCCCGACGTGCGGGAGCCCGACCCGGACGTCGACCTCGCCGGTGTGCACGGCGTGGTCGATCGCCAGGCACCACAGCGCGCACGCCTCGCCGGCGACGGGGTCGTGGTGGGTGAGCGCGCTGATCGCGGTGGCCACGGCCACGATCGCGGGGGTGTCGCCGAGGTGGGCGAGCGCGACCGGCGCGGTACGCATGAGCGAGCCGTTGCCCGCCGTGCGCCCGGTGCGGGCGTGCAGGTCGGCGGCCCGCCTGCGCAGCCGGGCGGCCGAGCCGGGCCCCGGCCGGGCGCCGTCGAGCACGGCGCGGGTCTGGGTGCCCACGTCCGGCGGGTCCTGGGCGTACCAGCGCAGGAAGCCGTCGGCGACGGCGTCCAGGCCGTCCTCGGTGCGCAGGTCGGCGCCGTCGGCGGCGGCCAGCGCGATCGCGCAGGCCATCTCGGTGTCGTCGCTCCACTGCCCGGGCGCGATGTTCCCCAGGCCGCCGCCCAGCATCCGCGGCGGCTCGCCCGGCGGGGGTAGCGGGCGGGAGCCGTACTCGTAGGGCACCCCGAGGGCGTCGCCGGTCGCGCCGGCCAGCAGCACCCCGGCCGCCCGGTCGGCGATCGCGCCGGGTTCGATGGTGATCATCTGCGCCCCCTTTAGCTCAACTGTGCGCCAATAATAAGAGCAGAGATGAGCTAATTTGTCGACCATGGTGTGGCGCGACGACTCGGGACGATCACTCGCCGACTGGCCCCGCCCGTCGGTCGCGGTGGACGTCGCGCTGCTCACGGTCCGCGACGGCAGGCTCGCCGTCCTCGTGCACCGGCGGACCGACGGCTACGCGGCGGGCGCGTGGTCGCTGCCCGGCACCTTCGTGCACGAGCACGAGCGGCTGGCCGACACGGCCCTGCGCGCGCTGCGCGACAAGGCCGGGGTGGGCGGGCAGCGCCCCGAGCAGCTCGGCGTCTTCGACGACCCCCGCCGCGACGCCCGCGGCCGCGTGCTCAGCGTCGCCCACGTCGACCTGGTGCCCGCCGACCGGCTGCCCGACGCCCTGCTGGTGCCCGTCGTCGACGGCCGCGCCGAGCTGCCCGACGGCGGCGACCTCGCCTTCGACCACGGGCTGATCCTGCGCCGCGCGGTGGACTGGGCCCGCGCGCTCTACCGCGACCGCCCCGACCCGCGTGGTCTGCTGCCCGCCGTCGAGTTCACGCTGCTCGACCTGCTGCGCCTGCACGAGGCCGTGCTCGGCGAGGAGCTGCAGAAGGACACCTTCCGCCGGCGCATGCTCGCGGGCCTGGTCGAGACCCCCGGGCGCAGCCGCGGCTCGGTGGGCAAGCCCGCGCGCCTGTTCCGCCGGATCGACGGCGACGGCGACGTGCGCGACCTCACCGCTCCGCGGGAGTGAGACGGGCCGCACGCCCGCCCCGCGGCGGCCCCGGCGGCGGACCATGGACGACCGAGATGACTGCGACGAACCAGACCGCGACCAACCAGACGGCGACGAACCAGACCACGACGAACCAGGCCACGACGAACCGGACCACGACGAACCGGACCACAGCCGCCCCGTTCGCGTCCACGGGATCCCCGCCGACCGTCCCCCGCGACGACGGCCGCGTGCCCCGGACGGCCTGGGCGGTCTGGGCGGTCGGCCTGGGGGCCTACACGGTCGGCGTCATGCACCGCACCTCGTTCGGGGTGGCCGGGCTGGACGCGGCCGAGCGCTACGCCGCCGCCCCGGCGGCGCTGTCCGGGTTCGTGGTGCTGCAGCTGATGGTCTACGCCGCGCTGCAGGTCCCGGTGGGGGTGCTGCTGGACCGCTTCGGCGCCCGGCGGATGGTCGTCGCGGGCGGGCTCACCATGGCCGCGGGTCAGCTGCTGCTCGCCGTGTCCACCGGGCTGCCGCTGGCGGTCGCCGCGCGGGTGCTGGTCGGCGTGGGCGACGCGTTCACCTTCATCAGCGTGCTCTCGGTGGTCACCGCGTGGTTCCCGGCGCGCCGGGTGCCGATGATGACCCAGCTGACCGGCCTGATCGGGCAGCTCGGGCAGGTGCTCTCGGCGATCCCGCTGGCCGCACTGCTGCACGGACCGGGCTGGACCACCGCCTTCGTCTCGGCGGCGGCGCTGGGCGTCGCGTTCGCGGTCGCGGTGCTCGCCGTGGTGCGCGACCGGCCCCCGGGCGCGCCGGAGCCGCCGCCCGCCCCCGGGCCGCGCGAGGTGGTGCGCGGGCTGGTGTGCTCGTGGCGCGAGCCGGGCACCCGGCTGGGCTTCTGGACCCACATGGGCACCCAGTTCGCCGGCATGGTGTTCGCCCTGCTGTGGGGCGTGCCGTACCTGGTGGCCGGGCAGGGCATGTCGACGGGCGAGGCGAGCGCGCTGCTGACCGTGCTGGTCGCCGTGGGTCTGGTCGCCGGGCCCGTGTTCGGCGAGTTCACCGCCCGCCACCCGCTGCGCCGCTCGTCGCTGGTGCTGACGGTGATCGGCGCCACGGTGCTGGTCTGGACGGTGGTGCTGCTGATCCCGCCGCCCGCCCCGCGCTGGCTGCTGTTCGTGCTGGTCGTCGTGCTGGCGCTGGGCGGGCCCGGCTCCATGATCGGCTTCGACTACGCCCGCACGTTCAACCCCCAGCACCGCCGCGGCGCGGCCGTCGGGATCGTCAACGTCGGCGGCTTCGCGGCCTCCCTGGTCGTGGCGTTCGCGGTGGGCGTCGTGCTCGGCGCGACCGGCGACGGCGGCTACTCACCGGAGTCGTTCCGGGCCGCCTGGACCGTGCAGTACGGGGTGTGGGCGCTGGCCCTGGTCGGGATCTTCGTCGCCCGCCGCCGGGCGCGGCGCAAGATGGCCGCCGAGGGCGTCGTGGTGCCGCCGCTGCGCGAGGTGCTGGCCCGCCGCAAGCGGACCTGAGCCCGCCCGATCAGCGCCTGCGGCGGAAGATCCGGATGATCAGGGCGAGCCAGCCCAGCCCGATCAGCACCACCCACACCGTGACGGCCATGAAGCCGAACCCGCTGACCAGGATCAGCACGTAGACGAGCACGCAGTACGCGAGCGCGAGGTAGGTGGCGGTGAGCGCCCGGTCGGTGCGGATGGCGCCGCGGACCACCGGCAGGGCCTGGCGGGGCAGGTCGCGCAGCGTCAGCAGGCCCAGGCCGGCGGAGGCGGCGAGCACCACCGCGGCCGCGATCCGCGAGCCGGTGACCGTCTGGGCCGCGGCGATCTGGCCGATGGTGGCCACGAGCAGCCAGATCCGCAGCCGCCACGACAGCTGCCACAGCACCGCGGCGACCGTGCGGATGGTCGTCGGCTCGGCCGGGTCCATCCGACCGGCCTCGATGAGCCCGCGCAGCGCCCGGGCGGGCCGGTGGCCCACGGCGTCGAGCACGGCCAGGTCGTGGCGGGCGGCCGCGTTCTCCGGGTCGAGCCGCAGGGTCTGCTCGTAGGCCCGCCGCGCCACGGCCCGCGACCGGGGGTCGGGCATGTCGCTGGCGATGTCGGCCAGCAGCAGGTGGGAGTCGGCGGCGTCGGGCGCGAGCTCGACCACCCGCTGCGCGACGCGCAGCGCGTCGCCCAGCCGCCCGGCCCGCTGCAGGGTGCGCGCGTAGCCGGTGGCCGCGGCCGGTTCCTCGGGCAGCAGCGTCACGCACCGGTAGCCGGCCTGCACGGCCTCCTCGTGCCGGCCCAGCATCGACAGGTGCAGGGCGCGCAGCCGGTGGCCCCGCTCGCCGTCGGGCAGCGCGGCGACCGCCGCGTCGGCCGCGGCCAGGCCCTCCTCGTGGCGCTGCGCGTTGAGCAGCACCGCCGAGAGCGCCCCGAGCAGGCGCGGGTCGTCCGGGTCGGCGGTCAGCCCGGCGCGGGCGACCCGCTCGGCGTCGTCGAGGCGGCCGACCGCGCGCAGGTGCTCGGCCCGCCGGGCGGCCTCGCCGACCTCGTCGAGGTGGGCGTGCTCCCGGCCGCCCGCCTCCTCGCTCACAGCTTGCGATTCTTCTTCAGGTAGGCGGCCAGCTCGTCGTAGCTGCCGTCGGAGTTGCCGAACAGCGCCACGTTGCGCGCCGTGGCGAACCACGGCCCGGTGCTCGGCTGCACCTCGCGGGCCGCGGTGAGGACGTCCTTGGTGGTCAGCGGCCGCACCCGCCCGGTGCGCACCGAGTCGGCCAGCGCTCGCTCGGCCGCGGTGTCGCACAGGTGGGCGAGGTCGGCGCCGGAGTAGCCGTCGGTCGCCTTGACCAGCTTGCCCAGGTCGATCCCCTCGATCGGGCGCTTGTGCAGGTTGTGCCGCAGGATCGCCTCGCGGGCCGGCTCGTCGGGCGGCAGCACCAGCAGCATCCGGTCGAACCGGCCGGGCCGGCGCAGGGCGCTGTCGATGTCCCACGGGTGGTTGGTGGCGCCGAGCACGAACACCCCGTCGTTCTTGCCCGACAGCGAGTCCATCTCGGTGAGCAGCTGGTTGACGACGTTGCGCAGCCCCGCGGAGTGGGTCAGGTGGGAGCGCTTCTGCCCGAGCGCGTCGATCTCGTCGAGGAACAGCACGTGCGGGGCCTTGCGCCGGGCGACCCGGAATATCTCGGCGAGGTTGCGCTCGCTGCGCCCCATCCACATGTCGAGCACGTCGGAGATGCCGACCTCGGAGAACCCGGCGCCGAGCTCCCCGGCCACCGCCCGGGCCAGGAACGTCTTGCCGCAGCCGGGCGGGCCGTAGAGCAGCAGGCCGCCGGCCAGCCCCTTGCCGAAGGCCTTCGCCATCTCGGGGTTGCGCATCGGCCCCAGGAACGACAGCTCCAGCCGCTGCTTGACCTGCTCCATCCCGCCGACGTCGGCGAGGCGCACGGTCGGCGCGGCGTGCAGCACGTCCTCGACGACCGGGTCGCCCGCCTCCTCGACGAACGCCGGTTCGAGCTGCGGGACGTCGGCGACGTCCTCCTCGGCCTGCCGCCAGTCGAAGTCCGGCCGCGCCGGGGGCCGCTCCGTCCCGCCGGCGGCCGGGGCCGCCGGCGGGACGGCGGGCGGCCGGGACTGCGGGGACTGCGGGGCGGCCAGCGCCGCGGTCCCCCGCCGCAGCAGGCCCCGGGCGGGGGGGTCGCCGGGCGCGGCGGTGAGCGCGCGGCTGCAGTGCTGCAGCGCCTCCGCCCCGCGTCCGCGGGCCAGCAGCAGCTCGGCCACGTGGAGCCGCAGCGGGACGTCGTCCGGGGCGGCGTCGACGGCGGCGAGCAGGCTCGTCAGCAGGGGATCGGGCGCGTCGGTGCTCATCGCGGCCCAGTATCACCCGTCGGGCCGTGGGCCGGTCGCGAACCGGGCAGCGCGGGGTCCGCGCTGTCGCGCACCCGCCACAGCGGCCCCGGGTGACGCCCGAAGGGCTCCGGTTACGGGATCCGATCGTAACGACCCCGTTCCGTCCTGCGCCATCTGTTGACGATGGCGCACCAGCGCCGCAAGGTGGCTCCACCACGCAGACCACCACGCGGGAGGGGGAAGGCTGCGGTGCACTCGCCGCAGCCGAGTGCCATGTCCGTCCAGCAGACCTCAGGGAGCTCTTCGGAGACCCCACCCCCCGAGCCCGGGCCGGATCGTCCGATCACGCCCGAGCAGGCCGGCACCACCGCCGACAAGCGCTACCCGATCGACAAGGTCATCTTCGGGGTGGCCGCCGTGCTGGTCGTGGCGTTCATCCTCTGGGGGATCATCTCGGTCGACTCGCTGTCGAGCGTCTCCGGCGCCGTGCTGGGCGCCATCATGACCGGCGGCGGCTGGGCGTTCGTGCTCGCCGCGAGCGCGTTCGTGATCTTCGCCCTCTGGGTGGCCTTCAGCAGGTACGGCAAGATCCCGCTGGGCGGCGACGACGAGCGACCGGAGTTCCGCACGGTCTCCTGGATCGCGATGATGTTCAGCGCCGGCATGGGCATCGGGCTGATGTTCTACGGCGTCGCCGAACCGCTGTCGCACTTCACCAGTCCCCCGCCGGGCACCGTCGCGGCGGGCACGCCGGAGGCGCTGGACGTCGCCATGGCGACCACGCTGTTCCACTGGACGCTGCACCCGTGGGCCATCTACGCGGTGGTCGGGCTGGCCATCGCCTACTCCACCTTCCGCCGCGGCCGCCGCCAGCTGATCAGCTCGGCGTTCGCCCCGCTGCTGGGCGAGTCGCGCACCGAGGGCGCGTTCGGCAAGGCGGTCGACATCCTGGCCATCTTCGCCACGCTGTTCGGCTCGGCCGCCTCGCTCGGCCTGGGCGCGCTGCAGATCGGCGCGGGCCTGGAGCTCAACGGCGTGCCCGAGGTCGGCGTGGCCCTGCTCGTGACCATCATCGTCGTGCTGACCATCTGCTTCGTGGCCTCCGCCGTCTCCGGCGTGGCCAAGGGCATCCAGTGGCTGTCGAACATCAACATGGTGCTGGCGGGCGTGCTGGCGCTGGTGGTGTTCGTCTTCGGGCCCACCATCCTGATCCTCAACCTGCTGCCCACCGCCATCGGCGACTACTTCGGCAACCTCGCCCAGATGGCCGCGCGCACCGCGGCCACCGGCGGCGACGCCACCGCCGAGTGGCTCTCGGGGTGGACGGTCTTCTACTGGGCCTGGTGGATCTCCTGGACCCCGTTCGTCGGCATGTTCATCGCCCGGATCAGCCGCGGCCGCACGATCCGCCAGTTCGTGGTCGGCGTGCTGCTGATCCCGAGCGCGGTCAGCCTGATCTGGTTCGCCGTCTTCGGCGGCGCCGCGATCAACCTGCAGCGCAGCGGCACCGACCTGGCCTCCCAGGACACCGAGGGCCAGCTGTTCGGCCTGCTCGACTCGGTGCCGGCCGGCGGGTTCTTCGCGATCGTGGCGATGCTCCTGGTGGCGATCTTCTTCGTGTCCGGGGCGGACGCGGCGTCGGTCGTGATGGGCACGCTCTCGGAGCGCGGGACCATCGAGCCCTCGCGCTGGGTGGTCGTGTTCTGGGGCGTCGTGATGGGCGCGATCGCGGCCATCATGCTGCTCGTCGGAGCGGGTGAGGGCGACGCGCTCACCGGCATCCAGACCATCACGATCATCATGGCGGCACCGTTCGCCGTGGTCATGGTGGTGCTGTGCATCGCACTGGCGAAGGACCTGTACCACGACCCGATGATGCAGCGCGACCGCCGCTCGGTGGCGGCGGTCCAGCAGGCCATCGACTACGGCATGACGAAGTACGGCGACGAGTTCATCGTGTCGGTCAAGCGGCACCCGGAGGGCAGGCGGGTGGTCGCCGAAGCCGAGGCGAGGCCGGAGTCGGGGGAGAAGTAGCCCACCCACGACGAGGGGGG
>NZ_JAGSOV010000069.1 GCF_023898865.1 Pseudonocardia humida
GGCTCGCGGCGCTGCGCGCCGCCTCGCCGGGGGAGCGAGCGCGACTTTCGTTGCGCCCGGTGGGACGAGAGCCACTCCCGTTGCGCGCGGTGGTGCGAGCGCGGCTTTCGTCCCACCCGGGCGAGCGAGGGGCGCGGTGGGCCGGCCCTGTTGGGCGAGAGCGCCGTTGGAACCACGGGGGTGTCGAGAAGGCGCGGGCGGCTCCGACCGGAGGGCGAGGCGGGCAGCGGGCCCGCCACCGAGGAGGACACCATGGGCAAGGTCACCTGCGGGATCGCGGTCTCCGTCGACGGCTATGCGGCCGGTCCCAACCAGGGGCCCGAGCTGCCGTTCGGCGAAGGCGTCGGCGAGAGCCTGCACCGCTGGATGTTCGAGCGGGCCGAGGAGAACGCCGCCGAGGTCGCCGCGCTGAGCTCGGCGGGCGCGTTCGTCATGGGGCGCAACATGTTCGGGCCCGGGCGCGGCGAGTGGGACCTGGACTGGACCGGCTGGTGGGGTCCGGAGCCGCCGTACCACGCCCCGGTCTTCGTGCTGACCCACCACCCGCGGGAGTCGGTGGAGATGGCCGGCGGCACCACCTTCCACTTCGTCACCGGCGGCGTCGTCGAGGCGCTCGACCGCGCCCGTGCCGCGGCGGGGGATCAGGACGTCGCCATCGCCGGTGGGGCGGCGACCGTCAACCAGTACCTGGCCGCCGGGCTCCTCGACGAGCTGCGGCTGCACGTCGCGCCGGTGGTGCTCGGCCGGGGGGAGCGGCTGTTCGAGGGCGTCGGGCGCACGGAACTGGTACCGGTCGAGGTGCGGCCGACCGAGTTGGTCACCCACCTCCGCTACTCGGTCGCAAGGGGGTGACCCGGACGGAGGGGCAGCCGGAGGGCCGAAGGGGACATAACGTGCGCGGAGCGTGACCGCCGTTCACCGGGAAGTCGTGTTCTGATCCCCCACGGGTTGACAGCACGTGGCACGATCCCCGGATCGGTTGGTCCCGCCCAGCCACCGGCCCGCTCCCCCACCGGCCGTGTCCGTCGCCTCCCCCACGGCGGGCGCTGCGGCAGAAAGGCACACGTGTGACTTCACGCGCGCCCGGTACGACGACGTCCCGTCCCGCCGCGGAGGTGCGCCCCGGCGCCTCCGCGGCCGACCGCACCCTCTGGGCCGACGCGGCCAAGGGGTTGTGCATCCTGCTCGTCGTCAGCTGGCACGTCATCTGGAAGCACTACCTCTACGTCGACTGGGCGCTGCCGGTGCCGCTGCCCGAGGCGTGGAGCGTGTTCGGCCGGATGCTGCTGCCGATGCGGATGCCGCTGTTCTTCGCGATCTCGGGCATGTTCGCCGCCTCGGCGGTGGCCAGGCCGTGGAGCGTGGTGGCGCGCACGCGCGTCGCGCGGTTCCTCTACCTGTACGCCATCTGGCTGCTGATCCACACCGCGGTCATGGCGCCGATCCCGATGCCGTTCGACACCGAGATCGCGCGCAACGGCTCCCAGTTCCTCGAACAACTCACGGTGACGCCCACCGCGCTGTGGTACCTGATGGCGCTCGCCGTCTACTTCGTGATCGCGAAGCTCGTGCGCACGGTGCCCGCGGCGCCCGTGCTCGCGCTCGCTTTCGCCCTGTCGGCGGCGTCGGCGGCCAACTGGATCGACTCGCCGGGCAACCGCGGCGTGCTCTACCAGAACCTGCTGTTCTTCCTGGCGGGCCTGTACCTGCGCCGCCGGGTCGAGTCGCTGGCCACGGGCACGAGCTGGCTGCGGGTCGGGATCACCGGAGCCGGGTTCGCCGTGGTGCTGGCGGCCATGCTGGCGCTGGACGCCAAGGAGACGCCCGGCGTGTGGCCGGTCGCCGGCGCCGTGGCCGCCGTCTTCGGCATCACGGTGATGGCGAAGGTGGCCCGCTGGCGGTGGCTCGGCGGGCCGATGGCCGCGCTGGGCCGCCAGACGCTGCCCATCTACGTGATCCACATGCCGGCGCTGGTGCTGGCGCACTGGGCCCTGCTCGGGCCGCTGGGCGCCGGACCGCTCCCGGTGCGGTTCGGGCTGGCCCTGCTCGAGCCGGTGCTGCTGACCGCGGCCCTGGTGGGGGTCAGCCTCGGGCTGCACGCGCTGCTGCAGCGCGTGCGGGCCGGCTGGCTGTTCGAGCTGCCGGGCGCCAAGCCGGCCGCCGTGGCGGACCCGTCGCCCGCCGCCCTCCCGGTGGCCGATCCGACCGTCCCGATCCCGGTCGTCCCGATCGGGGTGGTGCGGGCCTCCTGGCCGGACGACGACGTCACCATGCCGGTGTACGCCTCGATCGGCGCGCCGACCGCCGACGCGCTGACGATGCCGATGCCGCGCGTGCGGGCCCGCCCGGCGTACGCGGCGCGCACGCGCTGACCCGCGCCGGGACGCGGTTCGGTGCCGGCGCGATGTGAACGCCCGGTGAGGAAATCGCGTCCCGGTCGCGGTGGGCGCGAGTTGTGCCGCGGCTCTCGGCGGTCGTCCCGGCGCGACCGCCGCGCTTTCCAGCGGTTTCGCGCCGGGTTCTCGATCCGTCCCGATTACGCGCATTGGCCGCCCGCGAGGGCGACGGTCGGCCGCACCCGGTGACGTGCGGGACCGTTCGCACGAGGCCCCGTCGCCGGGATAGCGGGTAACCGCAGCGGTTTGCGCACGCTGCGTGCGCGCGGAACCGCGGACGCGGTTCGACGCGGTCCGGCCGGTGGTCGAAGGCGCGGACCGGAACATCCTCCCGGATGACCGGAGGTGCTGCGGAATGGCGCGACAAAGGTGCTGCCCGCCCACTCGGGCACGGGTTCCACTATGGTGGAAGGAGCGCTGCCGAGTAGCGCATTGCCGCCGGCGGGAGTTGCTCCGCCGGGCGGCGGACGATGATGGATCAGCGAGCGAACGGAAGTGTCCAATGGCACAGCGAATCGAGACCCGACTCGTCGACGACCTGGACGGGTCGACCGCCGTCGAAACGGTCCGCTTCGCCGTCGAGGGCCGCGAGTACGAGATCGACCTGTCCGAGGAGAACGCGGCCCGCCTGCGTGACGGGCTCGCCGAGTTCATCGCCGCGGCGCGCCGCGCGGGCGGTACCCGCAAGGCGGGCGCGCAGCGCCCCGCCAAGCGCGGCTCCTACGACCGGGAGCACGCCGTCGCCGTGCGCGAGTGGGCCCGGGCGAACGGCTTCGAGGTCTCCGAGCGCGGCCGCATCCCGAGTGCGGTGGTGGAGGCGTACGACAAGCGCGAGGGCGCGGAGGAGTCCCCGTCGGGGAACGGGGCGGCCGGCGACGTCGAGGTGACCGCGGTGCCGGCCGAGGAGACGCCGAAGAAGAAGCGGCCGTCGGTCACCGATCCCTTCGCCGTGGGCCAGGCCGCCAGCTGAGGCGGCCCCACCGCCGGTCGGCGGCCGGTCCCGGTCGCCGACCCGACCACCACCGCGACCAGCAGCGTCGCGTTCACCGGCGCCCGGCGCACCGCTGACGGGTGCGCGGAGCGCAAGCAGGAGTCGTCGCGACCCGGCCGTACCGCGGCGGCGGTCAGTCGGGCTGGCAGCGCGGGCACCACCACGTCTCGCGGCCGTGCGGGGTGCGCTCGCCGGGGCGGAACGCCACCGGGGTGCCGCAGCGCAGGCAGGGGCGGCCCTTGCGGCCGTAGACCCAGTGCCGCGGGCGGGGCAGCCCGGTGGTGTTCTGGGTCGGGTCGGCCACGATCGCGCGGCGCATCCGGGTCCGGGCCGTCCCGAGCAGCCGGGGCAGGTCGACCTCCCCGACGGGCCGGCCGGCCGCTCCGGGTCGGCGCGCAGCCGCGCCGCCGCGAGATCGGCGTCGAAGTCGTCGGCGAGCAGGTCCGGGCCGAGGTGGCCGACCACCCGGTCCTCGTCCCGGGTGGGCAGCACGGTGAGCATCGGCCACCCGCCCCTACGCCCCGCCGGTGCCCGCCCCCTCGACCCGCTGCTTGATCGAGGCCAGGGTCTGCTCCAGCCCGGCCCGGATGCCGTCGCCGTCGGCGCGCTCGGTGTGCAGCCGCACCGTCACCTCCGAGCCCTCGCCTGCCGGGTCGACGTGCAGGTCGCCGCGGTAGCCGTTCGGGCCCTCCGACCCCCATGACAGCGTGCGCTTGTCGGCGTCGCGGGTCAGCCAGGCCTCACCCTCCCGGCGCGTGCCCTCCACCTCGGCGACCACGTGCACCTCCGCGCCGCCGTGGGAGCTCTCGCCGGTGGCCTCGGCCTCGCGCATGGCGGCGAAGTAGTCGGGCAGGTTGTGCACGTCGGACAGGTAGCGGTAGAGCTCGTCGGGGTCGGCGGTGACGGTCGTGCTGTGCTCGTAGTCGCCCATGGCGCAGCGGTACCCGCCGGCCGAGGCCCTACTCGGGCCCGGGGGCGCCGGTGATCGCCCCACCGCGGCCGCAGGCCCCCTCGCCGGACGTCCCCGCCATCGGGCAAGCTCGTCCCTCGTCCCGGCAGCGAGCGAAGGAGAACCGGTGGCGACGCACGACGCCGGTGGGCACCCCCGAGCGATGTCCGACGTGCTGTCCAACCTGCGCCTCGACGAGCTGCTGCGGGAGGTCCAGGAGCGGCTCGTCGAGATCATGCGCACGCGCGACCGGATGCAGCGCCTGCTCGACGCGGTGCTCGTCGTCGCCGAGGACCTCGACCTGGACACCACGCTGCACCGGATCGTGCAGGCCGCCGTCGACCTGGTCGACGCCCGGTACGGGGCGCTGGGCGTGCTGGCCCCCGGTGGCGGGCTGAGCCGGTTCCTGCACGTCGGCGTGGACGACGCCACCCGGTCGCGGATGGGGTCGCTGCCCGAGGGCAAGGGGCTGCTCGGCCAGCTCATCCTCGACCCCCGGCCGCTGCGGCTGGCCGACCTCAGCCGGCACGGGGCCTCGGTCGGCTTCCCGCCCAACCACCCGCCGATGCGCACGTTCCTCGGCGTGCCGGTCCGGGTCCGGGACGCCGTGTTCGGCAACCTCTACCTGACCGAGAAGGCCGGCGGCGGCGAGTTCACCGCGGCCGACGAGGCCGTGGTCGAGGCGCTGGCCGCGGCGGCGGGCATCGCGGTGCAGAACGCCGACCTGTTCGAGCAGGCCCGCGGGCGCCAGCGCTGGCTGGAGGCGTCCGCGGAGATCCAGGGCGAGCTGCTGGCCGGGGCCAGCGAGGCCGACGCGCTGGCCCTGATCGCCCGGCGCACGCTGGAGCTGATCGAGGCCGACACCACCGCGATCCTGCTCGTCCCCGACCCCGGCGACCACGCGTTCCACATCCGGGCGCTGGCCGGCCCGGACGGCACCGACCTGCACGGCCTGGCCGTGGACCGCGGCGACGCGCTGCTGCGGGAGGTCGTGGACGGGGGCGCCGCGGTGCTCGCCGGCCGCGAAGGCGACGTCCTGGAAGGGCTCACCGACGGCCCGCCGCACGGCTCGGTGGTGGCGGTGCCGCTGCGGTCCCAGGACTGCGTCACCGGTGTGCTGGTGGCGCTGCGCCGGGCGGGCGCGACGCCGTTCCAGCCGGGGGTCGTGCCGCTGCTGACCTCCTTCGCCGACCAGGCCACGCTGGCGCTGGCCCTCGGCGAGCGCAACCGGACCCAGCGCAAGCTCGACGTCTTCGCCGACCGCGACCGCATCGCCCGCGACCTGCACGACCACGTCATCCAGCGGCTGTTCGCCACCGGGCTGCAGCTGCAGAGCACGCTGCGCCGCATCGAGGACGCCACCGTGCGCCACCGCGTCCAGCAGGCCGTCGGCGAGCTCGACCGGACCGTGCGCGACATCCGCACCGCCATCTTCGACCTGCACACCCTCGACGACGGCCAGTCCACGGGCCTGCGCAGACGGCTGCTGGACACCGCGGCCGAGGCGACCGCCGGGTCGGGGATCTCGCCCGGTGTGCGGATCTCCGGTCCGGTCGACGCGCTGGTCCCCGAGCCGATCGGGCTGCACGCGGTGGCCGTGGTCCGGGAGGCGGTCAGCAACGCCGTGCGCCACGGCCGCCCGGAGGCGATCACCCTCACCGTCGAGGCGGGCGACGGCGTCCTCGTGCTCGACGTCGCCGACGACGGGGCGGGCATCGACCCGACCGCGGCCCGCAGCGGGCTGCGCAACCTGGAGCAACGCGCACAGGCGTGCGGGGGAACGCTGGCCGTCGGGCCGGTCGAGCCGCGCGGCACCCGTCTGACCTGGCGGGTCCCGCTCACCGCCGAGGGGTGAGCGCGGCGGCGCCGGTGGTGCCCGCAAGGGCTTGCGGGCCGGGCACCCGGCACGCAGGATCGGTCCTCGTGGACCTGCGGCTCGTCGCGCGCTTGCACGTGGACCTGTGCCGCCTGCAGTCCGCGGCGTGTCGCCACTGCCGCTGACGCTCCGGCTCGCCGCCCTTCCGCTCGACGCTCCACGCGAACGTCGCCGCGCACCCGCACGCTTCCGCCGCCATCCCCGGGAGAACCATGTCCACCCCGCGTCCGGTCCCGTCCACCCCCGGCGCCGCACTCGACGTGGAGCCGCTCGGGCCCGCGTTCGGCGCGATCGTCCGGCTCGACCTGGGTTCGGCCGACGACGCCCGGATCGCCGCGGTCCGCCAGGCGCTCACCGCGTACAAGGTGCTGTTCTTCCGCGACCAGGCCCTCGACCCCGACGCCCAGATCGCGCTGGGCAACCGGCTCGGCGAGCTCACCACCTCGCACCCGGTCGTGCCGGGCATCGACGAGGCCCACACCGAGATCTACGCCCTCGACAGCGCCGACAACGGCTTCGCCGACGTCTGGCACACCGACGTCACCTTCGTGAAGCGGCCGCCGCTGGGCTCGATCCTGCGCGCGGTCACCCTGCCGCCCACCGGCGGCGACACCCAGTGGGCCGACCTGGAGCCGGCCTACGCCTCGCTGTCCGAGCCGGTCCAGCGGCTGGCCGACGAGCTGACCGCGGTGCACGACGGCACCCGCGAGTTCGGCTACTACCTCGCCCAGCGCCGCGGCGGGCGCGGCTCGCAGTGGGAGGGGGAGACGTTCACCGCGCTGGAGCCGATCGCCCACCCGGTCGTGCGGGTGCACCCCGAGACCGGCCGCCGGTCGCTGTTCGTCAACCCGGGCTTCACCAGCCACGTCCTCGGCGTCTCCGACGCCGAGAGCCGCCACCTGCTCGACCTGTTCTACGCCCACATCACCAAGCCCGAGCACATCGTGCGGCACCGCTGGGCCCAGGGCGACGTGGCGATGTGGGACAACCGGGCCACCGCGCACTACGCCAACCGCGACTACGGCGACGCCCGTCGGGTGATGCACCGCATCACGCTGCGGGGGGAGGCGCCGGTGGGCGTCCAGGTCCTGCGGGGCCTCCCGGTCACCGCAGGGGCGAGCGGGTGACCGTGCTCCGAGTGGCGTCGCGGCGCGGCGCGCGGAAGCATCCGGGCACTCCCGACCCCGACGGAAGGGGCCGTCCGTGACCCTCCCCGTGAGTGCCAGGCGGGCCGGTGCGCTGCTGGCCTGCCTGGTCCTGGCGGTCGTGCTGGGTGGCTGCTCCGCCGGCCCCGGCGGCTCCACCGTGCGCGCCGCCCAGTTCCCCTGGAGCGCGGCCAAGCTGACCAACGCCATCCTGGCCGAGGTCGTGGCCACCCACCCCGAGCTGGGCGTCAGCCGCATCAAGACCATCCAGGTCGGCCCGGCGACCGCCTGGGCCGGCGCCCAGCGCGGCGACGTCGACATGCTCAGCGAGGTCGCCATGCCCAACCAGGAGGCGCTGGCCGGCAAGGCCGCCGAGCGCATCGAGCTGGTGCACGAGACCTACGGCGAGGCCGGGCAGGGCTGGTTCGTGCCGACCTACGCGCTGGAGCCGGGCCAGCCGCTGGACGGGCTGCGCAGCGTCACCCAGCTCAACGACTACGCCGACGCGCTCGGCGGGCGGCTGGTCGACTCCGACCCCAGCTTCATCACCACCGAGCAGAACACCAAGCGGCTCGCCGGCTACGGGCTCGACCTGGAGCAGGTGACCTCGAGCGAGGCCGCCCAGCTCGCCGAGCTGCGCCGCTCCTACGAGCGGCGCGAGCCGATCCTGGTCTACCTCTACCACCCGCACTGGGTGTTCGAGGAGTTCGACCTGACCCAGCTGGAGGAGCCCGACCCCTACCAGCCCGACTGCTTCACGACAGGGAACGGGGCCTGTGCCATGCCCGCATACGCCGCGTGGACGGCGAGCAGCAAGGAGCTGGCCACCACCAGCCCGCGGTTCCACGCGCTGCTCGGCCGCTTCGAGCTGCCGCTGCCCGACATCGAGGTCATGCTCAAGGCCGTCGACGTGGACAACGAGGACATCGAGGAGGTCGCCCGGACCTACGTCGCCGAGCACCCCGAGCTGGTCCGGACGTGGGTCGGATGAGCGCGGTGTCGAGCACGGGGTCCGAGGCGGCGATGATCCGCTGCCAGGGGTTGACCAAGGTCTTCGGCTCCGGGCCGGCGGCCACCGAGGCGCTGGAGCTGTCCGGGCGGGGCGTCGGGCGCACCGAGATCCAGGAGCGGACCGGGGTCACCCTGGCCGTGCACGACGTCTCGTTCGACGTGCGCCCCGGTGAGCTGTTCGTCGTGATGGGGCTGTCGGGGTCGGGGAAGTCGACGCTGGTCCGGCTGCTCAACCGGCTGATCGAGCCGAGCGGGGGCACGATCGAGATCGACGGCCGCGCGCTCGGCGGCCTGGACGACGCCGAGCTGCGCGAGCTGCGCAACCGGCGGATGAGCATGGTCTTCCAGCACTTCGCGCTGCTGCCGCACCGCACCGTCCGGCAGAACGCCGAGTACGGGCTGCAGATCCGCGGCGGCGCGGAGGCCGACCGCCGCGAGAAGGGGGAGTGGGCGCTGGAGCAGGTCGGCCTGGCCGACCGCGCCGAGGCGCTGCCCGGCGAGCTCTCCGGCGGCATGCAGCAGCGGGTCGGGCTGGCCAGGGCGCTGGCCAGCGACACCGACGTACTGCTGATGGACGAGCCCTACTCGGCGCTCGACCCGCTCATCCGCCGCGACATGCAGGCCCTGCTGCTGCGCCTGCAGCGCGAGCTGAACAAGACCGTCGTGTTCATCACCCACGACCTCAACGAGGCCATGCTGCTCGGCGACCGCATCCTGCTGCTCAAGGACGGCCGGCTGGTGCAGGTCGGCACCGGTCCGGAGATCCTGGCTGCGCCGGCCGACGACTACGTGGCCGACTTCGTCGCCGACGTCGACCGCACCCGGGTGCTGACCGCCGCGGACGTGATCCACCAGCCGCGGCTGACCGCCCACCTCGACGACAACCCGGCCGACCTGCTGCGCCGCCTCGGCGAGGCCGAGTCGACCGCCGCCTACGTGCTCGACGACGAGGGCCGCGTCCTCGGCGTGGTGCACGACGACTGGCTGGCGCTGGCCCAGGCCACCCGCACCCGGGAGATCACCCGGGAGAGCCTCACCGACGACTACCTCACCACCGGAGCCGACCGCCCGCTGATCGACATCCTGCAGCAGGTCGGTCGCCATCCCGTGCCGCTGGCCGTGGTCGACGACGAGCGCAAGCTGCTCGGTGTCGTCCCCCGGGCCGCGGTGCTCGCCGCGCTGGCCACCCCGAGCAGGAGCTGACATGCCCCGGATCGAACTCGGCAGCTACGTCGAGGACTTCATCACCTGGCTGCTGCGGGCGATCCCCGGCGTCCTGGACGCGATCAGCGCCGTGGTCACCGCGATCACCGACGCCCTCACCCTGGCGCTCACCGGGCCGCCGTTCTGGATCTGGATCCCGGTGCTGGCGCTGGCGGCGCTGCTGGTGCGCGGGGTCGGGCTGGCGGTCTACACGCTGCTGGCGTTCCTGCTGATCAGCTCGCTGGACCTGTGGGCGGAGACGATGGAGACGCTGGCCGTGGTGCTGGTCGCCGCGGTCATCGCCACCGCGGTCGGCGTCCCGCTGGGCATCTGGGCGGCCCGCAAGCGCGCGGCGAGCGCGGTGCTGCGCCCGATCCTGGACTTCATGCAGACCACCCCGGTGTTCGTCTACCTGATCCCCGCGGTGTTCTTCTTCGGCATCGGCGCGGTGCCCGGCGTCGTGGCCACCACGATCTTCGCGATCCCGCCCGCGGTCCGGCTGACCGAGCTGGGCATCCGCGGCGTCGACCCGGAGGTGGTGGAGGCGGCGCACGCCTTCGGCGCGCACCCGCGCCAGATCCTGCGCGAGGTGCAGCTGCCGATGGCGCTGCCCTCGATCATGGCCGGGATCAACCAGGTGATCATGCTGGCGCTGTCGATGGTGGTGGTCGCCGGACTGGCCGGCGCGGGCGGCCTGGGCACGGTGGTGGTCAGCGCGGTGACCCAGCTCGACATCGCCGCGGGCTTCGAGGGTGGGCTGGCCGTGGTGCTGCTGGCCATCTTCCTCGACCGCATCACCGCCGGGCTGGCGCAGCGGCCCCTCACCGGCTACTGGACGAAGCTGCGCAACCGGCAGTCGGCCCCCGCCACCGCGCGTCCCGCCACCGAACCCACCCCCGCCGCGGCCCCGGCCGCCGGCTGACCCGTCGAGAACGAAGTCGTCGTCGTTTTGGACCGGTCCAAACGACAAACAACGCCGTGTAGAAGGGAGGGGGGGGGGGGGGGGTGTTGGCAGGGCCACCATCGCGGCGCCGCGCGCGGGTAGGTTCGGGTCGTGGGTGAGAACGAGCTCGGCGCCTTCCTGCGCGCCCGGCGCGCGGCGCTCATCCCGGCCGCGGCCGGGCTGCCGGCCGGGCCGCGGCGGCGCACGCCGGGCCTGCGCCGGTCCGAGGTGGCGATGCTGGCCGGGGTCAGCGTCGAGTACCTGATCCGGCTGGAGCAGGGCCGCGACCGCCGCCCGTCCGCGCAGGTGCTCTCGGCCCTGGCCGACGCCCTGCAGCTCACCCCGAACGAGCGCGTGCACCTGCACAAGCTGGCCAGGGGTGCCGAGGGCGGCTTCCTGTGCACCGGCGGCGCGGCCCCGGTGCGCACCGTGCGCCCGACCGTGCGGGCCCTGCTCGACCACCTCGAACCGGCCCCCGCGGTGCTGCTCAACCGGCTGACCGAGGTCCTCGCGCACACCGCGGGCTACCGGCGCCTGCTCGGCCCGATCGGCCTGCTGGACGGCGCGGTGCCGAACCTGGCCCGGTTCGTGCTGACCGACGCCCGCGCCCGCGACGCCTTCCCCGACTGGTCGCGCGTCGCCGACGAGCAGGTCGCGACCCTCAAGCACGGTCCCTTCCTGGCCGACCCGCACATCGCCGCGCTGGTCGACGAGCTCGCCGTGACCGCGGGGGTCGAGTTCACCCGCCGCTCCGCCGCCGTGCACGCGCTCCCGCGCCCCACCGGCGTGCTGCGGCTGCGCCACCCCGAGGCCGGCGAGCTGCGGCTGGCCTACGAGACGCTCGAGCTGCCCGTCGACGACGACCAGCGCCTGCTCGTCCACCTGCCCGCCGACGCCGCCACCGCCGCCGCGCTCGACGCGCTGGCCCGCCGCCGGGCCGACCCCCTGCGCGTGGTCTCCGGCTGATCGCCCACCCCGAGCGCCACCCCGAGAGGAAGCCATGCCCCTGAACGTCCTCGGCGTCGTCGCCGGACCGGAGCCGGGCGGGCGCACCGCGGCCGCCGTCGCCGGTGTGCTCGCCGGCGCCGAGAAGGCGGGCGCCTCGGTGTCGCGGCTGGAGCTGTCCCAGGCGGGCGCGGACGGGGTGATCGCCGCCTTCGCCACCGCCGACGCCGTCGTCTTCGGCAGCCCGGTTTACCGGGCCACCTACAGCGCGCTGCTCAAGGACCTGCTGGAACGCACCGAGCGCGGCAAGTGGGGGGAGAAGTCGGCGCCGCTGCAGGGCACCGCGGCGGCCACCGTGCTCACCGGGGCCAGCGGCCACCACTTCCTGGCCGTCGCCGACCTGCGCTCGGTGCTCGCCGGCTTCTTCGCCGTCCAGGTGCTCTCACCCGGGCTGTACTTCGACCACGGCGCCTACGTCGACCGCTCCACCCTCACCGGGGACAGCGCCGCGCTGGCCGCCGGGCACGGCGCCGCGCTGGCCGACCTCGCCACGGCGATCAGGGCCTCGACGGCGCTCAGCGCGATCACGCCGCAGGTCTGAGCGCAAGGGGGTCGGGCGCGCGAGCGCCCGCCCGGACGTGAACTTCCACTCACGGCCGTCCCGGCGCCCCACGTGCGACGATGGCGGTGATGCACGCGGGAGAACGAGTTCCGGCCGGGTCCACGGGGTTGGGACCGCACCTCGCCGCGCTGACCGCCCCGGACGCGGAGTTCGCGCTGGTCGAGGCCGTCGTCGACGGCGTGCCCATGCGGCTCTACCGGCGGGGTCCGCACACGCTGCGCGAGATGCTGCTGGCCTCCGCCGACTTCGGCGACCGCCCGTTCACCGTCTACCGCGACGAGCGCCGCAGCTACGCCGAGCACCTGCGGCTGGTGCTCGGCCTGGCCGCCGCCTTCCGCGACGAGTACGGCCTGGTCCCCGGTGACCGGGTCGCCATCGCCATGCGCAACTACCCCGAGTGGAGCCCGGTGTTCTGGGCGACCCAGGTCGCCGGGCTGGTCGCGGTGCCGCTCAACGCCTGGTGGAGCGGCCCGGAGCTGCGCTGGGCGGTCGGCGACAGCGGCGCCCGGCTCGTCGTCGCCGACGGCGAGCGCGCCGCCGGGCTGACCGGGCACCTCGACGTCCCGCTGGTCCGCGTGCGCGGCGAGGGTGCCCCGCCCGGGCGGGAGTGGGACGACCTGGTGGCCGCGCTCGACCCGGCCGCGCCCGTCCCCGACGTCGATGTCGGGCCCGGCGACAGCTCGACGATCCTCTACACCTCCGGCACCACCGGCCGGCCCAAGGGCGCGGTGCACAGCCACCGCAACCACGTCACCAACGCGCTGAACGTGCTGCTGCTGAACCGGGCCGTGGCCCGGGCCGCGGGCACCACCCCCTCCACCGCCCAGCCGGGGACGCTGCTGAGCTACCCGCTGTTCCACATCGCCGGGCTCAACTCCCTCTACGGCGCCGTGCTCGTCGGCGGGAAGGTCGCCACCCAGTACCGCTGGGACGTCGAGGAGGCCCGCGCCCTGGTCCGCGACGAGCAGCTCACCGCAGCGGCCGGGGTGCCGACGACCATGCGCGAGCTGGCCGAGGCGGCCATCGCCGACCCCGCCGCGATGCCCTCGCTCACCCGCATCGGGATGGGCGGCGCGCCGATCCCGGCCGAGCTGGTCGGGCGCATCGGCGCCGCGCTGGGGCCGCGCACGTTCGCCGCCAACGGCTACGGCTCCACCGAGACCACCTCGGCGATCTGCGCCAACTCCGGGCGTGACTACGTGGCCCACCCCGACAGCGTCGGGCGGCCCGCTCCCGGCGCCGACCTGCGTATCGTCGACCCGGCCACGCTGGGGGACCTGCCCGACGGCGAGATCGGCGAGCTGTGGTTCCGCGGCCCGAACGTGGTGCGCGGCTACTGGCGCAACCCGGCGGCCACCGCGGAGGCCTTCGTCGACGGCTGGTACCGCACGGGCGACCTCGGCTTCGTCCGCGCCGGCTGGGTGCACGTCGTCGACCGGCTCAAGGACGTGGTGATCCGGGGCGGGGAGAACGTCTACTGCGCGCAGGTCGAGGACGCGCTGCACGGCGTGGAATGGGTGGTCGAGGCCGCGGTGTACGGGGTGGCGCACCCGACGCTGGGCGAGGAGGTGGCCGCGGCCGTCCGCACGGCCCCCGGCGCGCCCCGCGACGCCGACGCGCTGCGGGCCGCCGTCATCGAGCGGGTGGCCGGCTTCGCCGCCCCGACCCGCATCGCCTGGTTCGACGGACCGCTGCCGCGCACGGCGACGGGGAAGGTGCTCAAGCGGGAGCTGCGCGACCGGCAGACCTGAGCGGGGGCGGTCTCGCGTCCCCGGCCCGCTACGACACCGCGGCGATGTCCAGGATGCGGACGGTGCCGTCGTTGAGGTTGGTGACGTAGGCGCGCTTGCCGTTCGGCATGACCGCGATGCTCGTCGGACCGTCGCCGGTGTTGATCCGGGCGGTGATCTGGTTGGTCTCGGCGTTGATCACGTCCACCGTGTCGGCCTCGACGTTGGTCGTGTAGAAGAACCGGCCGTCCGGGGCGTAGGCGATGTCCTGCGGCTTCTTGTCGACCGGGATGGTGGCGACCACCTCGTGGGTCGCGGTGTCGATCACCGAGACCTCGCTGCTGTCGTAGTTGACCACGGACACGCGGCTGCCGTCGGGGGAGACCGTGGTGCTGTGCGGGCTCACGCCCACGTCGATCTCCTTGACGATCGCGTCGTTCGACGCGTCGAGCACCGTCACCACGCCGGACTCGTGGTTGGCCGTGTAGATGGAGCGGCCGTCCTTGCCGAAAGCGACCCAGTGCGGGTTGGGCGCCACCGGGATCTCCTTGACCAGGGTGGCGGTCTCCGTGTCGATCACGTCGAGCCGGCCGTCGTCGTGGCTGGGGACGTAGAGCAGCCGGCCGTCGGGCGTCGTCGCGGAGGCGAACGGCCGCTTGCCCACCGGGACGTCGCCGGTGACCGTGTTCGTGCCGGTGTCGACGAACACGACCAGGTTGAGCGTGTAGTCGGAGTTGAACACGCTGATGTAGGCCCGCTCGCCGCGCGGGGAGAACGCCACGAACTGCGGCGGGCCCTGCGGGATCGGGATGGTCGCGGTGACCTTGTTGATCGTGGTGTCGAGCACGGTGACGATGCCGGCGTCGCGGTTGGCGATGTAGGCGAAGCGGCCGTTGGGGGCCATGTGCATGTACCCGGGCGTCGGGCCGACGGGGATCGCGTCGCCGACGGTCGGCACGGCGATGCTCGCGGCGACCGGGACGGGTGGGGCCGACGTCTCGACGGGCGGCTCGGGTTGGGTGGACTGGCTCGCCGACGTGCGGTCGGGGGCGGTCGCGGTAGTGCCGCCGGTCGCGGGGTCGCCGAAGGGGCGGAACCAGATGACCGCCAGCGCCGCCAGCGCCAGCACCAGCACGGCCGCCGCGGCCAGCAGCGAGCTGCTGCGCCGCTTGGGCGCGGGGGAGGGGGCGGGCGGCAGCGGGGGCGGCGTGGCGCCGTTGCGGTGATCGTCGACGGGCGGCGGGGTGCCGCTGTCGGGGTGGCCGTAGCCTGCGACCAGCGCGCCAGGGCGGACGACCTCGGTGCGGTCGTCGTGGCCGTTGGAGCGGGCGACGACCGCGGTCGGGCCCTCGCCGTCGGGCGAGTGGGCGGCGGGAGTGCCCACGGGGGTCGCGGCGAGGGCGCCGGCGGACGAACCGGTCGCCGCGGCGCGGCTCGCGGTCGCGACGGCCGCGCTGCCGGTGTTCGAGCCCGCGCCCAGCACGGCCTCGCGGGCGGCCGCGGCGAGCTCGCCCGCGGTGGCGAAGCGGTCCTCCGGCTGCTTGGCCATGCCGCGGCTGATCACGTCGTCGAGCGCGGGGGGCAGGCCGGGGACCATCTCGCTGGGCCGGGGCGGCTCGTTGAACAGGTGCGCGTACATCAGCGCGGGCAGGTCGCTGCCCTTGAACGGGCGGGTGGCGGTGAGGCACTCGTGCAGCAGGCAGCTCAGCGAGTAGACGTCGGTGCGGCGGTCGATGCCGCTCATCGTGAACCGCTCGGGCGCCATGTAGTCGAGCGTCCCGACGGCCGCGCCGGTCATCGTGAGCGACGTGCCCGCGGTGCCGATCGAGCGGGCGATGCCGAAGTCGACGACGTAGACGAAGTCGTTGCGGGTGAGCAGGATGTTCGACGGCTTGACGTCGCGGTGGACGAGGCCGTCGTCGTGGGCGGCGTCGAGGGCGTCGGCGACCTGGCCGATCAGGGTGACCGCGCGGGCGGCGTCCATCGGCCCGTCCTGCAGGAGCTTGCCCAGGTCGGTGCCGTCGACCAGGCGCATGTCGATGTAGAGCCGGCCGTCGATCTCGCCGAAGTCGTGGATCGGGATGACGTGCGGCTCGCGCAGCCGGGCCGCGACGCGGGACTCGCGGCGGAACCGGTTGGTGTACTCCGGGTCGTTGGCCAGGATCTCCGGGAGCAGCTTGAGGGCGACGTCGCGCTCATGGCGGGAGTCGTGCGCGAGGTAGACCTCGCCCATGCCGCCGGTGCCCAGCAGCACGTCCAACCGGTAGTGCCCGAATTCACGGGGGAGCATCTACGCCCCCCTTCGCTGGGGCTCGGCTGCCGGTCGGCGGCGTGAGCGGTCGTTCACCAGGAGGAAAGCCCTTCACCACGGTACCCGAGCCCGCACGACCCGCGGGGTGCGATTCGCTGGCCCGGGCAGAATAATGCGCGGCGCCCGGTCGGTAAAGCGACGCCCCGATCCATGGTCCGACCGTTATCCGGCGGCCGTCGCGAACCGGTTCGAGCAGCCGGCGCGGCGGTCGGGGTGACGGTGGTGGCGGTGCTGGCCGCGCACCCGGACCCGGCCGGGTCGCGGGCTGGAACACCGCCGCGCTGGTCACGGCGGCGGTCAGCGCGCTCGGCGCGGTCGTCGTGCTGCTCGTGCGCCCGCGCCCGGCGACCCGCGACGCGAGGAGAGCCGCGTCGGCGCCCGTGGTGGGCGCCGCCGCGGCTCTCCTGGACCAGCGGGGTGGATCAGCCCGACTGGGTCGACTGGCGGACGGTGCCCGCGGAGTCGCGGGCCTGCTCCTGCACCTGCCCCGCGGCGTCCCGGCCCTCCTGGGCGACGGTCTGGCCGGCCTCGGTGGCGGTCGACTTCACCGACTCCACGGCCTGCTGCGCGGGTTCGGTCAGGTTGTCCTTGACCTCGTTGGCCACCTGGGCCAGCGGCTGGCCGAGCTCGGACGCCCGCTGCTTCGCCTGCTCGGCCAGCTCCTGCTCGCGCCGGCTCGCCGGCAGCAGCGAGGAGGCCAGCCAGCCGACGCCGAACGCGATCAGCCCCGCCGCCAGCGGGTTGCCCTGGGTCTGCTGGCGGACCGCCTGCGGGGCGGCCTGCACCGCGCTCGCGGCGTTCGAGGCCACGTCGGAGACGGTCCCCGCCGCCGAGGAGGCCGCGTCGGACACCGTGCCGGCCGCCGAGGACGCCGCCCCGGAGACCGAACCGGCCGCGCCGTGGGCGGTGTCGCGGAACCCGCCGCCGGAGCCGCCGAGGTGGGTGCCGCTGTAGGTGGTGGTCGAGTTGCTGCCCATGACCTTGTCCTTGAGCCGGCCGGCGCTGCTGCGGACGCGGTCCACGCGCCGGTTCACGATGGCGCCGGGGCTGACCTTCTCGCCGAGCACGTCGACGTCGCTGCTCAACCGGGCCTGGGTGCGTTCGATCTCGCGCCGGATCTCGTCCGGGTCGCTGGTGTTCGGGGTGGTCATGCCGAGCCTCCTCGGTTGCCCTTGAGGGCGTCGGGGACGTTGCTGAGGGTGTCGACCGTGCGCTCCGGCTTCGGGTGCACCTGCTGCATCTTCTGGCGGCCGACGACGAACAGTGCGCCGGCGATGACCGCCCAGAGCACGGCGACGATCAGCGCGGCCCAACCGGCGTCCATCACGTTGGACAGGCCGGCGTAGAGGGCCATCGACAGGAACATCAGCACGAAGAACCCGGCCACGCCGGCCCCGGCGAGGGCACCGGCCCCCTTCGCGGTCTTCGAGACCTCCTGCTTGACCTCGGCCTGGGCCAGCGCCAGCTCCTGGCGCATGAGGGTGGACAGGTCGCGGGTGACGTTGCCGATCAGGTCGCCGAGCGAGGTGTCGCCGACGTCGGGCCGGTCGTGGGTGACCAGCCGGTCGGTGGCGGCGGCGTCCGGCGCGTAGGCGCCGCCACCGGTGGGTGGGACGGGGGTGGTCATCGGGGACCGTCCGACTCGTGCCGCGGCGGCACGCCGCCGCGCTCCAGGTCGTCGACGTACTCGCCGACCGTGGTGCCCTCGGGCCGCAGCGCGTGCGCCGGACCGCCCGGGCGGGGCGCCGGGGCCGGGGCCACCGGGGGCGTGTAGGGCCGGGGCTCGGCCGACGGCGGGACCCCGCCGCCCGGCGCGTCCAGCGGTCCCTCCGGCGGCAGCGCGCCACCGGGGCGGTCGTAGGGCATGGGGGCGGGCGGCGGCACGCGGTACCCGGGCGCCGGGGCCTGCTGGGGGCCCGGCGGGTAGCCGGGGGGTGCGGGCGCGTAGTGCGGCCCCGGCGCGGTGGGGTGCGGCACCGGCCCGGTCCCGCCCGCCCGCTGCGGGAGCCCCGACGATCCGCTGGTGTCGCGGTTCGCGTCGACGGCGCCGCGGGTCAGCCGCCCGGCCAGGACGCCGGCCAGCGCCGCGCCGGCCAGGAACAGCCCGGGACGGCGGCGGGCGAACGAGCGCACCTCCTGGACGAGGTCGCCGGGCTCGCGGCCGTCCAGCCAGCCGGCCAGGTCGTCCACCCGGCCCGCGGCCTGCGCGGCCAGGTCGGAGGCCGGTCCGTGGTGCTCGCCGCCTGCCATCTCCTTGAGCTCGGCGGCCAGCGAGCGCAGCGCCTCGGTGGCCTTCTGCTGGCCGCCCTTCGCCTGCTCGGTCACCTGGCCGCGGGCCTGGTGGTAGAGGTCCTTCGCCTCGCGCCGGGCCTGCTCGGCGACCTGTCCGGCCTGCTCCTTGGCGGTGCCCGCCACCTGGCGGCCGGCGTCGGCGGCCGCGCCGCCCACCTGCCCCGCCTGGTCGCGGGCCACCTCGGTGGCCGGGGCCCCGCCGCCCGGGGACGCATGTGTCGTGCCCGCGGGCGGCGCAGCCGGCGCGGGTCCGCTCGTGTGCTGGGTCATGGAGCCCGGCTACCCGGCCGGATCGCGCTCAACCGCATTGGTGCCGCACGACCGGGTCACTCGGGACGGTACGGGGCCGCGGCCGCCACCCCGGTCCGTCCTCGCAGACTCTCCGTGCTCCTCGCACGCGCGGTGGCCGCTGCGAGGAGCGCGCTGCCCCTGCGAGGACGCCGGCAATGAACGGTCCGGGCGGTAGCGTGCGGCGCACGACGACCGAGGAGCGCCGCATGCCGACAGTCGAGCTGCTGCTCGACGACGAGCTGGACGGGCGGGTCCGGGCGGTGTGGGAGCTGCTGGCCGGGGCCGGGCTGCCGAGCCTGGCCGAGCACCGCCACCCGACCAACCGCCCGCACCTGACGCTCGCCGCCGCCGACGCGCTGCCCCCCGACGGCTGGCTCGCGACCGCGCTCAGCGGGATCCCGATGGCCCTGCGGTTGGACGGCGCGCTCAGCTTCGGCGGCGCGCGCGGGGCGCTGGTGTGGGCGGTGGTGCCCAGCCGCGCGCTGCTCGACCTGCAGGCGGCGGTGTCGGAGGTGGTCCGGCCGCGGTCGCCGTGGCTGCGCCCGGACCTGTGGACCCCGCACGTCACGCTGATGCTGCGGGCCACCCCGGCGCAGCGCGCCGAGGCGGTGCGGCTGCTGGGCGACCTGCCGGCCGCCGAGGGCGGGCTGGTGGCCGCCCGCAGCTACGACGAGGCCACCCGGACGGTCCGCGAGCTGGCGGTCCGGCGCTGATCCGTGCGGCCGACCGGGGTGTGATCGACCCGGCAACCTGGCGTTTCCCGGCCCGGCGTCGGATAAGGTGTCAGGAATTGCGGCAGGGATCGGCACACCGGAGCGGGGAGCTGGGATGCGGGACGCAGTCATCGTCGACGCGGTACGGACGCCCATCGGCAAGCGCAACGGCTCGCTGTCCGGGGTGCACGCCGCCGACCTCTCGGCCCACGTGCTGACCGCGCTGGTCGAGCGCACCGGCGTCGACCCGGGCATCGTCGACGACGTCGTCTGGGGCTGCGTGACCCAGCTGGGCGACCAGTCCAGCAACATCGGCCGGTTCGCGGTGCTGGCCGCGGGCTGGCCCGAGCACGTCCCCGGCCAGACGGTCAACCGGGCCTGCGGGTCCAGCCAGCAGGCCGTGGACTCCGCCGCGCACGCCGTCATGGCCGGGCAGTACGACGTGGTCGTGGCCGGCGGCGTGGAGACGATGAGCCGGGTGCCGCTGGGTGCCGCCCGCGAGAGCGGCATGCCCTACGGGCCCAAGGTGCTGGAGCGCTACGACGGCTTCGCCTTCAACCAGGGCGTCGGCGCGGAGCTCATCGCCGAGCGCTACGGCTTCTCCCGCCGCCGGCTCGACGAGTTCGCCTCCCGCTCGCACGCGCTGGCCGCGGCGGCGATCGACGAGGGCGCCTTCACCGACCACACGGTCGAGATCGACGTGGAGGGCACCAAGTTCAGCGCCGACGAGGGGCTGCGCCGCGGCACCTCACCGGAGACGCTGGCCAAGCTCAAGCCCTCCTTCAAGCCCGACGGGGTGGTCCACGCGGGCAACGCCTCGCAGATCTCCGACGGCGCCGCCGCGCTGCTCATCACCACCTCGGAGAAGGCCGCCGAGCTCGGCCTGACCCCGATCGCGCGCTACCACTCCGGCGCCGTCAGCGGCGCCGACCCGATCACCATGCTGCTGGGCCCGATCCCGGCCACCCGGAAGCTGCTGCGCCGGACCGGGTTGACGATCGACGACATCGGCGTGTTCGAGGTGAACGAGGCCTTCGCGCCGGTCCCGCTGGCCTGGCAGGCCGAGACCGGCGCCGACCTCGACCGGATCAACCCGCTCGGCGGCGCGATCGCCGTCGGGCACCCGCTGGGGGCCTCCGGCGCGATCCTGATGACCCGCATGATCGCCCGGATGCGCCGCGGCGAGCTGCGCTACGGGTTGCAGACGATGTGCGAGGGCGGCGGCACCGCCAACGCCACCATCCTCGAGCTGATCACGTAGCGGGGCCGCCCGTGCCCGGGACGTAACGGGTCCCGGTCGACCGGCGAGTGCTGGGGACATGCGGGCAACGTCGCAGCAGCCGTCCGCCACCGGTCCGCACCCGGTCCAGCGGGCGCAGTTCGCCGTCGGGGAGTTCGTCGAGCGCCAGTACCGGCGGGTGCTGGGGGCCGTGGCCCGGCTGCGCGGCGGCGGCCGGAGCGGTGGGCAGGCGCCGCTGCCGCTGGCGCCGGGCACCCTGCTCGTGCAGAAGGACGCCGGGCAGAGCTGGGTCGTGGTCTGGATCGGGGCCGTCGTCCAGAGCCTGGACGTCGAGGACGTGCCCGTGCAGATCGTCGTGCGCCGGCCCGGGGGCGAGCGCAGCGTGCGCGTCGTGCTGCGCCGGTACTGCATCGACGGTGAGCGCTCCGAGAGCGGGCTGCCCGCCGACCTGCGCTTCCTGCACGGCCAGGTGATGGTGCCCGACCTGGACCCGGCCACCGGGTACGAGGTGGCGCTGGTCGCCGGGCCGCTGCACCCGGCCGAGCCGATCCGGGCGCGCACGCTGCCGCGCGAGCTGGAGCCGGGCCGGCCGCTGCGGCTGTTCGCCGCGTCCTGCTACGACGCCGACACCGACGCCCGCGACGCCCTGGACGCCGCCTTCGGGTCCGTCTTCGCCGACGAGGCCCCCGACCTGACGCTGCTGCTGGGCGACCAGGTCTACGCCGACGCCCCCGCCTGGCGGTACGCGCTCATGTCGCGGCACACGCCGCGCACGGGCCTGCTGCTGAAGTACTGGCGCACCTGGGGCATGCAGCCCGACCCGGACGGCCACGCCCGCCGCGGGCTGCGCGGCGTGCTCGGCTCCGGACCGACCTACTTCCTGCCCGACGACCACGAGTTCTGGAACAACTGGCCCAACCGCACCGTCACCGCGAAGCACTCCTACGGCAACATCTGGTCGGCGCTGGTCAACGGCCACCGGCGCAGGCGCGCCGTCGTCCCGGACACCATCGGGCCCGCGGTGAAGGAGCCCTTCGACCCGCGGGTCCCCCCGTCGGACCCGCTGCAGCAGAGCTACCTGCCGGTGCACCCGGGCGAGTGGGACGCCTGGGGGCTGGCGTCGTTCGAGCTGTTCGGGTCGTTCCAGGCGTCCGGGATGCGGGCGCTGTCCCGCGGGGAGCGCGACGACCAGCTGCCGGCCGGGCCGCCCGAACCCGGCACCGAGAACCGGATCCACCGGCCCCGCCACCCGGTGCTGCAGCTGATCGACATCGACCCGCTGACCATCGCGCTGCTCGACACCCGGACCCGGCGCACCCGCCGGGTCCGCCACCCGTACCACTCGGCGTTCGTCGACCCGGAGTTCCTCGACCGGATGCTCGACGCCGCCGAGCGGGCCCCGGTGTTCGTGCTGGCCTTGTCCCAGCCGGTGCTGCAGCCGGCCGCCTGGCTGGGCAACCACGGGCGCCGGGAGCGGTTCAGCCTGCTCGGCGACACCGGCATGCAGGACTACTGGCACCAGTACCAGCGGTTCTGGACCGAGCTGGTGCGCCGCAGGGCCGGGCGGCCGACGGTGACCCTGGGCGGCGACATCCACCAGAGCTACGTGGCGGTCACCGAGTCGACGCGGCTCAACCTGGTGGAGGTGGTGGCCTCGCCGATGTCGCTGGTCAGCGGCGGGGGCTGGCTGCCGGTGCTGTCCAGGGCGGCGGCCGTGCCGACCGGGCGGGACGAGCCGTCCTACCGCCCGGGCACCGAGGTCGTGCGGCTGCGCGACCTCGTCGCCGGACCCCGCGACCCCGGCGTCGAGCTCGACGGCGCGGCGTGGTCGCTGGGCTGCCTGCCGAAGAACCGGCCGGGTTTCGCCGGGCTGGCCGTGGAGCGGATCGGCGCCGACGCCGTCCGGCTCGACGTGCGGATCTTCGACCGGGACGCCGTGGCCGCGACGGCCGAGTCCGGCACGGCCCCGACCGCGACCGTGCGGCAGAGCTTCCGGCTGGACTTCGGCGAGCGCCCCGGCGTGCACCCGCTGACCACGGCCGGACCGGCGCTGCCGGCGGCCGCTCCCGACCGGCTGCCCACGCCGTGACGCCGGGGTCACCGGATCAGCTGCACCCCGGCGGCGACCAGGTCGCGCACGACCGGTGAGCCCGCGGCGGCGTCGGTGACCACCGCGGTCACCTCGTCCAGCCCGAGCACCGCGAACCGCGAGGCCGCCCCGATCTTCTCGGCGCTGGCCAGCACGTAGGTGTCGGCGGCCCGCCGCGACAGCGCGCGCTTCATCGCGGCCTCGTCGGCGTCGCCGGTGGTCAGGCCGGTCTCGGGGTGCACGCCGGTGACGCCGAGCAGGAACACGTCGGCGGTGACGGCCTGCGCCGCCTCCACCGCGGCCGCCCCGCAGGTCACCAGCGAGTGCTTGAACAGCCGCCCGCCCAGCAGGAAGACCTCGACGTCGCGGTGGTCGACCAGGGCGGCGGCCACGGTCGGGCTGTGGGTGACCACGGTGGCGTCGAGGTCGAGCGGTAGCGCGCGCACCACGGCGAGCGCGGTCGTGCCGCCGTCGATGATGGCGGTGCCGCCCGGCTCCACCAGCCGCGCGGCCGCGGCGGCGACGCGCTCCTTGCTGGCCGGCTCCACCCGCCTGCGCCCGGCGTAGTCGGCGATGGCGGGGGAGACGGGCAGGGCGCCGCCGTAGACGCGTTGGCAGAGCCCGGCCGCGGCCAGCTCGCGCAGGTCGCGGCGGACGCTGTCCTCGGAGACCCCCAGTTCGGCGGCGAGGTCCTTGGCCACCACGCGCCCGTCCCGGCGGAGGCGGTCCAGCAGCAGGTCACGGCGCTGTGCGGCCAACATGCACGTTTCTCCTTGTTTTTTCCGACTCTTGCACGTTACCGTGCAGAACGTGCAGACGACATCCCTGATGATCCTCATCGCCGGCCCCTACCGCTCCGGCACCGGCGACGACCCCGCCAAGATGGCGGCCAACCTGGCCCGGCTGGAGGAGGCGGCCTGGCCGCTGTTCGCCGCCGGGCACGTGCCGATGATCGGCGAATGGGTGGCCCTGCCCGTGCTGAGCAGCGCGGGCGCCGCCGGTCCGCTCGACCCGCTCGCCGAACAGGTCATGTACCCGACGGCCCAGCGGCTGCTGCAGCGCTGCGACGGCGTCCTGCGGCTGCCGGGTGAGTCGACCGGAGCCGACCAGGACGTGGCCATCGCGCGCGAGCGCGGCATCCCGGTCTGGTTCCGCATCGGGGACGTCCCCGGCTGCGGAGCGTAGACGGACCATCATCGTCCGGTTACCCTGCGCCGCCATGAAGGTGAGCTGGCTGTGCCGGCTGGGATGGCACCGATGGGTCAAACGGGTCAACGACAGCGGGGAGCCGTACATCACGTGCGGGCGCTGCGGCAAGGACGGCGACATGCCGCAGCGGCCGCTGATGGCCCCCTGAGGACGTCGGCCGGGCGGCTCCGCCGCCGGGGCGGGCTCAGCCGGTCGGCAGCAGCGGGAACGAGGTCGGCGGCGGCGGGGTCAGCGGCAGCACGAAGCTGGGCAGGATGGCCGCCTGCGGGTCGTTGACCGCGAGCGTCACCGCCCCGGGGGTCTGTCGCACCTCCAGGTGCGTCGGCCGGATCGAGCGGTCGCGGATGAGGGCGTAGCGGGCGTCGGCGCTCATCAGCGACAGCACCGGACCCGCGGCGCGCAGCCCGGCGACGTCCGCGGGCGTGGTGCCGTCCACGCTGAGGACGTAGGTCGCCCGGACGGGCAGCGGGTGCGCGCGCTCCGGCCCGACCGGCATCGCCACCGCGACGCGGCCGCCGTCGGCGAGTTCGAGCAGCAGCAGGGCGTCGGGGTCCTGCGGGTCGTCGGCCTTCTCGACGTAGTCGCCGGTGACGCCGATGTCGAACAGGCCCTCGCCGGCCCGGGCGGCCGGGGTCGCGGCCTGCCAGCCGTCGGCCGAGCTGAGCACGGTCACCGCCGTGACCTCCGCGTCCCGGTCGGGTGGGACGTAGAGCCCCGACAGCGGCAGCACGGCGCCCGACCGGAACTCGGAGGCGAGCGGTGTGGAGTGCGAGACGACGGCCCGCTCGGCGGGGCCGCCGTCGGCGGCGGGCAGCCGCACCTCGACGATCCGCGACACCGACCGGAGCCCGGCGACCGTGGTGTCGACGAACACGACGGTCCGCCCGGCGGGCGCGGTGCCCGCCCACAGCACGCAGGAGCGCTCCAGGACCGGGGCGGAGCCGGCCAGGTCGCCGTCGGTGTCGATGTCCGGGTCGGTGACCGCGGCCCACGCCGCGCCGACCGCGTCGGCGTCGCCGAGCAGGTCGCCGCCGGGGTTGTGCAGCAGGAAGTCGCAGTCCGGCGGGCGCTGGTTCGACGCCCGCCAGGCGTCCGCGCCGAAGATCGCGGCGCCGCCGATGACGACGACGCCCAGCAGCCCGACGACGAGGTAGGCGATCCCGCGCAGCACGGCTGACACGGCCGCCATCCTGGACCCTGCCCCGTCCGGGCGAGCCAGTGGTCCTGGGGAGATCGACAGCGGGTTGTCCGATCCCGTCAGGCGGGCCCCGGGCGGGAGGCCGCCGCCGCGCTCACCGCGCCGAGCCGATCGCGCGCGTGCACAGCGCGGCGAACCAGCCGAGCCCGGCGGCCAGCGACAGCCGCTGGAACAGCCCTCCCCACCGGACGAGCCGGGGCCGCTGGGCGAACCCGCCGCCGGCCGCCACGAACGCCGCGAAGTGGGCCGCCGCGGCCGCGCCCGACGCCGCTGCCCACCCCCGCTCGCCGGGGCGCAGCGCCGAGACCGCCGTGGTGGCGGCGGCGGCCGGCAGGCACAGGAACACCGGGGTGGAGGCCACGTCGTGCAGCCTCCCCGCGGTGGTCGCGGGATCCGGGGCCGGCGGGCTGCCCGGTGGGTAGCCGCTGATCGGGTCGGTGCGGAAGGCCCCGGCGCCGGCCAGGCCCGCGCCCACCGCCGCGAGCAGGGCGGGCACCGTGCGCGGCAGCGTCCGGGTGCGGGCCAGCCCGCTCGCCCCCGCGAGCACCAGGGCCCCGGACGCGGCGAAGTTCGCGACCTGGCGCCACCCGCGCGGCCCGATGGCCAGCGAGCTGATCGGGTGGCGCAACGGGTCGTAGCCGGGGCGGGTGGCGCCCTCGACGGTGGCCACCCCGAGGAACAGCGGACCGGCCGCGGCGCCGCACCGCAGCAGCGCGCGGGTCGTGGCCGACGTGCGGGTGCTCATCCCGCCATCCTGGCCCTCCCGCTACGGGCCGCCCAGCCCCGCCACGCGGTCGGCCACCGCCAGCATCTGCCGACCGACCGGCTGCAACCCGATCCGGGTGGCCAGCAGCCCGGTCGACACGCGCTCGACGACGCCCCACTCCCAGAGCGCGGTCGCGTCGCGGCCGGTGCGCGCGGCCAGCACCCGGGCCCGGGCGAACGGATCGCCCTCGAGCATGTCCGCGGGGTCCTCGCGCATCAGCACGCCGAGGTCGTACTCCGGCTCGGCGAGCAGGCCCTCCGGGTCGGCGAGGGCCCAGCCGATCCCGCCGGGCCGGGGGTCGACCAGCACGTTCCACTCGTGCGGATCGCCGTGCACGAGCACCGCGCGCTCGTCGTCGTGCCCGGCGGCGCGGCGATCGGCGCAGGCCAGCGCGTGCTCGACGGCCCGTTCCGAGCAGGGCCGGTCGAGCTCGGCCCACCACCGGGCGACGGCGGCGGCGAGCTCGCGGGCCTTCTGAGCGCCGTCCGGGAAGCCGTGGTCCGCGTCGATGTCGGCCGCCGGCCGCCAGAACCGCAGCAGCAACGAGCACAGGATCTCGTGCCGCTGCGCCATCGGCAGGCCGACGTCGTGCAGGGACGGCCCGAGCCGGTCGAGCAGCAGGGCACCGCGGTCGACGTCGTGGCGCAGCAGCCGCACGCACCCGCGCCCCGCGACCAGCCGCAGCACGGCGATCTCGTGCCGGGCCGGGGCCAGGCCGTCGCCGCCCATCCGATCGGCCCGGGGGACCTGCAGCTTGAGCACCGCGGGCCGGCCGTCGGCGGTGTCGGCCGCGACGACGAGCGACTCGGTGGCGTCGGGGAAGGCGCGCCCGATCGTCAGGCCCCACTCCCGGGCGATCTCGGCGACCAACCGGGGGAGGTCGGCCAGCCAGCCGTCGGCCCCGGCCGCGCGCGCCTTCTCCCGCACCGGCCCGGGCACGTCGATCACCGGGGGATGACAGCAGACCCGGCGGGCGGCGGCGACCGACTTTCGGCCCGCCACCGGACGGCCGAACACCACGGCGTCGCGCACGGCCGGGGGCGCACCGGCGGCGAGCTCCGCGTCGGGGCGAGCCCCCGGTGGGCGCGAAGCGCCCACCCCTTCCCACCCCCTGCTGGAGCTGAGGCCCTCGCCGGAGGTGCCGCCGGAGGCGCCCTGAACAGGTGGCTGTCCTGGACGACGCGCCCAGCTCCGGACCGGGAAGGAGCGCCTGCGCGGCGAGCGACCTCTGACGGGCTGGACCCAGCGGGGGCCGGGGAACGAAACCCACCCTCGTCCGAGGTTCGGCGACTCCCGAGCGAGCGAACTGCTAGGCGGGCACCTTCGCGGCCCGTCGCTGCAGGACCAGCAGCGCCGCCAGTGCCACCGCGGCCAGCACCGCCACCGCGGCGACGAACACCAGGGCCGCGGGGACCAGCCCCCACGCCTGCGCCGCCGCTCCCACCCCGACGACCGGCAGGGAGATGGCGACGTAGAGCACCACGAAGAAGCTGGACGTCACGGCGGCCCGCATCGCGGGGTCGACGCGGGCGTGCACCGCGGCCATGCCCTTGCTGAAGCTCATGCCCTGGCCGATGCCGGCCACCACCGCGCCGGTCACCAGGACGGCGAGGGAACCGGCCAGCAGGGCCGTGCCGATGACGAGCACCCCGACGACCAGCAGTGCGCACCCGGCGTCCAGGGCGCGGTCGGTGGGGAGGCCGCGCAGCCCGAGCTGCGCGGCGGTGGAGGCGGCGAAGAGCGCGAACACGACGAGGCCGGCGACGGCGTGGTCGTCGACGCCGGTGATCTCGGCGACGATCCGCGGCGCGATGGCGGTGAACAGCCCGAGCACCGCGAAGCCGGCGAAGCCCGCGGTCACCGCGCCGGCGAACACGGCCCGCACCGGCGGTGGGACGGCCAGCGCGGCGGGGCGCAGCCGGGGGTGCTCGGCGACGTGGACCGTCTCCGGGGCCAGCAGCACCAGCACCGCGCAGCCGACGACGGCGACCGCGTGCACCGCGAACGACAGGTGCAGCGGGGCGGGCAGGTACTGCACGGCCAGGCCGGCCAGCAGCGGGCCGAGGCCGAGCCCGCCCATGTTGGCCGCGGTGGCCACGGCGGGCGCGCGCGAGCGCAGCCGCTCCGGCGCCGCCTCGATGACCGCGGCGGTGGCGGCCCCGGCGAAGATCCCGGCCGACACCCCGGACAGCAGCCTGCCCACCAGCAGCACCGGCACCGAGTCCGCGACGAGGAACACCAGGCTGCTCAGCAGGGCGGCGGCCAGCCCGCCCAGCAGCAGCGGGCGCCGCCCGAGCTGGTCGGACCAGCGGCCGAACAGCAGCAGCGCGGCCAGCACGCCCACCGCGTACACCGCGAAGACGACCGTCTGCACCACCGCCGAGAACCCGAGCTCCCGCTGGTAGAGCGAGTACATCGGGGTGGGGACGGTGGTGCCGGTCATCACGACGGCGAAGGCGAGGACCAGGCCGGCGAACGCGGTCGGGGGTCGGAGGCGGGCGAGTGGCACCCGCAGATCGTCCGTCCGCGGCGCGCGCGGCCGCCACCGCGCGGCACGACATCACAGCGGAGCCGGTCCGCGGGAGGATGGGGCGAGGAGGACCGACCATGAGCGATGCCACCACCCCCGCCCTCGACCACACCATCGTCTGGGCCACCGACCGCGCCCGTTCCGCGGAGTTCCTCGCCCACGTGCTGGGCGTGCGGGTCGGGGCGCCGACCGAGCCGTTCCTGCCGGTGCGGCTGGGCAACGGCGTCACCCTGGACTTCGCCGAGGGCCGCGACGCGCCGGACACGCAGCACTACGCGTTCCGGGTCAGCGAGGAGCAGTTCGACGCGGCCCTCGCCCGGGTCACCGCGGCCGGCCTCACCTACTGGGCCGACCCGTTCCGCCGCGAGCCCGGGCGGACCAACCGCATGAACGGCGGTCGCGGGTTCTACGTCGCCGACCCCGACGGCCACATGATGGAGCTGCTCACCGTCACGTGACGGTCGGGCCCGCGGTCAGCGCTTGAAGCTGACGTGGATGTGGTCGAAGTGGCCGCCGGTGGCCTCGTCGGGGTCGTAGACGCCGCCGCCGCTGTAGGGCTGGCCCCACCCCGTGTCGGTGTCGCCGCGCCCGGCCGACCAGATCCGGCCCTGCCAGATCACGTAGGACACCTGCAGCGCGTCGGCGTTCGCCCGGAACCACTCGGCGAGCTCCCAGCCGGCCTGCAGTTCGGTGCCCGCCGCGAACGCCCCGGCGGTGCCGGGGAAGAAGTCGCAGGCCCGGCCCTTGGGGTGGTCGCTGGAGGGGTTCCAGGCGTGCGCGTCCCAGCAGCCGGTGGCCTGGATCCGGGAGCCGGCGCTGTAGCCGCCGAACACGCGCAGCACCTCGTCGAGCGCGTGCCGGGTGGCCCCGGTGAGGCAGCCGCCGGAGGTGGGGTCGTCCTGGACGCAGCCGGTGTCGCCGCCGGCCCACGGCACCGCCGCCGGGCCGGTGGCCCCGCCGCGCGGGGCGCAGACGTCGGTGCCGGCCAGCGAGATCTCCACGCCGGTGTCCGCGCCGACGTCGGCGAGCATGGAGGCGGCGTAGTCCTCCCACTTGCTGTAGGCGGTGGGGAACGCGGAGCGCTGCACCGTCTGCGCGGCCTGCCACAGCGGCATCTGCGGCCAGTCCGGCACGGCCAGCAGCCGGTCGTAGAACTGGGTGGCCGAGTAGACCGGGTCCTGCACCTGCGCGGGGGAGCCCCAGCCCTGCGACGGGCGCTGCTGGAACAGCCCCAGCGAGTCGCGGTCGCCGTAGTCGATGTTGCGCAGCCCGGACTCCTGCATCGCCGTCGCCAGGGCGATCCACTGGCCGCGCTCGGGGACCTGCATCTGCCTGCCGACCTCGACGATGATCGCGGCGTTCTGCCGCTGCTCGTCGGACGGGTCGGCGGCGTCGGCCAGCACCGAGGTGCCGCCCGAGCCGTAGCCGCAGCCCGCCGGCCCGGTGCTGCCCATCCCGGACATCCAGATCACCGCGTTGACCCCGAGCAGGCCCACGACGCCGATGATGCCCAGCACCACGACGAGCACACCGATCCGGGCGCCGGCGCGGCGCAGCGCGTTCCCGGCGAACTCCAGAGAGTTCAACAGCGTTCCAGTGGGCACGGGCCGCGGGGGCGGCGGGTCGAGGGGGCGATCCCAGGCTAGACGACGGTCCCGGCCCGGTGGTCCCGTTCGGTCACTTCGCGCCCGCCCCGCCGTGACCCCGCGTCGCCGGATCGGTCGAGGGGGCCCGCGTCGGGAACGCCGAGCCGAACCCCCGCAGGCGCAGGCTGTTGGCCACCACGAACACCGAGCTGAGCGCCATGGCGGCGCCGGCGAGCATCGGGTTGAGCAGCCCGGCCGCGGCCAGCGGCAGCGCGGCCACGTTGTACCCGAAGGCCCAGAACAGGTTGCCCTTGATCGTGGCCAGGGTGCGCCGGGACAGCCGGATGGCGTCGGCGGCGGCCAGCAGGTCGCCGCGGACGAGGGTGAGGTCGGCGGCCTCGATCGCCACGTCGGTGCCGGTGCCCATGGCCAGGCCGAGGTCGGCCTGGGCCAGTGCGGCGGCGTCGTTCACCCCGTCGCCGATCATGGCGACGACGCGGCCATCGTCCTGCAGGCGCTTGACGGCGTCGAGCTTGTCGGCCGGGAGCACCTCCGCGTGGACGGCGTCGGCGTCGATCCCCACCGCGGCGGCCACGGCCGCGGCGGCGGCCCGGTTGTCGCCGGTCAGCAGCACGGGGCGCAGCCCGAGCCCGCGCAGCGCGGCGATCGCCTCGGCCGAGGTCGGCTTGACCTCGTCGGCGACGACCAGCACGGCGCGGGCGGCGCCGTCCCACGCCGCGACGACGGCGGTGCGCCCGGCCTCGACCGCGGTGCGGGCGGCGTCGGCGAGCTCGTCGGGCAGGGTGATCCCGGACGACTCCAGCAGCGCGGGCCTGCCCACCAGCACGTCGTGGCCCTCGACCGTGCCGCGCACGCCCATGCCCTGCAGGGCGGCGAACCCGCCGACGGCGGGCAGGCGCCCGGCGCGCCGGCCGGCCGCGCGGGCGACCGCCCGGCCCACGGGGTGCTCGGAGGCGTCCTCGACGGCCCCGGCCAGCCGGAGCACGTCGTCCTCGGCGACGCCGGCCGCCGGGTGCACCGCGAGCAGGCTCATCGTGCCGGTGGTGACGGTGCCGGTCTTGTCGAGCACGACCGTGTCGACCCGGCGGGTGGACTCCAGGACCTCCGGTCCCTTGATCAGGATGCCCAGCTGGGCGCCGCGCCCGGTGCCCACCAGCAGCGCCGTGGGCGTGGCCAGCCCCAGCGCGCAGGGGCAGGCGATGATCAGGACCGCGACGGCGGCGGTGAACGCCGCGTCGGCGCCCGCCCCGCTGCCCAGCCAGAAGCCCAGCGTGGCGACGGCGAGCGCGATGACGACCGGGACGAAGACCCCGGAGATGCGGTCGGCCAGCCGCTGCACCGCGGCCTTGCCGTTCTGGGCCCGCTCGACCAGCTGCGCCATGCGGGAGAGCTGGGTGTCGGCGCCCACCCGGGTCGCGGTGACCACCAGCCGGCCGCCCGCGTTGACCGTGGCCCCGACGACGGCGTCGCCCGGCCCGACCTCGACCGGCACCGACTCGCCGGTGAGCATCGAGGCGTCGACCGCAGAGGAGCCCTCGTCGACGACGCCGTCGGTGGCGATGCGCTCACCGGGCCGCACCACGAACCGGTCGCCGACGTGCAGGCGCTCGATCGGCACCCGGTTCTCGGTGCCGTCCGCGGACAGCACGCGGACCTCGGCGGCCCCGAGCTCGAGCAGCGCCCGCAGCGCGGCCCCGGCCCGGCGCTTGGACCGGGCCTCGAACCAGCGCCCGGCCAGGATGAACGCGGTGACCCCGGCGGCCACCTCGAGGTAGATGTTGGCGCTGCCGGTCGAGGGGGCGATCGTCAGCTCGAACGGGTGCGTCATGCCCGGCTCGCCCGCCGAGCCCAGCAGCAGCGCGTACAGCGACCAGCCGAACGCCGAGAGCACGCCCATGGAGATGAGCGTGTCCATGGTGGCCTCGCCGTGGCGCAGGTTCGACCAGGCCGCCCGGTGGAACGGCCACGCGGCCCACACCACCACCGGCGCGGCCAGCGCCAGCGAGATCCACTGCCAGTACCGGAACTGCAGCGGCTCGACCATCGCCAGCGCGATGACCGGCGCGCCCAGCGCGATCGCGACCAGCAGCCGGTCGCGCAGGGCGCGGGTCGGGTCGGGCGGCTCGGCAGGCGACGGCGTCGATTCCGGCACCCACGCGGTGTAGCCGGCCGCCTCGACCGTGGCCACCAGGTCGGCCGGGGCGGTGCCGGCGGGCGCCCGCACCCAGGCCTTCTCGGTGGCGTAGTTGACCGTGGCGGTGACCCCGTCCATCCGGTTGAGCTTGCGCTCGATCCGGTTGGCGCAGGACGCGCAGGTCATCCCGCCGATCACCAGTTCGACGCCGGTCGAGGCGGAGATCGACTCCGTGCTCATCGGCTGGCCTCCTCGGTGGCGCCGGCGGGTGGGACGGGGACCGGGCTCAGCCGGCCAGCTTGTAGCCGGCCTCCTCGACCGCCGAGCGGACGGCGGTCGGGTCGAGCGGCTCGGCGCTGGTCACGGTGACCGCGCCGGAGGACAGCTGCACGTCGACCGCGGAGACGCCGTCGATCTCGCTGATCTCCTCGGTGACCGAGGCGACGCAGTGCTCGCAGGTCATGCCGCTGACGGTGTAGGTGGCGGTGCTCATCGATTCCTCCGGAGTGGGGTCGGCCGGCCGGTGGGGAGTGCGGCCGGGGGTCGGTGCCGGGCGCGCGGCCCGGGTCAGGAGCGCACCAGCCGGGCGATCGCGGCGCTGGCCTCGGCGACCTTGCGGTCGGCCACGGCGCCGCCTTCCGCCACGGCCTCGGTGACGCAGTGCTTGAGGTGCTCGTCGAGCAGCCCGAGCGCGACGGCCTCCAGGGCCTTGGTCGCGGCCGAGACCTGGGTGAGCACGTCGATGCAGTACTTGTCGTCCTCGATCATGCGGGCGATGCCGCGGACCTGGCCCTCGATGCGGCGCAACCGCTTGAGGTAGGCGTCCTTGTCGTCGGTGTACCCGTGCACGGCAGGCTCCTCCCGGTTCCCCTCATACTATAGGGGGGTATCATTCCGGGCGCTGCCGGAGGTGTCCGGCGATACAGCCCGGGCGTCAGGGCCGGAGTCGGACGCGGGGCACCTCGTGGCTCTCGGCGAGCGGCGCATCGCAGTGCCGGCACCGCGTGAGCACCGGCCGCACGGCGTTGGTCTGGATGCTGAACGACCCGCCGTCGTGGTCCCGCGGGCACAGGTAGCCCAGGTGCAGGCGCACCCACGGCGCCCTGGTGGGCGCCAGTGCCCGGCCGTCGTCCGCGGCGTCCTCGAACGGCGCCCACCAGAAGTCGACGACCGCGTGCAGGGTGGTCCGGCCCGGCTCGGAGGTGTGGTCGTAGGCGGCGATCCTGGCGGGCGCGTGGTGGGGGCCGTGCGTACCGCCGCCGGAGCAGACCCCGCGCTCCGCGCCGCGCTCGAGCACCGCGGTGCGACCGGTGCGCTCGCACACGAAGCAGTCCAGGGTGAACTCCACGCGGCTCGCCCAGCGCAGGTTGTGGAAGGGTCCGTCCGGCACCACGAGCACCGCGCTGACCTCGGCCGATCTCAGCACGACCGGCTCACGTGGCCGAGATGCTCACGGTGGGGTAGCCGGTGGCGCCGTCGGGGACGACGTCGCGCACGTCGGCGGTCTGCGGCGTGCCGTTCGCGTCGAACGCCCTGGCCTGCAGGGTGTGCTCGCCCGGCGGCACGTCGATCTCGGCGCGCCACATCCGCCAGGTGTCGCCGCCGACCTCGGTGGCCATGTCGGCCGGCTGCCACGGGCCGCGGTCGAGGCGCACCTCGACGGCGGAGATCCCGATGGGTTGCGACCAGGCCGTGCCGGCCACGGTGACCCGCCCCGCGCCCACGGAGGTCCGGGGCACGTCGATCCGGGAGCCGGTCTTGATCGGGCCCTTCTCCGACCAGCCGCGCTGCAGCCAGTAGGCCTGCCGCTCGGCGAACGTGGTGACCTCGATGTCGGTCACCCACTTCGTCGCCGAGACGTAGCCGTACAGGCCGGGCACGACCATCCGCACCGGGAACCCGTGCTCGGGGGGCAGCGCCTCGCCGTTCATGCCGATGGCCAGCAGGGCGCCCCGGTCGGGCTCCAGCAGCACCCCGGTGGGGGTGCCCGCGGTCCAGCCGTCGCTGCTGGTGCTGAGCACCTGGTCGGCGGCGGGCGAGACACCCGCCTCCAGCAGCACCTCGCGCAGGTCGACGCCGATGAAGTTGGTGGTGGACACGTACGGCCCGCCGACCGGGTTGGACACGCACAGCAGCGTGATCGTCCGCTCGACCAGCGGGCGGGCCAGCAGGTCGGCGAAGGACAGGGTGAGCTCCCGGTCGACCATGCCGTGGATGCGCAGCGACCAGTCCGACGCGGTCAGCGACGGCACGCGCAGCGCGGCGTCGATGCGGTAGAAGTCGGCGTTCGAGGTCACGAACGGGGTGGCGCCGGGGACGCCGGACTCGGCGGTGGCCGGGATGGCGGGCGCGCGCTGGTAGCCCGCGCGGGCCAGCGCGGCGGTGACCTCGTCGCGGGAGCCCGTGACGTCGCGGCCGATCCAGGCGCCCAGCCCGGTCGCGGCGACCGCGCCCGCGCCGACGGCGGTGGAGGTGCCGATGAGCACGCGGCGCCGGGAGATCCGGGCGGCGTCGGTCGGGGCCTGGTCGACGCGCAGCCGCAGCTCGTGCAACCGGCGGAACGAGGTGATCCCGACGACGAGCGAGGCGGCCGGGGCGGTGAGGTCGAGCGGGCCGAAGGTGGGCGAGCTCAGCACGGCGCCCATGGCCAGCGTGCCCATCGCGGTGACGACGGCCAGCCCCGGGCCGGGGCGCCTGCGCGAGGCCAGCCCGCCCGCCGCGGCCAGCGCGGCGACGACCACCGCGATGCCGGCCAGCAGGACGGGCTTGTCGGCGGTGCCGAACGCGCCCTTGGCCAACTCGACCAGCCACTGCGGCGACACCCGCACCGCGGCGTCGCCGACCGCGAGGAACGGGCCGGACGCCGGCGAGAGCAGGCCGGCCACGAGCTGGCCCGCCCCGACCGCGGCGGCCACCGCGACCAGGCCCATCAGCGCGGCGAACGGGCGGCCGAGGACGGGGTCCGCCGTGGCGCCCGCCTCCGGCTCGGCAGTGGTGGTCACCCGTCCAGTGTCCTGCCGCGACGGCACCCGTGCGCGTCCGTTGTCTTACGGATCTCGTTCACCCGACATGAACCTGGTGGGGCTCAGCCCGGCCCGGCGGCCCCATGAGGTTCATGTCGCGGTGGGGCGTCAGCTGAACGGGGGGCGGGAGTCGCGGCGCAGGGACAGCCGCCCCGCGGCCCGCCAGGCGCGCGCGGTGACGTCGCGGTCCTCCTCGGTGACCAGGTTGCCCATCACCCGCAGGGCGACCGTCATCAGCGCCCGCGACCGCATGCCGATCGGGCCCAGCTTGGGCAGCAGGCCGGGCACGGTGATCAGCCCGGCCAGCCTGCGGGCGATGGAGAACGCCTCGCCGTAGTGCCCGCGCAGCTCGGCGGGCCAGGCCGCGGCCAGGTCGGTGCGCGCGACCAGCAGTTCGGCCACCAGCCTGCCGGTCTCCAGGCCGTAATCGATGCCCTCGCCGTTGAGCGGGTTGACGCAGCCCGCGGCGTCGCCGACCAGGGCCCAGTTCGGCCCGGCCACGCCGGAGACGGCGCCGCCCATCGGCAGCAGCGCGGAGGACGGGGCGCGCACCGGCCCGTCGAGCTGCCAGTCGTCGCGGCGGGCGGCGGCGTACTGCGTGATCAGCGACTGCAGCCGGACGCCGGCCGGCCGCTTCGCGGTGGCCAGCGTGCCGACCCCGATGTTGACCTCGCCGTCGGCCAGCGGGAACACCCAGCCGTAGCCGGCCAGCACCTCGTCCCGCTCGCCGCGCAGCTCCAGGTGCGAGGAGATCCACGGGTCGTCCGAGCGGCCGGAGCGGACGTAGCCGCGGGCGGCCACCCCGAACGCGGTGTCCTTGTGCCAGTCGCGGCCCAGCACCCGGCCGAGCGTGGATCGGGCCCCGTCGGCGACGACCAGCCGCGCGCAGGACACGACGTGCTCCTCGCCGCCGCGGTCGAACACCACGGCGCTCACCCGGCCGCCCTCGCGGCGCACGTCGACGGCCTTGGCGCCCTCCAGCGGCACCGCGCCCTCCTTGAGGGCCACGTCGCGGATGCGCGCGTCGAGCTCCGTGCGGGGGACCGCGCCGCCGTGGTCGGGCAGGGAGCCACCGGGCCAGGGCAGCTCCAGCAGCTGGCCGAAGCCGGCCGCGCGCAGCCCCCGGTTGGTGCCCCGCGCCCGCACCCAGTCGCCGAGCCCCAGGCGCTCCAGCTCGGCGATGGCGCGCGGCGTCAGCCCGTCGCCGCAGGCCTTGTCGCGGGGGAAGACGGCGGCGTCGGCCAGCACCACGTCGAGCCCGTGCCGGGCCGCCCACGCCGCGGCCGACGACCCGGCCGGTCCGGCGCCGACGACGAGGACGTCGGTCGCCGTGGGGAGGGCGGGGGAGTCGACGGGGAGAGCGGGACCGTCCGGCATGTCCCCGAGTATCCGGCACCCCCGGGTCGGGGGCTCGTGATGGAGACCAGCGCTACGCCCCGCGCTGCCCGCCGAACTCGCGTCCGGCCGTCCCCCGACGGCTCCGCGGAGCGTCCGAGCGGGTCATCAGGGGGCCCCGGCCAGCGAGCGGGCGATGACCAGGCGCTGGATCTGGTTGGTGCCCTCGAAGATCTGCATCACCTTGGCCTCGCGCATGAACCGCTCCACCGGGAACTCGCGGCTGTAGCCGTAGCCGCCGAGCACCTGCACGGCGTCGGTGGTGACCTTCATGGCGGAGTCGGTGGCGATCAGCTTGGCCACCGAGGCCTGCCGGCCGTAGTCGAGCCCGGCGTCGCGGCGGCGGGCGGCGTCGAGGTAGGTCGCGCGCGCCGAGTCGACGGCGGCGGCCATGTCGGCGAGCAGGAAGCCCAGCCCCTGGTGGTCGATGATCCGGCGGCCGAAGGCGGTGCGCTCGCGGGCGTAGGCGACCGCGACGTCCAGCGCCGACTGGGCCAGCCCGGTGGCCACGGCGGCGATGCCCAGCCGGCCCGAGTCCAGCGCGGAGAACGCGATCTGCAGGCCCTGGCCCTCCTCGCCGAGGAGCCGGTCGGCATCGAGCACGGCGCCGTCCCAGTTGGCGGTGGCCGTCGGGATCGCGTGCAGGCCCATCTTGTCCTCGGGGCGCCCGAAGCTCAGCCCGTCGACCCGCCCGGGGGCCAGGAAGCAGGACACGCCGCGGGCGCCGTCGCCGGTGCGGGCGAACAGCGCATAGAAGTCGGCGCGGCCGCCGTGGGTGATCCAGGCCTTGGTGCCGGTGATCCGGTAGCCGGTCGCGGTCTTCTCCGCCTTGCAGGTCAGGGCGGAGGCATCGGAGCCGGCGTGCGGCTCGGACAGGCTGTAGCCGCCGACCTGCTCACCGGCCAGCATCGCCGGCAGCCAGCGCTCGCGCTGGGCCGGCGTGCCGAAGCGCGACAGCGGCTGGCAGGCCAGGCCGTGCACGCTCACCGCGACGGCCACCGCCGCCCAGCGGGCCGCGAGCTCCTCGAGGACCTGCAGGTAGACCTCGTAGGGCTGGCCCCCGCCGCCGTCCTCCTCCGGGTAGGGCAGCCCCAGCAGCCCGGCCCGGCCGAGCACGGTGAACAGCCCCTCGGGGTAGGTCTCGGCGCGTTCGTGCTCGTCGACGCGGGGGGCGAGCTCCTTGTCGGCGAGTTCGCGGGTCAGCGCGAGCAGGTCCGCCGCCTCCTGGGTGGGCAGCAACCGGTCGACGGCCATGGCGCTCCTATGCGGTACTGACGTTTCGCCTTCAGTACCGGATAGGCTAGCCGACGTGCCGGCTCGTGCCACCCCCCGACGCGAGCAACTGTTCGACGCGCTCGTGGCCCTCCTGCTCGCCGACGGTTTCGCGCACCTGACGCTGGACGACATCGCCGCCCGGCTGCGCTGCTCCAAACGAACGCTGTACGCGCTGGCCGGCAGCAAGGAGCAGCTCGTGCGGGCGGCCGTGGTGCACTTCTTCCGGGGGGCCACCGAACGGGTGGAGCGGGCGGTGAGATCGGCCGAACGCGCTGCCGACCGGGTGGGGGCCTACCTGCGCGCGGTTGCCGTCGAACTGGCCCCCGCGTCCGCGACGTTCTTCGACGACGTGGCCGCGTTCCCCCCGGCCGCGGAGGTCTACCGGCGCAACACGCGCATCGCCGCGCGCCGGGTGCGGGAGCTGGTGGACGAGGGCGTCGAGACCGGTGAGTTCCGCGACGTGCACGCGGAGTTCGTCGCCGACGTGGTCACCGCGGTGATGGTCCGGATCCAGCAGCGCCGGCTCGCCGAGGCCACCGGTCTCACCGACGGTGAGGCCTACGCGAACCTGGCCGAACTGCTGCTGCACGGGCTCGCGGCTCCCGGTCCGGCGGCCGTTCACGGGGCAAGCCCGCACCGTGAGTGCTGATTAACCAAGCGTGATCCGGGGTTCCCCGGAGGCCAACCCGAAGGGCGGACGGATCGCTTAACCGGTTACGGTGTGTCGCGCGCCGGACAGGGTGCCCCCTGCCGTGTCGCGCGCCGGCGGCCGTCGCGCGGACACCCCTCCACCCCGGCGGCCGCCGGCCCACCACCTCCCGTTCGGCGCCGGTCGGTGCCCGGTTCGCGCCTCAGCGCGCTGCCACCCGATCGGACCAATTGCACTCCGTCGGCCCAAGGCAGCGGGATCTTCCGGGCAACCTACGCGAGCACCGCGCGGTGAGCCTTCAGACCAGGAACCGGTAGGCCGTGCTGCCGGGTGCGACCAACTGGATGCGCAGCGGACTCGCCTGCATCCGGCCCCACAGCGGCTCGTACGCCTCGCGGTTCGCGATCTCGATGCCGACCAGCGCGGCCCCGGTCTCGCGGTTGTCGCGCTTGACGTACTCGAACAGCACGATGTCGTCGTCCGGGCCGAGGACCTCGTCCAGGAACCGGCGCAGGGCCCCCGGCTCCTGCGGGAACTCCACCAGGAAGTAGTGCTTGAGCCCGCGGTGCACCAGCGAGCGCTCCACGACCTCGGCGTAGCGGCTGACGTCGTTGTTGCCGCCCGAGAGCAGGCACACGACGGTCTGGCCCGGCTCGACCCGCACCGCCTCGCCCAGCGCGGCCGCGGCCAGCGCCCCCGCGGGCTCGGCGATGATCCCGTCGACCTGGTAGAGGTCCAGCATCTCCGTGCAGACCCGGCCCTCGGGCACGCCGACCAGCTCCGCGCCGCTCGCCCGCACCAGCGGCAGGCCCGTCGCGCCCACCCGGCGCACCGCGGCGCCGTCGACGAAGGTGTCCAGCTCGGGCAGCTCGACCGGCTCCCCGGCGGCCAGCGCCGCCGCCATGCTCGCCGCGCCCGCCGGCTCCACGCCGACGATCCGCACGCCGGGGTGCTGCGCGGCCAGCCAGCCGCCCACCCCCGCGGCCAGCCCGCCGCCGCCCACCGGCAGCACCACCACGTCCGGCGGCCCGCCCAGCTGGGCCACCAGCTCGACCCCCACCGTGCCCTGCCCGGCGATCGTGCGGACGTCGTCGAAGGCGGGCACGACGGTGGCCCCGGTGCGCCGCGCGAACTCGGCCGCGGCGCTCGCCGCCTCGTCGTAGGTGTCGCCGCCCACCACCAGCTCGACGGCGTCGCCGCCGAGCGCCCGGATCCGCTCGCGCTTCTGGCGCGGCGTCGTGCTCGGCACGTGCACCCGCCCCCGGATGCCCAGCGTGCGGCACGCGTGCGCCACCCCCTGGCCGTGGTTGCCCGCGCTCGCGCACACCGCCCCGGCCGCGCGTTCGGCCTCGTCGAGCTGGGCGAGCAGGTTGTACGCGCCGCGCAGCTTGTAGGACCGCCCGACCTGCAGGTCCTCCCGCTTGAGCCAGACCTCCGCGCCGGTCGCCGCGGACAGCCGCTCGTTGCGCTGCAGCGGCGTGGTGAGGGCGACCCCGGCCAGGCGGGCGGCCGCCGCGCGCACGTCGGCGGCGATGTCGCCCAGGAGGTCGGGGACGAGGTCGGGGGGGAGGGACACTGCGGGGGTCACCGAGCGATTCTCCAGGACCGCCCACCACCACCGTCCCCCGGCATGACCGGCGGCGTCGGGCGACGCGATCGGCGTCAGGGGGCGGGACGGGAGGTGCGGGGGCGCAGGGGGAAGCCGGCGGCGCGGTAGGCGGCGTCGATCAGCTCGGCGCTGGCCACGGCGTCGTCGGCGCCGGTGGCGACCTCCCCACCGGCGCGGACGGCGGCGGCGAAGGCCTCCAGCTGGTAGGCGTAGGACGAGCGCCGCCCCAGCTCCTCGACGCGCTGCTGCCCGTCGACCGTGAGCAGCACGCGGTCGTCCAGGTGGGGGAGCACGAAGCTGGGCGCGACGACCTCGCCGCGGCTGCCGACGACCCGGCAGGAGAAGTCGCGCTCGGTGGCCGTCATGGAGGTGCGGACGAGCCCGGGCAGCCCGGACGGGAAGGCCAGCTCGATCTCCATCGACTCGTCGACGCCGGGGGCGCCCGCGCGCTCGCGGCCGCGGGCCGCGGTGACGGTGGGCTCGCCGCCGGCGAAGCGGCCCAGCACGCGGTGGAGGTGCAGGCCGTAGCAGCCGACGTCCATGACGGTGCCGCCGGCCAGCTCCAGCGACCACCGCGGATCGCCGTCGGCCGGGGAGGGCATCTCCATGTGCACCTCGACGCCGCGCAGCTCGCCGATCTCGCCGGAGGCGACGGCGTCGAGGAGCCGGCGGGTGACCGGGTGGTACAGGTAGTGGAAGCCCTCCATGAGCAGCACGCCCGCCTTGAGGGCGGCGTCGCGCACCTCGCGGGCCTCGGCGGCGTCGCTGGCCGAGGGCTTCTCGGTGAGCACGTGCTTGCCCGCTTCGACGGCGATCCGGTTCCACGGCCCGTGCAGGCTGTTGGCCAGCGGGTTGTAGACCGCCTCGACCTCCGGGTCGGCGATCACCTCGGCGTAGGAGCCGAGCACCCGCTCGACGCCGTGCTCGCCGGCGAAGGCCAGGGCGCGGTCGCGGTCGCGGGCCGCGACGGCGACGAGCCGGGCGCCGGTCAGCCGCGCGGGCGCGGCGATGGCGGCGCCGGCGATGCGCGCCGCGCCCAGGACCCCGATCCGAAGTGGCTCCACCCCGCCATCCTGCCCCGCCCCCTCGGGAGCGCTCAGTGCAGGTGGTTGCGCCAGTCGGCGGGGACGCGCTCGGCCGGGCCGGGGACGGTCTGCTCCAGCGGGCGGTGCTGCGGGCCGGCCAGGTCGGGGCCGGAGTAGGTCTCGCCGGTGCGGTAGTCCCAGAACCACACCTCGTCCGGCTCGAAGCTGGTGACCAGCGGGTGGCCGGTGGCGTGGAAGTGGGCGGTGGCGTGCTGCGCGGGGGAGGTGTCGCAGCAACCGACGTGGCCGCAGAGCGCGCAGCGGCGCAGGTGGACCCACCAGCCGCCGCTCTGCTCGCACTCCAGGCACCCGGTGCCGCTCGGAGGGGCGGTGGGGTCGATCTCGTTGGGTGCCGTCATCGCGTGTCCCCGTTCTGCGCGCAGGTGCCACCCCATTGTGGTCCGGGCGATCGCGGCGGGCCGAGCGGGTGGCGGTGGTCCGGTCGACGACCACGCGGAGCGAGCGGGCGCCCGCGGTGGGGTACTCGCCGAACGCCCGATCGGCGCCTAGGGTCGGGGCGAGCCGGACGTCGCACAACCGGACACGTCGTACAGCGAGGAGTGGCGATGGCAGCGAAGCCGTTCGCGTCGTCGGCCGATCTGGCCGCCAAGGAGCAGACCCTCGAGGTGCTCGCGGACGGGGTCTACGCGCTGACCGCCGAGGGCGACCCGAACATCGGCGCCGTCGAGGGCGAGGACTTCCTGGTCTGCTTCGAGGCGCTGGCCACGCCGGTGGTGGCGGCGCGCTGGCTGGAGAAGCTGCGCGAGCACACCGACAAGCCGATCCGTTACCTCGTGCTCAGCCACTACCACGCGGTCCGGGTGCTGGGCGCCTCCGCGTTCGACGCCGAGGTCATCGTCGCGCACGAGAACACCCGGGCGCTGGTGGCCGAGCGCGGCGAGCAGGACTGGGCCAGCGAGTTCGCCCGGATGCCGCGGCTGGCCGAGGGCGCCGACACGGTGCCCGGCCTGACCTGGCCCACCGCCACCTTCTCCGACCGGATGTCCATCGACCTCGGCGGCGACCGCGGCGACCTGGTCCTGCAGTACTGCGGGCGCGGCCACACCGAGGGCGACATCGTGGCCTGGCTGCCCCGCCACGGCATCCTGTTCGCCGGCGACCTGGTGGAGGCCGAGGCCGCGCTCTACACCGGCGACGCCTTCCACCGCGAGTGGGCCTCCTCGACGCTGGACAACGTGGCCGCGCTGGGCGCGCACACCCTGGTCGGCGGCCGCGGCGGGGTCAGTCGCGGCCCGGACGCGGTGGCCGCGGCGATCAGCCAGACCCGGCACTTCCTGCGGGTGATGATCGAGCACGTGGGCGCGGTGCAGCGGGCGGGCGGCACGCTCAAGGAGGCCTTCGAGCGCACGCACGCCGCCCTCGTCGACGACTACGGCCGCTGGCCGATCTTCGAGCACTGCCTGCCCTTCGACGTCTCCCGGCTGTGGGACGAGCTGTCCGGCGTGGATCGGCCGATCATCTGGACGGCCGAACGCGACCAGGAGGTCTGGGCGCAGCTGCAGTCGTGACGAGCATGGATCCCGTCGCGATCATCGGCAACGGCCCGGTCGGCCAGACCACCGCGCTGCTGCTGGCCCGCTGGGGCGTGCCGACCGTGCTGCTCGACCGGCGTCCCGAGCGCGACCCGGTCGGCTCCAAGGCGATCTGCCAGCAGCGCGACGTCCTCGACATCTGGTCGGCGGTCGGCGCGGGCGAGCGGATCGCGGCCGAGGGCGTCACCTGGACCACGGCGCGCACCTTCCACCGCGACCACGAGCTGTTCACCTACACGTTCGCCGAGTCCGGCCGGGCGGCGTTCCCGCCGTTCGTCAACATCTCCCAGTCGCGCACCGAGGAGATCCTCGACGAGCGGGTGGCCGCGGAGCCGCTGGTCGACGTGCGCTGGGGCCACCCCGTCGCCAAGATCGACCAGGACGTCGACCGGGTCACCCTGACCTGCGCCGACGGCAGCACGGTCGTGGCGCCGTTCGCGGTGCTGTGCGCGGGGGCGCGGGCCGAGGAGCTGCGCGCGATGCTGGGCGTCGGCTTCGACGGCCACTCCTTCGACGACCGGTTCCTGATCTGCGACATCCGCACCGACCTGCCCGGCTGGGCCACCGAGCGGCGCTTCTACTTCGACCCGGTGTGGAACCCCGGGCGCCAGGTGCTGGTGCACCCCTGCCCGGGCTCGACCTTCCGCATCGACTGGCAGGTCCCCAGCGACTACGACCTCGACGCCGAGGTCGCCGACGGCTCGCTGGACCGCCGCATCCGCCAGGTCATCGGCGAGCGCCCCTACGAGATCGTCTGGAAGTCGGTGTACCGGTTCCAGTCGCGCTGCGCCGACCGGCTGCGCGCGGGCCGGGTGCTGCTGGCCGGCGACGCGGCGCACCTGTACTCGCCGTTCGGGGCCCGCGGGCTCAACTCCGGGGTCGTCGACGCCGAGAACGCGGCCTGGAAGATCGCGTTCGTGGCCCGCGGCTGGGCGGGCGAGGGGCTGCTGGAGAGCTACCACGCCGAGCGGCACGCGGCCGCCCGGGAGAACCTGGAGATCACCACGGCGACGATGGACTTCCTGGTCCCGCAGTCGCCGGCGGCCGCCGCGCACCGCCAGGCGGTGCTCGACCGCGCCGCAGAGGACCCGGTCGCCCGCTCGATGGTCGACTCCGGCCGGCTCGCCGAGCCGTTCTGGTACGTCGACTCGCCGCTGACCACGCCGTCGCCGTCGCGCCCGTTCGCCGGTCGTCCCCCGCGCGGCGACGTGCCGGCGCCCGGCCCCGGCGTGCTGGTCCCGGACGCCCCGGTGGCCGGCGGGCGGCGGTTCCGCGAGCTGGCCCGCGAGGGGTTCACCCTGCTGCTGGCGCCGGGCGCGGACGGGGAGGCGGCCCGCGCGGTCGCGGAGGGCAGCGCCGTGCCCGTCGCGGTGGTGGAGCTCGACGAGGTCGACGTCACCGGGACCCTCGCCCCCGCGCTGGACGCGCGGCGGGGCGAGGTCTGGCTGCTGCGGCCGGACGCGCACGTCGCCGCCGTCCTCGACCGCCCCACCACCGCCGCGCTGACCGCCGCCCTCACCCGCGCCCTCGGCGGCTGACCCCCACCCCAACCCCGTCGAGAACGAAGCTGTCGCCGTTTTGGACCGGTCCAACCGACAACAAGTTCGTTCTCGACGGGTCAGACGAGGAGGGTGTGGGCGGCGATCTTCCAGACCTTCAGGTGGGGGTCGGTGCGGGGGTCGCGACGGCTGAGCGCGTAGCTCATCCCCACCCCGCGCATGCTGGTCAGCACCAGGTCGCGGACGGCGGGGTAGTGCGGGTGCGCGGCCAGCTCCGGGCCGTAGTACTTGGCCATGCCGTCCCGGATGAGGGCGCCGAGCTCCTGCTCCCCGGGCTGCAGCGCGGCGCGCAGCTCGTCGTTCGTGCGGGCCGCGGTCCACAGCTCCACGGCGGCCCAGAAGTGGGGCTCGGAGAAGGTCTCCCAGATCAGCTCGATGACCCGGTCGAGGCGCTCGGCGGCGGACAGGCCCTCCGGGATGTCGCGCAGCCGCTCGTCGGTGCGCCGCATCCGCCCGATGGCCAGGTGCCGCGAGGCCGCGACCAGCAGCTCGTCGCGGGACGGGAAGTGGTGCAGCAGCCGCCCCCGCGACACCCCGGCGCGGGCCTGGATGCGCAGCGTGGTCGCGCCCCGGTAGCCGGACTCGACCAGGCAGGCCACCGCGGCGTCCAGGATGCGGGCCCGGCTCGTCGCGGTGCGCTCCGCGCGACGGCCGAGGGGTGGGACCGTCAGCGGTGGCTCGGGCGGGGAGGCCATCCACGCAGCGTAGCGAGGTGCCGCCCGGGCAGGTGGCGCCGAACCGTCAGGACCGCGGCGGGCCGGTGGTCGTCCCGACGCGCAGGCGCACCGGCAGCAGCACGTCGGCCGGGGTCCGCCCGGCGACCAACTCCATCGCCGCCTTGGCCGCTTCCCGCCCCTTCTCGTCGCTGGGCTGCACGACGGTGGTCAGCACGGTCGGCGCGAGCCAGGGCAGGTCGGCGCCGTCGAAGCCGACGACGGAGACGTCGCCGGGGACGTCGAGCCCCAGCTCGGCCGCGGCCTGCAGCACGCCGGCGGCCAGCACGTCGCTCTGCGCGACGATCGCGGTGGGCCGCTCGTCGGCCGGGACGTCGAGCAGCAACCGCCCCGCGACGGCGCCCTCGGCGACGGCGTTGCTGGCGGTCTCCAGCGTCGGGACGGGCCCGAACACGTCCTCCACGGCGAGCATCCGCCTGCGCACGTCGCGGTAGTGCACGACGGCGCGCCGGGCCGGGCCGACCGGGCCGCGGGTGCCGTCCAGCCGCAGCGGCATGACGACCTGGGCCACCCGGCGGTGGCCGAGCTCGTGCAGGTGGCGGGCCAGCTCGCGGGTGCCGCCGCGGTCGTCGATGTCGACCAGCACGACGCCGTCGACCTCGGGTCCCTCGACGGCGACGACCGGCACCCCGCGGGCGCGCAGCGCGCCCATCGCCGGGTCGTCCTCCAGCCCGCAGGTGGCGAAGATGGCCGCGTCGAGCGGCATGCGCGTGATCTGCTCGGTGGCGGGGCGGCCCTCGTCGCCGGCCAGCAGCAGCAGGCCGACCCCGTGCCCGCCCAGCACCTCGGCGATGCCGTCGAGCAGTTGCACGGCCACCGGGTCGCGGAAGGCGTAGAGGAGCCGTTCGCCGACGAACGCGCCGATCACATCGCTGCGGCCGCGGCGCAGCGAGGCCGCGACGGGGTCGGGGCCGGCGTAGCCGATGGCGGAGGCCGCGACGAGCACGCGCTCGCGGGTCGCGGCGGCGACCCGGGGGCTGCCGGAGAACGCGAGGGACGCCGTCGACGGCGAGACCCCGGCCCGCGCCGCCACGTCCGCGAGCGTGGGACGGGTGGACACGGCCGCAGGCTACGCGGATCGGCGTGGCTCACAGCGGAACGGGGTTGAGCCGGGCGGGACCGCGGCGTACCGTCGATCGCGGATCGAATCGATTCGATCCGACCTCGGCAGAGCGTCGCACCCCAAGGAGCAGAGCCCGTGAACCCGAACACGACCACGACGGCGCAGCCCGCGGACGCAGCGGTCCGCCGCGCGCGCATCGCGGTCGTCATCGCCTTCCTGGCCAACGGCCTGGCCTTCGCGACGCTGATCGCCCGCACCCCGTCGATCCGCGACACCCTCGGGCTGAGCTCGGGCCAGCTCGGCCTGCTGCTGCTGTGCCTGTCCGGCGGTGCCGTGGCCGGGCTGCCGCTGTCGGGTCCGCTGGTCAGCCGCAGCGGCCCGGCCCGCGGCGTGCTGCTCGGCATGTTCAGCGTCGCCCTCGGCCTGGCGCTGGTCAGCACCGGCCTGATCACCGGGATCGTCCCGGTGGCCGCGGTCGGCCTGGCGTTCTGCGGGCTCGGCAGCGGCATCTGGGACGTCTCGATGAACGTCGAGGGCGCCGACGTCGAGCGCCGCCTGGGCCGGTCGCTGATGCCGCGGCTGCACGCCGCCTTCAGCATCGGCACGGTCGCCGGCGCGGCCATCGGCGCGGCCGCGGCCGGGCTGGGGCTCCCGCTGTCCGTGCAGCTGCTCGCCGTCGCCGTCGTGCTGCCGATCGCGGCGTTCCCGGTCACCCGGGCGTTCCTCGGGCGCAGCGGCTCCACCGCCCAGCGGGAGGAGGAGACCGGCGAGCGGCGCAGCGCGCTGGCCGCGTGGCGCGAGCCCCGCACCCTGCTGATCGGCCTGCTGGTGCTCGGGTTCGCCTTCACCGAGGGCTCGGCCAACGACTGGATCGCCATCGCCTTCGTCGACGGCTACGGCGGCGGCGAGACGCTGGGCGCGGTGGCCTTCGGGTTCTTCGTCAGCGCGATGACGGTGGGTCGGATGTTCGGCGGATCGATGCTGGAGAGGTACGGCCGGGTCGCGGTGCTGCGGGCGACGGCCCTGCTGGCCGTGGCCGGGCTGCTGCTGGTGCTGCTGGGCGGCAGCACGCCGGTGGCCCTGGTCGGCGCGCTCCTCTGGGGGGTGGGTGCGTCGCTGGGGTTCCCGGTCGGGATGAGCGCCGCCGCCGACGACCCGGCGCACGCCGCGGCGCGGGTCTCGGTGGTCAGCTCGGTCGGCTACACCGCGTTCCTGGCCGGACCGCCGCTGATCGGGCTGCTGGCCGAGCACAGCGGCATCCTGCGGGCGCTGTTCGTCGTGCTGGGCGCACTCGTGCTGGGCCTGCTGGCGGTGGGCGCCGCCCGCCCGCTGCCCGGAGCGGAGCAGGCCGAGCGGGCCCACTGACGGGTGGCGCGCGTCCGTACCGGCCCGTTCCCGGCCCTCCCGCCGGGAACGGGCCGGTTAACGCGTGTTTCGGGCCCGTTCAGACCCTTGACAGCGGTCGGGTCGACAGCGAACTCTGTTGCGTGTTGCGCACCTTGTTTCGTAGTGCGCACCGAAAGCGCACACCGTCCGCGCACTCGATGGGGCCCCAATGATCCACGTCTGCTCGCTGGCCGAACTCCCCCGCGGCAGCGCCCGCCGCCTCCCGCTCCGCCCCCCGGTGTCGGTCTTCCACACCGAGGACGGCGAGTACTTCGCCATCGACGACACCTGCACCCACCAGGACGCCTCGCTCGCCGACGGCTGGCTGGAGGGCTGCGAGGTGGAGTGCCCGCTGCACGCGGCGATCTTCGACCTGCGCACCGGTGAACCCGATGGGATGCTCGCCCGCGAGCCCGTGCGGACCCATCATGTCGTGGTGAGCGACGAAGCGGTCTACGTGGTCCTGTCCGACACCGAACAGCTCGACGCCGCGTCATGACCGGCCCGCGGGTCGTCGTCATCGGGGCCGGGGTGGTCGGAGCGGCGGTCGCCGACGAGCTGACCGCCCGCGGCTGGACCGGGGTCACCGTGCTCGACCGCGGCGAGCTGCCGCTGCCCGGCGGCTCCAGCTCGCACGCCCCCGGCCTGGTGTTCCAGACCAACCCGTCCAAGACCATGGCCGGCTTCGCCCGCTACACCGTGGAGAAGCTCTGCGGCCTGGAGCTCGACGGCCTGCCCTGCTTCAACCAGGTCGGCGGCCTGGAGGTGGCCACCACCCCGGAGCGGATGGGCGAGCTGGCCCGCCGGCACGGCCTGGCCACCAGCTGGGGCATCGACTCGCGCCTCGTCGAGCCCGACGAGTGCGCCGCCATGCACCCGCTGCTGCCCGCGAGCAGCGTGCTGGGCGGCTTCCACATCCCGACCGACGGGCTGGCCGCCGCGCCGCGCGCGGTCGCCGCGCAACTGGCCCGGGCCGTCGAGCGCGGGGCGACCGTCCGCGGCCGCTGCCGGGTCCTCGACATCACCAGCGCCGGCGGCCGGGTCACCGGCGTCGTCACCGACCAGGGCGAGATCGCCGCCGACCTGGTGGTCTCGGCGACCGGGTTCTGGGGCCCGCGCACGGGGGCGCTGGTCGGGCTGACCGTCCCGCTGCTGCCGATGGCCCACCAGTACGCCCGCACCGGCCCGCTGCCCGAGCTGGCCGGGCGCAACCCCGCCACCACGAACCCGTTCGACGCGTCCGCGCCGATCCTGCGCCACCAGGACCGCGACCTGTACTTCCGCGAGCACGGCGACCGCGTCGGCATCGGCTCCTACGCGCACGACCCGATCCCGGTCGACCTCGACGCGCTGGGCGCCGACCCGATGCCCAGCGTCCTGGAGTTCACCCCGGACGACTTCGCCCCGTCCTGGTCCGACGCCCGCGAGCTGCTGCCCGCGCTCGCCGGCACCGGCGTCGAGGGCGGCATCAACGGCATCTTCTCGTTCACCCCCGACGGCAACCCGCTCATCGGCGAGCACCCCGGACTGTCCGGGTTCTGGGTCGCCGAGGCCGTGTGGGTGACGCACTCGGCGGGCGTCGGGCGGGCACTGGCGCACTGGCTGGTGGCCGGCGAGCCGGACGTCGACCTGCACGAGTGCGACCTCAACCGGTTCGAGCCCGCCCAGCTCACCCCGACGAACGTCGCCGCGCGCAGCACCCGCAACTTCGTCGAGGTCTACGACATCCTGCACCCGCTCGACCCGCCCGCCGTGCAGCGCCCGCTGCGCACCAGCCCGTTCCACGCCCGCCAGGTCGAGCTGGGCGCGGTGTTCGACCAGTCGGCGACCGGCTGGGAGCGCCCGCGCTGGTTCGCCGCCAACGGCGAGCTGCCCGAGGTGGGCAAGATCCCGCCGCGGGGCGAGTGGGCCGCGCGCTGGTGGTCGCCGATCGCCGGGGCCGAGGCGCTGGTCACCCGCGACCGCGTCGCGATGTACGACATGACCCCGCTCAAGCGCCTGGAGGTCACCGGTCCCGGCGCACTCGACCTGCTCGACGGTCTGACCACCAACAACCTGCGCAAGAAGCCGGGCTCGGTCACCTACACGCTGCTGCTGGAGCCCTCCGGCGGCGTGCGCAGCGACCTGACCGTCGCCCGGCTGGGCGAGCAGCACTTCCAGGTCGGTGCCAACTCCAACCTCGACCTCGACCTGCTGCTGCGCGCGGCCGGACCGGACGTGCGCATCACCGACACCACCGGCGGCACCTGCTGCATCGGGCTGTGGGGGCCGAAGGCGCGCGAGGTGCTGTCCGCGGTCACCGCCGACGACGTCTCCGACGCCGGGTTCGGCTACTTCAAGGCCCGCGAGCTGGACGTGGCCGGGGTGCCGGTGCGCGCGCTGCGCGTGTCCTACGTCGGTGAGCTGGGCTGGGAGCTCTACGTGAGCGCCGAGCTGGGCCTGCGGCTGTGGGACGTGCTGTGGGACGCCGGGCGCCGGCACGGGATCATCGCCGCCGGGCGCAGCGCGTTCGACTCGTTGCGCCTGGAGAAGGGCTACCGCTCCGCGGGCGCCGACATGACCACCGAGCACGACCCGTACGAGGCCGGGCTCGGGTTCGCGGTCCGGCCGGGTACCTACCCGGGCGCCGAGGCGCTGGCCGGCAAGCAGGACCCGGCCCGCAGGCTCGTCCCACTGCTGCTGTCCGACCAGACCCAGGTCGTGATGGGCAAGGAGCCGGTCTTCCACGACGGCGCCCCCGTCGGCTACGTGACCAGCGCCGCCTACGGCTACTCGATCGACGCCAGCATCGCCTACGCCTGGCTGCCCGCCGCGGCCGCCGAACCGGGCACCGGCGTGCAGGTGGAGTACTTCGGCGAGCGGCTGGCCGCCGTCGTCGCCACCGAACCCCTCTACGACGCCGAGCGGAAGAAGCTGCGCGGATGACCGCACTGGAGTCCGGCCCGGAGCTGAGCACCGGGACCGGCCCCGGGTCGAGCCTGATCCCGACCCTGCCCGGCTCGGCGTACACCGACCCGGCCGTGTTCGTCGCCGAGCAGGAGCGGATCGTCGAACCGACCTGGGCGTGCGTCGCGTTGGCCGCCGACCTGGACAAGCCGGGCGCGTTCCAGAAGGTGCAGGTCGGCCGGGAGAGCGTGCTGCTCGTCCGCGGCCGCGACGGCGCGATCCGGGCGTTCCTCAACGTGTGCCGCCACCGGGGCGCGCAGCTGTGCACCGAGGAGTCCGGCGCGCTGCGGCGCAACCTGCAGTGCCCGTACCACGCCTGGACCTACGACCTCACCGGCAAGCTCGTCGCGGCGCCCAACCTGACGTCGATGCCCGACGTCGACCGCGTCGAGTACAGGCTGCACAAGGTGCACGTGACCGAGTGGCTCGGCTACGTGTGGGTGTGCCTGGCCGAGCAACCGCCGTCCTTCGACGACGAGGTGCGCGCCGAGGTCACCGAGCGGCTGGGCACGCTGGCCGCGATCGACGCCTACGACATGGGGGAGCTGGCGCTTGGCCGGCGCATCACCTACGACGTCGCGGCCAACTGGAAGCTCATCATCGAGAACTTCATGGAGTGCTACCACTGCGCGACGATCCACCCCGAGCTCACCGCGGTGCTGCCGGAGTTCGCCGACGGCTACGCCGCCCAGTACTACGTCGGCCACGGCGCCGAGTTCGCCCCCGAGGCCCGGGGCTTCACCGTCGACGGCCGCGAGGGCGCCGAGCGCCTGCCCGGCATCGCCGACGACCAGGACCGCCGCTACTACGCCATCACGATCAAGCCCGGCGTGTTCGTCAACCTGGTGCCCGACCACGTCATCGTGCACCGGATGACCCCCCTCGCGGCCGACCGCACCCTGGTCGTCTGCGACTGGCTGTTCGCCCCCGACGCGGTGACGTCGGGCCGCGACCTGGACGCCTCGGTGGAGCTGTTCCACCGGGTCAACGAGCAGGACTTCGCCGCCTGCGAGCGCACCCAGCCGGCGATGAGCAGCCGGGCCTACCGGGCCGGTGGCGTCCTGGTGCCCAGCGAGCACCACATCGGCGGGTTCCACGAGTGGGTGAGCGAACGCCTGGCCTGATCCCCCGGAAACGGTCATGAACCGTGACCGGCTCACCACGGCCGACTTCGACGACGCCCAGCGCCGGTGCGCCAACAAGATCAACGCGCTGTACGGCGGGACGATCTACCGCGCGGACGACGGCGACGGAGTGCTGGAGATCGACGAGTACGGCACCGCGGCCGCGGCGCTGGACGCCGCGGCGGCGAACGGTGCAGTGGCCTGGGGCGGGGTGGCGCAGGCCGCGGAGGACGACGCGGACCTGCTGTCGGACCTCGGGCACCTGGCGCTCGACGTGGTCGGGTCGGTCCCCGTGGTCGGCGAGGTGGCCGACCTGGCCAACGCCGCCTGGTACACGGCCGAAGGCGACTACCTCAACGCCGGACTGTCGGCCGCGGCCGCGGTGCCGCTCGTCGGGTGGGCGGCCACCGGGGGCAAGTTCGCCGTGAAGGGCGTGTACCTCGTCGCCGCGCGCCCGCCGTCCGGCGGACGTCCCGCCCGAGGAGCTGCCCAACCTCCCGGGGGCCGAGGCGGGCGATCCGGTCGGCCCGCGGGCCTGCATCGACGCCGTCCACGGCCTCACGAGCCCGACTGCCGAGCAGCGGCGCACGTGGGCGGGGACGGTGACGCAGTGGACCGACGCCGGCCGGTTCGACGACGACGAGGCCGCCACGATCGCCACGATCCTGGCCTGGGCCGTCCAGGTCGAGCACGGCGACGCGCGGCCCGCCCTGCTGGCCGCGCTGGACGGCCTGGCCCGCCGGGACCGGGTCCCGCCGTGGGCGCTGGAGCAGGTACTGGCCCGCCTGCCCGACAGCGGGCTCGACGAGTCCGAATGCGCTCTGCGGTCGAACCTGGTCACGGCCCTCGGAGCGCACCGCGAGCGCATCCGGACCGATCCGCCGTGACCTCCGTGCCGGGCAGGACCTGGGACGGTCCACACGCAGGCGACCCGATGGACGTGCCGCGCCCGGACTGCGACCGGTGCGACGTCGCCGTGTCGAACCCCGCACCGCTGCTCGGCCCCGAGCCCGGGTACCAGTCGGAGCAGGGGTCGTGACCTGGCGCGGAGCGAGGACCATCGGTCCGGCGAGGTGCCTGTCGACCCTGCACCGGATGACGTGCTCGGACCCGGCCCGCCGGTGCGCGCGTCGCGCTGCTGACCGCGCTCGCCGCCCTGGCCGCCCGCGACCGCGTCCCGCCGTGGGCGCTGGAGCAGGGTGCTCGCCGAGCTGCCGCCCGCCGAGCTCGACGAGGTCGAGCGGCCCCTGCGGGAGGACCTGGCCGTCGCGCTCGCCGGTCACCGCGAGCGGGCGCGCTGACCGGCCCGCACCCGCGTCCGCGCCGCCCACCGGGCCGCCCCCGGCACGGCGCAGCCCGCGACCAGGAAGATCCCGGCCGCCAGCACCCACCCGCCCGGGCCCCACCCGTCGAGCGCGAGGGTGAACAGGCCGGGCCCGACCATCTGCACCGTCGCAGTCGCCGCCTCGGTGGCCCCCTGGTAGGCGCCGCGGTCCTCCTCGCGCATGTACCCCAGCGACAGCGTCCACCCGGCCGCCACGTAGCCCAGCTCCCCGGCCAGGTGCAGCACGCCCGCCCCGACGACCACGGCGGCGGCGACGACGCCAGCGCCCGATCCCGTCGTGGCCAGCAGCAGGCACGCCGCCGCGAGCACCACCCCGGACCAGGCCGCGGTCCGCGCGGCCTGGTCCGGCGTGCGCGCCAGCCGCCCGGCGGGCACCTGGCCCAGCGCGATCCCCACCGAGCTGAGCACGACCATCGCCCCGGACAGCGCGAGCGGCAGGTCGGTGTGCCCGGCGATCCACAGCGGCAGGCCCGTCGACAGCATCGCCCAGCACAGCGACAGCACCGCGGTCACGCCGACCAGCGCGCAGTACGGCCGGTCCCGCAGCACCGACCGCAGGCCCCGGCGCGCCCGCGGCTCCGGGCGACCGGGCGCGGGCACGCCCAGCGTCATCACGGCCAGCACGAGGAACGCGACGACGGTGCCGACGATGGCGACCCGGTAGGCGCCCGGCTGGTCGAGGGCGAGCACGAGCGCGCCCGCCCCGGCGCCGACGGCGTTGCCGGCGTGCTGGGCCACGCGCTGGCCCGCGAGGGCGCGCACGCGGGCGGCCTGCTCGCTCACCAGTCCCGCCACCAGGGCCGTGCGCACCGCGGAGCCGCCGTTGGCCAGGGCCACGAACGCCACGGTGGCCAGCAGGAACACCGGCAGCGACGCGGCCGGCAGGTACCCGGCCATGGCGGCGGCGCGCACGGCGGTGAGCGCGACGAGCAGGCGGCGCGGGTCGAGCCGGTCGGCCAGCGCGCCGATCGGCGCCGCGGCGACCAGCCCGGCCGCCCCGGCGACCGCCATGCCCAGGCCGACGGTGGCGGGGGAGTGGCCGAGCACGCGGGTGAGGTAGAGCGCCCAGATCGTGAACCACAGCCCGTCGCCGATCGCGGAGACGCCGCGCCCCCACAGGAGCCGGCGCAGTCCGACGTCCGCCGCTGTCCGTGTCGCCGCCATCGCGTCACCCTTCACGAGATCGTGAAGGGTGACCGTAGGCTGCTGTGATGCTTCAGGCAACTCTGAATGGTGATAGTGTGACCGGGGTGGCGGGCTGGACGGACCCCGAGGAGCCGGTGCTGGCCTCGGCGACCGCGCTGGCCGCCGAGCTGGCCGACCCGATCCGGCTCACCGCCCTGCAGCTGCTGGCCGCGGAGGGCCCGCACACGATGAGCAGGCTGGTGGCCGCCCTCGAGGTCAGCGCGCCCCGCCTCGGCAACCACCTCGCCCGGCTGCGCGCCGCCGGCCTGGTCGAGGTCGAGCACGCCGGTCGGCACGCCATCTACCGCATCGCCCGCCCCGGCCTGGCCGACGTGCTCGCCGCGCTGTCGCGCTACGCGGGCGACGCGCTCCCCACCGCGCGACCGGGCCGCGAGGTCACCGCCGACGACATCGCGCACACCTGCTACGACCACGCCGCAGGCCGGCTCGGCGTCGCGCTGCTGGGCCACCTCGTCGAGCGCGGCGCCCTGACCGCTCCCGACGGCCGCGACGAGGAGCTGGCGCTGGGACCCGACCCGGCGGCCCTCGCCGCACTCGGCATCGACCCCGCCGCGCTCGACACGGGCCGGCGGAAGCCGGCCACCGCCTGCCTGGACCGCATCCACCGGCTGCCGCACCTCGGCGGTGCGCTCGGGGCGCGGGTGCTCGACCGGCTGGTCGAGCAGGGGTTGCTGGCCCGCGAGGAGGGCACCCGGGTCCTCGTCGTGACCGCCGCGGGCCGGCGCGACCTGCCGCGGATGGTGCCGACCTTCTCGGTGTAGGACCGCGGGAGCCACGGGCCCTCTCCGAGTTCCCCGGGACACCGCGGGCACCGTGTGGTCGCCGCGCACACGTTCTGACGTGCGCGCGGTGGATGCAGGGTGCGCGCGGTGCCGGACGGTGTGCGCGGTGGCGGCATCGCCCGGCCGCGGGCGAGGGTCAGTCGCCGAACCAGCCCATCCGGCGGCTGATCTCGCCGGCCCCGGCCACCAGCGCGTCGATCCGTTCCAGGAGCAGCTCCGGGCCGAGGCGGTAGGACGGCCCGCTGAGGCTCAGGGCCGCGACGACCCGGCCGGAGCCGTCCAGGACCGGTGCCGCGGCGGCGTTGAGGCCGAGCTCGTACTCCTCGCAGGCGATGGCGTAGCCGCGCAGGCGGACCTGCTCGAGGTCGCGCTCCAGGTCCTCGGCGGAGAGCGTGTGCGGCGTCACTGGCGCGGTGCCGCTCGCGGTCAGCACCTTGGCCCGGTGGGCGGGCGCCAGGTTGGCCAGCAGCACCTTGCCGCTGGACGTGCAGTGCAGCGGGGTCAGCCTGCCCACCCAGTTGCGGGTGGCCACGGTGGAGGGCCCGAGTGCCTGGTCGACGTTGACCGCGTAGTGCTCCTGCAGGATCGCCAGGTTGATCGTCTCGCCGAACTCGTCGGCGAGCCTGCGGCACACCTCGCGGCCCTGGCGGGTGATGTCGAGCCGGTCGGAGACCGCGCCGGCCAGCGGGATCAGCCCGAAGCCGAGGCGGTACTTGCCGCGCTCACCGGTCTGCTCGACCAGCCCGCGGCCCTCCAGCGCCCCGAGCAGCCGGAACGCCGTCGACTTGTGCACGTCGATCTCGGCGGCGACATCGCTGACGCCCACCTCGCCGCGCCGGGCGAGGATCTCCAGCACCGAGATCGCCCGGTCGACCGACTGGACACCCCCGTCCCGGCTTCCCGGTCCGCTTTTGTTGCCCATGGCGAAACTATATGCGGCAAATCGAACACCGATGCTTGACGTGGGCAGAACAGGGTGGACGATCTCCTCGTGCCCAGCCTCTACATCGACGGAGCGTGGACCGCGGGGTCCGGCGGCGTCGCGGACGTCGTCAACCCCTTCGACGGGAGCGTGGTCGAGACCGTCGACCAAGCCGGGCCCGACGACGTCGAGCGCGCGGTGGCGGCGGCGCGCGCCGCGTTCGACACGGGGCCCTGGCGGACCACGACGGTGGCCGAGCGCAGCGCGCTGCTGCACCGGGTGGCCGACCTGCTCCAGCGCGACAAGGAGCGGATCGCGCACACCGAGACCCTCGACACCGGCAAGACCCTGCGCGAGAGCCGGATCGACGTCGACGACGTCACGGCCGTCTTCCGCTACTACGCCGACCTCGTCGCCGCGCAGTCGGCCGGGCGGCTGGTCGACACCGGCCAGCCCGCGGTCGTCTCCCGGGTGGTGCACGAGCCGGTCGGCGTCTGCGTGCTGATCACGCCGTGGAACTACCCGCTGCTGCAGCTGTCCTGGAAGGTCGCGCCCGCGCTGGCCGCCGGCAACACCTGCGTGATCAAGCCGAGTGAGGTCACCCCGCTGACCAGCGTGCAGCTGGTCGAGCTGCTGGCCGAGGCCGGCACCCCGCCGGGGGTGGTCAACATCCTGCTCGGCACCGGACCCGCCGTCGGCGCGCCGCTCACCTCGCACGACGACGTCGACATGGTCAGCTTCACCGGCGGCCTGGCCACCGGTCAGGCGATCATCCGGGCGTCCGCGGCGACCGTGAAGCGGGTCGCGGTCGAGCTGGGCGGCAAGAACCCGAACCTGGTGTTCGCCGACGCCGACCTCGAGGCCGCCGTCGACGGCGCGCTGACCGCGGTGTTCCTGCACTCGGGCCAGGTCTGCTCGGCCGGTGCCCGGCTGATCGTCGAGAGCTCGCTGCACGACGAGTTCGTCGCCGAGCTGGCCCGGCGGGCCGAGCTGATCCGGCCGGGCAACGGCCTGACCGAGGACGTCGAGGTCGGGCCGCTGGTCTCGGCGGCGCACCTGGCCAAGATCGAGGGGTTCGTCGAGTCGGCGACGGCCGAGGGGGCCACGCTGGTCACCGGGGGCAGGCGCCCGGACGACCCGGAGCTGGCCGGCGGCTTCTTCTACCTGCCCACGATCTTCACCGACGTCCGCCGGGACATGCGGGTGGTCCGCGAGGAGACCTTCGGCCCGATCCTGACCGTCGAGCGCTTCGAGACCGAGGCCGAGGCCATCGAGCTGGGCAACGACACCGAGTACGGGCTGTCGGGCGGCGTGTGGACGAGCGACGCCGGCCGCGCCGAGCGGGTGTCCGCCGCCCTGCGGCACGGCACCGTGTGGGTCAACGACTTCGGCCCGTACCTCCCGGGGGCCGAGTGGGGTGGGTTCAAGCGCTCCGGCAACGGCCGCGAGCTCGGGCCGACCGGCCTGGCCGAGTACCAGGAGCACAAGCACATCTGGCACAACACCGCGCCGTCGCCGATGCGGTGGTTCCGAGAGGAGTGACGTGGGTTCTTCTCACGACGACGGGCTCGCCGATCTCGGCGACAGCCGGTCGCCGGGCCGCAGCATCGGCGAGTTCGACTACGTGGTGGTCGGCGGCGGGTCGTCGGGGTGCGCGCTGGCCGCGCGGCTGTCCGAGGACCCCGCCGTCACCGTCTGCCTGCTGGAGGCCGGGCCGACGGACGTGGACAACCCGGCGATCCTGCGGCTGACCGACTGGATGGCGCTGCTCGACTCCGGCTTCGACTGGGACTACCTGGTCGAGCCGCAGGAGAACGGCAACTCGTTCCTGCGCCACGCGCGGGCGAAGGTGCTGGGCGGCTGCTCGTCGCACAACTCGTGCATCGCCTTCTGGACCCCGCGCGAGGACCTCGACGAGTGGGCCGCGATGGGCAACACCGGGTGGAGCGCCGACGAGTGCTGGCCGCTCATCCGCCGCCTGGAGACCAACGACGGCCCGTGGGACGGGCACGGCCGCTCGGGCCCGGTCAACCTCATGCAGGTCCAGCCCGACGACCCGTGCGGGGTCGCCGTGCTGGAGGCCGCGGCCGCCGTCGGCCTGCCCACCGTGCGGTTCAACGAGGGCGAGACGGTCTGCGAGGGCGCCGGGTTCTTCCAGATCAACCGGCTGGCCGACGGCACCCGGGCGTCGTCGTCGGTGAGCTACCTGCACCCGGTCATGGCCACCAGGTCGAACCTGGAGGTGATCACCGGCGCCTGGGCCTCGCGCGTGCTGTTCGAGGGCACCCGGGCCAGCGGGGTGGAGTACCAGCAGGACATCGGGCCGGGCAGGCGCACGGTCACCGCGCGCCGCGAGGTGGTCCTGTCCGCGGGCGCGATCGACACCCCGAAGCTGCTCATGCTCTCCGGGATCGGCCCGGCCGAGCACCTGCGCGAGTTCGGGATCGACGTGCTGGTCGACGCCCCCGGCGTCGGCTCCGACCTCGACGACCACGTCGAGGGCCTGGTCATGTGGGACGCGGCCAAGCCGATGGTCGAGAAGTCCACGCAGTGGTGGGAGATCGGGCTGTTCTCCCGCACCGACCCCGGCCTGGACCGGCCCGACCTGATGATGCACTACGGCTCGGTGCCGTTCGACCTGAACACGGTGCGCTGGGGCTACCCGACCACCGACAACGGCTTCTGCCTCACCCCGAACGTCACCCGCGGCCGCTCCCGGGGCACCGTCCGGCTGCGCTCGCGCGACTTCCGCGACCGCGCGCGCGTCGACCCGCGGTACTTCACCGACCCCGAGGGCCACGACATGGCGGTCATGACGGCCGGCATCCGGCTGGCCCGCCGGATCGCCGAGCAGCCCGCGCTGGCGGAGTGGGTGGCCCGCGAACTGGCCCCGGGCCCGGACGCGACCACCGACGACGAGCTCGCCGACTACATCCGCAAGACCCACAACACCGTCTACCACCCGGCCTGCACGGCGCGGATGGGACCGGACGGCGACCCGGGTGCCGTGGTGGACCCCCGACTGCGGGTGCGCGGGGTCGACGGGCTGCGCGTGGCCGACGCCTCGGTCCTGCCGTTCCTGCCGGCGATCAACCCGAACATCACCTGCATGATGATCGGGGAGAAGGCGGCCGACCTGCTGCGCTGACGGTCTTGCCGGACATGTCCGACAACTGCTTCCGCGCTGGTAGCGATAGGCGTGAACCCGCCGCGGCGCCCGCCGCGGGCGGGCCCCTGGGGCCGGAGACCGCCGTCACGGTGCTGACATGGTGCGGTGCTGTTCGCGCGTCGTCGGGGAGCTCCGCGGCTCCATTACAAGATTGCGAAAGATGGAAAGTCACTCACCACCTGGACCCCGCTGACCAAGGGTAGCGGCGGCGGGTTCGTGCTCGACGGGGTCGAGTACCGGATCGACTCCGTCGAGGGTGGCTCGAGCGCCGTGCTCGAGGTCGTCGACGGCCCTTCGGTGGCCCTGGCCGAGGGGCTCGGGCGCACGCCGTGGACGGTGCGGACCCACGACCGCGCCTACACGTTCGACCGCACCCTCGACCGCTGGACCGAGCAGCGGCTGGTCGTGCGCGGGCGCTCGATGGGCGCGGTGCGCCAGGCCGGGCGGTCCGGCCGGCACGCCGAGGCGGAGCTGCCGGAGGTGCCCGACCCGGTCGCGGTGTTCGTCATGGCCCTCGTGCTCGACATGTGGCGGGCCCACACCCGCTGAGGCCGGCCCGGCGGCACCGACGCCGGGCCGGGTCCACCGTCCTCGCCGTCAGCCCAGCCGCACGAGCATCTTCCCGGTGTTGTCGCCGCGCAGCACGCCGATCAGCGCCGCGGGTGCCGAGGCCAGGCCCTCGCGCACGGTCTCGACGCCGCGCAGGCTGCCGTCCACGACCCACGGGGTGGCCAGCGCGCGCCACTCGTCCCACCGGTCGAAGTGGTCGACGACCATCATCCCGCGCAGCGTGATCCGGTTGCCGACGGCGCGGAACAGGTTCGCCGGGCCCGGGCGGGGAGTGGTGGCGTCGTAGCCGCCGATCGCCCCGACCAGGGCCACCCGGCCGCCCACCCGCATCGCCCCGACGGCGGCTTCGAGGTGGTCCCCGCCGACCGCGTCCAGGTAGACGTCGATGCCCTCCGGCGCCGCGGCCGCGAGCTGGGCGTCGATCGGGCCGGCCCGGCGGTCCAGGGCCCGGTCGTAGCCGAACTCCTCGACGAGCCTGCGGGCCTTCTCCGGCCCACCGGCCGAGCCGATCACCCGCGCGGCGCCGAACCGCCGGGCGAGCCGGCCGGCGACCGTGCCGACGGCGCCGGCCGCGGCGGAGACGAACACGACGTCGCCCGGGCGCACCGGCGCCGTCTCGGTCACCGTGATCCACGCCGTCAGCCCGGGCGTGCCGAGCACCCCCAGGTGGGCCTGCGGCGGGACGGTCCCGGCGTCGACGACGACCGCCGCCGCCCCGTCGAGCACGGCGTGCTCGCGCCAGCCGAGCTGGTGCAGCACGGCGGCCCCGACCGGTACGTCCGCCGCGCGGCTCGCGACGACCGTGCCGACCGCGGCGCCGTCGAGCGGCCCGCCCGGGGCGAACGGCGGGATCGCGCCCTCGACGTCGTCCATCCGGCCGCGCATGTAGGGGTCGACCGACATCCACTCGTTGCGGACGAGGACCTGGCCGGGTCCGGGTCCGCTGATCTCGGCGCGGACGAGCTCCAGGTCGTCGGGTCGGAGCTCGCCGACCGGGCGGCGGACGAGCCGTACCTGCGTGGTCACCACCCGCTGCGGGACGGTGCCGGTGTCGCTGTCGAGTGCGGTGTTCGTTTCGGGCATGTCCCCAGCCAACCGCGACCGGCTGAGACGGCCCATGCTTGGACGGCTCCATCCGATGTTCGAGCGTCTAAGGTGGTCGGGTGGACGCGCTGACCGCCCTGTTGAGCGAGGTGCGCGCCGAGGGTGCGCTGTTCGGCCGCAGCTACCTGACCCCGCCGTGGTCGGTGCGGTTCACCGAGGGCCCCGGCCTGACGATGGTCGTGATGCTGCGGCGGTCGGGCTGGGTGGTGCCCGACGACGGTCCACCCGTCGCGGTGGGGGAGGGCGAGGTCGCCGTGGTGACCGGCTCCGCGCCGTTCACCGTCACCGACGACCCCGGTGCCCGCACACCCCCGACCTACCTCGCGCACGGCGACGGCCGCTGCACCACCGGCGACGGCCGCGACATCGGCGACGACCTGCGCCTGGGCGCCCGCACCTGCGGCCCCGACCTCGACGCGCCCGCCGCCGTCCTGACCGGCGGCTTCCAGGTCCGCGGGCGGGTCTCGGCGCGGCTGCTGCACGCGCTGCCGCGCGTGCTCGTGGTGCCGCACGAGGGCGAGCTGTGCGCCGTCCTCGACCTCACCACCGCCGAGATCGAGCGCACCGAGCCGGGCCAGCAGGCCGTGCTCGACCGGCTGCTCGACCTGCTGCTGCTCACCACCCTGCGCACCTGGTTCGCCCAGCCCGGCGCCGACCCGCCCGCCTGGTACCGGGCGTTCGGCGACCCGGTCGTCGGCCCGGTCCTGCGGGCCCTGCACGCCGCCCCGGCGCGGCCGTGGACGGTGGCCGCGCTGGCCACCGAGGCGGGGGTGTCGCGGGCGACGCTGGCGCGGCGGTTCACCGAGCTGGTCGGCGAGCCGCCGATGGCCTACCTGACCGGCTGGCGGCTCTCGTTGGCCGCCGACCTGCTCGCCCGCACGGACGCCACCGTCGACGCCGTCGCCCACCAGGTCGGGTACGGCAGCGCGTTCGGCCTCAGCGTGGCCTTCCAGCGGGTGCACGGTACCCGGCCCAGCCGGTTGCGCGTCGCGGCCGAACTCGCCCCGGCCGATCGCTGACACTCGTCCGCGGCTGTGGTGAGCTGGCGCCATGCTCCACGCGCGGCGGCAGGGGGCGTTCCGCTACAGCTACCTCATCACCGAGGACGGCGGGGTCCCCGTCACGACGCTCACCCAGGGCTTCCGCGACCACGCCGAGTTCGAGCTGGCCGGCGTGGCCTACCGGATGCGGATGTCGGGCATCGTGCGCCGCCAGGCCCTGCTGGAGGACCCGGACGGGCGCCCCGTCGCCGGGGCCGACCGGCTCGGCAGGCGCAGCTGGACGGTGACCGCGCCGGGCTCGTCCCACGAGTTCGAGCGGGTGGGGCTGTTCGGCACCGAGTACGCCCACGTGGTCGAGGGCAGGCGCGTCGGCTCCATCCGGCGCACGGGCTTCTGGCGCACCGGCGCGCAGGCCGACCTGCCCGCGCTGCCGCGGCCGCTGGCGGTGTTCACGTTCGCGGTCGCGCTGGTGACTTGGCAGCAGAACGACGCGGCGAGCTCGGGCTGACGGGCGGGTCGAGCAGCTCGGCGGGGTCGGCCGCGGCGCCGCGCGCGTGCTCCGCGGCGAACGCCGCGGCGCCCAACGCCGCGCTCGCGCGGGCGGTGATGCGGTCGACGTCGCCGCGCTCGGCCGCCGGCAGCGGGAACCCCACCCCGCGGCGCGCGGCCGCCGCCGCGCCCAGCAGCCGGGCCGCGGCGGCCGCGTCGCCGGCCAGCACCAGCGCCCCGGCGAGGCCCTCCCAGGCCAGGGCGTGGGCGCGGGGGTCGGCGAGGCGGCGCGCCACGGCGAGCGCGTCGAGCTGGTGGCGCAGCGCGGCGGCGGCGTCGCCGCGCAGCTCCGCGACGAAGCCCAGCTCGGCCAGGATCAGGTAGTTGCCCGGCTCGTCGGCCAGCCCGCGCTGCCAGCGCAGCACCTCGGTCAGGTGGCGCTCGGCCGCGTCCAGCTCGCCCGCCCGGCGCGCGCCCAGCGCCAGCCCGATCAGGGCGAAGACGCGGCCCGCGGCGAACCCGTGCTCGACGGCCGTGCGCTCGGCCCGCTCGTGCAGCTCGCGGGCCCCGTCGAGGTCGCCGCGCAGCAGGGCCACCCGCCCCAGCCAGGACAGCTGGTAGCTCACCTCGGCCCACAGCCCGAGCCGCTCCGCGGTGCGCAGGCCCGCGCGGTGCTGGTCGACCGCGCCCGCGTAGTCGCCGCCGATCTCGGCCAGCGCCCCGAGCGCGAACGTCGTCTGCACCTGCCCCCAGCCCTCGCCGACCTCGGCGAACAGCGCCGCCGCGCGTTCGGCCGCCGCCCGGGCGCCATCGGCGTCGCCGCGGGCCAGCACCTGCGTGGAGCGGTCGGCGAGGGCGGCGCCCATGCCCCAGCGGTCGCCGACGGCCTCGAACGCGCGCAGGGCGTCGTCGGTGAGGCGGGTGGCCGCGCGCATGTCACCGACGGTGGTCAGGACGTAGCCGAGGAACCAGCGGGCGCGGGCGTCCGCGCCGACGTCGTCGCCGGTCAGGGGCGGGACGAGGGCGGGAGGGGGCGCGTCGCCGTCCAGGACGCGCAGCGCGGCCAGCCAGGCCGCGGCGCGGGCCCGCGCGCCGTCGTCCGGACCCGGCCGCGCCAGGGCCCGCCGCAGCTCGCGCTCGGCCTCGCCGAGGCGCCCGCGCAGGAACCGGTACCAGGTCAGCGCGCCGGCCAGGCGCAGCGCCGCGGCGGCGTCGCCGCCGGGTCGGCACAGGTGATCGGCGGCCGCGCGCAGGTTCGCCGCCTCCCGGTCGAGCAGCTCCAGCGCCGCGCCCTGCCCGCGGCCGTGCAAGGCGGGCGCCGCGCCCTCGGCGAGCGCCAGGAAGTGCGCGGCGTGCCGGTCGCGCGCGGCGTCGTGCTCCCCGGCCTCGCGCAGCCGGTCGAGCCCGTACGCGGCGACCGTCTCCAGCAGCCGGAACCGGGGCCGCGGCCCGTCCGGGCGGCTGACCACCAGCGACCGGTCGACCAGCCGGGCGAGCACGTCGAGCACGTCGGCGGGGGCGACGTCCGGGCCCGCGCAGACGGCCTCGGCCGCGGCCAGGTCGCAGCCCTCCGGGTGCACGGCCAGCCTGCGCAGCACGGCGCGCTCGTCGTCGGTGAGCAGCCGCCAGCTCCAGTCGATCACCGCGCGCAGGGTTCGCTGCCGCTCGGGGACACCCCGGCGCCCGGTGGAGAGCAGCCGGAACCGGTCGTCCAGGCGCCCCAGGACGCCCTGCGCGCCGAGCGCGCGCACCCGGCCCGCGGCCAGCTCCAGGGCCAGCGGGAGCCCGTCGAGCCGACGGCAGATCGCCGCCACGACGGGCGCGGTGGCGGCGTCGAGGACGAAGCCGGGCGCGGCCGCGGCGGCCCGGTCGGCGAACAGCGCGACCGCCGCGAACTCCTCCGGGCGGTCGTCGCCGGGCGGGGGAACGGCCAGCGGCCGCACTTCGCGCAGCACCTCGCCCCCGGTTCCGAGCGGCTCGCGGCTGGTGGCGAGCACGCGCAGGCCCGGGGCCGCGGCCAGCAGCCGGGGCACGAGCGCGGCCACCGGCTCGACGACCTGCTCGCAGTCGTCGAGCACCAGCACCAGCTCGCGGGTGCGCAGCGCGGAGCCCAACCGCTCGTCGAGGTCGGCCGGGCCGTCGTGCACACCGAGGGCCGCGGCCACGGCCTCGGCGACCCCGCCCGTCCCGGCGGGACCGGCCCGGTCGAGCCCGGCCAGCTCGACGACCACCACCTCCCCGGGCAGGGAGTCGGCCACCGCCAGGGCCAGCCGCGTCTTCCCGACGCCGCCGGGACCGGTCAGGGTGACCAGCCGGTGGGCGGCGAGCGCGGCCCGCACGTCGCGGACGTCGTCGGTCCGGCCGAAGAGCGCGGTCAGCGGGGCGGGCGGCGCGGCGGGGAGGCGGGCCGGGCGCGGCGGTGGGGGAGCGGGGGCGTCCAGCGCCGGGTCCTGGGCCAGGATCGCCGCCTGCAGCCGGGCCAGCTCCGCGCCGGGCTCCAGCCCGGACCGCTCGACCAGCCGGGCCCGCAGGGCGGCGTGCACGTCCAGCGCGGCGTCCTGGCGGCCGGCGCGGTGGAGCGCGCGCATGAGCAGCCCGTGCAGCCGCTCGTGGGTCGGGTGGGCGGCGGCGAGTTCGGTCAGCTCGCCGACCAGCGCCGCACCGCCGCCGGTGGCCAGCGCGGCGTCCGCGCGGTCCAGCGCGGCGGCCAGGCGCTCCCCGTCGAGCCGGGCCGCGGCGGCCACCGCGAACGGCCGGTCGGCCAGGTCGGCCAGCGCCGCGCCGCGCCACAGGCCGAGCGCCCGGTCCAGGAGCCCGACCCGATCGGCCGGTGCGGCCGCGCGGGCCCGCGCGACAAGGGCGCGGAACTCGTGCGCGTCCAGCTCGTCGGGGCCGAGCGGCAGCAGGTAGCCGCCCGGACGGCGCAGCACGCTCCCGGCGCCGCCGAGGGCCCGGCGCAGCTGCGAGACCTTCGTCTGCAGGGTGTTGGTCGGGTCGCCCGGAGGCAGGCCGCCCCAGAGCGCCTCGACGAGCCGGTCGGGCGCGACCGGACCGCCCTCGGCCAGCAGCAGCGCGGCCAGCAGCGCGCGCACCTTGGGCTCGCGCACCGGCACGGGAGTGCCGTCGGCGGCCCACACGGCCAGCGGGCCGAGCACCCCGAAGCGCACCGCCCCACGGTAGCCGTGCGCGGTTCGTGCGTGATCCGTGCGCGGCGCCGCGCAGCCTCGTGGGCATGGCAGGACAGACCGACGACAGCAAGCGGGACGTCACCGTCCTGGGCTTGGGGACCATGGGCCGGGCGCTCGCGGGCGCCCTGCTGGCCGGGGGAGCCCGGGTGACGGTGTGGAACAGGACGCCGGGTCGCGAGGGCGATCTGGTGGCCGGCGGTGCGGTGGCGGCGGCCTCGGCCGCGGAGGCGGTGGCGGCGAGCCGGACGGTGGTCGTCTGCCTGCTCGACCACGCCTCGGTGCACGAGGTGCTCGACCCGGTGGCCGACCGGCTCGCCGGCCGGGTGCTGGTCGAGCTGACCAACGGCAGCCCCGAGCAGGCCGGGGAGCTGGCCGGGTGGGCCGGTCGGCACGGCGTCGAGCTGCTCAGCGGCGGGATCATGGCCGTGCCGCCGATGATCGGGACGCCGGCCGCGTTCGTGCTCTACAGCGGGTCGCGGGCGGTGTTCGAGGAGCAGCGACCGCTGCTCGACCTGCTGGGCGAGAGCGTGTTCGCCGGCGAGGAGCCCGGCCGGGCGGCGCTGCAGGACCTGGCCCTGCTCAGCGCCATGTACGGCATGTTCGGCGGCGTCCTGCACGCCTACGCCCTCGCTGGTGCGGGCGGGGTGGCCGCGGGGGAGCTCGCGCCGCTGCTGCGCCGGTGGCTGGGCGCGATGAGCGACTTCGTCGACGGGGCCGCCGCGCAGATCGACAGCGGCGACCACGCCCGCGACGTCGTCTCCAACCTGGCCATGCAGGCCGCCGCCTACCCGGGCCTGGTCGCGGTCTCCCGGGCCCACGGCGTCGACCCGGCCCTGCTCACCCCGCTCGGCGAGCTGATGCGCCGCCGGGTCGACGACGGGCACGGGCACGAGGACATCACCGGAGTCGTCGAGCTGCTCCGCACGCGGGAGGGCTCCCGATGACCAACGACCGGACCGCCGTCGCGATGATCGGACTCGGCCCGATGGGCCAGGCGATGACCCGGGCGCTGCTGGCCGCCGGGCACCCGGTGACGGTGTGGAACCGCACCGCCGCGCGGGCCGATGGCGTGGTCGCGGCGGGTGCGGCGCGGGCCGCGACGCCGTCGGACGCGCTGGGCGCCGCCGAGCTGGTGGTCCTCAGCCTGACCGACTACGCCGCCATGTACGACATCCTGAGCGGCCACGAGGACGCCCTCGCCGGGCGCACGGTCGTCAACCTCAGCTCGGACACCCCGGACCGGACCCGGGAGGCCGCGCGCTGGTTCACCGAGCGCGGCGCCCGGCTGCTGGTGGGCGGGATCATGGTGCCGGCCGAGGTGGTCGGCACGCCGGACGCGTTCGTCTACTACAGCGGGCCGCGCGAGGTCCTCGACGCCCACGCGGCGGCGCTGGGCGTCATCGGGCGCCCCGAGTACCTGGGGGCCGACCCAGGGCTGGCGCAGCTCTACTACCAGGCCGTCATCCACTGCTTCCTGAGCGCCCTGGCCGCGTTCCTGCACGCCAGCGCGATGGTCGCGACGGCCGGGGTGAGCGCGAAGGAGTTCCTGCCCCATGCCGTCGCGATGGCCGACTCCATCTCGTCCTACCTGCCAGAAGCCGCCGGCGAGTTCGACGCCCGCGACTACCCCGGCGAGCAGGCGAGCGTGGCGATGATGGGCGCGGGGGCCGAGCACGTCCTGGAGACGTCCCGCGCCGCGGGCGTCGACACCACGCTGCCCGAGGCGGTGGCCTCCCTCTACCGCCGCGCCGTCGCCGCCGGGCACGGTGCCCGGGGCTGGACGGTGCTGTCCGAGGTGGTCCGGCACGACCTCACTGGTAGGTGACGACGACCGGGGACGTGGGGCCGATCTGCACGGTCTGCTCGGGGGTGAGCACGGGGGTGTCCTCGTCGAGGAAGTTCTTCCAGCCCCACTGGACGTCGGTCGGGGCGCCCTCCAGCAGCCGGTTCCAGGTCTTGAGCTTGTCCTCGGTCGGGCCGAAGCCGTCGGCGTGCAGGACGACGGCCAGCTCGGGGCGGGTGCTGTCCAGCCGCTCCCGGCCCTTGATCATCTCCAGTCGGAACTGGTGGACCATCAGCACCTTCTGCGGCAGGCCGCGGTCGCGGGTGAAGTCGGCGAGCCAGGTCGCCACCCGGTTGACCTCCTCGACGTCGACCGAGCCCACCTGCTTGCGGTGGCGCTGGTCGGGGCGCAGCCGCCACTCCGGGTCCAGCGCCAGCCCGACGTGCGGCTGCGCGAGCAGGTCGGCGTAGCGCTGGGCCTGGGTGAGGAAGTCGGCGCGCCCGGGCTGCAGGTCGAGCAGCACGTAGCCGCCGGCGGCGCCGACCGCCTCGACCCACGGGCGCAGGTCCTCGAGGTCGGCCTCGTTGGAGTAGTCGCCGTCGGCGCCCGCGCTCTCGGAGGCGACGGTGGCGATGATCTCGAAGGTGGGCAGCACCTTCTCCGGGACCAGCGCCTGGTACTGCGCGGCGACGTCCTGGGCGCGGCGCACGGCGGCGGGCAGGTCCTGCTCGCCGAGCGCGCCCAGCGCGACCGAGCCGGGGTGGCCGTAGAGCGCGACGAGCCTGCGCCCGGGGAAGAGCGGCTCGCCCGGGGCGGGCAGCGCGGCCGCCGCGCCCTCGGCGGTGGCGCTCGTGGTGGGCGTCGGGGGGCCCGTCGGGGTCGCGGCGGGCGCCTGCGGGGAGGTGGTCAGGGCCGGGTCGGGTGGCGCGGCCGGCTCGGGGCCGGGGGAGCACCCCGCCGAGACGATCGCCGAGATGATCAGGGTGCCGGCCAGGGCCGCCACCCCCGTGCGGAGCCGCCGTGCGCCGAGTCGTGCCATCGGGTGCGACGGTAGGGCACGGCGACCCGCTCCGCTGCGACCGCGCGCCGGTCGGCGGCGGAGCGGGCGGCGCGTTCCCCCTATCGGGGGGGCTTGAGCGGGTCGTGCCCGATCGACATCAGCTTGTGCCGCCAGGCGGCCTGGCCCGCGGTGGGCTCGAGGTCGTCGCGGCGCTGGGAGTGCACCTTGTCGACGACCTTGCGCATGGCCCGCTCGTCGGCGTCGGTGAGGTCCACGCGCCGCTTGCCGAGCACGGCCAGCACCTCGCGCCCGGTGGGCGTGCCGACCTGGTCGGGCAGGTCTTCGAAGTCCTCGTGCGCGGCCTGCGTGCGCAGCCACTCCTCGAGCTCGCGGCTGGTCATGTTCACCACGCGGTGGAACTCGTCCCACAGTTCGTCATCGACGTCGACCATGACCCCGGCCTACCCGGCGCGGCGGCGGGTGAATCCTCAGCGGCCGCCGGACTGGATCTCGTCGGCCATCGTGCACAGCTCGCCGGTGGTGGCGTCCGAGCCGGTGGCCAGCCGGAACAGCAGCTGGCGCAGGGTCTCGCGCTCGGCCGGGTCCAGCCGGTCGAGCAGGCGCTCCTCGGCCTGGCGCAGGCGCTCGGCGAGGTCGCACAGGCGGGCGCGGCCGCCCTCGGTGAGCTCGACGCGCCGGGCTCGCCGGTCGGCCGGGTCGGGGCGGCGCTCGACGAGGCCGTCCTTCTGGAGGTCGTCGAGGAGGTAGGTCATCACCGTGCGGTCGAGCCCGAGCTGGTGGGCCAGCGCGAGCTGGGTGCGCGGGCCCTCCCGCCCGCACGAGGCGAGCACCTGGTAGCCGCGCGGACCGCCGGGCACGCCGACCATGACCTGGTCGGCCTCGCGCATGTAGGCACGCATGACCGCGCCCAGCGCCCAACCGAGGTCGGTCTCCACGGACTCGGGTGCGGTCACGATCACAGCGTACCCGCAGCTGCGCCCGGAAGAGTTCTGTGTTTAAGATGGTCTGCGCAACAGAACATCGTGCCGACAGCACAACTGACTCCCGGGAGATGCCATGACCCTGTTCCGCCTGGATGCCAGCATCCGCACCGAGGGCTCGGTGAGCCGCGAGGTCGCCGACACGCTGCAGCAGGGGTGGCTGCGGGAGCACCCCGGCACCGAGGTGGTGCGCCGCGACCTGCGGGCCGACCCGGTGCCGGTCGACGCGTGGGCGCAGGCCGTGTTCGCCGGGCAGACGCCCGAGCGGGACCGCACCCCGGCCCAGCGCGACGCCGTCGCCCTCGCCACCCGCCTGGCCGACGAGGTCAGCGGCGCGACCGCACTGGTGATCGCCACCCCGCTGTACAACTTCGGCGTCGCGCAGAACCTCAAGACCTGGATCGACCTGCTGATCACCGACCCGCGCTTCGGCCCCGGGTCGCTCCCGCTCGCCGGCCGCCCGCTCGCCCTGGTGATCGCCCGCGGGGGCGGCTACGGCGAGGGCACGCCCCGGGCGGGCTGGGACCACGCCACCCCGTACCTGGTGCGGATCTTCGGCGACGTGTTCGGCGCCGACGTCACCGTCGTCGCCGCGGAGCTGACGCTGGCCGAGTCGGTGCCGGCGATGGCGGAGCTGCGGCCGCTGGCGGCGCAGTCGCGGGAGCAGGCGCACGCGGACGCGGAGAAGACCGGACGCGAGTTCGCGCGGTCCGTCCGGGTCGCCGTGGGGTGATGCACCGGCTCGACCCGGCCGGTCTCGTCCCCCGGCGGCGCGCGCTCAGACCCCGAGCGCCCGGGGCAGGGTCCGGGCCGCCTCGGTGAGGCTCGGCCCGTACCACGTCAGCAACCGCCCGCTCACCAGCGCGGCGGGCACGCCGGGGAAGGCCTCGGGGCCGTCGGAGCCGGTGAACTCGTAGGGCTCGTCGGGCAGCACGACCAGGTCGTGCTCGGGGAGGCGGGCGGGGTCGAAGCGCGGGTAGCGATCCGGGGCGTCGGCCAGGACGTTGTCCACGCCGAGACGCTGCAGGACCGAGCCGGTGAACGTGTCGCTGCCCACCGCCATCCACGGGCGCCGCCAGATCGGCACCACCGCGCGGCGCCGCGCCCGCGGCCGCGGGACGTCGGCCCAGGCGGCCTCGGCCTCGTCGAGCCAGCGGGGGCGGTCGAGGCCGCAGGCGGCCAGCATGCGGGCCAGGGACCCGAAGGCATCGTCGAGGGCGCGGATGTCGGTGACGTAGACGGCGAGGCCGCACGCGCGCAGCTCGTCGAGGTCGGCGGGGCGGTTCTCCTCCTGGTTGGCGACCACCAGGTCGGGCTCCAGGGCGGTGATGTCCGCGGCGCGCGGGTTCTTCGTGCCGCCGACGCGGGGGACGTCGAGGTCGGCGGGGTGGGTGCACCAGTCCGTGGCCCCGACGAGCAGGCCGGGGGCGGTGGCGGCGACGGCCTCGGTGAGCGAGGGGACGATCGAGACGACCCGGCGCACCGGCGTCGGGACGTGGACCTCGCGCCCCTCGTCGTCGACGTGCACGTGGGCGTCTCCCGGGGTCGTCCGGCGAATCGCCGCGGCGCGGCGGCGCTCTGTGTCACAGTACTGGCTCGGACCCCTACGACGGCCTTCTCGCCGGCCCGCGGCCCGGCCAGGATCGTGCCCACGACGAGTGCTGCGACGGCGCGGCGGTCCCCCGGGAGAGACGATGAAGAGATACGCGCCCCTGCTGACGCTGCTGGCGGTGGCGGTGCTCGGCCTCGGACTGCTCGCCGTCAACGTGGCGGGCGAGCCCGACGGGTCCGCGGCGCCCGCGGCCGCGGCGGCCGCCGCCCCCGCCGAGACCACCGCGCCCGCCCCGCCCGCTCCCGCCCCGACCACCGAGCCCGCCGCCCCGCCGGCGCCGGAGCCACCCGCCGTCGCGGAGAAGGCCTACGCCGGGCGCTCCTCCGGCGACGAGGTCACCGTGGCCGTCGCGGTGAAGGACGGCCGCGCCGTCGGCTACGTCTGCGACGGCGAGGAGATCGAGGCCTGGCTGGAGGGGACGGTGGAGGGCGACACGATCGCGCTGCGCAGCGGCGACGGCGAGGTCGGCGTGGCCGGGAACCTCGACGAGGACGCCGCGTTCGGCGACGTCACCGTCAACGGGCAGAGCTGGCCGTTCTCGGCCAAGGCCGTGCAGGAGCCCGGCGGGCTCTACGAGGGCCGCGGCGACGTCCGCGGGGTCGCCACCCGCATCGGCTGGATCGTCGAGGGCGACGGCCGGGTCACCGGGCTGGCCCGCAGCGCGGGCTCCGCCGCCCCGCAGCCGGCCCCGCCGCTGGACCCGAACGCCCCCGACCGGGTCGTCGTGGACGGTGCGCCGATCACCGTCACCACGATCGACGGCGGCGATGTGGTGGTGGGCCGATGAGCGAGCTCGCGAGCGGATCATCGATACAGCGTCCCCGCGAAGCGTCGACCGAGCGCAGCGAGGGAGAACGATGAGCTACAGCGATCCGGTCACCGAGCCGATCCGCGTCGTCCGCGGCTCGTCGGGCACCGCGATGCTGCTGGTGGCCACGGCCGTCGGCATCGCCGTGTCGGTCGGGCTGGGCGTCTACGGGCGGCTGCACGAGCCGACCGGCTCCGCGATCAACATCGCCGGTTTCTCCAGCGGGCTCGCGGCCAAGGCGTGGCTGGCCAGCCTGGCGTTCCTGCTGGCGATCGTGCAGCTGGTCTCGGCCATGGTCATGTACGGCCGGTTCCCCGGCGTTCGCCGCGCGCCGTCCTGGATCGGCGGCCTGCACCGCTGGTCGGGCCGGGTGGCGGTGCTGGTCACGGTGCCGGTCGCGGTGCACTGCCTGTACGCGCTCGGCTTCGCCGACTACGAGCCCCGGGTGCTGGCGCACTCGATCCTGGGCTGCTTCTTCTACGGCGCGTTCGCCACCAAGATGATCGTCGTCGGCGCCCGGCAGGCGCCGGGCTGGGCGCTGCCGGTGGTGGGCGGGCTGGTGTTCACCGGGCTGACGGGGCTGTGGCTGACCTCGTCGCTGTGGTTCTTCGGGACCTCGGGGTTCGTCTTCTAGCGGGGGACGTGGGCCGGGGAAGGTTCTCGCCACGGCGCCGGTTGGGCCGGAGGTGACCGGTCATCCACTGGACAGCCCGCTGTGGTCCGCCCTCACCGGCCCGCACCGCGAGCTCGCCGAGGTCCGCGGCGCCGCGGCGCGCTACCGGCCGGAGGTCGCGCCGTTCGCCGCGCAGGCGGGCGGGCCGGGGACGACCGATCCGGCGGCGTGGGCCGACCTGTCCGCGCTGGCCGGGCCCGGCGGCGTGGTCGTGCTGTCCGGCGCGGAGCCGGCCCCAGGGGCGGGCTGGCGCCTCGTCGAACGGATCCCGGGCCTGCAGTTCGAGGGCTCCGGCGTGGACGCCCAGCCCGACGACGAGGCCGTCGCGCTGGGCGCGGACGACGTCCCCGAGATGCTCGACCTCGTCGCCCGCACCCGTCCCGGCCCGTTCCGCAGCGGGACCCACCTCATGGGCGGCTACCTGGGCATCCGGCTGGGCGGGGCGCTGATCGCGATGGCCGGGCAGCGGATGCGCCCGCCGGGCTGGACCGAGATCAGCGCGGTCTGCACCGACCCCGACCACCGCGGCAAGGGCCTGGCCGGCCGGTTGGTCCGGGCGGTCGCGGCCGGTGTCCGGGCCCGCGGCGACGTCCCGTTCCTGCACGTGGCCGCGGTCAACACCGGCGCGGTCCGGCTCTACGAGCGGCTCGGGTTCACCCTGCGGCGCGAGGTCGTCTTCTCCGCCCTGCGCGCCCCCGAGTAGGTCGTGAGTGCCTTCACGGTCCTGACCGGGAAAGCGCCCACGACTACATGCTGCGCCGGTACTGCCCGCCGACCTCGAAGAACGCCTCGGTGAGTTGACCCAGGCTGCACACCCGAGCCGCGCTCATCAGCTCGGCGAAGACGTTGCCGCCGCGGGTGGCGACGTCCTGCAGCCTGCGGATCGCGGCCGGGGCGTCGTCGCGGTGGCGGGCGTGGAAGTCGGCGAGCCGGTCGAGCTGGCTCTGCTTCTCCGCCTCGGTGGCCCGGGCCAGCTCGATCTCGGTGGGCGGCTCGTCGGAGTGCGGGGCCAGGAACGTGTTCACGCCGATCAGGGGCAGCGTTCCGTCGTGCTTGCGGTGCTCGTAGAGCATCGACTCGTCCTGGATGCGGCCGCGCTGGTAGCCGGTCTCCATGGCGCCGAGCACGCCGCCGCGTTCGGAGAGGCGGTCGAACTCGGCGAGCACCGCCTGCTCGACCAGGTCGGTGAGCTCCTCGACGACGAACGAACCCTGCAGCGGGTTCTCGTTCATCGACAGGCCCCACTCGCGGTTGATGATCAGCTGGATGGCCATCGCCCGGCGCACCGACTCCTCGGTCGGGGTGGTGACGGCCTCGTCGTAGGCGTTGGTGTGCAGGGAGTTCGCGTTGTCGTAGAGCGCGCAGAGGGCCTGCAGGGTGGTGCGGATGTCGTTGAAGTTCATCTCCTGCGCGTGCAGCGACCGACCGGAGGTCTGCACGTGGTACTTGAGCTTCTGCGACCGCTCGTTGGCCCCGTAGCGATCGCGCATGGCGATCGCCCATATCCGCCGGGCCACCCGGCCGATCACGGTGTACTCGGCGTCCATCCCGTTGGAGAAGAAGAACGACAGGTGGGGCGCGAAGTCGTCGACGTCCATGCCGCGGGCCAGGTAGCTCTCCACGAAGGTGAAGCCGTTGGCCAGGGTGAAGGCGAGCTGGCTGATGGGGTTCGCGCCGGCCTCGGCGATGTGGTAGCCCGAGATCGAGACCGAGTAGAAGTTGCGCACCTTGCGCTGGATGAACCACTCCTGGATGTCGGCCATCATCCGCAGGCTGAACTCGGTGGAGAAGATGCAGGTGTTCTGGCCCTGGTCCTCCTTGAGGATGTCGGCCTGCACCGTGCCCCGGACGTTGGCCAGCGCGAACGCCTCCAGCTCGGCGTGCTCCTGTGCCGTGGGCTCGCGGTCGTGCTCGGTGCGGAACTTGTCGACCTGCTGGTCGATGGCGGTGTTGAGGAAGTAGGCCAGGATCGTCGGGGCCGGACCGTTGATCGTCATCGACACGGACGTGCTGGGCGAGGTCAGGTCGAAGCCGCTGTAGAGGACCTTCAGGTCCTCCAGCGTCGCGATCGAGACGCCGGACGTGCCGATCTTGCCGTAGACGTCCGGGCGGGTGCCGGGGTCGCGGCCGTAGAGGGTGACCGAGTCGAAGGCCGTCGACAGGCGCTTGGCGTCGGAGTCGGCGGAGAGCAGCTTGAAGCGGCGGTTGGTGCGGAACGCGTCGCCCTCGCCGGCGAACATGCGGGCCGGGTCCTCGCCCTCGCGCTTGAACGCGAACACCCCGGCGGTGAACGGGAACTTCCCGGGCATGTTCTCCGCGCGCAGGAAGCGCAGCAGGTCGGCGTCCTCGGTGAAGCGGGGCAGCGCCACCCGGCGCACCTGGTTGCCCGACAGGGTGGTGCGGGTGAGCTGCGTGCGCAGCTCCTTGTCGCGGACCTTGACGACCATCTCGTCGCCCGAGTAGTCCTCGACGACGGCGGGCCAGGTGTCGATCAGCTCGGCGGACTCCGCGGGCAGCGCCTTCTCCGCGTCCTCCAGCACGCCGGCCAGCCCGGTGGTCTCGGCGCCCGCCTCCTGCACGGCCGCCAGGGCCGTGCGCAGGTGCTGGCGGCGGCGCGCGGCGGCCACGTGCTCCTCGGTGGCGGCGTGGTAGCCGCGGACGGCCTCGGCGATCTCGGAGAGGTAGCGCGCCCGCTGGGCGGGCACCGGCGCCGCGTGCTCGGCGGAGGTCCTGCGGTCGGTGCGCGGCAGTCTGCCCTCGCCGAGGGCGAGCCCCTCCTCGGCCAGCAGCGTGCACAGGTACTGGTAGAGGGCGGTGACGCCCTCGTCGTTGAAGGTGGCCGCGCTGGTGCCGAAGACCGGCATCTCCTCCCAGGAGGAGCCGAAGGCGTCGCGGTTGCGGACCAGCTGGCGCCCCACGTCGCGGCGGGCGTCCTCGGCGCCGCGGCGCTCGAACTTGTTGATCGCCACGACGTCGGCGAAGTCGAGCATGTCGATCTTCTCGAGCTGCGAGGCGGCGCCGAACTCCGGTGTCATCACGTACAGCGAGCGGTCGACGAACCCGGTGATCCCGGCGTCGCCCTGGCCGATGCCCGGGGTCTCCACGATCACCAGGTCGAAGGCGGCGGCGCGCAGCACCCTGATCGCGTCGGCCAGGTTCTCGGGCAGCGAGCCCTCGCTGCCGCGGGTGGCCATCGAGCGGAAGAAGACCGGCCCGGCGGCGCCGCCGGCGGGATCGCCGATGGCGTTCATCCGGATGCGGTCGCCGAGCAGCGCGCCACCGCCGCGGCGGCGCGTCGGGTCGACGGCGAGCACCGCGATCCGCAGCTTGTCCTCCTGGTCGAGCCGGAACCGCCGGACGAGCTCGTCGGTCAGCGAGGACTTGCCGGAGCCGCCGGTGCCGGTGATGCCCAGTACCGGGACCCGGCGGCGCGGGGTCAGGTCGAGGTCGGCGGGCAGGCGGCCGGCCTCGGCGAGGGTCAGGGTGCGGGCGAGCACGGCGGGCTCGCCGGCGAACAGCCCGTCGAACGAGGCCGGGGGAGCGTCGGCCAGGTCGACGTCGCACTCCCGGACCATGATGTTGATCATCCCGGGCAGCCCGAGGCGCTGGCCGTCCTCCGGGGAGAAGATCCGCGCGACGCCGCGCGAGTGCAGCAGCTCGATCTCCCGCGGGACGATCACGCCGCCCCCGCCGCCGTAGACCCGGACGTGGCCGGCGCCGCGCTCGCGCAGCAGCTCGACCAGGTAGGTGAAGTACTCGATGTGCCCGCCCTGGTAGGAGCTGACCGCGACGCCCTGGGCGTCCTCCTGGATGGCGGCGTCGACGACCTCGTCGACGGAGCGGTTGTGCCCGAGGTGGATCACCTCGGCGCCCTGCCGCTGCAGGATGCGGCGCATGATGTTGATCGCGGCGTCGTGCCCGTCGAACAGGCTGGCCGCGGTCACGAACCGCACGGGGTGGGTGGGCACGTGCAGGGACATGTGCTCGACCATGTCGCAGTCCTCTCGCCGGGCGCGGGCGGCGCGCCGTCACCGGGCAGGCGGACGTTCGGGGCGACGGCCAGATTTAGTTTGACATCCTAGTATCGGACGTTCAACTGATCCGGCACGTGACGAAGCCGACGCCGGGCAGGCCCGGGCGTCGGCCGGTCCGGCAGACGCAGGCTCAGGCGGCCTTCTCGACCGGGGGGATCTCCATGGTCGGCATGTCGATCTCCATCGTGGGCGCCTCCTGGTTGATCCGGGTCGCCACGACGACGGCCACCGGGCGCAGCTTGCGCAGGGCGATCGGGACCAGGAAACCCAGCGCGACCAGCACCGCGCCGGCGGTGGCGATGCTCCAGGCGATGTTGTCCGGATCGACCAGGACCAGGACGAAGGCGACCCCCGGCCACCACAGCAGGGCCCGGAGAGGGCCGGACACGGACCATTCCTTCTTGTTCTGCGCGCCGCGAGCCATGGCGGATTCCTACCCGGTCCGGATGAACGTCATGCGTCCACCCCCACACTCGGCCCGTAAGGGGCCGTTAAGGTGCCCGAGTGGACTTCGCGGGTGCCCTGGTCGAGCAGGGTCGGTTGCTCGCCGATGTGATCCGCGTCTCAGATCCGGCGACCCCCGTGTCGACGTGTCCCGGCTGGACGCTGCGCCAACTCGTCGCGCACGTGGGGCGCGGCGACCGCTGGGCGGCGGCGATCGTGGCCGGTGGCGAGCCGGTCCAGTTCCGCGACGTCCCCGACGGCCGCGCCCCGCAGGACCCGGCCGACGCCGGGGCCTGGCTCCGCGACGGGGCCCGACTCCTGATCGACAACGTGGCCGCCGCCCCGGACAAGCAGGTCTGGACGTTCCTCGGCCCGCGTCCCGCGCAGTGGTGGGTGCGCAGGCGGCTGCACGAGTCCACCGTCCACCGCGCCGACGCCGCACTCGCCGTCGGCGCCCCCTACGAGATCGAGCCCGAGCTCGCCGCCGACGGTCTCTCCGAGATGCTCGACGTGCTGGCCCTGCGCCCCGACCACACCCCCGGCGCCCTGGCCGGCGTCACCCTGCACCTGCACGCCACCGACCCCGACCTGGGTGCGGTGGGGGAGTGGCTCCTGCGCGGCGGGGACGGGAACTTCAGCTGGGAGCACGGCCACGCCAAGGCCACCGCGGCCGTCCGCGGCCGCGCGGCCGACCTGCTGCTCGCCGCGGCCCACCGGATCGCCGCCGACGACGACCGCCTGGAGGTGCTCGGCGACCGGGCGGTCTGGACGGGCTTCCTGGAGCACACGGGCTTCTGACCGACCGTCTCGCCGCCCGGATCCCCGGCTGATGCGGCGGCCATGAACGTTCGGGTCCGTCCTCGCAGGCTCTCCGTGCTCCTCGCACGTGCTGTGGCCTCTGCGAGGAGCGCGCTGCCTCTGTGCGGACGCCGATCCGGCCATCCGGAAGCTAGAACTCCTCGCGCAGCAGCTCCATCAGCACGGCGTCGTTCCAGGTGCCGTCGGCGGAGCGCTCGTAGCGGCGCATGACGCCGACCCGCTGGAAGCCGGCCCGTCCGCAGCTGCGGATGGCCCGCTCGTTCGCGGCGCCCGGGTCGACCACCACGCGGTGGTGCCCGCGCCCCTCGAACAGGAAGCGGGCCATCGCGCGCATGGCGTCGCAGCCCAGGCCCTGGCTGTGGTGGTCGGGGTGCAGCGCCAGGTCCATCGCGGCGTGGCGGTGGTCGGGGTCGGGCTCCTCGCGGTAGATGATCAGGCCGACCGTCTCGCCGGCCAGCTCGATCGCGAAGCCGTGCGGCCCGAGCAGCTCCCGGCGCACGCGTTCGAGGTCGTAGCCGCCCCACCACTTGGCGATCTCCGGGTGGCCCAGGATCTCCAGGAAGACCGGGACGTGCGCGGCCTCGGTCGGGCGGAGCACGACGGTCTGCCCGGCGATCGCCGAGGGGGTGTCCCGCCTGCTGCCCACCGGGCCGTTCACCGGGCTGTTCACGAGGCCCCCTCGGCCTGGGCCTCGGCGCGGTCGCGCGCGTCCTGCGGGTCGAGATGCGCGGGCTCGGCCAGCCCCAGGCGGGCCCGCTCGGCCAGCGTGGACGCCGAGGTCGGCTGCTCGAAGACGACCTCGGCCTCGCGGCCGCAGATCTCCAGGGTGGCGATCGTGTTGCCGAAGAACGGGCCCACGACGCGCTGCCAGGCGACCGGATTGGGCGGGGCGCCGACGCGCAGCGCCCACTTCTCGGTCGCCCACCGCGCCCACCGCGACCAGGCGAACCGGAACCCCGGCCGGATGTACCAGTCCATCTTGTTGTGCACCGGTGAGCAGGTGAGCTGGTGGATGGGGGCGTGGTGGCCGCCGTCGCGCTCCGGGTGCAGGTGGGCGCGCGCGGCGTAGCTGTGGTGCACGTCGCCGGAGAGCACCGACACCGTGGCCACACCGCTGCCGGCGGCCCTGCCGATCATCGCGGTGAGCCGGTCGAAGGACTCCCGGAACGCCGACCAGTGCTCCAGGTCGGCGGCCTGGCGGATGGTCTCGCCCAGCCGCCCCCGCCAGCCCGGGCGGGCGGCGGCGATCTCGTTGACCGTCTCCAGCTCCCCGATCGCATGCGGCAGCAACCACGGCACCGACGTGCCCAGCACGAGGTGGTCGACCTCGCCCTCCGCGGCGACCTGCTCCTCGATCCAGTCGAACTCGGTGTCGCCGAGCATCAGGTGCTGGCCGTCCTCCAGGACGCGGCCGTTCCGCGAGTCGATCATGATGAACCGGCTGCGCCCGAGGTCCCAGCGGAAGCTGAACCGGTAGCCCTTGCCGCCGTCGGCCTCGGCGTCGGCGCGATCGGCCATGTCGACCAGCAGCGGCCACGCGTCGCCGTCGTGGGCGACGACCTTGCGGTAGTCCGGATCGGCGGCCATCTCCTGCGGCGAGAGGTTGCCGATGTGCTGGTAGACCCAGTAGGAGGCGAGGCCGGAGCGGATGCGCTCGCGCCACCACGGCTTCTCGCGCATCTCGGCGCGCCAGGCCGTCGAGGTGTTCCAGTCGTCGCGGACGTCGTGGTCGTCGAAGATCATCCCGGTGGGGACGGTGGACATGATCCACCGGATCTCCGGGTCGGACCAGGAGTCGCGGTAGAGGCCGGTGTACTCGCCGTAGCCGACGATCTCGTCGTCGGGCCAGTCGGAGTCGCGGTCGCGGCGCCCGGCGATCCGGCGCCGGTTCTGCGGGGTCAGCTCGTCGGCGTAGACCTGGTCGCCGAGCAGCAGCAGCGCGTCGGGCCACTGGTCGGGCGGCAGGTCGCGCATCCGCACGGCGTACGCGTCGAGCGCGTCGATGCCCAGCTCGGCGGCCAGCTTCGGGTCGGAGACCTTGGCGTAGCGGCAGGACCCGAAGATGATCCGGATGTTGGCGTCGGTGCGCGGGCCCCGGCTGCGGATCAGGCTCGGCGGGAAGGGCGTGGCCTCCGGCGGCCACATCTTCTCGCCGTCGACGTGCACCTCGTACGGGGTGTCGGTGCCCGGGGTCAGCCCGGTGACCGGCACCAGCGCGTAGTGGCTCTCCTGCACCTGGAACGTGCGCGCCTCGCAGCCGAGCACCCGGACCGTGGCCGGGGCGTCGGTCTGCACCCAGACGGTGGCCGTGGTCTCGCCGACGTGGCGCAGGACTGGTCCCAGGACGAGTGACACGCCACAGACAGTACTGAGCTACGGCTGCGCGTGCTCCAGCGCGAGCAGCGCGGCGCCGATCTTGCCGGCGTCGCCGCCGAACGTCGCGGGGACGACCGGGGTCACGCCGCGCGCGGTGGGCGCGAAGGCGTACTCGCGCGCGGCCACCCTGGCCGGCTCCAGCAGCAGCTCGCCGGTCTCCACCAGCCCACCGCCGACGACGACGGCCTGCACCTCGAAGATGTTGGCCAGCGACGCGATGCCGACGCCGAGCCAGCGCCCGAGCCGGGCGAAGAGGGCCCGGCCCGTCGGATCGCCCTGCTGCACCGCGGTGACGACGGTGTGCCCGGTGACCTCGCCCTGCTCGGCGCCGAGCCGGGCGATGAGCCCGTCCGGGTCGTCGGACGCGGCCTCGCGGCCCATCCGGGTGAGCGCCGTGCCCGAGGCGTAGGCCTCGAAGCAGCCGTGGTTGCCGCAGCCGCACTCGGGGCCGTCGGGGTTGAGGACCATGTGTCCGAGCTCGGCGGCCAGCCCGGTCGGGCCGCGGTAGATCCGCCCGTCCAGCACCAGGCCGCCGCCGATCCCGGTGCCCACCGTCACCAGCGCCATGTTCGCGTAGGGGGCCTCCCGGTCGTTGCCGGAGTCGCGGTGGCCCAGCCGGGCCTCGGCGTAGGCGGCGACGTTGGCGTCGTTGTCGGCGACGACGGGCAGGCCGGTGAGCTTCTCCAGTTGCTCGCGGATCGGCCAGTCGCGGTAGGAGTTGTTGGGCGCCCAGAGCATCCGACCGGCCGGCCACTCGACGATCCCGGCCGCGCCGACGCCGATCGAGTGGACCTCGTGCTCGGCGCGGAACCGCTCGATGAGGTCGAGCAGGACCGCGCAGACGGCGGCGGCGTCGGACTCCTCCGGGGTGGGCTCGACCAGCTCGGCGAGCACCCCGCCGTCGTCGTCGACCACGGCCCCCGCGATCTTCGTTCCGCCGATGTCGAGTCCGATGGCCAGCTTCGGGGTGGTCACCCGCGAATCATGGCACCGACGAGTTGATCGATACAGCGTTTGTGGTCAGGAGAGGCGGGGTAACGCTGGGCATGCTCCTTCGACGTGTCGCGAGACCGATGGTGTCCGCGTTGTTCATCTACGGCGGCGTCCAGGCGCTGCGCGCTCCGGAGGCCCACGCCGAGGCGGCGAAGCCGGTGCTGGACGCCGTCGCCCCGGTCGTCGACAAGGCCGTGGAGGCCGCTCCGATCGACGAGCGCCCCCCGGACGAGACCCTGATCAAGATCGACGCCGCGGTCAAGATCGCGGCAGGCTCCATGCTGGCCCTGGGCAGGTTCCCGCGGCTGGCCGCCACCGCGCTGGCCGCCTCCCTGGTCCCGACCACCGTCGCCGGCCACCGGTTCTGGGAGGAGACCGACGAGCAGGCCAAGCAGGAGCAGACGGTGCAGTTCCTGAAGAACCTCGGCCTGCTCGGCGGCCTGCTGATCGCCGCGGCCGACACCGAGGGCAAGCCGTCGCTGGGCTGGCGCGGCCGGCGGGCCGCGAAGCTGGCCGCCACCGCGGCCGCCGCCCAGGCCGAGGCGCTGTCCGGGACGATCTCCGGGGCCACCGACCGGGTCACCGGGGTCGCCCAGGACGTCGCCGGCACGCTCTCCGGCACCGCCAAGGACGTCGGCGGCAAGCTGTCCGGCTCCGGCCGCGACACCGGCGGCACCGTGGCCGGCCTGGCCGCGGGGCTGGCCGGGCTCGCCCCGAGCGCGGCCGTGTCCTCGCGCGCGTCGGACCTGACCAAGGAGTGGTCCAAGCGCGCCGCGAAGGCCCGCAAGAAGGCCGAGAAGCGCGGCACCAAGCTGCAGAAGCGGGCCATGAAGCGCAGCGCCGAGCTGCAGACGGCGGCCGGGCGCAAGCAGGCCGAGCTGCAGAAGGCGGCCGGGCGCAGGCGGGCCGAGCTGGAGAAGAAGGGGCCGTCGGTGGTCGAGCAGATCTCCACCCAGGCCAGCAAGCTGGGCCACGACGTCGCCTCCCGCGCGTCCGCGGTGAGCAGCGAGATCGCCCACCAGGCCGAGGGCGCGGCCAAGGACGCCCGCAAGCGGGTCGCCGCGCTCACCAGCTGAGGGCGTCCCCACCACGCGACGGCGCCCCTGCCCGACCCGGGCGGGGGCGCCGTCGTGCGTCAGGCGATGCGCAGCGGCAGCGCGCGCGGGCCGCGGACCTGCCCCGGCGCCCAGGCGACCGCCGACGGGTCGGCGAGGGTGAACTCCGGGATGCGCTGCAGCCACACCTCCAGCGCCACCCGCAGCTCCATCCGGGCCAGGTGCGAGCCGACGCAGCGGTGGATGCCCAGGCCGAAGGCCGCGTGCCGGTTGACCTCGCGGTCGATCACGACCTCGTCGGCGCGGTCGAACTGGGCCGGGTCGCGGTTGGCGGCCGGGAACGACAGCAGGATCCAGTCGTCGGCCTTCATGTCCACGCCCTGCCAGTGCATGTCCTCGCGGACCAGCCGGGCCATGGTGACCGGCGCGTAGGCGCGCAGGAACTCCTCCATCGCCGTCGGCAGCAGGCCGGGCTCGGCGACCAGCCGCTCGCGGTCGGCCGGGGTCTTCGCCAGGTGCCACAGCGAGGCCCCGATGGCGCTCCACGTCGTGTCGATGCCGGCGATGAGCAGCAGCGTCATCGTGCCGGCGACGTGGAACGGGTCGAGCTTGTGGCCGCCCATCTCCACGTTGAGCAGGTAGGTCGTCAGGTCGTCGCGCGGGTTCGCGAGGTGGTCCTGGATCTGCGCGAGCAGGTAGTCGTTGAGCTTCTTGCCGCGGGCCAGCCGCACCTCCGGCTCGTCGCCGATGCCCTCCAGCACGCCCTCGACGAACTCGCCGAAGCGGGCCCGGTCCTCCGGCGGGAAGCCGAGCATGTCGCCGATGACCCGCATCGGGATGTGCGAGGCGTAGTCGCGGGCGGCGTCGATCACCTCGCGCCCGGCGAAGGAGTCGATCAGCTCGTGGCAGAACGCCCTGGTCCCCGGCTCGAGCTTGCCCACCGCCGTCTTGGTGAACGCGGGCAGCAGCAGCTTGCGGGCGCTGTGGTGGAACGGCGGGTCCGACGAGATCGGAGGGGCGGCGCCGACCGGGGCGATGTCCAGCGGGGGCCGCATGTCGTTCATGATGATCGCCCGCGAGGAGAACTTGTCGGTGTCGTAGGCGACCGCGGCCACGTCCTCGTAGCGGGTGGGCAGCCACGCCCCGCCGAACCGCTCGGTGTGCGCGATGGGGCAGCGCTGCCGCAGGTCGTCCTGGATGGGGTACGGGTCCTGGTACCACTCGGGTTCGACGTGCGAGAAGTCCGTGGCCCAGTCCGTGACCGGGCCGTGGCGGCGTTCGCCGCGCGCCGTGCCCAGCCGCTGCCGGCGCTGCTCCTCGAAGTCCGTGCCGAACCGGTCGTCGACGGTCATGTCACTCCTCCTCGAGGACGTTGATCGCGCGCTCCGGGCAGTTGGCCGCGGCCAGGCGGGCGTGCTGCTCCGCGCCGGGCAGGACCTCACCGGTGCCCAGGACGGTCCCGTAGCCCTCCTCGTCCTCGCCGAAGAGGTCCGGGGCCAGGTCGTAGCAGCGGCCGTGCCCTTGGCAGGTCGCGGAGTCGAGCTGCACCTTCACTGCGGTTCTCCCGTCTGTGTGGTGGGGGCGGCGTCGTTCGGGGCCAGCGCGGCGACCACGCGGGCGAGCAGCGCCGCCCACTCGTCGTCGTCCACGCCGTGCAGGTCGGGGGTGACCAGTGCGCTGCCCATGCCGAGCAGCAGGCAGAAGTGGGCGAGCGCGGTGGGCGACAGGCCCGGGTCGAGCTCGCCGCCCGCCTGCCCGATGCGCACCAGCTCGGCCAGCCAGTCGGCCTTCTCGCCGGTGTAGTCGCGCATCGGGCGGGCCACGTCCTCGTCGCGGCGGGCCGAGACGAGCGCCTCCACGACGAGGTATCCGCGGGCGTCGCGGCGGCGGGGCAGCTTGCGCCCCACCTCCAGCAGCAGCCCGGTGATCGGCTGGCCGGGGTCGGCGTCGAACAGCTCGGCCATCAGCTGGCGCCCGTGGGTGCGCAGCGCCGCCACCATCAGCTCGGCCTTGGAGTCGAAGTGCGCGTAGAGGGCGCCGTTGCTGACGCCGGCCTCGGCGGCGATGTCGGCGACGCGGGTGCCGTCGTAGCCGCGTCGGGCGAACACGTCGGCGGCCGCGCGCAACAGGCGCTCCCGCGTCTCGGCTGCCGTGACCCCGGCGATGCGACCCACGTCGCATATCAAAGAACCGTTCATTTGATGAGCGCAAGGGTTCGGTCACACTCTGCGCCGAGCGGCACCCGGGAGGGAGGTTCAGGAAAGCCACGATGCCGCCCTCAGCGGGCAGCATCGTGGCTTCCTGATCGCGGTGGCGGTGACCAGCGTCGGGGCGGGCGGCCTGCGAAACTGGACCGATGGCGGACGAGAACGCTCTGGTCGCGATGGGCGAGCGGCTCATCGCCCGCGTCGTGCAGCTGGGGATCGGTGGCGGCGGCCCGCTGGAGCCCGCCGTCGAGGTCGCCGAGGAGCACCTCCTCGCCGCAGGCGGCGATCGCGAGCAGGCCATCCAACGGCTGATCGCCACGCACGTCCGGCTGGCCGCCGTCTCCGGGTTCGTCACCGGCCTGGGCGGCGTCGCCACCCTCCCGGTCACCGTGCCCGCCGCCATGGCCGGGCTCTACATCGTGGCCACGCGGATGTCGGCCGGCGTCGCCCACCTGCGCGGCTACGACATCGACACCGAGGAGGTCCGCAGCGCCGTCCTGGTGACGCTGCTGGGCAGCGCGGGTGCGAGCACGCTGAAGAAGGCCGGCGTCGAGATCGGCCGCCAGTCGGTCGCCGCCGCGCTCGACCGCCTCCCGGCCGCCCTGCTCACCGAGATCAACAAGCGGATCGGCCTCCGGCTGGTGGCCAGGGCGGGGGAGCAGGGCGTGGTCAACCTGGCCAAGCTGGTCCCGCTGGTGGGCGGGCCGATCGGCGCCGCGGTGGACGGCGTCAGCGCCAAGACCATCGCCGGCTACGCCACCCGCACCTTCCCGCCGCGGGTGCCGCGGTTGGCGGCGCGCACGGAGGTCGTCCAGGTGGAGCCGGCCGGGCCGACGGGCTGAGCCCGCTCAGCTCGGGAACGCCGTCCACCGCGCCGCCGCCCACACCCCCGCCCCCACCAGCAGGACCGCCAGCCCCACCAGCCCGACGCTGACCTCCACCTCGCGCTGCTGGATGGCGACCGTGCGCGGCAGGTCGCGCAGCACCTCCTGGAGCCGGTCGGCGTCGGCGGCGGCGAAGTACTCGCCGCCGGTCACCTCGGCGACCTCGCGCAGCGTCGGCTCGTCGGCCACCAGGAAGCTGCGCCCACCCGGGCCGCCCGCCGAGCCCCACCCGCTGGTGCCCTGCCCGGCGGCCTGGGCCGGGGTGCAGACCATCGACGCCGGGTCCCGGGTGCCGAAGCCGATCGGGTAGACCCGCACCCCGCGCTCGCCCGCCATCTGGGCCGCCTCCACCGGCTCGATGCCGCTGGTGTTGGCGCCGTCGGTGAGCAGCACGACGATCTCGGGCGCGAAGTCGCCCTCCGCGCGCACCGGCGGGCGGGCCGGGCCGGGGGCCTCGGCGTCGTCGTTGCCCAGCGCGGCGGTCGGGTCGGCGGGCTCGACCGCGGGGTTGATCTCGGCGATCGCGTCGACGGACTTGAGGATCGCGGCGCCGATGGTCGTGCCGCGCCCGGTGGTCAACGAGTCGATGGCCCGGGTCAGGGGCTCGCGCTCGGTCGTGGGGGCCACGGCGACCTGGGCGAACCCGGAGAACAGCACGAGCCCGATGCTGGTGGTGGCGTCCTGGGCCTGCACGAACTCGCGCACCGCGGCCTGCGCGGCCGAGAGCCGGTTGGGCTCGACGTCGGTCGAGCACATCGAGCCCGACACGTCCAGCGCCAGGATGATCGCCGACCGGGAGACCGGCACGTCCGCGCGGACCTGCGGGCGCGCCGCGGCGAGCCCGAGCAGGGCCAGCGCGCCCAGCAGCAGGGCGATCGGCGCGTGCCGCTTCCACGCCGCCCGGCGCGGGGCAGCCGCCCGGATCAGCGCGACGCTGGAGTAGCGCACGGCCCGGCGACGGCGCCTGCGCAGCTGCCAGACGTAGGCGCCGGCCAGCGCGGGCACGACGAGCAGCGCGAGCAGGGCGAGCGGCCACTGGAACCCCATCGTCACACCGCCCTGCCGTACCAGGTGAGCGACAGCCCGACGCCGATCAGCACCAGCAGCGCCGCCGCGGCGGCGACCAGGCCGGTCACCTCGACGCGGTCGGTGCGCACGGTCCACGCCACGACCGAGTCGGACACCGCCGCCAGCGACTGCTCGTCGGGGGCGGCGAAGTACTCGCCGTCGGTGTGCGCGGCGATCTCGCGCAGCGTCGGCTCGTCGAGCGCCGTCGCCACCTGGAAGCCGTCGATCTGCAGCACGGTCCCGGCCGGGCTGCCGAGCCCGACCGGGTAGACGCGCACGCCCGCGCCGGAGGCGATGTCGGCCATCGCGACGGGGTCCAGGTCGTCGGTGTTCTCCCCGTCGGAGATCAGCACGATCGCCGCCGACCCGTGGTAGCCCAGGTCGGCGCCGCGCGGCTCGGCGCCACCGGAGGAGGTGTCGACCTCGACGGGCCGGCCCACGATCGCGCTCAGCGCCGTCTGCAGGCCGCGGGCCAGGCCGGTGCCGCCCTGCGGGCTCAGCCGGTCGATCGCGGCGAGCACCCCCGCCCGGTCGGCGGTGACCTCCTGGGTGACCAGGCCGGTCCCGCCGAAGGCGACGACGCCCATCAGCACGGACTCGGGCTGGCGGAGCACGAACTCGCGCGCGGCGGCCTTGGCTCCCTCCATCCGCGTCGGTGCGACGTCGGTGGCGGCCATGCTGGCCGAGACGTCGAAGGCGAGGATCACGGTGCCCTCCCGGCGCGGTTGCGGCACGGTGGCCTCCGGCCGGGCCAGCGCCGTCACCAGCAGGACCATCGCGACCAGCAGCAGCGCGGGCGGCACGTGCCTGCGGCGGCCCGTCGCGAGCGCCGCGGGCGCCACCAGCCCGAGCGCGGCCAGCTCGGCGCGCCGGGCCGCGCGCGCCCGCACCAGGCGCCGGTACCAGAGCACCGCGGGCGGCACGGCCAGCAGGCCGAGCAGCATCCACGGCCAGGCCAGGCTCATCGTCCCCGCCCCCGCAGCCCGACGATGCGGACCAGCGCGCGCACCAGGTCCTCGTCGGTGGAGACGGTGAACAGCTCGAGCCCGGCCGAGCGCAGGTCGGCGACCAGCGCGGCCTGGCGGTCGTCGGCGGCGGCGCGCAGCCGCTCCCGGAACCCGGTGTCGTCGGTGTCGACGAAGATGACCTCGCCGGTCTCGGCGTCCTCGACGTAGATCATCCCGGCCGCCGGCAGCTCGAACTCGCGGCGGTCGACCACCTGCACGGCCACCACGTCGTGGCGGTGCGCCAGCCGGCCCAGCGGCCCCTGCCAGCCCGGCTCGCCGAGGAAGTCCGAGACGATCACGACCAGCGAGCGCCGCCGGATGATCCCCAGCGCCGAGCGCAGCGCCGCGGCGAGGTCGGTGCCCGCGCGGCCGCCCTCCGGCCGCGGCCGCAGCAGCCGCGACAGGATCCGCAGCACCTGGGTGCGGCCGTGCCCCGGCGGGATCGTCTCCCGCACGCCCGCGTCGAACAGCAGCGCGCCGACCCGGTTGCCGCCGTTGATCAGCAGCTGCGCGAGGGCCGCCGCGATCTCGGCGAGCACCACGTGCTTGCGGCGCTCGACGGGCCCGAAGTCCATCGACGCGGAGCCGTCCAGCACCAGCCAGACCGTGACGTCGCGGTCCTCCAGGTACTCGCGCACGTGCGTCACGTCGGTGCGGGCGGTGACGTTCCAGTCGATGTGGCGCAGGTCGTCGCCGAAGCGGTACTCGCGCAGGTCGGTCACGTCGACGCCGGTGCCGCGGAACGCCGTGCGGTAGTCGCCCTGCAGGCGGCCCTCCAGCCTGCGCAGCACCCGCCACTCGAGCCTGCGCAGCACCCGCTGCGGGGTCAGCGCCGCACCGGCGCCCGACGCGGCGCTCATCGCGCGCGGGTGGCGGGCGCGCGCACGGACGGGTCGACGTCGGGCAGCGGGACCGACGAGATCAGCGGGTCGAGCAGGTCGTCGGGGGAGACGTCGTCGGCGAGGGCCTCGTAGGACAGCACGACCCGGTGCCGCAGCACGTCGCGGGCGAGTTCGCGGACGTCGGAGGGCAGGGCGTAGTCGCGGCCGCGGATGAACGCCAGCGCCTTGGCCCCCAGCACCATGTTGATCGACGCCCGCGGGCTGGCCCCGAACGTCACGTACCGGGCCAGCTCGGCGTGACCGGCCGCGGCGAGGTCCCGCGTCCCGGTGCTCAGCCGCACCGCGTAGGAGATGATCTCCGGGTCGACGTAGACGGCGTCCGCGGCCCGCTGCAGACCGAGCAGGGTCGCGGTGTCCATGACCGGCGCGGGCGGCTGCGCCGCGGAGATCATCCGCTCGACCACCACGTACTCCTGCGTGGCGCTGGGGTAGCCGACCAGGACCTTGAACATGAACCGGTCGAGCTGCGCCTCCGGCAGCGGGTAGGTGCCCTCGGACTCGATCGGGTTCTGGGTGGCCATCACCAGGAACGGGTCGGGCGCCGGGAAGCTGTCCCGCCCGATCGTCACCTGCCGCTCCTGCATCACCTCCAGCAGCGCGCTCTGCACCTTGGCCGGCGCCCGGTTGATCTCGTCGGCGAGCAGCAGGTTCGTGAAGACGGGCCCGAGCGAGACCTGGAAGTCGCCCTCGCGCTGGTTGTAGATCCGGGTGCCCACGACGTCGGCCGGGACCAGGTCGGAGGTGAACTGGATGCGCTGGAAGCCGCCGCCGACCGCCCCGGCGAGCGCCTTGATGGCCATGGTCTTCGCCAGCCCCGGCACGCCCTCGACCAGCAGGTGCCCCCGCGCCAGCAGCGCCACGAGCATCCGCTCCAGCAGCTCGTCCTGCCCGACGATGGTCTTCTTGACCTGGTACAGCGTCGGTTCCAGGGGGAGCTGGGCGGGCTCGGTGCGGGCGGTGTCGTGCGCGGAGTCGTCCATGGGTCTCCCGGTTCGTCGCTGCTGGTGGCGGCTACTGCTGCGGTCCGCCTGCCGCGCCGCCTGCGGTGGCGATCGGCACGGCGAACCCGATCCCGACGAAGAAGTCCTGGTGGGCGGGGTTGGCCAGGGCGGTCACGATGCCGACGACCTGCCCGGCCGAGTTGAGCAGCGGGCCGCCGCTGTTGCCCGGGTTGACCGCCGCGTCGAACTGGATGAGCCCGTCGATCGTCGTCCCGCGGTCGGTGGAGATGCTGCGCTCCGCGCCCGACACCACCCCGGCGCTCAGGCTGGCGGTGAGCCCCAGCGGGTTGCCCACCGCGAACACCGCCTCCCCGACGGTGGGCGGCCCCGCCAGCACGGCGGGCACGACCATCTCGGGCAGCCGGTCGACGGCCAGCACGGCGATGTCCTCGGCGGGCTGCGCGGCGACGACCCGCGCGGCCGCGGTGGTGCCGTCGGCGAACGCCACCTGCACCTGCCCGGCCCCCTCCACGACGTGCAGGGCCGTGAGGACCGACCCGTCGCCGTTGATGACGACCCCGCTGCCGAGCCCGCCGTCGCTGAGCGCCGCCCCCGGCAGCTGCGCGGTCACCGTGACCAGGGAGGGCGCGATCGCCTGGAACGCGACCGTCGCATCCGGGGGTGCGTTCCGCTCGACCTCCTGGGCCTGCTCGACGCCGCGCTGCACGGCCTGGTCGACGTCGGCGCGGGTGAGCGGCGGCGTCCCGGCGGGCAGGAACAGCCACAGCGCGACGGCGACCAGCACGACGAGGGCCGCGGCGCCGACGAGCAGCGCCCGCCGGCGTCGAGGTCGGTCGGCGGGTGCCACCTCCGACCCACCGGGCGACGTCACCGTCTCGGTAGGTCGCATTTTCATAACGGTACGCGTGGGTGGGGGAAATGCCAGGTGGAACGGACGATTGTGGCGGGTTCGGCGGCGCCCGGACCGGCCGGGAGCTCCGCGCCGTGCCACTCTGTGATCCATGGGCGAGGAGGTCGCGGCGCGGTCGTTCACGCGCGCGGACCGCACGCGGTACCGGCAGAAGGTCCGGCGCTGCCTGGACGTCTTCGAGCGGATGCTGCGCGAGGCGCGCTTCGACGGCTCCCAGCAGCTGGTGGGCCTGGAGATCGAGCTGAACCTCGTCGACGGCACCGGCGACCCGGCCATGCGCAACCTCGAGGTGCTCGACGCCATCGCCAACCCCGACTTCCAGACCGAGCTGGGCCAGTTCAACGTCGAGATCAACGTGCCGCCGGTGCCGCTGGCCGGGTCGGCGCTGGTCGAGCTGGAGGAGCGGGTGCGCCGTGACCTGAACGCGGCGCACGACGCGGCCACCGGGGTCGGCGCTCGGATGATGACGATCGGCATCCTGCCCACGCTCACCACGAGCCACCTGCGCAGCGACGCGCTCACCGCCAACCCGCGCTACCGGCTGCTGAACGAGCAGGTCTTCGCCGCCCGCGGGGAGGACCTCCAGCTCGCCGTCGACGGCCCCGAGCGGCTGCGCACCAGCGCCGACTCGATCGCCCCCGAGGCGGCGTGCACCAGCGTGCAGTTCCACCTGCAGGTCGGCCCGGACGCGTTCCCGGCGCACTGGAACGCCGCCCAGGCCGTGGCGGGCGTCCAGCTGGCGGTCGGCGCGAACTCGCCCTACCTGTTCGGCAAGGAGCTGTGGCGCGAGACGCGCATCGCGCTGTTCGAGCAGGCCACCGACACCCGCTCCGACGAGCTCAAGGAGCAGGGCGTGCGGCCGCGGGTCTGGTTCGGCGAGCGCTGGATCACCTCGATCTTCGACCTGTTCGAGGAGAACGTCCGCTACTTCCCGGCCCTGCTGCCCATCGTCGACGACGAGGACCCCGTCGCCGTCCTGGACGCGGGCGACACCCCCTCGCTGGCCGAGCTCCGGCTGCACAACGGCACGGTCTACCGCTGGAACCGGCCGGTCTACGACGTCGTCGACGGCATCCCGCACCTGCGCGTCGAGAACCGCGTCCTCCCCGCCGGCCCCACCGTCGCCGACACCCTCGCCAACGCCGCGTTCTGGTACGGCCTGGTGCGGGTGCTCGCCGAAGGCGACCGCCCGGTGTGGAGCAGGCTGTCCTTCGCCGCCGCCGAGGAGAACTTCCACAACGGCGCCCGGCACGGCATCGACGCCCGCGTCTTCTGGCCGGGTGCCGGCGAGGTACCGGCCACCGAGCTGGTCCTGCGCCACCTCCTCCCGCTCGCCCACGAGGGCCTGGCCCGCTTCGGCGTCGACACCGCCGTCCGCGACCGCCTCCTCGGCATCATCGAAGCCCGCTGCATCACCGGCCGGAACGGCGCCCACTGGCAGGTCGAGACGGTCCGCGCGATGCAGCGCGCCGGCGGCAACCGCGTCGGCGCGCTGCGCCGGATGGCGCTGCGCTACGCCGACCACATGCACGCCAACGAACCCGTGCACACCTGGCCGATCGAAGCGTGAGCGACCGCCGGTCGGCAGCGGCACGTCAGCGGTGGGGTGAGCCGCCGAGACGGGTAGCCTGGCCGCGCTCGTCCCGGTGGTTGCTTGCGCCACGGGGGCGAGTGGCCCGCGAGACGGGTCGGGGGCGGTAGCTCAGCTGGTCAGAGCAGCGGACTCATAATCCGTCAGGTCGTGGGTTCGAACCCCACCCGCCCCACACAACTACTCTACCAGGGGAAACGCCCTCCGGCCAAGCCGGCTCGTGATCACCGCACCGGCACAGCCTGACGGATCGTCCGCACCGCCGCTCCCGCCTCCGGCCAGTCTCGGCTTGTCTGACCAGCTGAGCTACCGCCCTCGGCTTAGGTGGGTACGAAGAACCCGAGTGCATCGCTACCGCCGAGTCGAAAGCCTGGTTAGTGTCGCTGCCTGACGGGCTCCAAGAGATCGATCGGACGCTGTGACGACAATCACACTGCCCCCGTTAATGTTGCAGTTGAGTAACGTTGATCAACGCGACCAGGGCTTTCTCGATCCCCCGCTCTTGCGAAGCAACCTGAACGCCGGGTTCGGTGGACAAACGGGCGTGTGTTGTGGTGTCCTCGCCGTAGGCGCAACTCGGAGAGTTGTCGGCGCGTGGTATCATACCATTGCGTCGCCTCTGCCTGCGGCACACTAGACGGGTGTGCACGTGCGACCACCCTCACGCTGAGCCCACGGACCCGTGGGTGGGCCGCCTCGTCTTCTCCATCTTCAAGGGGCGACACGCGCCGTTCTGGATCACTCTGTGGCTGGTGTTGATCGTCGCCGGAGGAGTCATCGTGGCAATGACGGCGGGGCCGGTGGTCGCGACTGCACTAGGCGGGGCCGGATTGTCGGCAGTCGTCGCAGCCATGATCAAGGCGCGCAAGCCGACGGCCACTTCAGACCCGACACTCGAACCTCCTCCGATTTCGCCGGCTACCGGGGCTACTCCTGCCCCGTGACAGGCACATCTCCATCGCGAGCGGGCGGCTCAGGGCGCCGACGGTTGATCCACGCCGCCAGTACGACGCCGGCCGGGCCAGCTATTCCCACAACCAGGGTCACCCACAGCTCGGGCGTCATCCCTCTACCTCCCAGTTCGAGTGCCTTCTTGGCACTGCTCGGGGGAAAGCTAGACACCGGCCGCCGACAGAATCACGGGCCCCGCAGCCCCCTGACCTGGGATATCCACAACCCTGGCAGATCATCTTCGGCTGTACTTGCAGGTCGGGGGCTCGTGGGCGAAGTCCCAACCCTGGTTGTAGGGGTTCGGGGCGGGTGCAGGTCGGGCAGCGTCCGCCCTACACGCGCCTACAACGACGAAAAGCCCCCTCCGGAGAGGGGGCTCGGGTCTAGCTCGGTACTACTTCTCGGGGACCAGGTAGGCCGCCAGGGCGGTCGGGTCGGTCGTCAGCCGCTGTGCAGGAGCTCTCGCGCCTTCCCTGTCGCCTCACCGCCGCCACGGCCCATGCCGGTCGGCGTCAGAAAGCCTGCTTTCCGTGCCCGTTGAACGTGCCCCTTGACCGTCGCGGCGGGCCGGCCGATCGCGTCGGCGAGCGTGTCCGTGATAGCCCGACCGGGGAGCGCTGAGACCTCCTCGTAGGCCACGGCCAGTCGAGCCAGGTACCTGTCGCTGATCTCCCCGCCGGACTCCTCCCATGCGGTGCTGAGCGCGGCCAGGGCGCCGGTCTGTTCGCGGCGCTGCTGACGGCGCTGCTCGAACTCCTGACGTCGCAGAGGCTCAGCCACGGTCCGGAACGCGCTGTTCAGGGTCGAGAGCGTCAGCTCGGCGTCGCCGACGGCCCGGATCGTCACTTCGACCAGCCGGCCACTGTCGCGGCCGAGGACCACCTCGTACGGGCTGCTGATCGTCTCGTGCTCTACCGCCATCGCCGCAGGTTAGCACCATCGCAGCGTCGCACGACGGACCCGACCGAAGACCGTCGCACTGTCGTGCTACAGTTCTACTGTAGCTCGGTCCTGCCGGGCAGGGGGACCAGGAACGGACCGCTCGGCGGGCCGGTGGCCCCGACCGGGCGTAGCGGCCCGGCTAACCGAACAGGTGACGCGGCACCGAGACCAATCCGTGCGCTCTGTCTCAGAGTCGAACAACCAGCCCGCCGGGACGGCGCTCAGCGCCCAGCGGGATCTACCGGCCTCAGTCAGGGGATCGCATCTAAGTCGATCCCTGCCGGGAGTGGTGACGACCGAGGACAGCGCGCCGCCGCGAACAACGGAACTCCAGAGACAACACCGAGAGGAGATCACGATGAACACGAATACCCGAGAGGTCACTGGAGTGCCGCACTGGCTGTACGCCGTCGTGTCCGTTCTGGCTGATGGATTCCACGCGATGACGGTCTATTCGTCCCTGCTGCTCCGAGAGACGGACGAGATGTACCGGCCGGTGCGAGAGTTCCTGGCCGCGCATTGCAACACGCTCGGATCGGTCGAACGAGCCGAGGATCCGGACATGATGTTCGGCGGAGCCGACTTGCTGGTCTATTCGATCTGGGAGGACTGCCCTGGACCGTTGGTGGTCCACGCTTGCAAGTGCGAACTATTCGAGGTGGCAACATGACAACCGCAGTAGCGAGCCGATTCAACAGGCTCACACACAAGGAAGCGCTTATGGAGGCGGACGCTCGCGAGACGTGGCTGGTCGACGGTTTGATAAGTGCGACCAGCACTCTGGTCTACGGGGAAGCGAAGGTAGGCAAGTCGTTTCTGATGTCCGCGATGATCGCGGCGCTCGTATCGGGAGACGACTACCTCGGCCGGTCGGTTCCGCAGGACCGAGAACTATCGGTCGCGGTCTGTTGGACCGATGACGGTGGAGCAGGCGACTACGCGAGTCAGATTCGAGGCGTACTGCCGGAAGAGGTTCAACCGCCGGTCGACTACTACATGCTTCCAGCGATGCGTTGCCACGATGACTGGCAGGCGCTGTACGAGGAGGTAATATCGAACGGGAATACTCTGGTTGTGATCGACAATCTCACACAGGCACTGAACGGCTCGATCAACCATGACGAGCCGGTCCGAGACTTCTTCGACGGCGTCCGACTGTTCACGCGGTCAGGGATTCCGGTTGTGATCGTCGGACACTCGTCGGACAAGTCCGGAGACTCGGGGTGGAAGTCGGACAAGCCGATGGGCAACTCGGCCATCTCCCAGTCAGTGCGCTGGCGCTGTTTCGTCAAGCGGTCCCGCAAGGGCAACCTGACGTTGACTTTCAGCGGAAACTATGCCGAGTCGCACGAGATCACCGTCAAGCACGGTGCCGGAGCTAGGTTTGAGGTGATCGACGAGAAGTCAGCCGATACGCTGAAGTCGGCCGGCGAAGCCAAAAAGCGCGATCGCGATTCGTCCAAGCTGGCGGAGGTGGAAGAGATGGCGGACTGGATCGTCGAGAACGCTCCGGCTGGCTCGTCGCAGCGCGACGTTGCCGGTCTCCTGGCTGACAAGTTCGGCGGGTCGGCAGGCACTTACCAGTCGTCGCTCTCTAGGCGGGACCTGTCAGGTCTCGTCAGGAAGGACGCTCACGGCGTCTGGGTGAGGCGCTGATGCAGTGATGCAGTGATGCCCCCCTACGGAGGTTCGTGCCTCACCTCCTACCCCCGATGAACGTTCTCTCCGCTCCGCTGCGGAGAGGGCGAGATATGGGCCGCCTTGGAGCGGCCTTCCCGCCTGTCAGCGGCCTTCCGTGGGCCGCCCCTGACAACGGCCGGCTCTGATGGCCGGCTGCTGCCCTGGCCTTCTACGGCGCCCATCAGAGCGCCGGATCGATCGGCGGCACCAAGCCGCCAGGAAGCAGACCCATGAAGCTACCTCCCAAGCGCCGCGGGCTGGGTAACCCGTTCGGCGCTCGGTGCACGACGACCGCCCCGGTTCCGGCCTCCAAGCCGGACCTGCGCAAGTATCCGGTCCCTCGCCGCAAGCCAGCGCCGGAGGGCACCACGCCCGGCGAGCGCCTGGCGTTCCGTTCCCACCTACGCGTGACACGCCCGGACGTGACCCGGTGGCGTACCGAGCACGGTGTCTGCGACCGGGACGGCGACACCGTGACCTACACCGGCGAGTGCCAGCGAGCCGGGTGCGGCTCGTGGTTCTCGGTCCAGCGCTGCCCGGCCGACGTCAACGCTCGGTGGCCCGGGTTCTGCTCCGAGGACTGTCGGGAGATTCACCAGGCGACCGGCGCCCGACGCCGGGACCGCAAGTTCCGCGCTGGGGAGACCAGCGGTGCCAGGCGACCGAAGTACCGGGAGTTCGATCCATCGTCGATGACGATCCTGGAGGCGGTCGACCTGGCCGAGAGGATCGTCTGCGGGCCTCCCCGTGGCGTCGGCCTGGACCGCTGGGCGACCGACCGGGCGTACGGGCTGGCCGCCGACTATCTGGAGGCTTACGAACGCGAATCGGCGTCTTACCGGTCCTGACCTGCGGCGATGCAGCAGTAAAGACATAGTATGGGTAGAGAGGTAGAGAAAGGAGCACAACGAGCGCCTGACCAGCAGGTCTGGCGCTAGACCCAGGGTAGATGCAGGGCCGGTCTTTGGACCGGCCCTTTTTCATGCACAGGAGGGAGCCGCCGTGCGGTTCACCGGATGCGGACACCCGGTCCGCACATCCAACGTCGATCTCGAAGGCGAGCGCGTCCGCTGCAAGACGTGCCGTCGTCAGCGCCAGGCCCGCTACCAGCGCGGCCGATATAGACGGACCACCCGTCCAACGGAGGACTAGATGGAATCGCTAGGGCAGACGCTCGACCGGATCGCTCGCGAGACGGTGACGAGCAACGAAGCCAACGAACAGAATCGGGACGAGCAGGCCCGGGACGTACACGAGCAGGCGATGACCGACCTGCTCGACCGCTGAAGGAGAAAAAATGCCAGAAATCGATTTGAAGCGCGACGCAGCGATCATGTCGCTGCACGAGATTCCCCGCGAGCTGACAGGTATCGGGGTGGAGGTGCCCAAGGCTGTCCGGGACGCCATCGCTGCGACCGGCTGGGTCGACCTGTCGGACCAGACTGCTGAGGTCGAGAGCGCCAAGCAGGCGCTGCGAGTGGCCAGCAGCGAGGAGGACTGGCAGGCCGCGCAGAAGGACCTGCTGAAGGCCGCCGCGGATGGCTACGTGTGGTCTGAGATCAAGTCCTACGTTGCGAGCGTCAAGACCCAGCGGGTGACGACGGCGATCAACGAGACCTCGGACGAGATGGTCCGCAGCGTGTGCGACCGCTACAACGCGGTGGCGCTTAGCTTCACCGCCGCCGCAGAGCAGATTCCATCCGGGCTGGACGGGCTCAGCCTGTTCGATCTGACCCCGGAGGAGGCTGCTGCGCTCCAGACAGCGAAGCAGCAGGGCCAGGAACTGGATCGAGTCCTGAGGGTCTACAAGTCGATCTCGAAGCTGCGCGGGTGGACGGCGTTGAGCCCGCACCAGCGCACCGTCGCTCAGGCCGCGCAGATCGGTGACTACGAGTACGCCGATCAGCTCTCCAGGGCTGCCGGGATGATCCAGGTCTACGCGACCCGCGGGCACGGGATCTCGACAGCGCTCGCGCCGCTCGCGCCGCACATCGTGGTGATCCTGACTGGCGGGACTCTCAACCTGAAGCCGCCGGCCGAGGCCGACGAGTACGTGTACTCACTGCCGTACGAGTTCGAAGACGAGAAGACCATGCCCCCCGGCTACCGGATCGGCGCCTGATGGACCAGTCCGAGTACCGACGCCAGCTCGCCGAGACGGCTGGCTTCACGGGCCCAAAGGCCGAGCAGTTCGCCGACCTCTTGGTCGGTGAGACCGCCGACGAGCTGACCGAGTCGGCCGCACGCCTGGTCGACCTCGGCAAGAGCTTGGTGCCGCCTCCGGACCTGCCGATCGATCCGAGTCAAGGTATGGGCGATTGGCCCGCTCGGGCCGACCACGGCCAAGCCTGGATGGCCAAGCAGATGGACACCATCGCCGGCCGGGGCCGCGACCCATGGGCTCTGACCCTGGGCTGGTAACGAGCCAAACCTACTCGAATATCTCGCAAGCCTCGGGCATCAAGCCCGAGGCTTTCTTAGTGCCCAAGCCTTTATGCATACGAAACAGGCCCAGATCCTAACCGAAGGAGCTGTCGTAATACCGACCACGAGAAGATCGAGTGACGATACAGAGAGGTCGAGCCAGGCGACCTGCTCGGCCGACCCGCACGAACCTCGCCGAATCGAAGCAGGGTCGAACACGACGAGCCGAACGATCGGTTCGGCACGAAGGTTCGGTGTGCGATTCCGCCGCGACTACCGGTCGCCGGGCTGGGGCTGCCGCCGGCTACTGAGCTGCTGGGCGGGTAGGGCAGTGAGACCGCGAGCTACGGGCGGGTGTGCTGGGACTCGGGTGGGTACGTGCCGGGGTACCGGGCTGCGTGTCGGGACAGCGGGACTGCTGGGTGCGGGCGCTGCGCTGGGCTAGCGCTGCTGGGGCAGGGGTGGCCGGCTAGGGAGTGCGCTGCGTGCTGGGGGCAGGCAGCGGCGTGCAGGCGCGCTGCTAGGGGCAGCGCTGGGGCTGCTGGCACTGGCCGGCGGACGTGTCGTCGGCCGCGGGTGAGCGGGTGCGGGCCGGCGCGAGCGGGGGCAGGGGCGGGCACCCGCCCGCCCGCCCGCGTGATCGGCGTGTAATGCGGGTGCCTGGTTCTGTACGGGTTCCAAGGTCGATCAGCTCCCTGGACGCCGGCCCGGCCAGTCGATGCGGAACGCCCGCAGCACAAGGGGCAGGGACGCCATGATCGCGGCGCGTTGCGCCGGCTTCGAGCCGCGCAGAGCTACGAGCACCACGCAGAGCTTGACGAGCAGCAGCAGTGCGATCAGGCCAGCAGCGGCCAGCGCCAAGACACCAGTGATGGCGGACATCGAAGGCAGAGCCTTTCCATCTTCATCTCCATCTCCCTGGTGTCCCCAAGGACGGGCTGCGGAGGTCACCGTACCGGCGTGCGGTGCCGCGCCACGGCGCTGGCTCGTCGTATGCACCCCCGGCCTACAGCGCGAGGACTGCCTAGGGATGTGACCTCGCTCGCGCACGTGCGCCCTAGAGGGATCTCCCGCTAGCCTGCTGATCTCGCTACTAGCGCTGCCGGCGGTCCTTCCAGCTGTGCTCTCGATCCTGTTCGGGCTCGGGGTCTACGTCCTGCGCGCCCTGACGGGCCGCTAGGTAGAGCTGGGTGGGTCGGCGCTGCCAGCCGAGCTGCTGTCCTGAGTGGGCGTCTGCGGATCTGGACGCCCACGGATCGCTCGAATCAAGGCGGGGAGCTTCTGCTGGCCAGCGTGCTTGATCGCCCACCGGCCCACGGCTTCCTTGCTGTTGCAGAGGCGCAGGACGAAGCACATCAGCAGGATCCAGAGCGGCTGGTGGAAGAGGGCCAGCCCGAGCACCACGAGCGCTAGCCAGCTCGGAGTATCGCCGAGTAGCTGGCTGAGGGGCACATGCACATGAGACCATGTGCGACCCAGGACGCGCCAGATCAGACAGCCACCCCGAGAGTAGCGCAGCAATAACGCTACGGTCAATCACTACATCAAGATTTTTTTTGTTGCGGTAGGTGGCTACTCCGAGTCTGGCGCCTCGTCCAGCTCGCCGGCCAGGCGCCGGCGGTTCAGCTCCGCCATCTCGTCCCTGACCTTGGCCGCGTCCCATCGGGCGTGGCCGGTCGGGGTCACCACGGACGGAGTAATCCATCCCCGGGCTCTGTACCGGTGGATCGTCTGGACGTTCAAGCCCAGCTCACGCGCCAGTTCACCGCTCGTCATGAGGCGGGGTCGGGGGCTGGGCACAGCCCAACGTTAATCGAGCCGAGACCCCCGTACAGCCTATCGGTACACACTTTCGGGCGAACGCCTATGTCGCTCGTTGCTAGTACATGGGAGTAGCTACTACGCGTGTGTAGATAGTGACTACACTCCCCGGTAGCCAGATGTCCGGTTCGGGGAGGTAGCGTGGAGTTCAAGTACCCGTGCGACTACTGCCCGGACGAGGTCGAGTTCAACGAGAAGGCCGGGGTGTGGGTGCACAAGAAGAACGGGGTCCGGCAGTGCCGGGACGGGATGGCCTCCACGGTCGCCCGGCCGGCGGCGCCGGCTACCCGCACTCGGCTACCAGGGAGACGCGGATGACCGTCGGGATCAACGACCACATCCTGATGGCTGCCGAGCCTGGGTTGGCTCAGCGCACGCTCAACGAGCACGCCCGAGTCCCTGGCGGTTGCGCGGTCTGTGGACCACAGCCTGAGCAGGACGGAGCGAACCCCTGCGAGGCGCGAAGCACCGCGACCCGAGCCCTGTACCTGACGATGGCCGTGATCAACATGATCGCCGAAGGCAGGCCCCACGTCCTACACGAGAACCGCCCGCTCGGCGCGTACGTCGAGCGCCGGGCCCAGCCCGGCTGGATCTGACCAGCCTGCACACCCGTCTCCGGTCAGCGTCGAGCGCTGCCCGGCACCCGTCCACCAGCAAGGGGTACTGATGTACGCGATCCCGGTCCCGCCGATCGAGCCGATCTACAAGCGGTCGAGCCATGCCCTACACCTGATCTTGACGATCCTGTCGGTCGGAGTCTGGGGGCTGCTGGTCTGGTGGCCGATGGCTCTGATCACCAACTCCTCGAACAACCGGAAGCGCCGCGCCTACCAGCGCGAGCGCGCCAAGTACGAGCAGGACCGGTGGGCGTTCGAGCAGGCCCACCGGACGCCGCCGCCAGGCTCATGGTGATGAGCAGCGCGGGATGGGTCTACTCCCATCCGGTGGCGTCGTTGAGATCAACCTTCTCGGCTTTGTCGATCAGCTTGGCAAATCGCTTGCTCTTGTGATGCTCCTTGATCCACGTCATCAAGACGGAAGCAAGGCCACCAGCGCCAACGACGGCGACCGCTAGCGGGGCTAGAGAAGGGAGCAGAGTGAGCACAGGCAGTCTCCATGACGAGGGCATGAAGCACGACTGGGCTGCCACCGACGACCGCCGACCAGTGATTGGGCGCCTCCACCTTGGGAATAGAGGCCACTGCTCAGTGCCAGCCTCCCAGTCTCGCCGTACCGGGCATGCTCTTGGCTGGATCTTGGTGCCGGTGAAGCCGTGCTTCACATCAACGCTGGGGTACCTGGGCTTCCTCTCGTACGAAGCGGGCGGCGAGACCATGCTCCCTCTGGGTGGCAAGGGCTGTCGAGATTACGCCCGAGTCTGAGGTTGCAAGTCCACTCTACCCGCTGTCACCGACGGCTTGCTCCGTGCATCCAGGGAGCGATCCCTACGGCTCCTGCCAGAGCTGCACCAGGTGGTGCTCTACCGGCTCGTCGTCCGTGTCGAGCGTGTGTGCCGCTCGTCCTGCGTCGAACCCACGGACGGACAGCCGGACGTGGTAGCGGTCGCCCGGAGCGACCGCGAACTCTGGAACGTCCTCCAGCATGTCTGCCTCAACCACAGCCAGGAGGCGGTCACCCTTGCTAACCGCCACCAGGTCCTCAACACGCTCCCACTCGGCCCCGTCAGGGGCCGTAGCCGGCGGCTGATCGAACGTCTCGACCGTCACGCTGACCGGCCCGTCGATCGTGCCGGTCTGGACGACCACCCCGCCCTGGTCGGACGCGGACGGGAGCAACAGTCGATTGGCCGGAGCGCCGGGCTCTAAGAACGGGAGCACGGCGCCGGGATGCCCGAGGCAGTACTGGCCGTGCTCGACAAACGCGATTTCGGTTCCTCGCATTGCTGATCTCCCGGTGTCGAGGCTACGGCTGGACATAGTACGCGTCGCCGCTCATCACGTGGTATCGGGCGAAGAAGGTGAGGAGCCGGCGTCCGCCGGTCGTATTGTCACCGTTCGGAACGTGCTCGGTCACCGCGAACTGCGGAGTCCCTTGCAGCGACGAGCTGAACGGGTACTCGTCGCACGAGTCCAGCAACTCGGCCGGCGTACCGGCTGGGCTCTCGATCCGCGGGAAGTTCGCCGGGCAGACCATCCGTCGCTTCTTGTTCTGCGCGGACGTAGGCAGGAACTCGCGGATCAGCGGGTTGCCGAACCCCGGTCGGCCGAGGTTCTGCGTCTTCGGGTTCTGCTGTGCGCGAGCCACGAACGCCGCGTGCAGCGGAGCCGGCGGCTGCGGGAACTCCGGGCTGTTGATCACGAACGTCGGGTCGAAGTCCTCCAGGACGCACCCGGGCCGGCCTTCGATGCCGAACCGCTGCTTACCGTCGTCGCACCGGACCGGACCGAGCACGCTGAACGGGCTGCCCGCGGTGGTACCAGAGTTGACCGCGGCGGGGTGGAACAAATGCAGCGTGATCGACTGGGACGAGGTCGACACAGCCTGGACGCCCCCAGAGATCCGGACGTCGCCGGTGATCACCGAGTTCTCGACGACCGGGACGTTCGGCTGGCTTGCGCCGCCAGCGATCGTGCAGTCACCCCGGCACTCGGCAACGACAGCGGCGGTGGTGCCTGTCGCTGCCTCTCCGGTCAAGCCGAAGATCCGCGCCGTGTAGTGCGCGGTCCAATCGCGAGAGTCCCCGGACGTCTTCTCGGAGATGGTCACCGAGGCCATCGCCGTCCCGATGATCGGTCCGGTCACCGGATCGCCCCGGCGCAGGTTGAACGAGTAGACGCGGGACTTGCAGTCCCCGAACCTGGACCGGTCGGCCGGGTTACAAGCGTCCACCTGGGCCGGCTCCGGCGGCGGCTGGAGTGGCGTCATCGCTGTACTCACCGGCTCCGGTGCGGCGTAGCCGACTCCCGGTGTGATTAGGAGCGAAGCGGCGGCGACGATCGTCGCCACGGCAGCGTTTCGTATGCGGTGCATTAGTCCCCCGGTGATCGATCCGCACGAGCGCAGCACGAACTAGGGGTACGCGAAGGCGTCCCCTACGGTGCCTGCTCGGTTGCAGTGACTTGCCGGGAGGTTAGGGGGAGGAGAAAGATCAGCGTGGGCGAACCGTGCGACTGGCGGCTTTACGACAGCAGCGGACTACTGGGCAGGCCGGTAGCGCAGTGCCCGTAGCAGATTCTCGTACCCACCAGGCGCGAAGAGATCGACACGATGAATCCGCGTCAGCCGTTCAGGCACCTCACACTCTTCCAGTCTGACCGGGATGATGAAGATTGAGTCATGTGGCTGTTCGTCTGCGCGGTCGAGTGCGAATCGTAGCTCACGGTGGATGTAGCCCGCTTTGGTGATTGGGGCACGAGAAAGGCAGGCGACGACGAACGAGGCAGCTTTGATTGCCCTGCGTATCTCTAAGTCCCAGTCTTGGCCGGGAATCAAGTCACGTTCATCGAACCAGCACCTGATGCCGTCTGCAACGAGATGGTGGTACAACCTTCTGACGTGCTGCTTGTCGCCTGATGAATGACATAGGAAAGCGGGTCCCGTTGGGGTCCCTAGCCAGGGAGGATCCGGTGCCCACTGGTAAGCATTGAACGCATTTCCGACGATGCCTGTGTTGACTGGCCTAGTTTTGGCTTCAGGGTCGACCCAGCAGTAACTATCGACGGGTGCCCTGACGGGCGTGTCCCATCTGTCCGGCTGCACGGCGGTCAATCTACGGGGGGCTGGACATGGCGTCGAGCCGAGCAGAGCTGCATACTCGTCAAGTCCCTAGCCGGGTGATTTTGGGTTGTTCTTACCGGTACTCGACGAGTTTGGGCCACTATGATGATCATTGGAGACCGTTAGTCGCTCGCCACCGGTACGACTCCTCGTCCCGGACGACCCGGTGGGTGAACTCGGCGCACGCGTCGACCACGATGCGCCGGACGTCCGGGTCCAGAGTGCGCAGGTGCATCGCCAGGGTGTCGAGCACGACCGCGAACCCGAGCGCGACCTCCTTGCGCTGAAGGCCGGCGTAGTACTGCTGGACCGCTCGGTACCGCATACAGGCCGCCGCAGCCTCGATGACGGCCTTGTCGTCTCTGTACGCCTGGATCTCGGCTGCGCGCCGCTCAGCCTCTGTAGGCACAGCTCTCCCCTCGTCGTGCACGCGGGGGAAGGCGCGGCAGGGGCAGGCTAGTACCGGTCGCTGATCCTGGCCCGGCGGTGAGCCTCGTGTGCTCGCTGGTCCGCCGCGCTGGCGGCGTACCGGCCGACCATCTGGCGGGAGCGCCACCCGGCCAGCCGCATCAGGTCTGTCTCGTTGCCTCCGTCGGACAGCCAGTCGTGCGCGAACTGGTGGCGGAACCGGTGGGGGTGTACTCCCTCGACGCCGGCCATCGCGGACCGGCGGGTCAGCATGTCCCTGACTCCGTGGTGGGTCAGTGCTCCCTTCTCAGCGATCCACAGAGCGGTCTCGCTGGCCTTCGGGTGCTTCGCCCGGGCACGCATGTACCGCCGCACCGCATCGGCCGGCTTAGGCCCGAACACGACGGTGCGGGGCCGGCGACCCTTGCCGGTCACCACGGCGGAGTCGGTCGTGAAGTCGACATCGGTGAGCTGGATACCGGTCAGCTCCGAGACCCGCATTCCGGTGTCGAGCAGTATCCGAAGGATCGCCGTGTCACGGCGGTCCAGGAACCCTGTGCCCTTGCACGCAGCTAGGAGCCGGACTACCTCATCCTCGGTCATGATCGGGACCGGTTTCTCCGGCACGGCCGGGGGAGACATCCGAGCGAACGGGTCGGTCTCGATGATCTCCTCGGCTGTCAGGTACTTGAACAACTGCTGTAGCGTCCTGTAGTTCTTCGCCACGTACGCGGGGCTGATCGGCTTCCAGTCGTACCTGAGCTGCTTGCGGGCAGCCAGGTCGATGAAGTAGTCCTCCAGGTCCCGGCGGGTAATCCGGGTAACCGTGGTCGACCTGCGTTCCTGGACCAGCCAGACGTATAGCGCTTCCGCTACCGCGACGTAGTCATTGATCGTGCGAGGCGCACGATTCCGGGTCAGCAGATTCCTGCGCCAGTCGCGGATGACCTCACGAAGATCGTCCAGGTCGGTGCTCACGCTGCCTCCATGATCAACATGGAGCGGCCCGTGGCCTGACGGATTGCGCCGGTGTCTGGCGCCTCGAACCCGTGTTTTCCCAGGTCAGAAGCTGGACACCCGGTGCGGACTCATAATCCGTCAGGTCGTGGGTTCGAACCCCACCCGCCCCACATACCTGCAGCTCAGAGCAGTGTGTCGGGCTCGTCGGCTACGCTAGTGTCCTGCGCCGCAAGTTCAAGGCGTAGCCGTTACGTTGTTAGTCATGTCGCGTCGTGGTCCGACCGCCGTGCAGATCGTTCTGTCTGCTGATGAGCGTGCTGAGCTGGAGCAGCGTGCGGATGGTGCGGATCGGCAGGCTGCGCAGCGGGCCCGGATTAATACTCCAGCCGTAGGTCGATATGGCCATTCGAGGGCTGCCTCTTGGCGCTGGTAGTGGCTGGGGTGGGCGCGGTGTTGGTGGCGTCGGCGCCAGGTCGACCGGGCCTCGGGACAGGCCAGGACACGGCAGGGTGCGATGACCAGGACTGTGAACAGCCGGCAGATCTCGTTGCAGGTCAGCGCTATCAGGCCGGCTGGTGCAGGCCGGGTGGTGTGCTCGTTGGCGGCAATCACCGCGAGCAAGGCGTGCGCGAGCATCGCGAACAACGTCCAGCGTCGCCAGGAGGTCCAGCGGCGGACCTGGTGCTCGTCCAGGCCGATCAGGCCCTTGCCTGCCTGGAACGACTCCTCCACCGTCCAGCGGCGTCCAGCGACCCGGACCAGCTCACGCAGCGGTACCGGTTCCGGGCTGTAGCAGCGGTAGAACGCCAGCTCACCGGTGTGGCGGTGGCGTCGCACGAGCAGCCACCAACACTGGGTGTCGCAGCCGGCGTCGGTGGTGTCGCGCCGAGCGCCTGCAGGTGGGTTCAGGGTGATCAGAGCCCAGTCGTAGTAGCGCTGCCCCTTCGCGCCCGGCCCGGCCGAGAGCCTCTGCCAGGCCCGTTTCGGCAGGCCGTCGGTCAGCACGTCGGCGCGGACCAGGCCCAGCGCGGTCGGGACGCGGCGGTCGCAGCCGATGGCCAACACGTAGCCGACCCGGCGCAGTTCCAACTCGGTGCGCAGGGCGGGATCGGCGCCGTAGACCTCGTCCCCGGCGACCCACCGCGCCGGTGTCCCGGCGTCGAGGGCACGGCAGATCATGCCGGTGGCCAGCCCGGGCTTGGTGAGGAACTCGACGTCGTCGGGCACGCCGGCCTGCGTGCACCGCTCGGGGTCGGTGGTCCAGGACTTCGGCAGGTAGAGCTCGCGGTCGATCATCGCGTGCCCACGCTCGCAGGCGTAGGTGAGGTAGACCGCGACCTGGGCGTTCTCGACACGTCCGGCGGTGCCGGTGTACTGGCGCTGCACCCCGACGGTGCACACGCCCTTCTTCAGGTCACCGGTCTCGTCGACCACCAGCACCGCGTCGGTGTCCCCGAGCCCGGTGGTGACGTAGTCGCGCAGGTCGTCGCGGACCCCGTCGGTGTCCCACGAGGCTCGGCCAAGCAGGTACTGCATGCCGTGCGGGTCGGCGTCGCCGGCGTGTTCGGCGATGCTCCAGCAACTTTCCGCGGCAGGTCAGCCAGCAACCCGAACAGGAACCCGCGAGCACGCCGACGCGTCTGCACCCTGACGAACCGCCCGGCCATCCGGTCCAGGAGCCTGTCGGTCTCAGCCCTCCACCGATCGGGCTCTACCCTGTGGCCCACGGCCACCGCTTGATCTTCGGTTGTCGACAAACGGACGAGGATCACGCGGTGGCTGCCTCACGTCCGGGACCGCCACGCCGCCAAGATCACGACCTACGGCTGGAGTACTAGTGGCTCGACACGCTGAGCCCACCAGGTAATTGATCTCGCTGCATCAGCCCGGGAGGCTGCCCGCACGTCGAGTGCGGGAGGTGACGGTGGCGCGCAGACCGAGCGTGTTCGTGCGGGCGTTGT
>NZ_JAGSOV010000070.1 GCF_023898865.1 Pseudonocardia humida
TGCCGCGGTGGGTGTACACCGCGGGCGGCAGCACCCCGGGGGCCAGGATGCCGAAGTTGTCCAGGCTCCGGCCCGGTACGGCGGCGACGACGGTCTCCTCGCCGGTCTCCCGGTCGATGCGGACCAGCCGCAGGTCGTCGCCGCCCGCGAACGAGCCCACGAGCCGGGACGAGCCTCGGCTGCGGGTTGGGGGCGGGCGTTGCCATGGAGCGTCCTCTCGCAGTGCGGTGGGGTGGCGTGGTCTCCCGGTTCTCACCGGGCGGGCCGGACGCGCCGCCGGTGGCCAGGCGCACCAGGTCGGTGTCGAAGTGGGCAACCGGGCGAGCCGTGGGCCCTCAGGCCGAGGGGAGCAGCCGCGTGCTGCTGCGCCGCCACGCCCAGACGACGACCAGCGCGGCCAGGATGGTCAGCGGCCAGCCCATCGCGACGCGGGCGACGCCCAGCCAGCCGGTCTCGTCGCTGACGTAGAGCCATTGCTGAACGCCGAACCGGGCGCCGGAGACCGCCGCCGCGGCGAGGGTGGCGACGTCGTGGGCGCGCATGACGCGGCGGTCGGCCCGCCAGTCGTGGGTGTTGCCGTGCACGAGGTTCCACACGAGGCCGCTGAGCGGACGGCGGGCCAGCACCGAGCCCAGCGCGACCACGAACGCCACCAGGTACGCCCAGATGCCGACGACGAAGAAGTCGCGCGCCGAACCGGTGAGGGCCACGATGCCGATCGCGAGGGCGAGCCCGAGCAGCCCGCCGACGGCCAGGCTGAACCGCTCCCCGCGCAGGAGCCGGTAGCCGGCGATGGCCAGCCCGACGGCGACCGACACGATGATCGTCTCGGTCAGGGGCAGGAAGGCGTTGGCCGCGACGAAGACGACGACGGGGACGGCGGAGTAGACGAACCCCATCGGGCCGCCCATCTGCTCGAGCAGCGTCGGCGGGGGGCCGTCGGGGGTTCTCCCGGCAGACGGGTTCTCGCGGGCCGGGCCGCGGTCGCGGTCGGTGGCGTCCATGACGTCCTCCTGGGGTCGTGTGCTCGACTGCATCCAGGGAAGACCGTGCCGACGCGGCACACTCAAGCCGCTGTGGCGGGGATTACCGGTGCGGTTCAGGCGCAGGCCCGCGGCGGTACTCGCGCTCGTCGCCGTGCCGAGCGGTGGCCGACGTGGCGCGGGCGGGCTTGACCCGGACGTGACGTCACGGCCTGGAGTCGGGGGTGTCCACAACACGACACCTGGAGGCCCACCATGCCGGCCGTACCCACGCTGATCACCGTCGAGGAGTTCTTCGACCCACCTGCCCGCAGCCGTGCCCAGATCTCCCCGGACGGCACGAAGGTCGCCTACCTCGCCCCGTGGCGGGACCGCCTCAACGTGGTCGTCCGCGACCTGGACGGGGACTGGCCCGACACCGACGCCTCGGACGACCCGGCGGCGCGGCGCGTGACCTCCGACGACCGCCGCAGCATCGAGACCTCCTCCTGGGCCGCCGACGGCAGGTACCTGCTGTTCACCCAGGACACCGACGGCGACGAGACCACCACCTGCATCGGGTCGACCTGACCCGCCCCCAGGACCCGGCGGTCGACCTGACCCCGATCCGGGGGGCGCGCGTGCTCGGGACCCGGCTCTGCGCGGACCGGCCCGGACGGTGTACGTCCAGCTCAACGCGCGCCGCCCCGACGTGGCCGACCTCTACGAGCTCGACCTCGACACCGCCCGGCTGACCGCACCGGCGACATCCTGGCCGCGGGGGTGCTCGCGGCCGTGGCCACGGCCGCGTCGGCCGCGACCGGGGTCGTCGCCGGGCTGCTGGTCGACCGGGTCGACCGCCGCACGGTGTCGGTCGTGTCCGACCTGCTCGCGACAGCATCGATCGCCGCCCTGCCAATTGTCGACGTCCTGTGGGGCCTGGACATGACCTGGTTCCTGACCCTCGCCGTCGTCGGCGCGGTGGTCCGGGTGCCGGGAATGACCGCACAGGAGACCCTGCTGCCCGCCCTGGCCCGGCTCGGACCCGCCGGCCCCGGGCGGCTGGACCGGCTGGTCGCGACCCGCGAGACCGTCGGCAACACCCTGCTCCCGGCCGGTCCCGGCCTCGGCGGACTGCTGGTCGCGGGACTCGGCCTGACCCCGGCCCTGCTGCTGGCCACGGCCGCGACGAGCCTGCTCGCCGCGTTGACCACGCTCCTGCTCGACCCCCGCTCCGGCCGCGTGCCGGAGCGCGGGCGTGCCGCGACCGGAGCCGGCGGCGCAGTCCGCCGGGCGGGGGCCGACCCGTGGACGTCGTGGCGGTTCCTCGCCCGCAACCGGCTCGTCCTGGGCGCCACCCTGATCACGGCGATGCTCATCGCCGTGATCAGCTCCCTGCAGAGCACCCTGATGCCCGCCCACTTCACCGCACAGGACCTCCCCGCTCTCACCGGGCTGACGCTCTCCGCCATCGCCGCGGGCAGCATCGCGGGCTCCGCGCTCTACGCCGCCACCGCCGGCCGGGTGAGCCGCCGCACCTGGTTCGTCATCGGCATGGCCGGCCTGACCGTCGGGTTCGCCGGCGTCGGCTCCCTGGCCTCGCCGTGGTTGGTGCTCGCGGGCGCGGCGCTGGTCGGGCTCACCAACGCCCCCGCCGCGGCCATCCTCGGCGTGCTCACCATCGAGGCCACCCCCGACGCCATGCGCGGCCGCGTCCTGGGCGCGCAGAACACCGTCATGCTCGCCGCACCCGCCCTGACCAGCGCCCCGCTCGCCGCCGTCGCCGCCGTCGCCGGGCTGCCCGTCGCCGGGGCGCTCCTCGCCGGACTCGCCGCCGTCACCGCGATCGTCGCCCTCGCCGCACCGGCGTTCCGCTCGCTCGACGCCCCCGCCCGGGCGATGCCGATCCCGGAGTCGGCGATCGGGGTCGTCGGTGCCGGCCCCAGCCGGCCGGATACCGATCCCGCCCGCCGCTGCCGGGCCGACGACGTCCCGGGCAACCAGGCCCGGCACCCGACCGACGTGCAGACCCCTGCCCCGCCGTGACGCGAGTTGATCGCGGGCCGGTCAGGGGGGCGGCAGGTCCCGGAGCTGCCGGCGGGAGGTGATGCCCAGCTTGCGGAAGATGCTGCGCAGGTGCGCCTCGATCGTGCGCGGGCTCAGGAACAGCTGCGCGCCGACCTCCCGGGACGTCGCCCCCGTGGCCACCAGCCGCGCGACCTGCAACTCCTGCACGGTGAGCGCATCCGACGGCTGCGCGGATCGGCGGCGCGGGTGCTCTCCGGTGGCACGCAGCTCGCGGGCGGCGCGCGCGGCGAACGCCTCCACGCCCATGCCCGAGAGCATCTCGTGCGCGGTGCGGAGCTGCTCGCGGGCGTCCTGGCGGCGGCCCTGGCGGCGCAGCCACTCCCCGTAGACGAGGTGCGTGCGGGCGAGGTAGCTGGCCATCCGGCAGGCTCGCAGCAGCTCGATCGCCTCGCGGTAGTGCGTCTCCGCGGCAGGCCCCGTGCTGATCAGCGCTCGCGAGCGCGCTGCCAGCCCGAGGGCCCACCGGGAGCCGCTGGCGCGGGCCCGCAGGTCGAGCTCCTCCAGCCCGGCGGTCGCGCGCCCGGGCTGCTCGGCGCGGGCGGCCGCCTCGACGAGTTCGGGGAGGGCCGTATTGGTGTGCGTCGCGTCGGGATGCGCGCACGCCCGCTCCGCGGCGTCCAGCGCCGCTGCGTAGTTGCCCAGACCGTTCTGCAGCACCGCCCGGGCGAGGTGCGCCAGCGCGATCTCGGCACGGTTCCCGCGGGCGGTCACCTCCTGGACGGCGGCGGCGTGGATCTCGACGGTCTCGGTCTCGCGCCCCTGCCAGGCAGCCAGCACCAGCCGGCCGACGCGCAGCGGCACACCCCCGGTCACCTGCCTGATGGCGGTCTCCTCCGCGATCAGCTCGGTGGCCCGGGCCAGCTCGCCCGCGAGCACCGACACGGACGACAGGAACGGCAGCGCCGGGACGAGCGTGGCCAGCGCGCCTGCGTCGCGAGCGAGCCGGACGTGCCGGTGGGCCAGCACGTAGAGCAGCTCGTCGTCGAACAGCCTCAGTGCGGTACGGCTGGCCAGCCACAGCCAGCGGGGGGTGCCGCCCTCGCCCGGGGGCCCCGCCGAGGGATCGTCGGCACGAAAGGCCTCGAGCGCGCGGCGGAGCTCGGGCGCGCCTGCCGCGTAGCCGTGCGTGAAGGTCGTCACCAGCCCGTCGAGCAACACATCGGCCGGCCCCGGCGGGCCGGGTGGTGCGGGCGCCGCCCGGGCAGCCTCGGCCACCGCCGACAGGCCGCGGCCGTCGCCGAGGCCGCCGGTGATGATGGCCGCATCGAGCGCGTGCAGGTAGGTCTCGCGCGACAGCGCAGGATCGAGCGGGGCGAGCGCCTTGGCCGCGTCCAGCAGCATCCCCGGCACCTCGTTGCCGCGCGTCCGGTGGAACGCGATCCGAGCGCGCAGCAGCTCGAGCCGGGCGCCTCCCAGGGCGTCCAGCGGCCCGGACGCGGTGACCGCCAGCAGCTCCTGGGCGGTCTCGGACGCACCGGCGTCGTGCGTGGCGTGCGCGGCCTCCAGCGCCCGACCCGCACGACGAGCAGGGTCGGGGGTCAACTCGGCCGCGTGCTGCAGGAACGCGGCCGCGGCGGCCCACCCGCCGCGGGCACGCGCTCGGCCCGCCGACCGCTCCAGCTCCGCAGCGGCCTCCTCGTCGGCGCCCACCACCGCCTGTGCGCGGTGCCAGGCACGCCGGTCGGGGTCGACCTGCACGTCGGTGACCGCGGCCAGCGCGCCGTGTGCTCGGCGCTGGTCGGGCGGTGCGGCCGCCCGGTAGACCGCCGAGCGCACGAGCGGGTGACGGAACCGCACCCGGGTGTCGACGTCCAGCAGCCCGGCCGCCTCCGCGGGCGCCGCCGCCTCGCGGGTGATCCCCAGGTGCGCGGCCGCGCGCCAGAGCAGCGCCGCGTCGCCGGTCGGCTCGGCCGCGGCGACCACCAGCAGCAGTTGCGTGTCCGGCGGCAGGCTGCCCGCGCGGCGGCGGAAAGCGTTCTCTACGCGGCGCGGCACGCTCAGCACGTCGGGCAGTTCGAAGCCGCCCGCGAGCTCGACCGGCGGGGCACCCCGGGGCAGTTCGAGCAACGCCAGCGGGTTCCCGCGCGCCTCGGCCACGATCCGGTCCCGCACGGCATCGTCCAGCGGAGCGCGCACCGCGGCGGCCAGCAGCGCCTGCGCGTCGGAGTCGGGCAGCCCGACCAGGCGCAGGTCGGGCAGTCCGACGAACGCCGAGGCGTCGCCGTCGCCGGGGTCGCGCAGCGCGAACACCAGGACCACGCGGTCGGCCGCCAGCCGCCGCGCCGCGAACGCCAGTACCTGCGCGGACACCTGGTCCAGCCACTGCGCGTCGTCGACCAGGCACAGCAGCGGTCCGTCCTCGGCCACCTCGGCCAGCAGGCTCAGCACCGCCAGCCCCACCAGGAACCGGTCCGGCGCAGCACCCTCACCCATCCCGAACGCCACCCCGAGCGCGGCCTGCTGCGGCTCCGGCAGCGCCGCGGCCCGCGCCAGCAACGGTGCGCACAACTGGTGCAGGCCCGCGAACGCGAACCCCGCCTCGGCCTCCACCCCGACCGCGCCCTCGACCCGGTACCCGGCCGCTGCGGCGGTCTCACGCACGTGCTGCAGCAGGGCGGTCTTGCCGATGCCGGCCTCCCCGCGCACCACCAGCACCCCGCTGTGCCCGTCCTGAGCCCGGGCCAGCAGGCGTTCGACCGCCTCGTGCTCGACGCGCCGGCCCACCAGCATCGTCTGGTCCTTCCCTGACGTCGGCGCGGGGTCGATTGCGGTGATTCTCACCGATGCGAACCTCGCGGACGAGACCGGGGCGTCCAGACGCCGGCCTCTCTGCGCCGATCTCGGCGACGGGATCAGGGACTTCCACCGACGCGGCCAGAGCGCCGTACGCGCGAGTCTGATACCCGACAGCAGAGCGACCGGGGAGCGAGCAACCGCCATGATCAGTACCGAGCCCGTCACCGTCGCCGGGCGGGCCGGGCGGTACGCCGACTGGCGGATCCACCCCGAACTCCTGCGGTCGTGGCACCGGCAGGCCCTCTGCGGCGGTGTCGGCTCCGCGGTGTTCTTCCCCGCCGACGAGGAGTGCTACCCGATACGGGACCGCCGCGAGCGGGTCGCGAAAGCGATCTGCGCCGCCTGCCCGGTCCGCCGGCCGTGCGCCGTCCACGCCCTGGCGCACCGGGAGCTGCACGGCGTGTGGGGGGCTGTCGGAGACCGACCGCCGCGCCGGCTCGCGCGCACCTGACCCGTCCATCACCCGCCTGACCTCACGGAGGGATCTGCTGTGGCCTGGAGTACCCGCGAACTCGCCGACCTCGCCGGCACCACTGTGCGAGCGGTGCGGCACTACCACGACGTCGGCCTTCTGGAGGAGCCACGGCGCCGCGCCAACGGCTACAAGCAGTACCGCGTCGCGCACCTCGTCCGGGTCCTGCGGATCAAGCGCCTCGCCGACCTCGGGTTCACCCTGCCGCAGATCGCCGAACTGGGTGGTGCCGATCAGCATCCCCGGGAGGCACTCCGCACCCTCGACCGCCATCTCGCCCAGGACCTGACCCGCCTGCAGCGCGCACGCGTCGAGGTCCGCCGGATCCTGCAGCAGGCCGCACCCACCGACCTCCCACCCGCGCTCGCCGCGAGGTTCCGGGACGCCGACCTGTCCGACGCCGACCGCGCCCTGCTGGTCGTGCTGACCAGGGTGCTGGACTTCGCGGTGGTCACCGATTTCGTCGACACGCTGCGCGCTCTCCCCCCGAGCCCGGCGGCGACCGCGTTCGACCAGCTCCCCGCCGACGCCGACGACGCGACCCGCCACGAACTCGCGATCAGGCTGCTCCCCCGGAGCCGGACCCTGCGCGTGATGCTCCCCCGCCTGCGGAGTGCGACGACCGGCCTGAGCGCCGCCGCCGCCCGAACCCTCGACGAGGCCGTGCGCGACCTCTACAACCCCGCGCAGTCCGACGTCCTGCGCCGGGTCGGGCTCCTGCTCCGCGCCCGCCCCGACCCGGTGCGGATCCCGCAGGCCGGGTTGACCGTGCCGCGACGGCACGGTGTGTGCACTCCACCGTGATCACCGCCGTCGCCCCGTCGAGCACCCCTGGGAAGCCATGAACCAGCGAGGCACCACTCGACCCGACCACCCGGTTCGACCGCATCGAGCCCGACCTCACCGTCTCCACCGGCCCGGACGACGAGCGCAACGACGTCGGGATCGTCCCGCCCCCTGACCGCGCACCGCTGGTCCTCGCCGTCTGCACCGACCCCGACGACCCGGACCCGACGGCCGGCAACGCCACCATCGTCGGGGCGAGCGCTGGTGCGCCGTCGCGGTCGAAGAGGATCTCGTCGCTCACCCGGCGGTGCACTGCTGACCGATTCCTTCTGGAGGCGATCCGGGTCTGCCTTGGCGGTGGGATCGGATCGTCTGGTCCTCGGGAGGGAGCACGGGTATGCGCACGATCGTCGCGGGCGCGTTCATGACGCTGGACGGCGTCGTCCAGGACCCTGGCGGGTTCGGCGAGACCGAGCACGGCGGCTGGGCGCAGCGACTGTTCGACGACCAGGCCGTCGACGGCGCCACCGAGCAGGTCCTCGCCAGCGACATCTTCTTGCTCGGTCGACGCACCTACGAGCTGCTCCAGCGGGCGTGGTCCCAGAACACCGGGCCCTACGCCGAGGCGCTGCACAAGATCCGCAAGGTGGTGGTCTCCAACACCCTGCACGGGTCGCTGCCCTGGAACGCAAGCGCCCTGAACGGTGACCCCGCCCGAACGGTCGCCGACTTGCAGGGCACCATTCTGATCTACGGCAGCTTCACCCTGGTGCGCACCTTGCTGGATCACAGCCTGCTCGACGAGTTCCACGTCGGCGTGTACCCGCTGTTCCTCGGCAGTGGCCGGCGGTTGTTCGACGGCGCAGCGCCGGGCGAGCTGCGGCTCGTCGGCGCCACGCCGCAGCCTTCAGGTGTCGTCACGCTCAGCTACGCGCAATAGCCTCGGGCGGCATGGTGGACTTCGTCGCGGCCACCGGGCTCTACCGTCGCGAACTGCTCGCTCACTGCTACCGCATGCTGGGCTCGGTGCACGACGCCGAAGACGTGGTCCAGGAGACGTACCTGCGCGCCTGGCGTGCCTACGACCGGTTCGAGCAGCGCTCGTCGGTGCGCACCTGGCTGTACCGGATCGCGACCAACGCCTGCCTGACCGCACTCGAAGGGCGAGACCGGCGCTTCCTGCCGTCCGGCCTGCGCGGCCCCAGCGACGACCCTTCGGCTCCACCGGAAGCCGTGCCGGACGTCGCGTGGCTCAGTCCGATCCCGGATGCGCTGGTGATCCAGGACTTCGACGATCCGGCGACCGTTTCGGCCACCCGAGACAGCCTCCGTCTGGCGCTGATAACCGCGCTGCAACACCTGCCGGCCAAGCAGCGCGCGGTCCTGATCCTGCGGGACGTGCTGGCGTTTCCTGCTGGTGAGGTCGCCGAGATGACCGGCACCAGCATCGCCGCTGTCAAGAGCACTCTGCAGCGGGCTCGTGCGCGCCTCGCGGAAGTGGCATCGGACGAGCCGCGACTGACTGGCGAACCGACTGACCCGGCGACCCGTGCGCTGCTCGACCGCTACATCGCCGGATTCGTCAACGCTGACCTGAGCGAGTTGGAACGCGCGCTCCGCGCGGACGCCGCGCTGGAGGTGACTGGGTCCCGAACGTGGTTCGCCGGCTTGACCACGTGCCTTGAGTTCATCAGGACGTCGGCGCTCGGAGAGCCGGGAGACTGGCGGATGGTGCCCCTCGTCGCCAACGGCCAGCCCGCAGCCGCCGCGTATCTCCGCGGTGACGACGGCCGACATCACGCGTACGGCATCTCGGTCCTCAGCACGGCCGGGACGAGAATCACCCGCATCACGGTCTTCGGCGACCCGACCCTCGTGGCCCTCGCCGGCTTCTCAGCAACGCACCCAGCAGCGAGTGCAACGGCGTCGGACGCACCGAGCCCTCAATAGGACCTGGTCTCAAACCTGTGTGTCGGTACGTGATCTCGGCCGTCGGGTCGGAGATCCTCTTCGACCGTGACGGCGCACCAGCGACTCGTTGAATCGCCCCGGCATGTCTGGAGACGCTCCACCGGCTCCGGCGGCCGGGGTCGCTCGGTCACATCAGCAATGTTCATCCCGCACAGCCCTCTGACCAGCAACTCCGAGGCCGCCGCCCCATCGGTGCGCTTCCCGCGGTGTTCCTGCGCCGGGGACGGGCGGGGGATACCCGGTCAGGCGTATCGCTGGTCGCATCCGGCGCCGCGCGGTGGGCGTCTTGCTGGTGGCGCTGACGTCGTGCAGCGCCATGGTCTCTGACCGGCTGGAACCAGGGCCGGGTGCCGTCGAACCGGACGCGAGCACGCGCCCCGAGTCGCGCCGCGAGCGTGCGGCTCGAGTGGCGAGGTGACGCAACGCGCGGCTGCGGCGGCGCGGGGCGGAGAACGCCTGTACAAGGGGCTGATGAGCTGATCGCCGGAACTCAGCCTAGGTCGAATGGTCGTGGCGGATGGTCATCGTCGTGCCCCGACGACCCGGTATATTCGTCGTTGTCACCAGACGGAAGAAGGGGCCCACGACGTGGACCAGCCGCGCAGGTCTGAACCGTCTCCTGTGCGGTCGGTCGTCCGAGCGTTGAAGCTCCTCAAGGCTGTGGGCGAAGGGGTGCGTTCGACCGGGCAACTGCAGAAGGCGGCCGACGTGCCGGGGCCCACGGCGGTGCGGCTGCTCAATTCACTGGAAAGTGAGGGCTTCGTTTCCCGTGGGGCCGACGGCTACGGTCCCGGGCCCGCGATCATCCGGATGTTCCTCGCGCTGGAGCCCGACAGCCTCGTCTGGCGCCTGATCAAGTCAGCGGTGGCCGAGCTCAACGAGAGGACGGGTGAGACCTCGCTGTTCATGGTCGAGAGCAACGGCATGCGCGAGTGCCTGGCCGTCGGTGAGACGAAGGACCAGATCCGGCGCGTGGTGCCGGTCGGCGGCCGCTTCCCGCTGCACCAGGGGGCCTCGGGGATCATGTTGCTCGCCCACGGGCTGTTGAAGAAGACCCTGCCCTCGATCACCGATGCCGACGGCAACTACGAGACGCGCTCGGGCGGCCCACGTCCGGTCGCCGACCTGGTCGCCGACTGCGAACGGGCCCTACGCGACGGTGTGGTCGAGTCGGTGGGCAAGGAGTCGTGGGGGGTGGCGTCGCCGGTGCTGTCGAACGGCGCCCTGATCGGTGTGCTGTCGGTGTCCGCGCCGGCCTTCCGCTACTCCCCGGAGCGGCTGGCCGCCTTCCGGGAGGTGTGCCTCGACGTCACCACCCGCACCAACGACATGCTCACCCGCGTCGCGTCGGGGCTCGGGTCGCCCGACGCGCCGGGCGACGACAGCCTCACGGCCTCCTGAGGCTCAGCCGGCCGCGCTCGGTTCCGCCACCGCGTCCGATGCCGCCGGGCGCAGCTCCCCCACGAAGTGGCAGGCCGCCGGATGGCCGCCGGCGCGGATGACGAGGTCCGGCTCGACGTCCGAGCACACCGGCTGCGCGAACGGGCACCGCGTGTGGAAGCGGCAGCCGGAGGGCGGATCCGCGAGGCTGGGCAGTTCGCCGGTCATGCGCACGCGATCGCGGAGATCGCCGGTCAGGGTCGGCACGGCCGACAGGAGTGCCCTCGTGTACGGGTGCGACCGGCCCCGCAGCACCTCGGGAGCGGTGCCCGTCTCCACCGCCCGCCCGAGGTAGAGGACCGTGGCGTCGGTCGCGCACTGCGTGACCACCGAGATGTCGTGGGTGATGAACACGAACGTCAGCCCGTGGCGCTGCTTGAGCCCCTGCAGCAGCACCAGGATCTCGTTGCGCACCGAGACGTCGAGCGCGGAAACGGCCTCGTCGAGCACGATGAGCCGCGGCTCGGCGGCGATCGCGCGGGCGATCGTCACCCGCTGGCGCTGGCCGCCGGAGAGCTCCGCGGGCCGCCGGTCGGCCATGTGCGGGCCGATGCCCACCTCGGACAGCGCGTCCACGGCCCGGCGGCGGGCCTCCGGGCGCGACTCGGAGAACCGGCGGCGGGACTCGGCGACGCTGCGCCAGATCGGCCACCGGGGGTCGAGGCCCGCCGTCGGGTCCTGCAGCACGATCTGGACGCCGAGGCGCCCGGCCAGCTCGGCCGGGTCCCTGCCCGTGCCGATGGCCTGGCCGGCGAAGGTCATCTCGCCCGCCTCGATCGGCACGAGCCCGCAGATGGCCTTGGCCAGTGACGACTTGCCGCACCCGCTCTCCCCGATGATGGCCATCGTCGCCCCGGCGGTCACGGCGAGGCTCACGCGGTCGACGGCCCGGACGGCATCGGCTCCGGACCCGTAGCTCACGCTGACGTCGCGGAGCTCGAGGAGGACGTCGCCCTCCTGCGGCACCGGGGGCGGGGTCGTCGATCGTGTTCGACGGTTCACGTGCTCGCCTCCATCGACTTCGCGGCGACCGCCGGTTCGGACAGTTCGTCGGCGCGCCAGCACCGCACCAGTCCCGACGCCCCGCGGTCGATGACGTCGAGGAGCAGCTGGGGGGACTCGCAGCCGTCGGTGGCGTACTCGCAGCGGTCGCGGAACCGGCAGCCCTGGTCGGTCGACCCGGGGGCCGGCGGGGTCCCGGGGATGCCGGGTCGGATCACCCCGAGCTCGGACGGGTCGGGCACGCAGCGCAGGAGGCCCTGGCAGTAGGGGTGCGCCGGACCGGCGGTGAAGTCGCGCGTCCGGCGGGCCTCGACCACCTGGCCCGCGTACATCGCGAGCACCCGGTCGCACTGACCGGCGACGACGCCGAGGTCGTGGGTGATGAGCAGGGTCGCGAGCCGCATGTCGCGGGCCAGCCCCTCGATCAGCTCCAGGATGCCGGCCTGCACGCTGACGTCCAGCGAGGTCGTGGGCTCGTCGGCGATGAGCAGCTCGGGATCCGACGCCAGCGCCATGGCGATCATGACCCGTTGCCGCATGCCGCCGGAGAGCTGGTACGGGTACTGGCCGAGGCGCTCGGCCGGCTGCGGGATGCCGACCAGGTCGAGCAGCTCGCGCGCCCGGGCGCGGATCGCCGTCCGCGACAGGTCGCCGGCGTGCGCGCGGATCGCGTACCCGAGCTGCTTCCCGATGGAGAACACCGGGTTGAGCGACTCGTTGGGATCCTGGAACACCATCCCGATCCGCGCGCCCCGGATGGCCCGCAGGTCGCGCTCCGGCAGCTGCAGGAGGTCCTGACCGCCGAACTCGACGCTGCCGTCGACGCCGAGATCGGGCGACAGCAGTCCCGCGATGGCCAGCGCGGTCAGGGACTTGCCGCTGCCGGTCTCGCCGATGATGCCCACCGACTCGCCGGCCCGAACGCTCATCGACACCCGGTCGACCAGCACGACGCTCGGATCCCGCTTCACGAAGACGCGGAGGTCCCGGACGTCGAGCACCGCCTCGCCGGTCGATCCGGTCTTCATCGATCGCCCACCCTCCCGCGCATGCCCGTGCCACCTAGCTCGCCGGCCGGTCGGCCACCGCACCCGACGCCCGCAGTTCCTCGACCCGCTCGGCGCTGAACCCCAGGACTTCGCGCAGCACGTGGTCGTTGTGCTCCCCGAAGCGCGGCGCCGCGCGGCGCACGGCGCCGGGTGTGCGCTCGAGCCGGTAGGCGAGACCCGGGTAGTCGTGCGTGCCCGCCTCCGGGTGGTCGAGGGTGGCCAGGAACCCGATCTCGCGCAGGCCCGGGCAGCCCCAGATGTCGGCACCGTTCCGCACCGGTGCCGCCGGCACACCGGCGCGCTGCAGGCGCTGCGCGACGGCCGACTTGTCCTGCCCGGACGTCCACGCGCCGATCACGTCGGCCAGGTCGTCCTGGTTCTGCCAGCGGGCGTCGGACGTCGCGAAGCGGGGGTCGTCGACGAGCCCGTTGCGGCCGATCTCCGCGCACAGGGCCCGCCACTGGTCGTCGTCGAACACCGCGACTGCAACCCACTCGTCGGTTCCGGCGCACGGGTAGGCGTCGTGCGGAGCCGCGTCCCGGACCCGGTTGCCGCACGCCTGCCACGGTTCGCCGCCCTCGGCGGCGGCGATGAGCTCGTCGCCGATCCAGTGCATCGCCGCCTCGGTCTGGGCGACCTCGATGCGCTGTCCGACGCCGGTGCGCTCCCGGTCCACCAGCGCGGTGAGCACGGCGGCCGCCCCGTGCAGGCCACCGATCGGGTCCATGTAGGCCGTGCCCGTGGGCACCGGCTTCCCGTCGCCGTAGCCCATGAGTCCGGTCATGCCGCAGGCCGCTTCCATGGTCATGCCCATCCCGACGTGGTGGGTCATCGGGCCGCCGGAGCCGAACGCCGGCATCTCCACGGTGATGATGCGCGGGTTGATCGCCGACAGCCGGTCGTAGCCCAGGCCCAGCCGGTCCAGCACGCCGGGCGAGAAGTTGGCGATCACGACGTCGGACGTCTCGGCCAGTGCGTAGACGACGTCGGCGGCGCCGGGCATCTTGAGGTTCAGCGCCACCGACAGCTTGTCGTGGTTCTGGGTGTTGAAGTAGCTGTTGCGGTTGTAGGGCCGCTCCCCCGGGACCAGGTCCGGGAAGCGGTCGGGCGCGGCGCCGTGCACCGAGCCGCGCCAGGAGTCCATCGTGACCGGCGACTCGATCTTGATGACCGTCGCGCCGAGGAAGGCCAGCGACCTGGTCGTCATCGGGCCTGCCCACGCCGAGGTGAAGTCGATGACCTGGACGCCGGCGAGCGGCCCGGTCACCTCGGACCGTGGTTCCGACTCGCCTGCGAGCTCGCTCATGACGCCACGACCGAGCGGAAGACGGGACCGAGCGACGTGCGCCCGTCGTCCTGCACCACCATGCCGCGCGCCCGCAGCTGCTCGGAGCGCAGCAGGTCGGCCATGGAGTGGACCTTCTCGATGCTCACCTTGCGCCGCTGGCCGCGGTCGACGAGCTCGTCGGCGTCGAACCGGGCAGCCGCGGCGGCGAGGATGTCGCTCGCGAGGTGCCAGTTGGCGCCGCGCACGACCGGGTCCACGAACCGCGGGTCGGTCAGCAGCTCGGGCACGTCGAACGTCTCGCAGAGCCCGTCGAAGTGCCGCAGCGCGAACAGGATGACCCAGGCGTCGCGGCACTTCAGGATGGAGAGCATGCCCGGGTAACGGCGGCGGGTGCTGTAGGTCCGGTTGTAGGCGTACTGGGTGACGAAGTTCTGCGCCATCGCCGCGGACGACTCCAGCACCGTCGTGCGGGCCCGCTGTCCCCGACCGCTGCTCCGCCGCTCCAGCAGGGCACTGGTCACCGTGATGTACGCCGAGACCCCGGCCGCGAAGTACGCCCGGTGGCCCACGCCGTAGAGGGGCTGGTGGTCCGGCGAGCCGGTGACGTACATGACGCCGCTGAGCGCCTGGTGGATCATCTCGCTGCCCGACCAGCCCTCCCACCGGCTCACGGCGGGGAAGTCGGTTATCCGGCACACGACCGCGCGCTCGGCGAGCGGGGCCGGGTCGAGCCAGGCCTCGGCCCGCTCGTCGTGCAGTACGACGTCGGCGGCCTCGGCGATCCGGCGCGCGGCGCGCCGGCTGACGTCGTTCGCGACGTCGACCGACACCGACCGCTTCCCCGCGTTCAGGTGCCGGAACAGCGGCGACGCGTCGTCCGCGCGCCCGCCGGGCGGACCCCACTGCCGTACCGGTGAACCGCCGACGGGCTCGACCATCGTGACGTCCGCGCCGTGCAGCCGCAGCAGCTTGGCGCAGTAGTTCCCGGCGATCGACCCCGTCGCGTCGACCACCGAGATCCCGGAGAAGGCCTCCCTCACCGCTTGCCCTTCAGCCGGTCGAACGCGCGCTGGGCCCGCGGGCGGCGCGGCCGGCCGGACGCGTCGCTGGTCATGCCGCCCTCGCCGACCTGGGCCCGCTCGGCCTCCGACAGCATGGACCAGCGCAGGAACGAGGTCTCGATGCTCGACCGGAAGCCGCGCACGTCGTCGACCGCGTTGATCGCCTCCTTGGTCACCTCCAGGCGCAACAGGTCGGTCTCGGCGAACCGGTGGGCCAGCTCCAGCACGTGCTCCTCCAGCTCGGCCCTGGGCACGACCCGATTGACGAAACCGATCTCGTGCGCCTCCTGCGCGCTGACGAACCGGCCCTCGAAGAGGATCTCCTTGACCTTGCGCGTGTTGACGTCCCACGGCATCGAGAAGTACTGGACGAACTCGGGCAGGAACTCCGTGTCGTCGGCAGCCACGATGACGTCCATGGCCGAGGCCACCAGCCATCCCGCGAAGATGGTGTAGCCGTGCACCGCCGCGATCGTCGGCTTGCGGAAGTCCCGCCAGCGCATGGTGTTGGCCACGTTGAACTCGTGCATGCGCCAGAGCCGTCCGCGCGCATCGGTGGGGAACCCGCGCACCTCGCGGTCGCGCAGCTCCTCGGGGGTGCCCAGGTCGTGGCCCGCGGAGAAGTGGTCGCCCACCCCGGTGAACACGACGACGCTCACCGAGTCGTCGGCCTCGCAGCGGGCGAAGGCGTGGTCGAGCTCCTCGCGCAGGATCCGGGACTGGGCGTTGCGGTACTGCGGCCGGTTCATCCTGATGATGGCCACCTTGTCGACCTGCTCGAGCACGATCTGGGTGTAGTCGGCAGCACCGGAACGGTCGGTCATCTGTTGGTCAGCCTCTTCACTGGGTCGTCTCGATACGGGTCGTGGGTGCGTCGTTCAGAGCCGGTCCCTGATCGCGTCGCCGACCCGGTAGATCGCCAGCACGGTGAGCATGATGGTGATGCCCGGGGCCAGGGTCGCGGCCGGATCGACGAGGATGTAGGTGAACGCCTGGGAGAGGTCGGCGCCCCAGCTGGGCTCGGGGATCTGCACGCCGAGGCCGAGGAAGTCCAGCCCGGCCTGGGCGAGCACGGCGATGCCCGCGTAGATCGTCACCTGCACGGCGAGCGGTTCCAGCGAGTTGGGCAGGATGTGGCGCACCAGCCTGCTGCCCGCCGAGCAGCCGTACATCCTGGTGATCTGCACGTAGTCCTTGTGCAGCTCGCCGATCACACCGGCGCGCACCAGGCGGGCGATGCTCGGGGAGATCGCGAGCCCGAACGCGGCCATCGAGGTGACGATGCCGGCGCCGATGGACCCGGTGATCGCGATCGCGAAGACGAGCGAGGGGAACACGAGCACCGTGTCAGCGAGCCGCATGAGTGCGGAGTCGGCCCAGCCCCCGTAGTAGCCGGCGAGCAGCCCCCACGGCACGCCGAGCGCGCAGCTCACGACCACCGCCACCACTGCCCCGATCAGGGCGGGCCGGGCCCCGTGCAGCAGCCGGCTGAGCACGTCGCGCCCGAGGTAGTCGGTGCCGAGCAAGTGCTCGGGCGTCGGTCCGCTCAGCCGGTCGTCGAGGTCCTGCGCGCTGGGGACGTAGGGCGCGATCCAGGTCGCGGCCACGGCCACCAGCACGAGCAGGGCGAGGAACCCGATCGCCAGGACCAGCCCGGCGCTCCGGCGCCTGCCCGTCCTGGTGCCGCGGGGCGCCAGGAGGCGGTCGACGTCTCCCGCGGCAGCCGGCTCCACGCTCATGAGCGCCGCGTCCTCGGGTCGAGCAGGCCGTAGGAGACGTCGACGAGCAGGGTGATGACCAAGATGAGACCGATGAGCACGACCATGACCCCCTGAGTCACCGGGTAGTCCTTGGCCAGCGCGCTGTCGATCAGCAGGCTGCCCATGCCCGGCAGCACGAAGACCCTCTCGACCAGCACGCTGCCCCCGATGAGCGTGCCGGCGACGAGCCCCATGACCGTGACCACCGGGATCAGCGAGTTGCGCACCGCCAGCTTCAGGTAGATGTCGCTGGGCCGGACACCCGCGGCGCGGGCCGCGAGCACGTACTTCGAGTCGAGCGCCCGGATCATCCCGCTGCGCGCCTGGCGGGTGAGGATCGCGGCGCCGGAAGTCGCCAGCACCGCGGCCGGCATGAGCACGCTCTCCAGGTTGGCGCCGAGGCCGTCCGACAGCGGCTCGAAGCCGCCGGAGGGCAGCCAGCCCAGCTGCAGGGCGAACAGGTAGATCGCGATCATCGCCAGCCAGAACTCCGGCACCGCGATCCCGAGACCGGAGGCGTTGCGGATCGACTCGTCGAGGACCGAGCGCCTCCGCACGGCGGACACGACGCCCAGCGGTACCCCGACCACCGTCGCGATCGCCAGCGCGAGCCCGGCGATCTCCAGGGTCACCGGGGCCGCCCTGGCCAGCGTCTCGGTGACCGGGGCGCGGTCGATGAAGGACGAGCCGAGGTCACCGGTGAGCGCGTTCGTGAGCCAGTTCCAGTACTGCAGCGCCACCGGCTCGTCGAGCCCGAGCTCGGACTCGATCTGCGCGATCGACTCCGGCGAGGCGTCCGGGCCGGCGATCGTGGTGGCCGGGCCGCCGGGGCTGAGCTGCAGCAGCGCGAAGGTCACGATCGTGGCCAGCAACGCCGTGGGCACGAGCTGGACCAGCCGGCGGCCGATGATCCGCAGCATCTACGGGGCCTTCGCCGCGGCCGGCTTCAGCCCGGCCAGGATCACCTTGCCCTGCAGGTCGATCACCTGGCCGTCGACGCCGGCGTCCTTGACCGTGATGGTCGGGCTGAAGTAGAGCCCGACCATCGGCGCCTCCTCCAGGAACGCCTCGTTGATCTCGGTGTACTTCGCCTTCTGCTGCTCCGCATCGGAGATCGACAGGATCTCGGTGAGGCGCTCGTCGATGACCGGGCTGATCGGCCGGCCGCCGTTCATGTTGTTGGCCCCGCCACCGGACCAGGCCTCGGAGTAGGTGAACCACGGGTCGACCCGACCGGTGTGACCGGTCAGCATGAGCGACCAGTCGCCCTTGTAGAACTGGTCGATGCAGCCCTGGCCGGGCACCTGCGTGACATCGAGGGTGATCCCCACCCGGGCCACCTGCTCACTCAGGATCTGGATCTCCTTGAGGTTCTCCGGGGTCGAGCTCGACGGGCACACCTGGATGGACAGCCCACCCGCGTGCCCGGCCTCGGCGAGCAGCTCCTCGGCGCGTGCCGGGTCGTGCGGGTAGCCGTAGGTGCCCGTGCCGTAGGCGTAGTAGTTGGGCGGCACCGGCACCGTGGCCTCGACGACGTCCAGGTCGCCGAGCGCGGTCTTCCCGAGCGCCTGGCGGTCGATGGCCAGGTTGAGCGCCTGGCGCACCCGCTTGTCGTCGAGCGGGGGCTTGTCCTGGTTGAGCCGCAGGAAGCGGAAGGCCAGCGTCTGCTGGGTCGTCACGTTCAGGTTGGGCATCGCCTCGACCACCGGCAACTGCTCGGCGCTGACCGGGTAGGCGTACTGGACCTGCCCGGAGGTCAGGGCGCTGATCATCGCACCCTCGTCCTCGAAGAACCGCACGTCGAGGGTGTCGTAGCCGGGCTTGCCGCGCCAGTAGTCCGGGTTGGCCGCGAACTCCAGGCTGACCTTCTTGGTCCAGCTCTTGACGCCGTAGGCACCCGCGCCGACGGGGTTGTCGGCGATCGTGTCGCCGAACTTCTGGATGGCGGCCGGCGAGATGATCATGCCCGCGCGGTCGGCGAGCAGCGCCGGGAGCGTCGAGTAGGCGCTCTTCAGGGTCAGCACGACCGTGCTCGGGTCCTCCACCGTGATGGCGGTGACCGGGTCGAGGTCCTTCCGGACACCGGCGCCCTTGTAGTACTCGAGGCTCGTCTTGACCGCCGCCGCGTCCAGGGTGGTGCCGTCCTGGAACTTCACGCCCTGGCGGAGCTTCATGACGAACTCGAGCTGGTCCGGGCCGCGGAACTCGTAGGACTCGGCGAGACCGGGCTCGGGGAGCAGGGTGGCGGGGTCGTAGGAGATGAGGGTGTCGTAGATCGCCTTGAGGTACGAGTACTCGGTACCCGCCCGGCCGGTAGCCGGATCGAGGTTGAGCGGCGTGTCCAACGATCCGACGGCCAGGGTGCCGCCCTGCCCGGCGCCAGGCCCGGTATCGCCTCCGTCCCCGCAGCCGGCCAGCACGAGGCAGACGACGGCGATCAGCGACGTGCACTTGATGACGAGCTTGAAGCGAGCGGTCGACACGTTGTTCCCGTCGTCGAAAGGAGTCTGAAGCAGCACTGCGTCCGAGACCTTTGATGTCCATCAGATGGACTTGAAGATTCATAGCATGGAGATGTTGTCGATGGCAACGATTGAGCTCGTCCTTCGCCCGGCCGCGGTCGGGAGTTCCGCGACGGCCACCTCCGCAGCCGCGTCGGTCGCCTGCTCGCCAATGGATCGCACCCGCGCACGATCACGTCAGTCCGGCCCACTGGCCAGCAGATCCACGCCCAGCTCGTCGTGACCGGAGCGGGCCCGGCCGCCGTCAGGCCGGTCTTCACCGCAGCCGTGGTCGACGTCGAGCCACGGCTCACCGACCGGATCGGGGAACTCGTCGCCCGCCGCGACACGCTGCATCGGCTGGTCGACGGCGACCGGGCGCTGCTCCCCGACCGCGCCTGCGCCGTCCTGGGCCGGCTCACCGAGCTCGCTTTCCCCCCGACTTCGTGGCCGCGCAACGGGAGAGCCTGGTCCTAGCCCGGGCGCTGTGGGCCGCTCCAGCGGTTCCGCGACACCGCCGGCCGCCTTCCTGACGCGATCCTGACGCCGGGATCGCCGCACCGGTGAGCGCCCTCACCCGCTCCGTCAAGGATGCGTCAAGACCCTCGCTGCGCCCGATCCGCCGGTCGCATCCTGTGCCTCGAGCCGCCCGTTCCGAGGCGGCGGTGGGTCCTGTTGAGGAGCCTCGATGGCCGACGTGGCCTTTGTCCTGCTGATCATCGGCGGGTTCGCCGTGCTGGTGCTGACGTTGCGGGGGTTGGAGCGGCTGTGATCGTCCAGAACGTGATCGGCGGGCTGCTCGCGCTCGCGCTGATCGTCTACCTGCTCGTCGTCCTCGTCCGGCCGGAGAGGTTCTGATGGCGGTGCTCGATCGTGCCTGACACGCTCGCCGGGCTGCTGCAGGTCGCCGCGCTGGTCCTGCTGCTGGCGCTGGTGTACCGGCCGTTCGGCGACCACATGGCGCGGGTCTTCAGCACCGAGAAGCACTGGCGGATCGAGAAGGTGCTCTACCGCCTCGCGCGGGTGGACCCGGACACCGGCCAGCGCTGGACCACCTACGCCGCCGGTGTGCTGGGCTTCTCCGTCGTCTCGGTCCTGCTCCTCTACCTGCTGCAGCGGGTGCAGCCGCTGCTGCCGCTGGGGTTCGGCCGCGGGGTGGACGGCGACACCGTCCCCCCGGCGATGGCGTTCAACACCGCCGTGTCGTTCGTGACCAACACCAACTGGCAGTCCTACGTCCCGGAGACCGTCCTCGGCCACACGGTGCAGATGGCCGGGCTGACCGTGCAGAACGTGCTGTCGGCCGCGGTCGGGATGGCCGTGGCGGTGGCCCTGGTCCGCGGGTTCGTCCGGTCGGGCACCGACCGGCTGGGCAACGTCTGGGTCGACCTGACCCGCGGCGTCGTGCGGATCCTGCTACCGATCTCGCTCGTCTTCGCGCTCGTGCTGGTCGCCACCGGGGTGGTGATGTCGCTGCGCTCGGGGGTCGAGGTGACCGGCGTCGACGGCTCGACGACCACGCTGCCGCTGGCCCCGGCCGCCTCTCAGGAGGCGATCAAGGAGCTGGGCACCAACGGCGGCGGTGTCTTCAACGCCAACTCCGCGCACCCGTTCGAGAACCCGAACGCGCTGTCCAACCTCCTGGAGGTCTTCCTGCTGCTCGTCGTCCCGGTCTGCCTGACCAGGACGTTCGGCACGATGGTCCGCGACACCCGGCAGGGCGGCGTGCTCCTGGCGGTGGTGGGTGCGCTGTGGGCGGGGCTGCTCGCGGTGGCCTGGCTCGCCGAGACCCACCCCACCGGTCCCGCCACCCTGGCCGCCGGCGCCGCGATGGAGGGCAAGGAGGTCCGGTTCGGGATCCCGGGCTCGATCCTGTTCGGCGTCTCCACCACCGGAACCTCCGCCGGCGCGGTCAACTCCCTGCACGACAGCTACACCGGGGCGGCCGGCGGCGTCACGCTGCTGAACATGCTGCTCGGCGAGGTCGCACCGGGCGGAGTGGGCACCGGCCTCTACGGGCTGCTGGTGCTGGCGGTCATCGCGGTGTTCCTGGCCGGGCTGATGGTCGGGCGCACCCCGGAGTACCTGGGCAAGAAGCTGGGCCGGGTGCAGGTGAGCGCCGCCTCGGTGTCGATCCTGGTGATGCCGGCGCTGGTGCTCCTCGGGGCCGGCCTGGCCATCGCCCTGCCCAGCACACCCGAGGCGCTGAACAACGACGGCGCGCACGGGTTCTCCGAGGTGCTCTACGCCTACGCCTCGGCGGCCAACAACAACGGCAGCGCCTTCGCCGGCATCACCGTGACCAGCGACTTCTTCCAGGTGACCCTCGGCGTCGCGATGCTGTTCGGCCGGCTGGTCCCCATCCTGGCCGTGCTCGCGCTGGCCGGCTCGCTCGCCGCGCAGAAGCGCGTCGAACCCGGCGCCGGCACCCTGCCCACCGACGGCCCGCTGTTCGGGGTGCTGGTCGGCGGCACCGTGCTGCTGGTGGCCGCGCTGACCTTCCTCCCGGCCCTGGCGCTGGGTCCCCTCGCGGAGGCTCTGGCATGACGACCACCGAGGAACGTCCGACCTCCGAACGGCGGGACCGGCACGCGCGGCGCACCGGCCGGACCGTGGGCGCGGGGGCGTTCTCCCCCGGTCAGCTCTGGCGCTCGCTGCCCGTCGCCCTGCGCAAGCTCGACCCGCGCACCCAGCTGCGCAACCCGGTCATGGTCGTGGTCTGGGTCGGCTCGGCGCTGGTCACCGTGCTCGCGGTCGTGCAGCCGAGCGTGTTCGCCTGGTGGATCGCGGTGTGGCTGTGGTCCACCGTGCTGTTCGCCAACCTGGCCGAGGCCGTGGCCGAGGGCCGCGGCAAGGCCCAGGCCGAGTCGCTGCGCCGGACCAGGACCGAGGCCGTCGCCCGCCGGCTCACCGCAGCCGGCGCCGAGGAGCCGGTGCCCGGTACCGAACTGCGCATCGGCGACCGGGTGGTCGTGGAGGCCGGGGAGGTCATCCCCGGCGACGGCGACGTCGTCGAGGGCATCGCCACCGTCGACGAGTCGGCGATCACCGGCGAGTCCGCCCCGGTGATCCGGGAGTCCGGCGGCGACCGGTCCTCGGTCACCGGCGGCACCACCGTGCTGTCGGACCGGATCGTCGTGCAGATCACCACCGAGCCGGGCGAGTCCTTCGTGGACCGAATGATCGCGCTGGTCGAGGGTGCGTCGCGGCAGAAGACGCCGAACGAGATCGCGCTGACAATCCTGCTGTCCGCGCTGACGGTCATCTTCCTGCTCGCCGTGGTGGCGCTGCAGCCGATGGCCGGCTACGCCGGCGCCCAGCAGTCCCTGGTCGTGCTGACCGCGCTGCTTGTCTGCCTGATCCCCACCACGATCGGCGCCCTGCTCTCCGCGATCGGCATCGCCGGCATGGACAGGCTGGTGCAGCGCAACGTGCTGGCCACCTCCGGGCGCGCGGTCGAGGCCGCCGGGGACGTCGACACCCTGCTGCTGGACAAGACCGGCACCATCACCCACGGCAACCGGCGGGCCACCGAGCTCATGCCGGTCGCCGGGGTGCCGGTCGCCGAGCTGGCCGCGGCGGCCCGGCTGTCCAGCCTGGCCGACCAGACCCCGGAGGGTCGCAGCATCGTCGCGCTCTGCGCCGCCGAGCACGGCCTGCCCGGCGGGGCCGACGCCCGGGAGGCCGTGGCCGAGTTCGTCCCGTTCACCGCGCAGACCCGGATGTCGGGCATCGACATCCCCGATCAGCACGACGGGCGGCAGGTCCGCAAGGGGGCGGCCGCCTCGGTCGTGGCCTGGGTCGCCGAGCAGGGCGGCACCGTCGACGACGCCGAGGTCGGCGACCTGACCGACGGCATCGGTCGGCAGGGCGGGACCCCGCTGGTCGTCGCGCAGCGCGACGGGAACGGCGCCCGTGTGCTCGGCGTGATCCGGCTCTCCGACGTGGTCAAGCCCGGCATGGCCGAGCGGTTCGCGGCCATGCGCGCCATGGGCATCCGGACAGTGATGATCACCGGTGACAACCCGCTGACCGCCCGGGCCATCGCGGGCGAGGCCGGCGTCGACGACTACCTCGCCGAGGCCACGCCCGAGGACAAGATGGCGCTGATCCGCGAGGAGCAGGAGGGCGGGCGCCTCGTCGCGATGACGGGCGACGGCACCAACGACGCCCCCGCGCTGGCCCAGGCCGACGTCGGCGTGGCCATGAACACCGGGACGGCCGCGGCCAAGGAGGCCGCCAACATGGTCGACCTCGACTCCGACCCGACCAAGCTCATCGAGGTCGTCGAGATCGGCAAGCAGCTGCTGATCACCCGGGGCGCGCTGACCACCTTCAGCATCGCCAACGACCTGGCCAAGTACTTCGCCATCCTGCCGGCCATGTTCGCGGCCCTCTACCCGGCGCTCGGCACGCTCAACATCATGCGGCTCGCCACGCCGCAGTCGGCGATCCTGTCCGCGGTCATCTTCAACGCCCTGATCATCGTGGCGCTGATCCCGCTGGCGCTGCGCGGCGTCCGCTACCGCCCGACCAGCGCCGCGAAGCTGCTGCGCCGCAACCTGCTGGTCTACGGCCTGGGCGGCGTCGTGACGCCGTTCGTCGGCATCTTCCTCATCGACCTGCTCGTCCGACTGATCCCGGGGATCTGATGCTCACCACCCTGCGGCGCCAGGCCGCCACCGGCCTGCGCGTCCTGCTGCTGCTCACACTGCTCTGCGGCATCGCCTACCCGCTCCTGACGTGGGCGGTTGCGCACGTCCCGTGGCTCGCCGGCAAGGCGGAGGGCTCGATCGTGACCGCCGCCGACGGCACCCCCGCGGGGTCCTCGCTGATAGGTGTCGACCCGGTGCCCGCCGCCCCGGACGCCGACCCGTACTTCCACACCCGCCCGTCGGCCTCCGCCCAGGGCCTCCTCGGCCCGGCCGACACCTCGACCTCCGGTGGCTCCAACAAGGCGGGCGACTCCACGGACCTGCTCGACACGATCCAGCGCCGCCGCGCGCTGATCGCCGAGCGCGAGGGCGTCGACCCCGCCCTCGTGCCGCCCGACGCGGTCACCGCGTCCGCCTCGGGGCTCGACCCCCACATCAGCCCCGCCTACGCCGAACTGCAGGTGGCGAGGGTGGCGCGGGTGACCGGGCTGCCCGAGGCTCAGGTGCGCAGCCTCGTCGTGCACGCCTCGTCCGGCCGGATGCTGGGCTTCCTCGGTGACCCGACGGTCAACGTCACCGAACTCAACCTGACGGTCGCGGCGCAGGCGAGCTGACGTGGCGACCGGGCCGCCGATCATCGTCGTCCACGAGAACACCGGATCGGTCCGCGACCGTCCCGGCATGCACCGCCCGGCCCCGAGCGGGACGTCTCGGCCCGCTCCTTACATCCGCGCGGCGGATCTTCGCGAGAACCTGACGGCACCTGTGGCCCCGGTTGCGGCTCATCCCGGTCGGGTCGGCCGTCAAGACGGCGTATTGGCCGGCTCGGATGATCGCGACGGTGGTCCGGGACGAGCAGGATGGAGCCATGACCAAGCGCGGTGAGCTGCGCATCCACCTCGGCGCTGCACCAGGGGTCGGCAAGACCTACGCGATGCTGTGCGAAGGGCACCGCCGCCTGGAGCGGGGCACCGATGTCGTGGTGGGTCTGGTCGAGACACACGGCCGACCCAAGACGACGGCGATGCTCGACGGCCTGGAGACCCTCCCCCGCCGGCAGGTCCGCCATCGCGGCACCGATTTCGACGAGCTGGACGTCGACGCCGTGCTGGTCCGGCGGCCGGAGGTCGTCCTGGTCGACGAGCTCGCCCACACCAACGCCCCCGGAGCGCGCAACCTCAAGCGCTGGCAGGACATCGAGGAGCTGCTCGACGCCGGTATCGACGTGTTGTCCACGGTCAACATCCAGCACCTGGAGTCCCTCAACGACGTCGTCGAGCGGATCACAGGTGTCCGGCAGCGCGAGACCGTCCCCGACGAGGTGATCCGCAACGCCGAGCAGGTCGAACTGGTCGACATCACCCCCGAGGCCCTGCGCCGGCGGATGGCCCACGGCAACATCTACCGCCCGGAGAAGATCGACGCCTCGCTGGCCAACTACTTCCAGACCGGCAACCTGATCGCCCTGCGAGAACTCGCGCTGCTGTGGCTGGCCGACGAGGTCGACGTCGCTCTGCAGCGCTACCGCGCCGACAAGCACATCACCGAGCCGTGGGAGACCCGCGAGCGGGTGGTCGTCGCGGTGACCGGCGGCCCGGAGAGCGAGACGATCGTGCGCCGGGCCTCGCGGATCGCCAGCCGCGCCGGATCGGCCGACCTGCTCTGCGTGCACGTGCTGCGCGGCGACGGCCTGACCGGGGCGCCGACCGGGACTCTGGCCAACGTGCGGCGCCTCGCCGACGACGTCGGCGCCTCGTTCCACACCGTCATCGGCGACGACGTCCCCGCCGCCCTGTTGGACTTCGCCCGTGCCGTCAATGCCACCCAGCTCGTCCTGGGCACCTCGCGGCGATCGCGGCTGGCCCGGGTGTTCGACGAGGGCATCGGGGCCCGACTCGTGCAGGACTCGGGAAAGATCGACGTCCACCTGGTCACCCACGCCGAGGCAGGCCGCGGGCTGGGGCTGCCCAGCCGGTCGGGCCGGCCGGGATCGCTGTCCGCGCTGCGGGTGGGCTACGGCTGGGCCCTCGCGGTGCTGCTGCCCGTGCTCGCCACGACGCTCGGGAGCGTCGGTCGAGGGCTGCTCGACCTGTCCACCGACGTCGTGTTGTTCTTGCTGGCGATCGTCGTGGTCGCGCTGGTCGGCGGCCTCGGACCGGCTCTGCTGGCCGCGATGGCCGGCGGGCTGCTGCTCAACTTCTTCCTCACCCCGCCCTACTACACGTTCACCATCGCCAAGCGGGAGAACGTGATCACGCTGGTCGTCATGGTCCTCGTGGCGATCCTCGTCGCCCTGGTCGTGGACCGGGCGGCCCGGCGCGCCGAGCAGGCCGCCCGGGCTCGCGCGGAGGCCGCGCTGCTCACCTCCTTCTCCCGCATCGTGCTCACCCGCAGCGACCCGCTGCCGCGACTGCTCGAGCGGGTCCGCGAGGCCTTCGGCCTCACCAGCGCGGCCCTGATCGAGCAGGTCGAGGGCCACTGGCAGCTGATCTCCTGTGCCGGAGCCGCGACCTGCATCCGCCCCGGGAACGCCGATGTCGACGTCGCTGTCGACGCCGGGCTGCACCTGCTGGGAACCGGGCGCTCGCTCGCGGCCGCCGACCGCAGGCTGCTGGAGACCGTCGCCGGCCAGGCCCTGCTGGCGCTGCGCAGCCAACGCACCGCCGCCGAGGCCGCCGAAGCCCGCCGACGCGTCGAGACCGCGACACTGCACACGGCGCTGCTCTCCGCCGTCGGCCACGACCTGCGCACCCCTCTGACCTCGATCAAGGCCGCCGCGGCCAGCTTGCGCGATCCCGACCTCTCGCTGTCCGACGCCGACCGCACCGAGCTCGCCGCCACCGTCGAGGAGTCGGCCGACCGGCTGACCGCCGTCGTCGACAACCTGCTCGACTCATCCCGCCTGGCCAACGACACCGTCGACACGCAGCTGCAGCCGGTCGGCTACGCCGACGTCGCCGCTCGCGCTCTGCTCGGCATCGACGGTTCCGACCGCGTCACGATCGACCTCGACGACCCGATCCCCGACGTCATCGCCGACCCGGGGCTGCTCGAACGGGTGATCGCCAACGTGGTCGACAACGCGTTGCGCCACGGCGCCGGCGCCCCGGTCGCGCTGCGCGCGAGCACCCACGCCGACCGCGTCGAACTACGGGTCGTCGACAACGGCCCCGGGATACCCCGCGACGGGGCCGAGCGCCTGTTCGCCCCCTTCCAGCGCATCGGGGTCCCGGCGCGGGCGGACCGCCACCCCGTCAGCGGCGTCGGCCTCGGGCTGAGCGTCGCCCGCGGGTTCACCCGGGCCATGGGCGGGGACCTCGTCGCCGAGGACACCCCCGGCGGCGGGCTCACGATCGTCGTCGCGCTGCCGGCCGGGCCGGTCGCGGCCCGGCACCACCTGCTGCGGTGATGAAGCCCGCAGCGACGAAGACCACGCCGGCGACTGCGGTGCTGGTCGTCGACGACGACCCCCAGATCCTGCGCGCACTGCGGATCAACCTCACTGCGCACGGCTACCGCGTGCACACCGCCGACGACGGTGTCGCGGGGCTGCGCGCCGCCGTCGACCACCGGCCCGACGCCATCGTGCTCGACCTTGGCCTGCCCGACCTGGACGGCAACGATGTCATCAAGGGCGTCCGCAGCTGGAGCACCGTGCCGATCATCGTGCTGTCCGCCCGCACCGACTCCATCGACAAGGTGCAGGCCCTCGACACGGGCGCCGACGACTACGTCACCAAGCCGTTCGGCATGAACGAACTCCTGGCCCGGCTGAGGGCCGCGGTCCGCCGCTCCACAGCCGGCGCCGACGCCGACGAGCCGATCATCGACGCCGGCGACTTCACCATCGACTTCGCCGCCAAGCGAGTGGTCCGCGACGGGATCGAGGTGCACCTCACCCCGACCGAGTGGAACATCATCGAGACCCTGGCCCGCAACCACGGCAAGCTGGTCGGCCAGCGCCGGCTGCTCCGCGAGGTCTGGGGACCGGCCTACCGCAACGAGACCAACTACCTGCGCGTCTACCTCGCCCAGCTGCGGCGCAAGCTCGAACCCGTGCCGAGCCGCCCTCGCCACCTCATCACCGAACCCGGCATGGGATATCGGTTCGAGCTGTAGCGCGTACTGCCCGGGGTTCCCTCCCGCGGCGACCGGTCCGCGGCGGTTCGTGGGCCGCGCCGGCTGAGATGGCCGGCAGACGGCCTCATGTTCCCCGCACGATCGCGGTGAGGACGACCTTCTCGGCGAGGCGCTTCCCGGAGGTCGTACGTCGTGGCCAGACCAGAGGCGCTGGCGTGCTGCAGCCGGGGACTCGCCGCTGCCCGGTCGCGCCGAGCGTCGAGCGTCGGGCCTCTGGTGTCACTTGCAGCGGCATTCCAGGTCGGGAAGTCTCAGCCGGCACAGGCGCGGTGGCCGGCATGCCTGGTCGGTCCGGGACAGGTGGACGGAGGACGGTGCAGCAGACCGAGTTCCGGTTGCTCGGCTCGATGGACGTCAGGGTGGATGGCGCCCCGATCACGCTCCCGGGAGCCGCAGAACGCGCCCTGCTCGCGGTCCTGCTGCTCTCGCCCGGTCAGACCGTAGCGGCCACGACTCTGGTGGACCTGTTGTGGACCTCGACGTCCCTACCGGCGAATCCCATGAACGCGTTGCAGCTGCGCGTGTCGAAGCTGCGACGAGCTCTGTCGGCTGCCGGGCTCGACATCCTGGTCAAGGTCGGTGCCGGGTACCGCGCCGACGTGGATCCGATGACGATCGACGTGGAGCGGTTCACCGACGAGGTGCGACGAGCGCGCAGGGCGGCGCGCACGGACGGCCCGACCGCATCGACCTTGGCCGCCTACGACGGCGCGCTGCGCCTGTGGCACGGTGAACCGCTGGCCGACTTGGCGGCCGAAGCATGGGCCACTGGCCACGCAGCGCGGCTGACTCGGATGCGGCTCGATGCCCTGGCTGAGCGGGCCGAGCTCGCGCTGGCAGCGGGGCGAGACGCCGAAGTCGTGGCCGATCTCGGCCCGCTCGTCGCGGACGAACCGACGCAGGAGCAGCTCGCGGGCCTGCTCATGACGGCGCTGTACCGCGTCGGACGACAGGCCGAGGCCCTCGAGACGTACGCACGCATCCGCGGCGTGCTCGCCGCCGAACTCGGCCTCGACCCCTCCCCCGAACTGCGTGCTCTCCACCAGCGCATCCTGCGCCAGGACAGAACCCTGGCGGCCACCCAGCGAGCGGCCGCCGATCGGCCACGGGGCGGCGCCATCTCCGTCGCATCCGGCAACGTCCCCCCACCGGTCCGGCCCCTCATCGGGCGCGACGAGGAGCTGTCCTCGCTCGCGACGATGCTCGGGTCGACGCGGCTGCTGACCCTGGTCGGTCCCGGTGGCGCGGGGAAGACGGCCTTGGCGATGGCCCTGGCCCACCAGCGAGCCACCGACTACCCGGATGGCGCCTGGGTGGTCCGGCTCGCCACCGTCCGCACCCCGGCTGAAGTGGCGCTCGCGACCGCCGACGCCCTCGGGGTCCCGCTCGACGGAGCCGCGGCCGGTCGCCGCGCTGACGACCGCGTCGTCTCCTACCTGGCCCGGCGTCGGCTGCTGCTGGTGCTCGACAACTGCGAGCACGTCGTCGACGCGGCAGCGCGCCTCGCCGACGCCGTGCGCGCCGGATGTCCCGACGTGACCGTGCTCAGCACCAGCCGGGAGGCCCTCGCCGTGCCGGGCGAGGTGCAGGTGTCGGTGTCGCCGCTGGCCGTGCCACCGCAGGGCACATCCCCACAGCGGGTCCTCGACTACCCGGCGGCGCGGTTGTTCGCCGAGCGAGCTGCCGACGTGCGTCCCGGCTTGTCCCTCGATGAGGCCGATCTCGTGGCTGTGGCGCGGCTGACGGCGGCGCTCGACGGGATGCCGCTCGCGGTGGAACTCGCCGCGGTGCGGGTGACCATGCTGTCCCCGGTCGAGCTGGCCGACCGCTTGACGGACCGGTTCGCGCTGCTGAGCAGCGGTCCGCGAACCGCCGAGGCCCGCCATCGAACCCTGCGCGCCCTGGTGGACTGGAGCCACGAGTTGCTCAGCGACGCCGAGCAGGCGCTGTTCCGACGGCTGGCCGTCTTCCACGGTGGCTGGACGCTTGACGCGGCGGAGGCCGTGGCGAGCGGCCCTGGCCTCGACAGGCGCACCGTGCTCGACGTCCTGGGCCGGCTGATCGACCAGTCGATGGTCGTCGCCGAGCCCGGCCACCCCACCCGCTACCGGATGCTGGAGACACTGCGCCAGTACGCGGCCGAACGCCTCGACGAGGCCGGCGAGCGGGACGCGACCGCCGACCAGCACGCTGCTCACTTCCGCGCTGTGACCGACGCCGCCGAGCCCGATCTGCGCGGCCGCGGCCAGCGGGCGGCGCTGGTCCGGCTGCGGGAGGAGCAGGCGAACCTTCGCGCCGCCATGGCCTGGCTCACCGCACACCCCGAGCGCGCGACCGACGCCCTGCACCTCGCCGGGGCGCTGGGCTGGTTCTGGCACCTCGGTCGGCACGTCGAGGGCCGACAGGTGCTGCGCCGGCTCGCCGCACTCGACTGCGCCGACCCCGCTGCCCGCGCCCGGATGCTGCAGGCCGTGTCGCTGGTCGAGCGGCCGCGGGCCTGCCTGGTCCACCCCGCGCCGGTCTGCGCACAGACTGCGCGGGAGAGCCTGGAGCTGTTCACCGCCCTCGGCGACGACGGACGTGCCGCGCTGTCGCGGGTCCTGCTCGCCGTGGAGGGCGTCCGCGGCGTCGACGTCCAGCAGTCGGCGCAGCTCCTCCGCGAGGCCGAGGAGCAGTTCACCGGCGACGGTGACACCTGGGGAGGCGCCGTCGTCGCGTTCGTCCGGCTCGAGACCCATCTCAAGGCCGGGCAGGAGGAGCAGGCGCTGGCGACCGGGCGCGCCGCCGTCGCGGCCTTCCGCGCGCTCGACGACCCGTGGGGGCTGTCCGCTGTCCTGTACCACCTGGGCTGGGGACTGCGGCAGTTCGGCCGCTACGCCGAGGCGGTCCCGGTCCTCGCAGAAGCCGCGGCAGTCGCGGCATCCGCGGGCCTGCACAACACCGTGCAGTGGGCGCTGGCCGACCTGGGCGTCACCCACCTGCACCTGGGCGACCCGGCAGCTGCCCGGGCGCACTTCGACCGGGCGCGGGCGGCGTCGGCGGAGGTCGGCGACGGCGCGGGTGAGGTGCTCGCGACCTACGGGCACGGCCTGCTGGCCCGCATCAGTGGGGACTGGGCGCAGGCCCGGGTCCGCTTCACCGAAGCCGTCGGAGGCTTCGAGCACCTCGCCACCCCGGTGCACGTCGGTTTCGCGCTGGCCGGTCTGGCTCGTTGCGACGAGCACGATGATCTGCTCGACGACGCCGCCGGCCGCTACGCGGAAGTCCTGCGCATCGGCGAGGACGACGGCGAACCCGAGCTGAGGGCCAGTGGGCTGGAAGGCCTCGCCCGGCTCGCCGCTCGCAGCGGCGATGCGCAAGAGGCGGATCGGTTGCGGGCCAGGGCCGCAGCGGTCCGCGAGCGGTTCCACCGGCCGTCCCCGCCGCACGAGCGAGACGATTCGACGGCGCGTTCGCGCGCCTGACGGAGCTGCCTCGGCTCAGGCGATCGGTCGACCGGGGAAGCCGCACTCGGCCAGCGTCGACAGCACCTCCGCCAGCTCCATCGTCCCGACGAGCACCACCGTGGTGGTCGCGGCGTCGGCGGCGACGGTCCGCACCCCGCCGATGTCACGCAGCCGGGTGCTGACCGTGCGCACGCAGTGCCGGCAGGTCATCGCCGGCACCGCGACCTGCAGCGTCTGCACAGGTCCCTCCGTTCGTGGGCCGTGCTCGCAGCGTGCGGACCGGCGCTGTCCAGATCCTGTCCGGCTCGGACAGCGCCGCGACCCCATGGACAGGGACCGGACAGCGCGCGCGCCGATGCTCGCCGCGACAAGTTCCCCAACCTCGAACGGGAGACCCGCAATGACCGCCACTGCTTCCCCGCCGCGGACCCGACGGGGCGTCGGGCTGCTGCTCATCGCCGCCGCCCAGTTCATGGTCATCATGGACACCTCGATCATCGGGGTCGCCCTGCCCCGGATGCAGACCGACCTCGGCTTCACCCCGCAAGGCCTGTCATGGGTGTTCAACGCCTACGTCGTGGCCTTCGGCGGGCTGCTGCTGCTCGGCGGACGCCTGTCGGACCTGTTCGGGGCCCGCCGCCTGTTCACCGCCGGTTGGGTCGTGCTGCTCGGCGGTTCCGTGCTCGCCGGCGCCGCCGGCAACGCCGGCGTCGAACTGGCCGGCCGGGCGATCCAGGGAGCGGGTGCCGCGCTCATCGCGCCGGCCGCCCTGACCCTGCTGATGATGCTGTTCGGCCACGAGCCCCGCGAACTGACCAAGGCGCTGGCCCTCTACGGGGCCGCCGCCCCCGCCGGTGGAACCGCCGGGGTCTTCCTCGGCGGCCTGATCACCGAGTACCTGAGCTGGCCCTGGGTCTTCTACCTCAACGTGCCGATCGCCCTGGCCATCCTGATCGCGACGCCCGTGGTCATGCCGGCCGGAGCCCGGCGCCGGGGATCGATCGACGTGGTCGGTGCGCTGACCGTCACCAGCGGCCTGGCCCTCGCGGTCTACGGCATCGTCCGCGCACCCGACGCGGGCTGGCTCGCCGGGACCACGATCGCCGCGCTCGCCGCCGCGGCCGTGCTGCTGGGCGTGTTCGTCCTGGTGCAGGCCAAGCGCCGCGAGCCGCTGATGCGCCTGGGCATCTTCCGAGCGCCGAACCTGGCCGCGGCCAACCTCGCCCAGCTGCTGCTCGGCGCGGCCTGGATCCCGATGTGGTTCTTCCTGAACCTCTACCTGCAGCAGGTGCTGGGCTACACCGCGTTCCCCAGCGGCGCGGCGCTGCTGCCGATGACGATCGTGATCATGCTCGGCATGGTCGTCCTGGCGCCCCGGCTCATCGCCCGCTTCGGGCCGAAGACCATGACGGTCACCGGTCTCACCCTGCTCGCCGTCGGGATGGCGTGGCTGGCGTTCGTCCGACCCGAGGGCTCGTTCTGGGTCGACGTCCTGCCCGCCTCCATCGTGGCCGCGCTCGGCATGTCGATGGCGTTCATCCCGACCCTGGGCACCGCGCTCTCGGCGGCCCGCCCCGAGGAAGGCGGGCTCGCCTCCGGGATCGTCAACACCAGCTACCAGGTCGGTTCCGCGCTCGGCCTGGCCGCGATCACCGCGCTGGCCACGGCCAACGGGGCCGGCCGGCTGACCGACCCCGCCGCGCTGACCGGGGGCTACTCCGCGGCGTTCGTCGGAGCCGCCGTCGTGGCCGCGCTCGGGGCCGTGCTCGCCGCGGGCACCCTGCGCAGCCCGCGCCCCGCCGACCAGGACCGCGTGGCCAGCGCGTCGCCCTGAGCGACACCAGCAGAACCCACACGAACGACACCGGCCGCAGCCGAGCTGCGACCTCTCCCGGAAGGCGAAGACGATGGACCACCACGCCCCGCACCTCGGCCCGACGAGCGCCACCGCCGTGCAGGCACCACCACGGCGTCTGGGCGGGCTGGCCGCACCTCACCCGCTGCCCGCGTTCGTGATCCTGGTCCTCGCGTTCGGCTGACCGATCATGTCGGTGCCCGCCCTGAACCAGCTCGGGCGGGCCACCGACCCTCACCCCGCGAGCAACGCCGGCTCACCCGCACCGCTCGGGGCCAGCAGCTGCTGATCGCGCCACACCAACGCCGCCGCAGCGATGCGCGGATCAGCGCGCTTCGAGCACCGAGCGCAGCCGCTCGAGATCCTTGCGGGTGGCCCGCCGCATCGACGCGGCCATGACCGGCGCGGTGACCGCGGCGAATCCACTCGGCTCCCCCCGGTTGCGCAGCGTCATCCTGGTGGCGCCGGCCCCGACCGGCTCCCAGGTGTACGTGGTCTCCATCGGGAAGGGCCCCTGCGCGGTGCGCATCACCAACCGACGGTTCGGGACCTGCTCGACCACCTCGTACGTGTAGGCCAGCCGCCGGCCGAGGAACCGCGCGACGAACGCCACCCGGGACCCGAGCCGCACCGGCGGATCGGACACCCACTCCACGGAATCGATGTTGACGTACCAATGCGGCGCGTTCGAGGGGTCGCCTGAGTACCCCGCAACGACCTCGACCGGACGGTCGATGACGATCCCGGTCAACACGTCGACGGCCACGATCTCTCCCACCCGAGAGGAGGCCGCATGGTATCCGGAGCCCCGGGTGCACCGCGTGCGGGCGAACCCGACCAAGCGCTACGGACGGCTGCTGGCACTCGACGGGCTCGACCTGTCGGTGGCAGCCGGGCAGGTGTTCGAGTTCCTCGGCCCGAACGGCGCCGGCACGTCCGCCACCATCCGGCTGCTGCTCGGGCTCGCCCGCCCCACGGTCGGGCGGGCCCGGGAGACCACACCACCCGGGTCCCGCGCGGGTCGCCGCGGGGCCGGAGTGCCGTGGCAGATGAGCGGGGCGCCGACGGTCGGTCCGACGGTGGGATTGTGACGTTCGAGTGCGCCGCGGCCGGCGCACCGGGAAACTGGTCGGAAGAAGTCTGCGGGCGGGTGTCGATCCGGGCTCGGGCCGTTCGTAGCGGTGGCGAGGGGCGGGAGGCGCCCGCCCGGGAGGAGCATCGCCATGGCGCACTACCTGCTGTCCGTGCACACCGGCCCCGGCAGCGCCGGTGAACCACCGACCGCCGAGCAGATGCAGGACACGATGCACCGGATGAGCCGGCTGGAAGACGAGCTGAAGTCCAGTGGGGCGTGGCTGTTCAGCGGTCGCCTCGCCGAGGCCGACACCGCCACCGTCGTGCGCGGCGCCGGCCCCGACGGCACCGACGTGCTCACCACCGACGGGCCGTATCTGGAGTCGAAGGAACACATCGGCGGCTTCTACGTGATCGCGGCCGATGATCTCGACGCCGCGCTCGGCTGGGCGGCGAAGGTCACAGCGATCATCGGCGCCCCGATCGAGGTCCGCCCGTTCGCCGGACTGAGCACCTGACCTCCCCGGAGGCGGTCGGCCGGATCTTCCGCGCCGAGCACGGCCGCTCGGTCGCCACCCTCGTGCGCGTCCTCGGCGACATCGACCTCGCCGAGGACGCCGTGCAAGAGGCCTTCGCCACCGCCTTGCGACGCTGGCCTGTCGAAGGGCTACCGGCCAACCCGGGCGGCTGGATCACCACTACCGCCCGCAACCGGGCCATCGACCGGCTGCGCCGCGACGCCCGCGGCCAGGAGCTGCTGCGCGAGATGGGCGCGCTCAACCCGAACCCGCCCGACGAACCGGAGGTGCACCCGGTGACAGACGACCGGCTCCGGCTCGTCTTCACCTGCTGCCACCCCGCACTGTCCACCGAGGCGCGGGTGGCACTGACGCTGCGCCTGCTCGGCGGCCTGAGCACCGCCGAGGTCGCCCGCGCGTTCCTGGTCCCGGAGCCGACCATGGCCCAGCGATTGGTGCGGGCCAAGCGCAAGATCAAGGCTGCCCGGATCCCCTACCGGATACCGGCCGATCACGAGCTCGCCGGCCGACTGCGCCCCGTGCTGGCCGTGATCTACCTGGTCTACAACGCCGGCGCCGATCGCGGACCGCGCGACGACATCGGCACGCAGCTGCGCCACGAGGCGATCCGGCTCGCCCGGCTGCTCGCCGCACTGATGGCCGACGAACCCGAGGTCGCCGGGCTGCTGGCGCTGCTGCTGCTCACCGAGGCCCGCCGCCCCGCCCGCTACACCCCCGACGGCTCGCTGGTCCTGCTGCGCGAGCAGGACCGCCGCCGCTGGGACCGCTCCCTGATCGAGGAGGGCCACGCGATCGTGCGGGCCTGCCTGCGCCGCGACCGCCCCGGCCCGTTCCAGGTCCAGGCCGCGATCGGTGCGGTGCACACCGACGCGGGCTCGGTGCAGACCACCGACTGGGGCCAGATCGTCGCGCTCTACGACCACCTCCATGCGCTCACCCCGACCCCGGTCGTCGCGCTGAACCGGGCGATCGCCGTGGCCGAGGTCGCCGGGCCCGCCGCCGCACTGGCCGTTGTCGACACGCTCGGTCTGGACGGCTACCACCCCTTCCACGCCACCCGCGGCGACCTGCTCAGCCGCCTGGGCCGCCACGACCAGGCCGGGCAGGCCTACCAGCGGGCGGCCGCACTCGCCTCGAACCCTGCCGAACGCGGCTACCTCACCCGCCGCGCCCGCGAGCTCGGCGGGTGAGGCACGGCCCCGGCGCCGGTCGCGGGGCGAGCCCGCGCCGGCTGCCGTCAGCACCGCGCCGAACCCGTGGGGGTGGCACCGCGCCGGTCCAGCGAGGTGAACGAACGTCCACCCGCCCCGCAGTGGCGATGTCATTGTCGCGGGAGGTCACGGCGCACCCAGCTCGGCCGGGGTCGGCACCCGGATCGTGACGAACGGGTCCGGACCCGGCGCAGATCCGACCGCGAGGCGGTGCAGCCGGTCGAGGTAGTGCGACCAGCCACCGCGGTGCGCGTCGGCCGCCCGGTCGCCGAGCCCACGATGCACCAGTCGCAGCACGGTGCCGCCGTCATCGGTGGGGGTGAGGTCGATCTCGACCGTGGTCGAACCCGGCGGGATCTCCACTTCCGCCCGCTCCCAGCCGTAGCTGAACACCACGCGCCGCCCCGGCACCAGCTCGATGTACTTCCCCGAGCACGTGTCACCGTTGGCGTGGGTCCACCGCACCGCACCGCCCGGACGCGGGTCCAGGCTGGCCTCCTCAGCCATCCACCGCACGAACTGCCGCGGATCGGTCAGCAGCTCGTACACCAGGTGCGCGGGCGCGGCGATCGTCAGCTCCTGGACGACCAGTTTCACGACACGCCCTCGGTGTCGCTGTCCTCCCCTGTCGCCTCCCGCCCGCCGGCGGACTCGGCCGCAGCGCGCAGACGCTGCAGCGGAGCCGCCCAGAACTCGTCGAGGAACGCCGCGATGTCGCGCACCCGGGCCAGGTCGGCCCGGTAGAGCCGGCGGTTCGCGTCGACCCGGACCGACACCAGTCCCGCGTCCCGCAGCTGCTTGAGGTGCTGGCTGGCGGCCGGACGGGACAGCCCGACGGCCTCGGCCAGCTCCGAGGCCGGTCGCTCGGCGTCCCACACCAGCCGCAGCATGGCCCGCCGGCTCGGATGCGCGATCGCGCGCAGCGCCTCGTCCGACGGCCCGGTCACGGTCGGCGACCCATGGCGCCCAACAACCGGTCCTGCGCCGACGCGCCGGCCGGGACGGCGACCTCGGGTCCGACGATCCCGGCGGCGCGGCCGCGCTCGGGCATGTCCGGCAGGAACATCGCCACGCAGGCCTCGACCAGCTCGCCATCCGACCCCGGATCCTGACCGGTGGCCGTGGCCAGATCCCAGGTGTGCACCAGGTTGTCCATGAACGTCCCGGCTGTGGCCTGCTCGATCGTCCACTCGAACCCCAGCGGCGACATGCACGTCCGTTCCAGCGCTCCCGGCCGGTCGAGCTCGTCGAGCACCCGCACGACACCGGCTCGGTAGTCCTCGACCCCGGCCCCCGACCGGGGATCTGGCTCGCCACCGAGGAGCGCGCCAAGCAGGTAGTCCGTCGAGCCGACCATGTGGTCCACCAGCTGCTGCACCGACCACTCCGTACACGGCGTCGGAGCGTGAAGCTGGTCCACGGCCATTGCGGCCATGACCGCGGCCGCCCGCTCGGCCGCGCGCGTGAACAGCTGCACCGGTCCCACCGCCACCTCATAATTTAGCATACACGCAATTAAGGCACCGGCGAATCTGGACGTCAAGTGGGCTCGGCGACTCGCCGCCACCGGCTTCCCCCACGTGACCCGACCAGGAGACCGGTTCGCCAGCGGCGCGGGTGTTCCGCCGACCGACCGATGGCGTGCCGTCCCCGGCAACGTGATCACCGCCCGCGCTCTGGTCGAACTGATCGACGCCATCCGGCGTGACGTGCCGGAACACGGGGACGAGCCGGTCGGCGGCCGGTAATGATCACTTTGTCGATCACGAGCCGCTCCGTCGACCGCGGACCGTGGGGCATACGCTCGAAGACGCTACGCAGGTAGGGCGCGGGGCGACCTCGAGCCCGCGCCGCGCGACGCGACGAGAAACCCGACAGCAAGCAACGGGTCGGCGACACCGGCGACCCACGCGAGGCCGCCGACATCCCCGGTGGCCAACCCCAGCAGCGCCACGACGCCCTGCACGGCGAACCACGTGGCCACGGCCAGCAGAGCGACGCGCTCCGGGCTCGACGTACGGGCGATGCCAATGATCGCAACGCACAGCGCGGCCGTGGCCGACACCGCGTACCGGCGCACCAGGAAGGCCGCCGCGGCCGGGCCGTCGACATCCAGCAGCGAGCCCAGCATGCTCGTCGGAAGCACCGCCAGCGCCACAGCGACTCCACCGGTGAGTACCGCTGCTACGACCAGGACGCGTCGTGAGTTCACGACAACCAGCGTGGGACTCCAGGTGAATGCTGTCGATTCCCTCCCAGGGAATCGTGGTCGCCCATACGCTCGACGTCATGAAGGATGCCGACGTCGGCGCCGGACCGTTCGGCATGCAGTTGCGCCGGTGGCGCAGCGCGCGCGGACTGACGCAGCTCGCGCTGGCCCAGCGCGCCTCGACCACCACGCGGCACGTGTCGTTCCTGGAGACCGGGCGCAGCCGCCCCCGCGCCCAGTTGGTGCAGCGTCTCGCCCAGGCCCTCGGCCTGCAGCCCCGGGAGCACAATGCGCTGCTCGAGGCCGCCGGGCTGCCCGCCCGGTTCCCGCAGCGGCCGCTCGACGACGACCAGCTGATGCGCTACAGCTCCGCGATCGACTCACTCCTTCGACGCCACGAGCCCTTGCCGGCCGCGGTCGTCAACCGGTACGGCGCCGTCCTCCGCGCCAACGCGGCGTTCGAACGAGTGACCCCCGGTCTCGTCGGGCTGACACCCGAGGAACTGGTGGACCGCAACTTCGGGCCGGGGCCGTGGCGGGATGCGATCGAGAACTGGCCGGAGGTGGCCACCTCCTGGCTCACACGACAGCGACACGAGGCCGACCGGACACGCGATCCCCGGCTGCACGCACTCGTCGAGCAGGCAGCAGAACTGATCGGCCCGTTGCCGCCTGGGACCGTCACCGACGACGGCCCGATGACGTGCGCCCGGGTACGGATCGGCGACGACGTGTTCGAGCTCTTCGCGCTGGTCGCCCGGTTCGACTCCGCTCACGACGTCACGCTCAGCGAGCTGCGGGTCGAGCTGATGTACCCCGGAAACGAGGCGGCTGCTCGCTGGCTCGGCGTCGACGGCGAACGACTGAGCGACGCCGGCTGATCGAGCCGATCGAACTCGGCCGGCCTCCGTCACGAAGCCGCAGGTCGCCACAGTGGACTGCTGTTCGGACGAGGTGTTGGGCGGTAATGCGCGTGGCCTGACCGCAGCCGCCAACCCGGCTCGGACAGGGCCGAGAACCACGTTGACGACGAGCAGCGCGAGTGCGATCGCCGGGAACAGCGCAACGCGCGTGCGTTCGGGGGCGTTTCAAGCCGGACCGCAGCGATGGCAAGACCTACAGCTCTAGCCCATCAACCAGACCACATGACAACCACAGTGACCACCCGGTGACCACGCGAGCGCTCTAGTTGCGGACACGTCGACGGCGCCGCCCGGCGGTAGGGCCGACCAGCAACCCTGCGATTAGCCTTCCGGACTTCTGTTTATTACCGACAAGTTGTGGAGACTATCGTCCACCTGCAGCGATGGCGCAGCACGTTCCCGAACACCTACCGCCCTGGGTGACTGATGCCGGCTGTTTCAGGTGGGATAGGTGTGGCTTCGATCATGACGCGCCTCGGGTCAGCGGCTGCGCCACCCGAGCGGGGAGACCCGCAGTGCGGCCTCGGCGATGCGCTCGGCCGTGCGCGTCCGGATCGCCGCCCGCGACGAGGTGATCCATCCCTGGACACCGGTGTTGCCGGCCGCCTGGTACTCGACGGCCTGGATGAGGCACTCCAGCTTGTCCGCATCTCGCGCGCACCGGGCTTCGAGGGTCGTCTGCGCCTCGTACTCGGACACGGTCTCCCGCACCGTCTTCGCGGCGGCTTCCGGAAGACCGGCCACCTGATCGGCGGTGATCGCTTCGGGGTCGATCCGGGCCGCCATGTAGGGGCGGGCGGTGTGCGGGATGTCGCCGCTGCGGGTCTCTTGGGAGTCGTGCCAGATCGCCATCAGCGCCGCCCGCGCCGCATCGGCACCCTCCTCCGCGGCGATCAACGATGCGAGCTGGGCAACACGCATGCTGTGGTCGGCGATGGACTCTGCGTCCCGGACTCCCGCGTGCGCCCAGCCGGTGCGGCGCAGTCGCTTGAGCACCCCGAGTTCGAACGCCAGGCCCGCGAGCCCGTCGGCGCCCGCGTCAGTCCGGCCCGGTTCAGGTTCCTGCGCGTCCACGATCTCGATCCTGCCTCACCCTCGGGCGAGCCGGACCGCGTAGGCGACCCCGGTGTTGCTGCTTCGTGGCCGGATCGAGGCCGGGCGCGTCCAGCACCCGCTCAACCTGGTGGCCGACCTGTGTTCGCAGGTGTGGCTGCTCCTCCAGGACGCGAGGCCGGGACAGGATCAGGGCCCACAAGGTGTGCGCGTTCAAGGCCAGGTGCGGCGAGCCCTCGCGGACCCGCGGCACGAGATGCTCCAGCAGGAGCGCGCCCGACCACGGACGCGTCGAGGCCTCGGTCATGAACCGGTCGTCGACCTGGGTGTCGGCGATCTCCCCGACCCGGTACGCCCAGTAGTCCACGTTCGCGATGTTCTGGTCGTCGTCACGGAGGCCACGGGCGACGAACGCGGCGAGAGGCTCCGGATCGCCATCCTGCGCCAGCGCGACCGCCGAGGACCGCACCGCCACCCACGACGGCACGCTGTCGGGCCGAGATCACCGCCCGGGTCGCCCAGCAGCCGTCCAACCACTCCCCGCTCTACCCCCCGGTCACCGAACCCACACTCACGACCGGGGTACGGGCACTCACCGCCGCCGCCCACGAGTGGTTGCCGGCCTGGGCCCAGATTGTTGAATCAACCCTCTCCACTCCGCGGGGGCAGCGCGACGGAGTGACCGCCCACGGGCCGCAGCCAGATGGTCAGGGCGTTCAGCCATCGGACGGGGCGACGGGTGGGACTGGTGCCGCGGCGCCGATGGCCCTGGCCACCGATATCTCACGGAGAGTGGCGACGGCGGCCTCCTGCAAGGGCGAGAAGTACTTGGCCGCGCGATGGAACAGGCCGATGCCCTCGACGAGCCGTGCGTCGCGGATCTCCACGGCGCGCAGTCGGTCCGCGGCGACGTCGTCGGCCACCACGTACCGCGGAGCGAGGCACACCCAGTCGTTCGCCGCGACGGCCCGCTTCATGGCCTCGGCGTGGCCGAGCCTGATCACGTACGGCACGCGGTCGACGCCGTGGCGGCGGAGCTGGTGGGTGAGCATGTGGTCGAAGGCCACTCCGGCCGGCACTCCCACGACGGGCAGTTCGGCGATCTCGGCCAAGTCGATCGCGTCGGCGTGCGGCGGCCCGTCCGGGGCGCAGGCGAGGACGAGCGACTCCTCCCACAGCTTCTCCGCGTGCAGCGCCCCGTGGTCGATCTCGTCCGACCACGTCGCCACCGCGAAGTCGACCTCGCCGATCTCGACGCTGCGCAGCGCGGCGGCCGGTTCGCTGATGCGCACAGTGATGTCGGCGCCCGCCCGCTCCTTGCGCAGCTCGGTGAGCAGGGGCGGGACGAGGTAGGTGCCGATCGCCATGCTCGTGGCGACGATCAGCGAACCGGCCGTGCCCGAGCTCAGGTGCTCGATGTCGCGCTGCACCTGGGCGCCACCGGCGAGGACCTCGGTGGCCCACGCGTACAGGCGCCGACCGGCCTCGGTCAGGGCCAGGCGGCGGCCGTCGCGGACGAACAGGGGCGCGGCGACGGCCTTCTCCAGGCTGCGCAGTTGCGCGGACACCCAGGGCTGGGCGACGTGGAGCCGCTCGGCCGCCCGCGTGACCCCGCCCTCGTCGACCACTGTGCAGAACAGATCGAGGCGGCGCAGCGGGAGCTGAAGCATACGAGGAACCTCATCGATCCATCCCACTACTCGTCATGGTGTTATGCGAGCCGCATTCCTACCGTCAGTGGCACCACCACGGACGAGGAGGTTCGCGATGAATCCGCTCTTCGGCGACAACCCGCTCAAGCTGGGCCTGTTCTGCACCAACGGGTCCGGCGCGTCCCAGACGCTGGCCCCGGAGGCCCACGACATGGCGTGGGACCTGTCGCTGCGGACGGCGCGGGCCGCCGACCGGGCCGGCTTCGAGGCGGTCGTCCCGTTCGCCCGGTGGAAGGGCTACCCCGAGAACCGCCCCGAGCACCGCTCGGGACGGGTGATGGAGCCGTTCACCTGGGCGGCCGGGATCGCCGCCGCCACGCGGGACATCGCGGTGTTCGCCACCTCGCACGCCCCGACGATGCACCCCATCGTCGCGGCCAAGCAGGCCGCGACGATCGACCACATCTCCGGTGGTCGATTCGCGCTGAACGTCGTGGGCGGGTGGAACAAGCCGGAGTTGGAGATGTTCGGCGCTCCCCTGCGCGAGCACGACGAACGCTACGACCACCTCGCCGAATGGCTCCAGGTCGTGCGCCGGCTGTGGGCCGAGACGGACGAATTCGACTTCCACGGATCCTTCTTCGACGTCATCGGCGGTGTCTCGCAGCCCAAGCCGGTCCAGCCCACCATCCCGATCATGAACGCGGGCGGCTCGCCGCGCGGCATGCGGTTCGCCGCCGAGCACGCCGACCTCTGCTTCGTGATCGTGCACTCCGAGGACGAGGCCGCGATCCGCGAGCAGATCGGCGCCTACAAGGAGATGGCCCTGGCCGAGTTCGGCCGGGAAGTGCGGGTCTGGACCCACACCGTCGTCGTGCAGCGGGACACCGACGCCGAGGCCGAGGCCTTCTACCGGCGCTTCTCGGTCGACCAGGAGGACACCGAGAGCGTCGACGCCTGGATGCGCCTGCAGGGGGCGAACACGCAGCTGATGCCGCCGCAGGTGCTCGCCGCGATGCGGCAGCGCTTCGCCGCCGGGGCGGGCGGCTTCCCGCTCGTCGGCACGGCCGAGACGATCGCGCAGCGGCTCGGCGTGCTCAGCGCGGCCGGGATCGCCGGAGCCCTGCTGACCTGGGTGGACTACGACGCCGGGATCGCGGACTTCACCGGCGGCGTGCTCCCGCTGCTGGAGGGCGTCGGCCTGCGCGAACCCGTCCGCGCCCTGCAGCCGGTGGTGACCGCATGAGGCTGGCCCGCTTCCGGCTCGCGTCGGGTCAGCGCGGTTTCGGCATCGTGGACGGAGCCGCGGTCGTCCGCGTCGACCACCGCATCGCCTCGTTCGACGCGGTGCTCTCCGAACCACCGGTCCCCCACGCCGACGACCCCCGCGTCGCCGTGGACGAGCTGGCCTGGGAACCCCCGGTCGGCGATCACCCGAAGATCGTGTGCGTCGGGTTCAACTACGCCGCCCACGCCACGGAGGCGGGGCGCCCCGACGCCGCCCCGGCCCACCCGACGCTGTTCGTCCGATTCGCCGACTCGTTCGTGGGCGCCGGGAGCCCGGTCGTGCGCCCCGCCGACGACGACTCGCTGGACTGGGAGGGCGAGGCGGCCCTGGTCATCGGTCGGCCGGGACGGCGAATCGCCCCGGAGGGGGCGTGGGAGCACGTCGCCGGGGTCACCTGCGTCGCGGAGAACAGCGTGCGCACCAGGCAGCAGCACTCGACCCAGGCCACGGCCGGGAAGAACGTCCACCGCAGCGGCGCCATCGGTCCATGGCTGACCACCCGCGACGAGGTCGGCACCGGCCCGCTGCGCGTCACGACCCGACTCAACGGCGAGACGGTGCAGGACGACACCACCGACCGGCTCACCTTCTCCTTCGGCCACCTGATCGCCTACATCAGCGCGTTCACGCCGTTGCGCGCCGGCGACCTGATCGCGACCGGCACCCCGCAGGGCATCGGCTTCCGCATGGATCCGCCGCGGTTCCTGCGGCCCGGTGACGAGGTGGAGGTCGAGGTGTCCGGGGTCGGGGTGCTGCGCCACGGCGTCGTCGACGAGACCGCGGCCTTCCAGCCGCGGGAGATGCTGGAGGCGCTGCGATGAGGTCCTGGACCGAGGACGACGTCCGTGCCGGACCGACGCTGCCGCAGGTCATCGACTCCCTGGAGCAGGTGCTCACCCACGAGGCCCGCGGGACGGCGTGGAACCTCGACAAGGCCATGACCACCTGGCCGGTCGGGGACGCCCGCGGGAGCGCGCAGGCGTTGGGCGCCGTAGACCGCGACGCCGACCTCGTGGTCTTCAAGACCTGGGTGAACACGCCGACCGGGGCCACGGCGCTGATGTCGTTGTTCTCGGCGACCGACGGGATCGCGATCGGCGTGGCCGAGGCGGGCGCCGCCGGCTCGCTGCGGACGGCGGCAGGGGCCGGGCTCGCGACCCGCTGGATGTCCGCCGACGACGCCGACGAGCTCGCCGTGCTGGGCGCCGGCCGGCAAGCGCTGCGCCAGGTCGAGGCGGTCGCGGCGGTCCGGCCGCTGCGCCGCGTCCGGTTGTGGAACCGCACGGCCGAGAAGGCCCACTCGCTCGCCGAGCAGGTCCGCAGCGAGATCCAGGTCGACGTCGTCGTCGCGAACTCCGTCGAGGACGCCACCCGGGACGCACCCGTGGTCACTCTCATCACGCGGGCCCAGGAGCCGTTCCTGCGCCTGGAGCACCTCGCCCCCGGCGCCCACCTCAACGCCGTCGGCGCGATCCTGCCCTCGCACGCGGAGTTCGACCCGGCCCTGATCGCGCACTCCGCGCTCACCGTCGTGGACAGCGCGGAGAGCGCCCGCCGCGCCTCGCGCGAGTTGCACGAGCACTTCGATGACAGCGGCGGCTGGGACAGCGTCGCCACGCTCGCCGAGGTCGTCACCGGGAAGGTGGCGCGACCCGCCGACCCGCGCTGCACCGTGTTCAAGGGGATGGGCATGGGCCTGTCGGACCTGGCGGTCGCGCGCCTTCTCGTGGGAGGCACCCCGTGAAGTACCGCAGCGACCCGTCCCGCATCCGCGGCTCCATCGCCCCGGTCATCACCCCGTTCACCGACGACGGCGGGCTCGACCTCGCCTCGCTGCGGGGGCTGGTCCGCTGGCAGCTCGACTCGGGATCGCACGGCATCTCGATCGGTGGCTCGACCGGTGAACCGTCCGCGCAGACGGTGGCCGAGCGCATCGCGGCGATCCGCGCGGTCGCCGAGGAGGTCGACGACGCCGTCCCGTTCCTGCCCGGCACCGGGTCGACCAAGCTGGACGAGACGCTGGAGATCACCGCCGCGGCGCGGGACGCCGGCGCCGACGCGGCCCTGGTGATCACCCCGTACTACGCCCGGCCGACGCAGGAGGCGCTGTACCGGTGGTACCGCACGGTCGCCGCGGAGTTCCCCGACCTGCCGATAGTGATCTACAACGTGCCGTCGCGGACGGCGGTCGACCTAGCCCCGGAGACCGTGGCCCGGTTGTTCGGCGACTGCGAGAACGTGGTCGGCATCAAGGAGACCACCAAGGACTTCGAACACTTCTCGCGGGTCCTGCACCTGTGCGGGCGCGACCTGATGGTCTGGTCGGGCATCGAACTGCTCGGCCTCCCGCTGCTGGCCCTGGGCGGCGCCGGGTTCATCTCCGCGGTGAGCAACCTGGCGCCGAGGGCCGTCGCCCGCATGTACGAGGCCTGGGAGGCGGCTGACCACGAGGCAGCCCGCGAGCTGCACTACGCCCTGCACCCGCTGGTCGACCTGCTGTTCGTCGAGACCAACCCCGCACCCGCGAAGTGGGTGCTGCACCAGCGGTCCCGACTGGCCTCGGCGCACGTGCGCGCCCCGCTGATCCCGCTCACCGACGACGGCGCGCCCCGCGTGCGCGCTCTGCTCGAGCAGTCCGCGCCGGTCCTCGAACGGTCCTGACCCCCCGCCACGAAGAGAGACGACGATGTCTTCACCCTCGCCGCAGCGCGCTCGCACCGTCGCCATCGCCGGCCTGATCGGCACCACCATCGAGTGGTACGACTTCTTCATCTACGGCACGGCCGCCGCGCTGGTGTTCGCCCCGCAGTTCTTCCCCGGTGCGTCCCCGGTCGCCGGCAGCCTCGCCGCCCTGTCCACCTTTGCCATCGGGTTCGTCGCCCGACCGGTCGGCGGCGCCCTCATGGGCCACTTCGGCGACCGCGTCGGCCGGCGCCGCATGCTGGTGGCATCGCTGTTGGTCATGGGGATCGGAACGCTGCTCATCGGATTGCTGCCGACCTACGCCGCCATCGGCGTGGCGGCTCCCGTCCTGCTCGTCGTGCTGCGGTTCGCCCAGGGCGTCGGGGTCGGCGGGGAGTGGGGCGGCGCCACACTGCTGGCGCTCGAGCACGCGCCGCCGGGACGGCGCACCCTCTACAGCGCCTTCCCCCAGATGGGGTTGCCGCTGGGCATCGTGCTGGCGAGCCTGGTGTTCCTCGTCGTCCGCCTGTCGGTCGACGACGCGGCCTTCGCCGCTTGGGGCTGGCGGATCCCGTTCCTGCTCAGCGCACTGCTCGTGGCGTTCGGGCTGGTGCTGCGGCTGCGGCTGGACGAGAGCCCGCAGTTCGTCCGCGTCCGCCGCGAGGACCGGGTGCGGCGCTCCCCCCTCACGGACGTGCTGCGCGGCCCGCGCACACTGCTGCCCGCCGCGGGCATCAACATCGCCGCCTCGGGACTCGCGAACGTCCTGCTGGTGTTCACGCTGACCTACGTGGCCGCCCGGGGGCTCGCCGACCCGTCGACGATGCTCGCGGTCACCGTCGTCACCGCGCTGGTCTGGGCCGGCGTCATCCCCCTGGCCGCGGTGTGGGCCGAACGGCGCGGCCGCCGACCGGTGATCCTCACCGGGGTCGCCCTGCTGACCGCGTGGGCGTTCCCGTACTTCTGGCTGATCGACACCGGCGGCCTCGCCGCGATCGTGGTCGCCTGCGTGGTGACCGGCATCGGCGTCGCCATCGCCAGCGGTCCGTACGGGGCCCACGTCGCCGAGGCCTTCCCGACCGCCGTGCGCTACAGCGGTTCCTCGATCGCCTACGCGATCGGCGGCGTCCTCGGCGGTGCCCTCGCCCCGCTCGTCGCCACCGCCCTGTTCGCCACGACCGGGAACGGCACCGCGATCTCGGCCTACGTAGTCGCCCTCGGGCTGGTGAGCCTCGCCGCCACCCTGGCCCTGCGCAGCCCGCACCCCGCCACCGCAGCTGAGCAGCAGGAGGAGGTCTCCGGCGATGTCCTCAGTGCGCCCTGACCGTCCGACCGTCGAGTTCGACCCCTACGACCCGGAGCTGAGCGAGCCCGGGATCTGGGGCCTCTACGCCGCAGCCCGGGCCGCGGGCCCGGTGGTGCGGTCCGAGCGCCGCGGCGGGTTCTGGGTGCTCACCGGCTTCGACGACGTCCGCAGCGCCCTGCGCGACCCGGCCACGTTCTCCTCGGCGTCCGGGCACCGCATCCCGACCGACGGCACCCAGCGGGCGATCCCCATCGACTTCGACCCGCCCCTGCACACCGCCTACCGGCGGTTGATGACCCCGGCGCTGAGCCCGGCGCGGGTGCGGGCGATGAAGCCGTTCCTGGAACGCACCATCGCCGACCTCGTCGCGCGGTTCGCCGCCGGCGGCGGTGGCGATGTCGTCCGCGAGATCGCGCTCCCGCTGCCGCTGCTCGTCCTCACCGAGCTCGTCGGGTTCGACCCGGACACCGTGGCGCAGTTCCGGGAGGTCACCGAGCAGATGTGGGGCTCGCTCGCCGGCGGCGACGAGGAGGTCGACTTCGCCGGCGCCCGCACCCGCATCTACGAGCTGATGCAGCGGGAGCTGGCCGACCACCGCGCGCACGGCCGGGCCGGGTTCGTGAGAGACCTCCTCGGCGCCGAGATCGACGGGCGCCCGCTCGACGAGGACGAGATGACCAGCATCCTGGCCACCTTCGCCGTCGCCGGGCACGAGACCACGATGAACTCCGCGAGCACGCTCGTGCACCTGCTCGTCGAGCAACCGCACCTGCAGGACCGGTTGCGCGCCGACCCCGGCCTCGCCCCCCGCGTCGTCGAGGAGATGCTGCGCCGCTGTAGCCCCGCCCAGAACTTCGCCCGCCGGGCGACCTGCCCGGTCACCGTCGCCGGCCAGGACATCGCGGAGGGAGATGCGGTCCTGCTGTCCTTCGCCGCGGCCAACCGCGACCCGGACCGCTTCCCCGACCCGGACCGCTTCGACGTCGATCGGGACACCCGGGGGCACCTGGCCTTCGGCTGGGGCCTCCACCTGTGCCCCGGGGCCGCGCTGGCCCGCTCCGAGCTGTCGATCCTGCTCACCGCGCTGACCGCGCACCCGCCGATGCGGGCTGCTGGTGAGGCCACCTGGAGCAGCATGCGGGGCGGCAACCACCTCGGCCCGACCAGGCTACCGATCCGGTTCTCCCCCGAAGGCCGACGACGATGACCCGCCGCCCGGACAGTGGCACGACTGTGGACGCCCTCGGCGCGGACGACCTCCGCACCGTCTTCGGCAGCTACCCCACCGGTGTGGTCGCGGTGTGCGCGATGGTCGCGGGCGAGCGCGTCGGCATGGCGATGAGCACGTTCGTCCCGGTCTCGCTCGACCCGCCGCTCGCCTGCGTCTGCGTGCAGCGCACGTCTCGAACCTGGCCCCTGCTGCGCACCGCGGACCGCCTCGGGATCAGCGTGCTGGCCCACCACCACGAGCACGCGGCCCGAGCCCTCGCCGCCAGGACTGGCGACCGGTTCGCCGGGATCGACCTCGAGACCGGTCACGGCGCGGTGCACCTCGCGGGCAGCACCGCGCGGCTCGTCTGCACCGTCGAGGACGAGGTCGACGCCGGCGACCACCTCCTGGTCGTGCTGCGCGTGCACACCGCTTCAACCACCACCGGCACCGATCCGCTCGTATTCCACCGCAGCGCGTTCGTCGGCCTCACGGCCGGCTGAACCCCTACCGCTCGCCAGAGAGGACCCCATGACCGCCATCGACCCCCGAGTCCCCACCGTCGTCCTCGACTCCGGAGCCCGTGCCGTCGACACGTCGGGAGAAGCAGCCGCCCGCCCCACCCCGTGGGCGCCGCTGCGGATCCTGGCCGCCGAGATCGAGGCGACCATCGAGCGGATCTCCACCGGCCCGGCACCCGACAACGGCCGCCGATCCGCCCTGCTGGTGCACCCCGAGTCGACCACCGGACGCAGCTTCGCCCCCGGCGTCGAGGTCGCCGTGGAGGTCCTGCTCCCCGGGGAGTCGACGACACCGCTGCGGCGCAACTCGAGCATCGTGCAGATCTGCCTCGCCGGGACGGGCACCGTGCACGTCGCCGGCGCCTCCATCGACATGGCGCGCAACGACGTCGCCACCGTCCCGTCGATGAAGCCGCACCGGTTCCGCAACGACGGGGACGGGCCGTGGATCCGGCTGGCGTACTCGAACGCGCCGCTGCTGGCGCACCTCGGCACCCTCTACGCCGAGGAGGTCCCCGCCGACTGGGTGCCCGGCACCGTCGTCGACGGCCCCATCGACATGGACGAGCCCGCGGAGGTCGCCGACCGCGGCAGCGCCCCGGACCACGAGGTCTCCCCCACCGGCGCGCGCCTGCGCGGCTACGAGTTCCTCGTCGACATCGAGCCCGTCCCGGACCGGCTGCGGCACTGGCCCTACCGGACCGTCTCCGGTCTCATGTCGCAGTCCACCGGCGACGGCGAACGCACGATCATGGCGCTCTACAACCCGGCCACCGAACGCCGGCAGGGCGCGACCGGCAGCTTCTTCGTCACACTGTCCCGCATCCCGCACGGGCACCGCCCACGGCCCGAGGGAGCCGGCCACCGCCACAGCTCGGTGGCCATCAACTACCACGTCGAGGGCACCGGGTACTCCGTCGTCGACGGCCGGCGCATCGACTTCGCCCCGGGCGATCTCCTGCTGTCCGCACCGTCGTGGCGCGAGCACGCGCACTACCCCAGCGAAACCGGCCTGACCGTGTTCACCGTCCAGGACCACCCCCAGCACATCGCGACGGAATCGCTCATCTGGCAGGAGGACATGAACGGCCCGATCCTCGCGCTGGGTCTCGAACGCGGTCAAACCGGCTACATCGCTCCTCGCAACTGGGACGACGACCTGCCCCGCATCTGAGTGCTCCCCGCCAGGCCGGCTCGTCAGTCGACAGGCTCTCGAGGGCCTGCCGACGAGCGGTTGCGTGCGCGGGCCGAGGCAGCTCCCGGCCTCGGCCTGAGGCGACCCCTTCACAGCCTCTCCAACCTGCTGAGGCGGTGCAGGTCTGGCGCGGCGTGGCACCACCGAGATGAGTGAAGTCCCTGGTAGACGGGCGATCGACGTCGCCGCACGCAAGGCATTCGTCATCGTCGACGGCACCCTGCTGCGCATCGACCGCGTCGGCATGGCCACCGGCCACTCCGAAGCCGCCCTCGCCGCCCTGGCCGGCGTCGCCCCGCTACCGGCCTCGTCGGGCAGCACCCGGCGCCACCGACTCAACCGCGGCGGGGACCGCCGTCTGAACCGGGCGCTCTACACCGTCGCCCTGACCCGGCTCGGCCGCGACCCACGCACCCGCGCCTACCTCGCCCGTCGCACCACCGAAGGCGGCACCGACGCGACGTCATCCGCATCCTCAAGCGCTGCATCAGCGCGAACTCCTCCGACTCCTCACCGCCACCCAGCCACGACCAAGCACCGCTTGACAGTCATTGAAGCAACTCACTGAGGACCTGCCGGGAGCAGTTCGACCGGCTGACCGAGCTGGCCGGCTTCGGTGCTGTCGCGGTCGAGGCGCTGCCCCGGTCGGCTGAGGAGTACGACGGCCTCGCACACGGGTAGGGCCCGCCCCACCCACCTTCCACCGGCTCGCACCAGTGAGCCGCCCGCCCGCCCGCACGACACTCGGCTCGGTCGTCGTCGGTGCGGGAGCGGGGGTCGTGGTGGGGACTCTCGACAGGTCCAGGGCGGTGGCCCTGGCGGCGATCGGGCTCGCGGCGGCGGGCCTCGTCGGGCTGGCGCTGCCGGACACCCGGATCACCGTGCCCGCGGGCGCCCGTGCGGGTGAGCTCTCCCTGCGCCCCTGCACCTACGCGACGGAGGCGGGCGACCTCCCCGCCGACTGCGGTGAACTGGTCGTCGCGGAGAACCGGGACGACCTCGGCAGCCGGCTGATCGCGCTGCCGGTCGTGCGCGTCCGCGCGACCGGCGTCGACCCGGCGGAGCCCGTCTTTCGGCTCGCCGGCGGACCCGGTCAGACGAACATGGTGTTCCCGATGGCGAGCCGGCTGGTCGAGCGGCACGACGTGGTGCTCGTCGGTTACCGCGGGGTCGACGGCTCCAGCGTTCTGGACTGCCCTGAGGTGGAGTCGGCGGTGCGGGGGTCGGCCGACCTGGTCGGTGAGGGGGCTGCGCACCGCACGGCCGAGGCGTTCGCGGCGTGCTCGCGCCGGCTGGCCGGTGAGGGCGTCGACCTGCGCGGCTACACGCTGACCCAGCGCGTCGAGGACCTGGAGGACGCCCGTCGTGCCCTGGGCCACCCCCGGATCGACCTGCTCAGCCAGAGCGCGGGCACCCGCACGGCGATGGTCTACTCGTGGCGGCGGCCGCAGGCGCTGCACCGCTCGGCGATGATCGGGGTGAACCCGCCCGGCCACTTCCTGTGGGACCCGGCGGTCACCGACGCCCAGATCGTCCGCTACGCCGAGCTCTGCCGGCTGGACGCCGGCTGCGCCGCGCGCACCGACGACCTCGCCGCCACTCTCCGCGCCACCGCGGCCGACGTCCCCGGCCGCTGGGGAACGCTGCCGGTCAAGGCGGGGGCCGTGCGCGCGGCGACGTTGTGGGGCCTGTTCGAGACCACGTCGTCGGCCGCCCCGCTGAACGCCCCCGCGACCCTCGATGCCTGGCTGACCGCCGCCGAGGGCGACCCGAGTGGCCTGTGGGCCATCTCGATCATGGCCGAGCTGGTCTTCCCCGGTTCGTTCGTGTGGGGTGAGTCCGCCGCCACAGCCATGACCGACGCCGCCGCGGTGGACGCCTACTACGGAGCGGGTGGCGACCCGGGCACGATCCTCGGCAACGCCGGCGCCGACTTCCTGCTGGCGGGCGGCCTGTTGACCGGCTCATGGCCGGTGCCCGCCGACGCCGTCGACTACCGCGAGCCGCGGCCGAGCGCGGTGCGGACGCTGCTGGTCAGCGGCGAGCTAGACGTCTCGACGCCGCCGGCCCACGCCACCACGGAGCTGCTGCCGACCCTGCCGGACGGGGACCAGGTCGTGCTGGCCGGGTTCGGGCACGTCGGCGACTTCTGGCGGGAACAGCCCGAGGCCGGCCGCACGCTGCTGACCACCTTCTTCGACACCGGTGCGGTCGACGACTCCGGCTACCGCCCCCGCGAGGTGGGCTTCGACCCCGGGGCGCTGAGCCTGCCCACCGTCGCCCGGGTGCTGCTCGGGACCCTCCTCGGCGCGGCCGTGTCGGCCGCCGTGCTACTCGGGTGGATGGTCCGCCGCGTGCGGCGGGGCGGGTTCGGGCCCCGGGTGTCGGTGGCGATGCGGATCGCAGCCCCGGTGGTGCTGGGCCTCGGGGCGTGGTCGGCGGCGCTGCTGGTCACGGCGAGCCTGTCGCCCGCGACCTTCCTCGGCAGTCCGTCGATCGCCGTCCCGGTCATGGCTGTCGCGGCCGGTCTCGGCGTCCACCTGGCGGGTGCGCGTCGGGGGCGTCCGCGCTCGTCCGGCCCACCGGTGCTCGCCGCGGCCCTGGCCGGTTCGGGGCTCGGCGCCCTGGCCGCGGACGGCTTCCCCGCCGCCCTGAGCGCCCTGGCCGGCGCGGTGCTGGCCACCAACCTCGCCCTGATCGCCCTCGACGTGGTGCGGGACCACCGATCGGCGGTCGCCGCGGTGAGCCCGACCCGCCGCGACCCCGTCGGCCCCGGCGCCTGACCGGACGCACAGCGGGTCGGGTCGAGACCGTGCTCGCGCATCGTCGACCGGGCGTACGGGCCCAGCCCTTCCAGCACGGACGCCACGCCCACGCCCTCTCTCCTGCGCGCGCCGCATCCAGTGCGCCGCCCGCGGCGGATGGCGCCGCTCAGGTCGTGATCCCGTGGTCCTGCAACCAGGGCACCGGGTTGAGCTTCATGCCGTCGGCGTCCCAGACCTCGAAGTGCAGGTGCGGACCGGTCGAGTGGTCCTTGTCACCCATCTCGGCGATCTCCTCGCAAGCAGACCGTCATCCAGTACGCCCGGACTCCGGGATCGCCACCGGCTGCCGACAGCTGGTCCGCACCCTGACCTCACCCTGCCCGCCCTTCCCGAGGGGGCACCCGGCCTGACCCGGACGGGATGAAGCACATCAGCCGCTACGTCACCGCCGCGGCCGCGAGCGCTCTGGACCAGGCTGCTGGCGCCGTCATCGACGCGCTCGGCGAGGTCGTCCCCCGCCACGTCGCGCTCAGCGCCCTGCTCGAGGCCGCCGCGGGCCAGGTCGACTCGGTCATCGAGTCCCTCGTCCAGGTCCGCGCAGCCGGGCTGGCTGCGCGCCTCCAAGCGCTCCAGGAGCGATCACACCCGGGCAACGAATTCGCCGACGGGCCACCAGTCGCCGGCAGCGGGCCTGTACCCGTCTTCTCCAACACGTTTCCCATCGGGACTCGATCAGCTCTGCGCTCCGGGTCGTCGCGTCGTATCCCCTTCGGGAGGTAGTCGGGATGCCAAATCGCGCCCACAAACCCAACGCTCGGGTGCGCACGTCCCGGTCAAGGACGTGCTCACCCTCAAACGCCAGATCGGCTGGCCACGGTCGCTCGGCACCGGCGTTCCGCGTCGGCGGGCAGCTACTCCCTCGGCGGCGGGGCGGCCGACGACCGGGGGCGTCGACGCTCTACGAGATCAAACGCAGTGGCGGGTGGCGATTCGGGTGACCGACCACAGTCGGGCGGCGGGCGAGGGCTGGACGGAGGTCGCCCGGCCGGGTGGTCCCGATGACGTCACCACTGGGTCGTCGTCGGGTCGGGGCCGGCGGGTGCGCCACAGCCAGCGCAGCCGGGGGATCGACAGCGCGGTGTGCCCGGCCAACGCCGTGACCAGCGCTCCGGCAACGGCCGGAGCCCCGGCCGATGCCGTTCCGGCGATCGCCGAGCCGAACACCGCTGCCTCGACCAGCAGCCGGACACGGCCCGAGACCGGGACCGGTGCCCGACCCGACCGGCTGGGGTCGCCCGGGACAGCGAAGGTGCCCCACGCCCCCGCCGCAGCCACCGGCGCGGCCACCGCGGCCACCGCGGCCAGCCGGCCGCCGCCGGTCAGTCGGGCCGCCGACCAGGCCAGCCCGCCGAGCGCGGCGAGCTCCAGGCCGAACCGGAGCGCCAGGTCGGCACCTCCCATGCGCACCGGTCCGTCGCCGGCTACCCCGGGGTCCCCCGCAGCGGTCACGCGGGGCCCTGCGCATCGATCTGCGCGACCCGCGCCGCCAGCGCGTTGTTCATCGCCGCGAAGCCGGCCTGCGTGCCGGCCGCTGCGGACCGCAGGACGAGCGGCACCAGTACGCCACGGAAGTCCTCCCCGTGCACCAGCCGGGTTGCGCCGGCCGCCTCACCGCCCGCCGGTGCCAGGTCGAACCGGTGGGCCCCGTCGAACAGGCCGGAGATCCCCCACAGCCGACCCAGCCAGGCGAACCGGCGGCCCGGCTCGGCGGCGGTGACCGTCGGGGAGAATTCCATCGCCTTGCCGCCCTCGGGGCGGATCCGCACTCGCAGCGTCTCCCCCACCGCCACCGTGCCGGAGGCCTCCAGCACGAACGGGTTCCACTCGGCGTACCGATCCAGGTCGGTGAGCACCTGCCACACCACCATCGGCGGCGCCGGGATCGTGATCGTGGATTCGAGGATGCGCACGTCAGCTCCTGTCTGAGACGATCAGACAGACCGTAGCTGACCTTGCCATGGAGCGGATCGTCCCTGCGGCACTGCGACGACGTCCACCCATTGGCCGGATCGCACACCGGCGCCGACCGCGACTACCTCACCGGCCTCACCGCGCAGTACAGCCACCGAGATCACCGCGACCGGACCGCCGGTGCACTTCGCCCATCCACAATCGTCTGTTCAATCACCGACCTCGCCTGCACCGCGCTTCTGATCCAGCTCCGCGATCGGCGTCCCGGCACGTACAGCGAGTCCACCCGCTTGGCCGGCGCCCCTCCAAGCCCTGCTGCCGCACCGCTGCCACGATCTGTGCTCCCGCGATGTCGGTGAACGCAGGCGGAACCGTCACCGCGGGATGCTCGTCCGGCCCCAACCCGGTCAACTGCTCGCGCCGCATCCGGTGGGCAGATCCAACAGGGATGGCCCGTCGTGCTCAAGGAGGTCGAACACCACGTACCGCACCGGAGCCGCCGCCACCACGCGCCCTGCTGGCGCCTGCAGGTGCATGCGATCCTGGAGCAACTCGAAGTCCGGACGGCTCCGCTCGTCCAGCGCAACGAGTTCCCCGTCAACCACCAGCCCGGCACCGGCGCGGTCTGCAAGCGGGATGCCGGCGATCTCCGGGTAGGTGGCGCTGACGTGGCGGTCGTTGCGGCTGAACAGCACCAGCCCGCTCCCGCCGCGGTAGCCGATCGCACGGACCCCGTCGAACTTGATCTCGGGGTGGGCGAGCTGGTCATCTCGCTGTCGGCGAAGGGCCTGACCACCGGCGAGGTTCAGGCCCACCTGGCCGAGGTCTACGGCGCCCGAGTGTCCCGGCAAACGATCTCCACGATCACCGACAAGGTCCTCGACGGGACGGCCGAGTGGCGGAACCGGCCCCTTGATCCGGTCTACCCGGTGGTGTCCATCGACGCGATCAACGTCAAGATCCGCGACGGGAAGGTCGTCGACCGGCCCATCTACGTCGCCCTCGCGGTGACGTGTGAGGGCCACCGCGACATCCTCGGGCTCTGGGCCGGCGACGGCGGTGAGGGCGCCGAGCACTGGCTGCACGCGCTCACCGAGCTCAAGAACCGCGGCGTGAACGACGTGCTCATGGTCGTCTGCGACGGCCTGACCGGGCTGCCCGATGCGGTCGAGGCCGCGGCGATGGATCGGTTCATCGAGTTCGCCGAGGCCTGGAGCCAGCGCTACCCGGCCATCGTGAAGCTCTGGGAGAACGCCTGGGCGGAGTTCGTGCCGTTCCTGCCTTCGACCCCGAGATCCGCGAGGTCGTCTGCTCGACCAACGCCATCGAGTCGGTCAACGCCCGCATCCGCCGGGCGGTCAAGGCCCGCGGGCACTTCCCCAACGAGCACGCCGCGCTGAAGTGCGTCTACATGGCGATCATGAGCGTCGACCCCACCGGCCACGGCCGCCGGCGCTGGACGATGCCCTGGAGACCCGCGCTCAACGCCTTCGACCTTGCCTTCGACGGCCGCCTCACCGCCGGCCGCGAGTAGCCCGTTCACCTGCAGTTGCACCGTTCAGTTGACAGTCCTCTGCGGGGCCTCAACGAGCAGCGGCAGGTCGAGCTCACCGGGATCGACGGGAAGATCACGAACGGGCAGCCCACCCCGCCGCGACCAGGTCGAGGTTGAACGTCGCGCGTTCGGCCCGGGTGAGGGTCTCGCGCTCGCGGCGCTGTAGTTGGGAGCGATGTAGGCCAGCAGGCGACCGTCGGTGCCGAACGGGCTGTCGGCGACCCGGACGAACAGGTTGCGTCGTGAGCCGCTAGGGCGGGCCAAGCGGGTGTCGATGTTTGGGTGGCGAAGGCCGAGGCGGCTTTGCCCTGCTCGAAGCAGTGTGCCGGCCTTGCCCGTGGCCAAACTTCAGCACCACGGCCCGCCCCAGTCGACGCACCGCGTTCTTCCTGCTCTTGGCCACATGCATCCCGAGCGCGAGCGCCGCCGCCTCGACCTTCGCCTGGTGGTGCTCGCTCGGACGCACCCCGTCCGGGCCGAGCTCGTCCGCGGTCAGGCGCCGAGCAGCCACCGCAGCTCGCGAGCGAGCAAGCGCCTGCGTTGCCCGTCCGCGTACGAGCGCAGGTCGTGGCCGAGCGCGTCGTACACCACGCGCCCGCGTTCCTCCCGCGCCACCACGAGCGGGTGGGTGCCGCCGGCCTCCGCGTGCTCGGCGAGCACGGCCGCCGAGCCCGGGCGGGCGACCAGGAGGTCGGTGTAGCGCTCGTCCAGCACCGTGAAGTCCCGCAGCTCCCGCGTCACGGGATGCGTGGTGCCTGCCTCCGTGATCCGCACGCGCGCCGGGCCGAGCGCCGGGTGCCAGGAGGTGCCGGGCACCCAGGCGATGCCGAGCCGCGCGTCGAGTGCGGGGTAGTCGGACAAGGACGCGGCTGCGGTGTGCAACCCGAGCAGCGCCCCGCCCCGATCCACGAACGCCTCGCTCGCTTCCCTCGCGGCCGCCAGCGTCGCCGCATCGGGCAGCGGCGCGTCCTCGGGCACGTTGCGCCGTGAGTCCCCGGCGTTGACCACGAGCAGGTCCACATCACCCAAACCCGACAGCGCGGCGTCCACGTCGTCGGCGATCCGCACCTTCGCCCCGACCTCCTCGGCCACCTCCGCGACCGCGGCGCTCGTGGCCGCGAAGGGGTGCCACGGATCGGCGTACCGACCGGTGCCGGAAACGACGAGTACACGTCCCATACCGTCATTCCACCGCGCCACTCGGCGCGACGGACGAGCGAGCACGATCGGATGTGATCGATCCTGCGCGTGTCACCGGAGAACGCGCTGGCCCGAGGGTTCGCACCTCAGACCGAGGCGGCTGGCTACACTTCCGGCCGTGATCGCCGACCAGGTTCCGCCCGCCACTCACGGCGGACCGCGGCTGCCCACATGGATCGTGGCGTGGCTGACGGTCTCGGCGGTCGTCCAGGCCTACGACGCCTGCTACGTGCTCCTCGGACCGCTTTCCCACGCCGGGGGACCGCTCGTCGCACTGTGGCCCGCGCACGTGTTCTATGGAACGTTCGACCACCGATACGCGCAGTTCGACGCGTTCGGCAGCGCGCAGAGCTGGGGCAACCTGGTCGAGGTCGTTCTCATCCTGTGGGCGCTGCTCCACGCGCGACGCTGGTCGGGGCTCGTCGTGGCGCTGCTGGTCAGCGTGGCCACCTTCTGGAAGACCGTGGTCTACTTCCTCGTCGAGGCGGCCAGCGGTCTGGAGATGACGCGGCATTCGCTGGACCGGGGCGATCTGACCGGGTTCCTGCTCGTGGCGGTGCTCCCCAATCTGCTGTGGATCGTCTTCCCCTTGGCGGTGATCATCGTTCTCGGGCGCCGCGTGATCGGTGTCGGACGGGCGCTCGAGACGACGAACATCGCGGCGCACGTGCCGTGAACGGTGGGAGGAACTCCGTGAACCGGGACGAGCCGACTCGAGGGACGGCAGACAGCCCGCGGTGGCCGGACTGACCTACGACCCGGACATGGGCGGCGGGTGCACCGTCATCGAGACCGACCGCGACGGCGCCCAGCTCAACGAGTACGTCGGCATCGCCGGCACCTCCACCGACTGCGGGGCGGCATCACGCCTGGAACACCTGGCTGACCTGCGAGGAGGACAGCACCCGGGCCGGCGAGGACAGCCCGCACGTCGACGACCTGTCCCGCGGCACCGGATCGGCACCACCTACCGGTCGGGGTGACCAGCACGTCGTGGCCGTACGTCGTCGCGTCCACCAGTCGCCATCGGCTGGGCTGAGCTGGGCGCCGAGTGTCAGTGCGCAGGTTCACCTCCGGTGTCGGTGCGCAGCGCCGGGGCCACGCGGGAGATGCGGTCGGCGAGGGTGTCCACGACTCGGTCAAAGGCGGCGTCCTCGCCGGTGCGCACCGGGTCGGATACCGACCAGTGCAGGTGCTGGGCGTCGGGAACGGCTGCCAGTTCTTCGTGCGCTGCGTCGCAGACCGTGATGACCACATCGGCCGGGTCGAGGACGTCGTCGACGTGCCGCGGTGCGTGTGGCGCCAGTGCCAGGCCTCGACGACGTGCAACGGCGATTGCGCCGGGGTGGACCTCTGGCGCGGGGTGAGTGCCTGCCGAGGTCGCCGGGACCGGGCTGGTGCTGTTCCAGAGCGCGGCCGCGAGCTGCGAACGCGCGGAGTTCTGCGTGCACACGAACACCACCCGCATCGCATCGCGCACGGCCACCGGCCGCAGCGCGTCCAGCGCGCCCGGCACGAGCGCGAGGTAGGTGCGCCTCCGGTCGGCCTCCGAGCGGTGCCGCGACACGACACCGACCCGCTCCAGCACCCGCACGTGGTGGGCCATCAGGTTCGAGGGCATGTCCAGCAGCCGCTGCAGCTCGGTGGGTGAGGCCTCACCGAGCAGCAGCGCGTCCACGATCGCCAGCCGACCCTCGTCGCCCAACGCGGCGTGCAGCGCGGCGCGCGCGGCTGTGGGCAGAGGCTCCCTCTTCATTGACTCAATCTCTACTGAGCGAGTGGAGCTGGTCAAGTCGTATGTGATCAGATCCCTGCTTCTCCAGGTGAGCCGGCACCGCCAGGCGCACGTCCGTCCGCAGCGCGAGGTCTCGGTGGCCGCGCTGCGCGGCGTCCTTCGGGCTCGCGGGACTTGACGCCCCAGCTCTCCTCATCCAAAGTTGACTCAACACTGACTGAGCTATCTCCTGCACCGCGCGCATGCCTGCCCGCCCTCTACCCGTTGACCCGGAGGTTCTGATGACCAGCACCTGGCACCGCGAGACCCTGTCCATCGACCAGCAACTGGCGTTGAAGACCGCAGCCCGGCACCTGGCACGGGAGTTCGACGGAACCTTCGGCACCGAGACGATCGAGCGGTTCCTCCACACCTCCTACGACGACTTCGCCAGCCGCGCCGTCGTGCTCAACTTCCTGCCGCTGCTGGCCGAGAAGTTCGCCCGCCAGCGCCTGCGCGCCCTGGCCAAGGTCGAGGGCAAGAGCCACGACGGCCGCCCGACGGTCCTGTTCCTGTGCACCCACAACGCCGGGCGCTCGCAGATGGCCCTCGGGTTCTTCCAGCACCTGGCCGGCGAGCGCGCGGTCGCCTGGTCCGGCGGCTCCGAGCCGGCCAGCACCATCAACACCGCAGCGGTCGACGCGATGCGCGAGCGCGGCATCGACATCAGCGCCGAGTTCCCCAAGCCGTGGACCGACGAGATCGTCCGCGCCGCCGACGTCGTCATCACCATGGGCTGCGGTGACGCCTGCCCCGTCTTCCCCGGGCGCCGCTACGAGGAATGGGTCCTCGACGACCCGGCCGGCATGGGCCTGGACGATGTCCGACCCATCCGCGACGACATCGAACGCCGCGTCCGCCAGCTGCTCGCCACGCTCGACGTCCCGGTCGGGAGTTGACCGTGCACCTGGTCGTGGTCGGTGATGGAGACACCGGCACCGACGGCGGCGAAGCCCGATGACGGGAATCTCCTGCGCGTCGCCGCGCCCCACGTCGAGGTCCACTCGGCGGGCACCAACCCGGGCGCCACCTTGAACTCGCTGTCGGTGCAGGTGCTCGCTCGCTGAGGCCGGCGTCGACATCAGCACCGAAGTGCCCGAACTCGCGGTGATCAACGCCACCGTCTGCCCCGTCCGGCCTCTGGGGGAACAGGGGTTCGATCCGTGCCCGGGCCTTGTCGGTCAGCTCGCCTCTGCCCACCACCCAAGGCATGATCCTCGACGTCAGGTCAGCCACTGGCCCGGTTGTGACGACGAGCGGCGTGGCTCTTGGCGGGTCGACGCGGGCAGGACGCGCACAGCGCGGTTCAGGACCTGGTGAGGTGGGCGATCACCGCGTCGAACTCCGTCGTGGGCGAGAAGTCGACGTAGGCGCAGTCGGTGAGGGCGAACGGCGCGTGCCCGGGCGCCCAGTAGAAGGCCTCTCCCGCCTCGTAGGTGCGGTCGCCGCCGGGCACCCGCATCAGCAGGCGGCCCTCCAGCATGTAGCCCCAGTGCGGGCAGGGGCAGGAGTCGCCCTCGAGGCCGACGAGGGCGGGCCCGAGGTCGGTGCCCTCGGCGAGGCGGATGAACGAGACGGTCATCTCCCCGACCTGGCTCAGGCGGACCTCGACGTTGTCGTCCTTGATCACGACCGGGACGGTTCCGGGGGTGAGGGTCTGCACGGCTGCTCCTTCGGGGCGTACGGGACGGGTACGCACCGGAGGGTGTCAGCCGGGTGTTCCTGGAACGTTCCTGATCATCGGAGTCGGGCCGAGCCGTTCGCGAGCGTGGTGCAGCGCGCCTCGTCGAGGCGCTGGCCCGCCGCCGCGAACCCCGCTGCCGCCGCCGCGAAGTGCGGTGCCGCCCGTTCGCCGGCCGCCTGCGCCCGGTGCCCCCGGACCTCCTGCAGGGCCGCGTCCCAGCCCGGCAGCCGCATCACCACGTCGGCCAGCCACTGCGCGATCGTCTCGTACTCGGCCGCCCGGTCGAGGTCCCCGGCGCGGGCCGCGGCGATCGCCCCCGGGACGACGAGGGTGATCCGGCAGCCGGGACAGGTCTCCAGCGGCCCGCGCACGGCGTCCTCGGCGTCGTCGAGGACGGCCAGCGCCGCGTCCGGGTCCGCGGCCGCGGCGATCCGCGTCCCGTAGATGCGGTCCAGCAGGTGGAAGCCGACGTCGGACTCGCGGGCGACGGCGAGTGCCTCGTCGAGCAGCACCTCAGCCCCCCGGAGATCACCCCGGTACAGCGCGGCCTCCGCCAGGCGCTGCAGCGCGAGGGACTCCCCGACCGCGCCGCCGTTCGCCCGGCTGAGCCGGGCCGCCTCGGCCAGGTCCGTCTCGGCCTCGGTCAGCCGGCCCGACAGCAGCAGCGCCTCGCCGCGCAGGGTCACCGCGTACGCGCGGCCGCGAGCCGCGCCGAGCCGCTCGGCCTCCGCGGCGAAGGCGTCGGCGAAGGCGATGACGTCGGGGTACGGCCGGGCGCCGTAGAGCAGGCGCTGGTTGATGCACAGGTGCCCGTCGAAGACGGCGGTGGCCAACTCGGGCAGGGCCGCGGTCTCGAGGAGGTCGGCGTGGACGCTGGCGCGGAGCTCACCGCGCGCGTGCGCCGCCGCGGCCTGCGCCCACGAGGCGATGACCAGGGACGGCGCGTCGCCCGACTCCAGCGCGAGCCGCCGGCTCTCGGCGGCCTTCGCGGTGCCCGTCTCCGGGTCGGCGAACCCCAGCACGGCAGCGCCCGCCCAGGCGAGGGCGTGCGCGAGCCGACCTTCCACGGTCACCGGTGCGAGTCCCCGCATGGTGCGCAGCGCACCGGGCGGGTCGCCCCGCTTGATCTGGGCGAGTGCCTGCTTGGACCGGATCTCCTGGGCCGCCGGCTCCCCGACGGCCTCCGCCGCGAGCCCGTACGCCGCGGGCGCCCGCATGTCGCCGAGCGCGTCGAGGGCCTCGGCGCGCAGGCAGAGCGCGTCCGGGTGCCGGGCGTCGTGGCCCAGCAGCGTGTCGAGGTGGCGCAGGGCGTCGGCGAACGCGCCCGGGCCGGCGGCGCGGCGGGCGGCGGCGAGCAGCCAGCCGACCGCCTCGTCGGGTCGGTCGCCGTCGAGCCAGTGCCGAGCGACCAGGGCTGGTTCGGCGCCGGCGCCGGCCAGCCGGCGCGCGATGTCGCGGTGCATCGCGATCCGGTGGTGCGGGGGCACCTCCTCGGCCAGTGCCCGCCGGACCAGCTCGTGGCGGAACCGGTAGCGTCCGTCCACGACTACCAGCGCCCCCGCCTCCAGACCGGCGTCCAGCAGCGCGAACGCGTCCGACTCGGCCAGCCCGGTCAGCGCGAGCACACCACCGGGGTCGAGGTCGCCGCCGGCCACGGCGATCCGGCGGAGCATGGCGGTGGTGGCGGCGTCGAGGTCGAGGAACCGCGTGGTGACCGTCTCCCACACCGACCGCGGTACGGCCAGCGCATCGCCGGCACCGCCGGCGCGGACCAGCTCCAGGGCGAAGAACGGGTTGCCCTGCGCGGTCTCCACGATCCGGGTCATCACCCGGTCGTCGGGCGGCTCCGGTGCACCGGCCACCACCAGCGCCTCGAGGTCCTCGCGCGGCATCGGGCCGAGGTCGATCACGACGCCGCGCCCGGCCCGCTCCAGGCCGGCGACGCCCTGGGCCAGGGCCGCCCGGACCGGCTCCGGGCGGTGGGCGAGGGCTACGAGCAGCGGTCGCGGTCCGCCGGTCCGGGCGAGCTGGGCGCACGCCTCGGTCGTGGCGTCGTCGGCGAGGTGGGCGTCGTCCACGACCAGCAGGGCGCCCGCGGGTGTCGCGGCGACCATCAGCAGCCGGTGCACGGCGCCGATGACCATGTGCCGGTTCAGGCCCTGCTCGGGCGGCTGCGCCGGGCGAGCCAGCGGGGTCAACCCGGCGAGCACCGAACGGGTGGAGCCGGGAACGGCGTCGAGCAGGCTCCGGTCCCGGCGGAGCAGGTCCTCCACGGCGGCGGCGAGCGGCGCGTACGGGCCACTACCGGAGACCGCCACCACGCTCACCACGAGCCTCCCCGACCGGGCCGCCATCGCCGTGACCTGCGCGCAGAGCGCGGACTTGCCGATGCCCGCCGGCCCCCGGACCACCAGCGCGCCCGGCTCCGCACCGCGCAGAGCGACCGCGGCGCGGGCCAGCTCCACCTGCCGCCCGACGTACGCGGTCGAGGCCGGCCCGAGCCCGGCGACGCACTCCTCGTACAGCGCCTGGCTCCGGGGGCCGGGGGCCAGGCCGAGCTCGCGCTCCAGGCTCGTCCGCAGCCGCCCGTACCAGCGGATCGCGGCGTGCCGGTGGCCGGCCCGCAGGGCGTCACGCATCAGCACCTGGTGGGCCTGCTCGTCGGTGGGCTCGACCTCGACGAGCCGCCGCCACTGCCCGGCGAGCCGCAGCACCTCGACCTGCAGCGCGTGCACCCGCGCCCGGGAGCCCTGCGTCCACTCCTCGTACCGGGCGTCGGGCAGTAGCTCCCCGGTGCACGCCCCGGCCGCCGCCGCGGCGGCGGCCGGGCTCCGGGAGCGCAGCGCCGCCTCCGCGAGCCGGCAGAACAGCGCGGCATCGACCTCGACGGCGACCTCGGCGGACGGGAGCAGTGCGACCCGGCCGCCACCGAGGACGACGGCATCCGGTCGGCCGAGTGCCTGGCGGGCCTGGTGGGCCGACTTCCGCAGGTTCGCCGCACCCGCCTCCGGCGTGAGGTGCGGCCACAGCGCCTCGACGACCTGGTCGCGCTGCAGGCGCCGGTGCTCGGCGAGCGCGAGCAGCTGCACCAGCTCGGCCGCCCGGCGCCCCGGCCAGGCATCCCGGTCCACCTCGCGGTCGCCGACGACGACGCGGAACGTTCCGAGCAGCTCGATGCGCACGCGCTCGGTCGGCTCCCCGGCGTCCGCCACGGCGCTCATGGTGTCGGACATCGCGGCTGCGCGACAGTCGCCTGGCCGGGCAGCCGTCAGGGGCGGCAGGGGCGGGATGGTGTCGCGCGTGGACTCGGCTCGCCGACCCCGGAGGCCGGCGCCGACATATCTCGCAGAACTACAGGCGCCGCGGGCGGGCGGCCGAAGGCTCTCTGAGGGCGTGCCTGGACGGGCAGCTCCGGATCCCGCGCGGTGCCGGACACGGGTTGCGGCCAGCGCACCACCCGGTCGGGTGCGATCGTGTGCGTCCTCGCCGACCGGCGACCGCGTGGTGATCCAGGAGGCGCTGCACCGCCTCGCGATCTACCCGTACTGCCCGGATGACCGTGCTCGGGCCTACGACGACCAGGTGAATAAGGTAACGCGCTGTAGCTGTAGCGTGAGCTGGAGCGAAGGGTGTACGCGTGGCGGAGAGCGATGCGGAGTTCGATCTGCAGACCGACCGGGCACACGGCGCCCGGATCTACGACTACATCCTCGGCGGCAAGGACAACTATCCCGCTGACCGGGAGGCCGGTGACAACTCGCTCAAGGTCTGGCCCGCGCTACGCGTGCACATGAACGCCAACCGGGCCTTCATGCATCGGGTGGGTCGCTACCTGGCCGCCGAGTGCGGCGTGGCGCAGTTCCTCGACATCGGGACGGGGATCCCCACCTCGCCGAACCTGCACGACGTCGTCCAGCTCATCAACCCGGCCGCACGGGTCGTCTACACCGACAACGATCCCATCGTGCTCGCGCACGCCCGTGCGCTGATGGTCGGGACCCCTGAGGGGCGCACGGCCTACATCGACGCCGACATGCGCGACCCGCAGACCATCCTGTCGGCCCCCGAGTTCCGCGAGGTCCTCGACCTGGACCGCCCGATCGGACTCCTGCTGATCGCGATCGTGCACTTCATCGAAGACGACGCCGAGGCCTACCGCGTGGTCAACCAGGTGGTCGACGTACTGCCCAGCGGCAGTTACCTGGCCATGTCGATCGCCACCGACGAGTTCGACCCAGTGCCACTGGCCGAGGTGCGACGCCAGTACTACGAGTACGGCGAGACCCTCGTGTTCCGCGAGCGCGCCCGGGCACTGCGCTTCTTCGACGGCCTGGACCTGGTGGAGCCCGGGCTCGTGCAGGTCCACAAGTGGCACCCCGACAACGCAGTCGACATCGGGGCGGTCGCCGACAGGGACATCGCCATGTACGGCGCAGTCGCGCGCAAGCCCTGACCCACACCAACGCGCGATCACCGCTGGGTGCGATTCGGCAGGCCACCGCGGACCAGGGTCCGCCGGTCTGCCGTGTGGATGCCCGAACCCGGCTCACGCCGCTGACCCGCTGCTTCCTCACGGGCCCGAACCCGACATGATCCTCCGGTGGCTGAAGCGGTGCAGCGGGCCACCGCGATGCCCTTCCGGTTCAGCTGCAGCCACACCTTGCGCGCCCCGTAGGCTCCGAAGTTGTCCTCGTGGACACGCACGATCTCGGCCTTGAGCGCCTCGTCATGGCGCTGGCGCGCCGACCGGGGCGCGGTGTCGTGCAGGGCGGCGTAGTAGGTCGATGGGGCGATCGGGCAGCCGTGCTCGCAGGGCACTCTGCGGATTGACTCGATTCCCCCTTTCAGCCGGGCCACGACCCGATGGGCTGGGCGGGTTCGGCCGGTGTCAAGGGGCTGGGCGACGTTGCGCCGCGCGTGCGGCGATGTGGTGGCCGACGCGGTCAACGTCCACCTCCGGTCGGTTCCGCCGCCCACGGTCAGCAGCGGCGCCGGCCGACGTCGAGCGACGACACCATCCCGCCGAAGCACTGCTCCGGGTCCTCGACCCGGCTCTCCGGACGGCTGAGGTTCGCCTGCCTCCGGTCGACGAGAAGCGCATCCGCGGTCCCGCCACCCTGCGATCTACTCGACGGCGCCTCGAACACGTCGCTGGTCGGGCCGCCCGGAGTCGGCACGACCATCGTCGCCACCGCGCGCGCCCGCGGCGTGATCGACCAGCGCCGGCGGGCTCCGACGGGCGGCGCAGCGCCGGTCAGTTGCCGAGCTGTGCGGCGATTGCCTCGCGGCCGATGCGGGACCAGACGGGCGCGATCCGCCCGGCCTGGAATCGGTAGAAGGCGTGTCCGCCGCGATCATGTCGGCGTATCGCCGGCGGGTGAGCACCTCGTCGTTGTCGGTGAATTCGTCGCGGACGTAGTCGTCCAGGTCGCGGAATCGCCGGTCGTTCAGGGCGTCGAGGTAGACCAGGTACGTGGCCGCCAAGGCGTCGGGCATGGTTCTCCTCCTTCGGAGTGAGTGATCGGCATCGTCGGCCGTGGGCGTGCGGGTGTGTTCCGCGACGTCATGTGGCTTGCTGGTGGCGGTCGCGGTAGGCGCGGGCCTCGGTTCTCCCACCGTCCGGCGACCTGTGCCGGCCCCGGTCCTCGCTATTCGGCACCGTGATCTGCTCGGTGAGGGCGAGCAGCCGGGTGGTCAGCACCGGGAGGGCCGGGTCGTCGGCGAACCCGGCCCGGTGGGCGAACTGCACGTCGAGCTCCTGCCAGGGCAGCCGCAGCGGCAGCTCGACCAGCTCCCCGGCCCGGACCGCCGCGGCGGTCGCGTACTCGGGCACGACGGCCACGTAGCCGTGGTGGCGGGCCAGTTCGACGGCCGCCGACGGCAGGCCCAGCAGGTGGACCGGCGACTGCTCGGTGCCCCGGCCGTGCTCGAGCAGGTCGGCCAGCGACGCGGCGTCGGACGTCCAGCGGTAGACCACGACCGGCGAGGACACCAGGTCGTCGATGCTGAGCCGGAGGCGTGCGGCCAGCGCGTGGTCGGGCGCCGCGACGGTCATCAGCCGGGCCCGCATGCGGTGGGCGACCGTCAGGTCGGAGGGCAGCGGCCGGTTGATGACGAAGCCCGCGTCCGCCGTGCCGTCGAGCAGGCTGGTGATCACCTGGTCGCTGTGCAGGATCCGGAAGTTCCCGCCGATCCCGTGCCGGCCCAGCTCGGCCAGCAGCCCGTCGGCCAGCACGATGGCCAGGCTCGCCGGGATCGCCAGGACCAGGCGCTCCTGCCCCGGCCTGCGCACGGCGGTGTGCGCCTCGGCCAGCAGCATCAGGCAGCGCCGCGCGTAGGAGTCGAAGCGGCGGCCGGCGGCGGTCAGCGTGGTGCCGCGCGGGGTGCGCTCGAACAGGTCGACGCCGAGCTTCCGCTCCAGCGCCGCCATGCGCACGCTCACCGAGGGCGCGGCGATGTGCAGGGCCTGCGCCGCGGCAGTGAAGCTGCCGGCCTCGACGACCCCGATGAAGACGTCGAGGTCCGGCACGGAGACGGTCTCGCGGGGCATAGCCGCAGCCTAATGCTGCCGATAGCGACCCGGCGTCTACCGGCGGGCCCGCCACCTGGCCAAACTCCAGGAACCGCGATCAACAGCGCCCGATCAGCACCCGATCTCCTGGAGCCCGCACCCCATGGTGGAAACCCTGCACGTCCCGACCGCGTGGACGGTGAGCGACCTCCGACGCCGCCGCACCAAGCGGTGGTCGGTGTACGCCTCCGACGTCGCCGACATGACGGTGGCCGAGATGGACTTCCCGGTGGCCGAGCCGGTGCTGCGGGCCGTGCGCGACGCCGTCGAGCGGCAGTGCTTCGGCTACCCGCTCCCCGAGGCCAGCAGCCCGCTGCCGCAGGTCGCGTCGGCCTGGTTCGCCAGCCAGGGCCTCGACGTCCCCGCGACCCGCGTCCGGCAGATCTCCGACGTCATCAAGCCGATGATCCTGGCGATCCGCCACCTCAGCCCGCCCGGAACCCCGGTCGCGGTCATCACCCCGACCTACGCCTCCTTCCTCGGCGCCGTCGCGGCGGCCGGCCGCGAGCGGATCGAGGTGGCGATGACCCGCGGCCCGCTCGGCTACGAGCTCGATCTCGACGGCATCGAGTCGGCATTGCGCGCCGGCGCCCGCACGGTGCTGCTGTGCAACCCCAGCAACCCGACCGGGGCGGTCTACCCGCGCGCCGCGCTCGTGGCGCTGTCCGAGCTGGCCGAGCGGCACGGCGCCCGGGTGGTCAGCGACGAGGTGCACGGCCCCATCCGCTACGCCGGTGCGCACGTCCCGTACGCGACGGTGAGCCCCGCCGCCGCCGCGCACGCGATCACCCTGACCAGCGTCAGCAAGGCCTGGAACGTGCCCGGCCTGCGGTGCGCGCTGGTGGCGTTCACCAACGACGAGGACGCGGCCCGCTGGGACGCGCTGCCGGGCCCGGCGAAGGGCGGCATCTCCCCGCTGGGGATCGAGGCGTCGGTCGCGGCGCTCACCGAGGGCCGGGCGTGGCTCGACCACGTGCTGGGCGTCCTCGCCGACAACCGCCGCCTCGTCGGCGAGGTCCTCGCCGCGCACGGGATCGAGCACATCGTCCTCCCCCCGGCGGCCACCTACCTGGCCTGGCTCGACCTGCGGGAGTTCGCCGTCGGCGACGACCCGGCCGGCTTCCTGCGGGAGCGGGCGAAGGTGGCCACGACGCCCGGGGAGTCCCACGGCGCGGCCGGGCGCGGCTTCGTGCGCCTCAACTTCGCCGGCCCGGCCCCGATCCTCGCCGACGCCCTCGACCGGGTGGCCGCCGCCCTGACCGGCCGCACCGCCCGGTGACCACCCCGAAGGCCGTCCCACCGACCGTCCCGGACCAGGAGGAACCGCTTTGTCCACCCGCATCCTGAGCGCGCGCACCGTGCTGGCCGGCCCCGACCTCGCCGCGATCGACGAGGGCGCGGTGGTGGTCGAGGGGACCCGGATCGGCTGGGTGGGCCCGCTCGGCGAGCTCCCCGCCCGCTACGCCGAGGTCCCGGTGCAGGAGTACCCGGGCAGCACGATCCTGCCCGGCCTGATCGACACCCACGTGCACCTCGGGTTCGACGGCGGCCCCGACCCGGTGACCCGGATGCGCGGCCAGACCGACGTCCAGCTGCTCGACGTCATGCGCACCGCGGCCCGCACCCTCGCCGCAACCGGCGTCACCACGGTCTGCGACCTGGGCGCCCGCGGCTTCCTCGACCTAGCGCTGAAGAAGGAGCTCGCCGACCGGCCCGGCACCGGACCGCGGGTCCTCAGCGCGGCGCGGCCGGTGACCACCCGCGAGGGCCACTGCTGGTTCATGGGCGGGGAGTCCGAGACCGGGATCCGCGACCTGGAGGAGCTGGTCGAACTGCACGCGCTGATGGGCGCCGACGTGATCAAGGTGATGTCCACCGGCGGCACCATGACCGTCACCACCCGCCCGTGGCAGGCGCAGTTCTCCCTGGAGGGCCTGCGCGCCCTCGTCGCCCGCGCCCACGCGCTCGGCCTCCGGGTCACCGCGCACGCCCACGGCCGGCCCGGCATCGACAACGCCGTGCGGGCCGGGGTCGACAAGCTCGAGCACTGCACGTTCCTCACCGAGGAGCGCGCCACGCTGCACGACGCCGACCTGGTCGCGCGGATCGTCGACCAGGGCATCCACGTGTGTCCCACCCTCAACGTGAACAGTCACGAGCTGATGTCGCGGCGGCCGGGCGCCGCCGCGTCGATCCGGGCGATGTACGACGCGGGCGTCCGCCTCGTCGCCGGCACCGACGCCGGCATCCGCAACCTGCCCCACGACGCCTACGCCGAGGGTCTGGTGACCTTCACCGACCTCGGCGTGCCGGCGCACGAGGTCCTGCTGATGGCCACCGTGCGCGCGGCCGAGTCGCTGGGCGTCGCTGACCGGGTCGGGACGCTGGCGCCCGGCATGGCTGCCGACCTCGTCGTCGCGCCCGGCGACCCGACCGCCGACGTCGCCGTCCTGCGCACCGTGCAGCGGGTCGTCGTCGACGGCGCTGACGTCGTGGGCTCTGACGTCCTCACCCATCGATCCCCGCAGCCGCAGCCCGCGGCCGTCATGGCCTGACCATTCGCACACCGTCGTCCGAACGGAGAAGCACCATGCGCATGAAGCCCGCAGTGGGCGCGCTCGCGGCCATCGCCGCGGTCCTGCTCACCTCGTGCACGACCCCGACCCCGGCGGCCGGAGCCGCGGAAGGCCCGGCGGCGCCGGTCGCCGACCAGGTACCCGCCCAGCAGCGCAGCTACGACTCCATCGCCCGCGACGACGCGGCCTGGGCGCTGCTGCCCGAGGCCACGAGGCAGAGCGGGGCGATCACCGTGGTGGTCAGCGCGGCGAGCCCGCCGGGCAGCTTCATCTCCCCCGACGGCGGCGGGCCGGCCGGGATCTTCCCCGAGATCGCCCTCGCGCTCGGCCGGGTGCTGGGGGTGGAGGTGACGCTGGCCCAGATCCCGTTCGACGGGGTCATCCCCGGTCTGCAGGCCGGGCGCTACGACATGGCCGTCGCCAGCATGTCCGGGACCGCGGAGCGGCTCGAGGTGCTCGACATGGTGAAGTTCACCCTGGGCGGCTCGGCCATCGCGGTGCCCAGCGGCAACCCGCTGGGCCTGGACTCCCGGTCGTTGTGCGACCACCGCGTCGGCGTCGTCGTCGGGACCCACCAGGCCACCTCCCGGCTCCCCCGCCTGGACGAGCAGACCTGCGGGGCCACCGGGCGGCCGCCCATCCAGGCGGTGAGCTTCCCCGACAGCAACGCGCTGCTGCTGGCGCTGTCCAGCAACCGCATCGACGCGGCCATGAACGACGGCCCGGTCCTGGGCTACGCCCAGCGCCAGCAGGGCGGCCGCTTCGACGTGCTCGCCGACGACTCCCAACTCAAGTCGATCGGCGGGATCGGCCTGCCCAAGGGGTCACCGCTGGTGCCCGCCGTCGAGGCCGCGGTGCGCACGCTGCAGGGCCTACCCGAGTACCGCGACGTCTACCAGCGCTGGGGAGCCGTCGAGTTCGCACTGCCGGTGGAGATGGCCGGCCGGATGACGCCCGCGGACTTCTCGTGACCGCCCGCACCGTCGAGTCGGTCGAGCCGCATGCGCCGCCGGCGGGCCGGCGGATCGCGCGCCGGCCCAACCGGTGGAACCTGCTCGGCGTGGCCGCGGTCGCCTACGTCGTCCTGCAGGTGGCCTCGGTCGTGACCACCAACGAGAACTTCGCCTGGCCGATGATCGGGCGGTACCTGTTCGCGCCGCCGATCCTGCACGGCATCGGGCTCACCATCTGGCTGACCGTGGTGGTCATGCTGATCGGGGTGCTGCTCGGCGTCCCGCTGGCGATCATGCGGATCTCCGGCAACCCGCTGGTCTCCGGGGCCGCCTGGTGCTACGTCTGGGTGTTCCGCGGCACACCGCTGCTGATTCAGGTGATCTTCTGGTTCAACATCTCGGCGCTGTTCCCGGTCATCCACCTGTCGATCCCGTTCGGCCCGTCGCTCGCACTGGGCAGCGCGAACAGCCTCATCACCCCGCTCACCGCCGCGGTGATCGCGCTGGCGCTCAACGAGGCCGCCTACATGGCCGAGACGATCCGCGGCGGGCTGCTCGGCGTGGACCAGGGCCAGCGCGACGCCGCCCGGGCGCTCGGCATGACCGGGTCCGGGGTGCTGCGGATGATCATGCCGCAGGCCATGCGCATGATCATCCCGCCGACGGCGAACAACACGATCACCACGCTCAAGAACACGGCGCTGGTCAGCGTCATCGGCATCGCCGACCTGCTGCACAGCGCGCAGATCATCTACGCGCAGAACTACCAGACGATCCCGCTGCTGATCGTCGCGGCGCTGTGGTACCTCGCCCTGACCTCGCTCCTGGGCATCGGGCAGAACCGCCTGGAGCGCCACTTCGGGAAGGGCGCCCGGCCGATGGCCGCGCGGGGAAGGGACGGGCGATGACCGACGTCATGCTCGAGGTCCGGGCCGTGCGCAAGTCGTTCGGGCACGTCGAGGTGCTGCGCGGGATCGACCTCACCGTGCCCGCCGGGAACGTCGCCTGCATCATCGGCCCCAGCGGCTCCGGCAAGTCCACCCTGCTGCGCTCGGTCAACGCGCTGGAGAGCGTGGACGCCGGCGAGATCCGGCTGGGTGGCGAGCTCATCGGGTGCACCGAGCGGGGAACCGGCCTGGTGGCCCTGCCGGAGAAGCAGACCGCCGCCCAGCGGGCCCGGATGGGGATGGTCTTCCAGCGGTTCAACCTCTTCCCGCACCTGACCGCGCTGGAGAACGTCATGGCCGGCCCGGTCCGGGTGCAGCGCCGGCCCAAGGACGAGGTGCGGCGGGAGGCGAGCGACCTGCTCGACCGCGTCGGGCTCGCCGACCGGGTCGAGTACTATCCGGCGCACCTGTCCGGCGGCCAGCAGCAGCGCGTCGCCATCGCCCGTGCGCTGGCCATGAAGCCGGAGCTCATGCTGTTCGACGAGCCCACCTCGGCGCTCGACCCGGAGCTGGTCGGCGAGGTGCTCGACGTCATGCGCGAGCTGGCCCGCGACGGCATGACCATGCTGGTGGTCACCCACGAGATGGGCTTCGCCCGGGAGATCGCCGACACCGTCACGTTCATGGACGAGGGGGTGATCGTCGAGCACGGGACGCCGGCGGAGGTGATCGACAGCCCGCGCCACGAGCGCACCCGGGAGTTCTGCGCCCGGATCTGACCCGTGGGGTGCCCCGGCGAGGTCTGGATGAAATGGTGGCGTCAGGAGCCCGTACGGCGGCGATCGGGTCGACGGTCGCGAACGTGGCCTCTCGACTCGTCAGACCCGGTTCCGGGAAGTTGATCGCCGGGGTGTGTGCCGCGCTCGCGGACCGGTTCGGCCTGTCCCGCGGTCTCGTCCGCCTCATCTTCGTGAAGTTCGGGCCGGTCGGTGCCGGTGAGCCGGCCTACATCATCCTGTGGATCATCATCCCGAAGGAGCGACGGTAGGGCGGCGCGGGTACGCCGAGACCTCCGCGGCCGAGATCGGCGAGCAGGCAGGGCCGGCAGCGGACTGGTGAGCAGCCACCACTTCGGGATGCCTACCTCGCCGCCACCCGCGCCCGCGCCCGCCAACGAGACTATGAACAGCGCTTGGGCAGCGAAATGGGGAACCACAGCCAGCGGCGAACGGCTGATCCCACTGTCGGCCAACGAGATCCGTCGACTACTCGCAAAGCTCGTCCTCGCCCCGGTCACCTGCCTTGACCAGGTTCTGGCCTGGTCACTCTGGCGCGCCGCCGACGGCAATACCAGGCCCGCGCCTGCCACTACCGACGACGCGGTCACCCTCTGCCGACATGAACCGAGTGCCGTTGCAGTGCTAGCAGGCGTCGTCGACGTGGCCGCGCCCACCGAGGCCACCCTCGGGCACATCGCAAGGGCTCACGGGGTGGCGGTGCCCGAGCTGACCGTCTGCATCCTCGACCGGGCACGCCACGAGCAGACCCTGGTCCGCCGGGTACGCGAGGCCGGCTCCCGGATCAGGTTCCTGCTCGACGGCGACGTGGCCGGCGCGCTCATGGCGGCGAGCCCGGACACCAACGTCGACCTCATGGTCGGCATCGGCGGCACCCCTGAGGGCGTCCTGGCGGCATGCGCCCTCAAGTGCACGGGCGGCACGCTCTACGGCCGGTTCCACCCCGCGACGACGACGAGCGCCGCCGCGCCCTTGCTTCTGGCGGGTGCCGGCCGGGGTCGGCCGGCACGGTTTCCCGGTGCGACCTGTCGTCAGCGGGCCCGTCCAGGCCCGCAAGGCTCCCCCAGGCAAGGGCTTGCTCGCCGACGAGTTCGGGGCGTATCTCGTCGTAGTCAGGGGTGTTGCCGACGCGGCCCGCAGCGAGCAGAAACCCGGCTCGTCCACTACCCGGCTGCCGGTGGGGTCTTCGGCCGGACGGCGTCCCCAGGCCGAGATCAGCGGCGCGGGTGTCAGGTCGAGTTCGCCGGCGCGGATGGCGGCAAGGTGCGCGTCGATCTCGGCGTCGTCGGCCGGCCCGGCCGCGAGCAACTCGTCGCGCACGTGTTCTATGGTCGCCGCCTCCCACCGGTCGCAGGCCAGTCCGCCTACCGGGAAGAGCCCACCTCGGCGACATCGACCAAGTCGGCCGCACGGGTTGCGGTCCGGTACCGGCCGGCTGCCGTCACCCACACGCATGCTCGATCGAGGCGGGTACCGTCCAACACGTTGATCGACTGCTGGTGTGGAGGGGCGAACGATGAAGGCTTCGACCTGGGAGCTGCCAGAGTCGGTGCAGGTGGACAGCGGCACGGTCCGCTGGGCGCGCCTCGGTAGCGGGGACCGGCCCGTGGTGCTGGTCCACGGAACCCCGTACTCGTCGCTGCTGTGGCGGGACATCGCCCCGGCCCTGGCCGAGCGGCACACCGTGTACGTGTTCGATCACCTCGGCTACGGCCGCTCCGAGCAGGCCGAGGGCCAGGACCTGACGTTGGCCGCGCAAGCCCGCCGGTTCACCGAGCTGCTGCACCACTGGGGCCTCGACACCGCGGCACGAGCCCCGGGTGTGGTGGCCAACGACATCGGCGGCGCGGTGGTGCTGCGCGCGCTGCTGCTCGACGGCGCCCGCTACCGCGACCTGACGCTGTTCGACTGCGTCAGCGGTGGCCAGTGGGAGAGCGGACTGTTCGCCCTGATGCGCTCCCACCACGAGGTGTTCGAGCAGCTACCCGGCTACGCCCACGAGGCGCTGGTCGCCGCCCACCTGCGCAACGCCACCCACACCGGTTTCCGCCCCGACGTGCTGGAGGCCTTCCTCGAACCCTGGCTCGGCCCCCAGGGGCAAGCCGCCTACTACCGGCAGTACCGGCAGCTGGCCCAAGCCGACACCGAACCCTACGAGGCGCTGCTGTCGGGGATCGACATCCCGGTGCAGCTGCTGTGGGGTCGAGAAGACCGCATCCTGCCCCCGGAGCACGGCCGCTGGCTGCATGAACACATCCCGCAGGCCGAGATGCACTGGATCGACGACGCCGGGCACCTGCTACAGGAGGACGCCCCCGCCCAGCTACTCGCCCATCTCCTTCGCTGACCGCCGCGCCGACGCCCGCATTGTCCGAGCGGCACCAAGTCGCTGACCGGTGCGACGGCCGGGCACGTAGGGTCCTGCCCTGGTCTGGGGATCAGCGGCGAGCGCGGGGCCGCTGCCCCGACGCCGGGGTGGTCAAGCGCAGCCTTGCACGTTTGGGCCCGCTGCTGAGACCTCTTGTCGGGCCGTGCTGATGCCAGGCTGATCGAGGTGGGTCAACACATCGAGACTCCCTCCTTCGGTGTCCGCTCCGGGATGCTCCGGGATGCCCCGCGAACACCCTTGGTGCCGGCGGCCTCGATTGCGTAGGCATCAGCTCCTCTGGTGACGGCGGGACTCCGTCGCGGTCGGTGGGACTCAGTCGTTGGTGGACGCCCCTGGTCCAGTCGTGGCGTACCGGGCGGCGATGGTGCGGACGGCCTCGTCGACTACCTGAGCGACGCGTTCAGCACTCACCTCCCAGCCCGGCACCAGGAGTGTCGGCCAGAAGACGTAGTTGGAGATCATGCCCAGGAACTGGGTGGCTGCGAGGTCCACGTCCTCGACCCGCACCGTTCCCGCCTCGTGCTCGGCCAGGAGGTAGCTGCGTACGGACTCGAAGTAGGGCATCTTCCCGTGCGAGAACTGCGCATGGGCCAGCTCGGGGAACCGCGGCAGCTCGGCGATGACGATCCTGAACAGGTCGGTCATCTGGGCACGGCCCAGCAGCTCGGCGTAACGGCGACCGATGATGGTTAGCCCGTCAACGACGTTGCCTGCTGGCGGAGGATCCTCCTCGTCAGCGCTCGACCAGGACTTGGTCACGATGGCGTCGAACAGGGCGGCTTTGCTCGGAAACTGCTTGAACAAGGTGGCCCGCGAGACGCCCGAGCGCTCTGCGATCCGCGCCAGCGACGTCCGGTCGTAGCCCAACTCGAGAAACAGCGCGGTTGCGGCCGTCACGATCAGCTCGCGCTTCTCCTGGGCGACGCGCTGGTGGTACGTCGTCACGACCCTGCTCATGGGCCGAGCATACGAGGTGAGTGGCTTGACTCGCCACTGCCGTCGACCTAGCATCGAGGGGATGGTGAGTCGACCGGCTCACCACCGGCCGCCGTTCATCACTGATGACCCCGGTCATCCACCCCCGTACCGAAGGAACATCTGATGCCCCGCTTCGACAACCAGACCGTGCTCGTGACCGGTGGGACCGGCGGCCAGGGCTCGAGCCACGTGCGCGCCTTCCACGCGGAGGGAGCGAACGTGGTGATCGGCGGCATCGACGCGGAACGCGGCGCCGCTCTCGCCGACGAGCTCGGGACCCGCGCTCGCTTCGCCCGCCTCGACGTTACCGACGAGAGCTCGTGGTCCGCCGCTGTGCTAGCCGCCGAGAGCGCCTTCGGCGCCCTGGACGTGCTCGTCAACAACGCGGGCGTGCAGAACCCGCCTGCAACGATCGAAAACACGGAGCAGGCCACGTGGTCGCGCATCCTCGCCGTCAACCTCACAGGGACCTTCTTCGGCATCAAGGCCGCAGCCCCAGCTCTGCGCCGCGCAGCAGGGGGAGCCATCGTCAACATCGCCTCGACCATGGGCCTGGGCGGCACGGCTCACTACGCGCCGTACGTCGCCAGCAAGTGGGCCGTGCGAGGCCTCACCCAAACCGCAGCACTCGAGCTCGGCCGCGACCACATCCGGGTGAACACCATCCACCCCGGCGTGATCGCGACCTCCTTCATCCACGAACCAGCAGCTGGCGCAGTCGCGGCAATCGCCGACTTCTACTCACCCGAGCCGTTCGCCATCCCCCGGCTCGGGGAGCCGACCGACGTCAGCCGTCTCCTCCTGTTCCTCACGTCATCGGACGCGTCGTTCATCACGGGGTCGGAGTACGTCATCGACGGTGGACTCCTCCTCGGTCCCGCCCTTCAGGCCGAGACCGCATGAGCACTCCAGACACGACCGGGTCGAACGACTCCGCAGGGGACGCGTCTTTGTCCCACCTGCCCAATCACATCCGACGAGCCATCGAGATCACCCCCGCCGCGGGCACCAGAGAACGGATCATCGACATCACGACGCTGGGGCGCCGCACCGGCCGAGCACGCCGCATCGAGATCTTCTTCTACCGAGCTGCGGGCACCACCTACCTGTGTACCGGCGCCGGCGGTGCCGCGACCGACTGGCATGCGAACCTTCTCGCCAATCCCAACTTCACCTTCCACCTCAAGAACGGGATCCGTGCAGATCTGCCTGCACGGGCCACGCCTGTCACCAACCCAGCTGAACGTCAGGCCGTGCTGGCGGAGATCGTCGCGGATCTCAACCAGCCCCACGACCCCGGCACCGTCCGGCCGACTCGGCTCGAAGACTGGGCTGACAGTCGGCTGATGCGCATCAGCTTCCGCCATCGGCCGTGATCGCGGATCCCCGCAACAACCAGCTGTGGCTGACCGACATCACCGGGCACCGCACCAGCGAAGGCAAGCTCTACCTCTGCGCGGTCAAGGACGCCTGCACCAAGCGGATCGTGGGCTACTCCATCGACGCCCGCATGACCTCTCATCTTGCCGTCACCGCGCTGCGCGACGCCGTCACACTCCGCGGACCAGCTCCCGCGATCGTGCACTCCGATCGCGGAAGCCAGGGCGGACTCAACCGGTCGTCGCAACACCTCTCCTGATCTCGGAGGTGTTCGGTGGCAGGGCGTCAGCAGCAGGCGGATCGGGCTCTGCGACCGCCGATGCGCTCGCCGGGCCGGCCGGTGCCGGCGCGGCATGTGGAGCGCGCCTTCTGGCGGCTGATCGCGCAGGGGCAAGCGCATCGAGGAGGCGGCGCTGGAGATCGGCGTGTCGACGCCGGTCGCGGTGCGCTGGTTTCGTCACGCTGGCGGCATGCCGCCGCTGAGCCCGGCCGAGCCCACCGGCCGCTATCTGTCGTTCTCCGAGTGTGAGGAGATCGCGCTGTTGAAGGCGCAGGGTCAGGGCGTCCGCGAGATCGCCCGGGAGCTCAGGTGTGATCCCGGACGATTTCGCGCGAGGTGCGGCGCAACGCCGCGACCCGCGGCGGCAAGCCCGACTACCGGGCCAGTGTCGCGCAGTGGAAGGCGCAGACCGCGGCGCGGCGTCCCAAGCCGGCGAAGCTGGCGAGCATTCCACGGCTACAGGAATATGTTCAGACCCGGCTGAGCGGGCAGTTGCAGCGTCCCGATGGGACCGTCGTACCAGTCCGCCCACGACCTGGAAGGGGTTGAACAAGCCGCATCGCGCCGATCGGCGCTGGGCCACGGCCTGGAGTCCGGAGCAGATCTCCCGACGGCTGATCCTCGACTTCCCCGACGATGTCGACATGCGCATCAGCCACGAGGCGATCTACCAGGCGCTCTACATCCAAGGATGCGGCGCGCTCACCCGTGAGCTGGTGGCCTGCCTACGCACCGGTCGCGCGTTGCGCAAGCCGCGGGAACGGTCGCGGAACAAGCCCCAAGGCCACGTCACCGCCGACGTCATGGTCAGCGAGCGGCCCGCCGAGGCCGAGGACCGAGCAGGCCCCGGCCGCTGGGAAGGCGACCTCATCCAGCTGCTGGTCCACGGGGTCGAACCTCACCGCTCCCCCTGCTCGCTCGCGACCGTGTGGGGCCATTGCAGCGCCTGCGGTTCGGCTTCCGACAGTGCCGCCCAGTCTGCGCGCACCGGCGAGTACACCTCGGCGACCACCGCCCCGTCCGGCCCCACGCACACGTCGTGCGGGACATCGGCGAGGATGCGCCAGGTCGATCCGGGCCCGCACTCGCGGCGCTCGCCGCCGACGGTGAACACCACCGTCCCCTCGATCACGAAACCGAGCTGCTCGTTGACGTGGTGGTGCTCGGGTACGACGCTGTCGGGTGCCAGCTCGACCACGGCCATCGTGATCAGCTCGCTCTGCACCATCCGCGCGACCACTCCCGGCCAGATCTGCCGGGTGCGCATGCTCCCGAGCTCGGCGAAGCTGCTCATGCTGGCACTCCCTCCCCGTACACGGGCGTCGTCCACTCCGGGTGGCGCGCGTCCTGCCGGCGCGCGATGGCGCGCAGTGTCGTGCCGAGCAGGAGCGTCGACGCCCCCGGGGCGCCGTCGCCGACCCGCCGACCGTCGACCTCGACGACCGGGACCACGATCGCCGCGGTCCCGCACAGCAGTGCCTCGTCGCAGGTGTACAGCTCGCTGCGCTGGATGCGCCGCTGCACCGCGGCCTTCCCGGTGGCCTCCTCGAGCAGGACCATCACCTGCGCGCGGGTGATGCCTTCGAGGATGTCGTCGGTGCCCGGGGGCGTCACCCACTCGTCGCCGAATCGCAGGAACAGGTTGGACGTCGTCGCCTCCGCGACGTGGCCGTCGACCGTGAGCATGATGGCCTCGTCGAAGCCGTGGTCCAATGCCTCGGTCTTGGCCAGCGACGGGCCCGAGTACGACCCGGTGACCTTGGCGCGGTTGGGCGTGCACGAGTCCGGTGTCCGGCGCCAGCTGCTGACCATGCACCGCACGCCGTCCGGATCGATGTAGTCACCCGGCGTCGGGGTCACCGCGATCGACAACCTGGTGTCGATGTCGTGCATCCGAACCGTCAGCACCTCCCCGTGCTGGATCAGCAGCGGGCGCACGTAGGCGTCCGAGCGCACGTCGTTGCGGCGCAGCAGCTGCGCGGTCAGCCGCACCAGGGCGGCCGCCGGGACCGGCAGGCGCAGACCGAGGATCCGCGCCGACCGTTCCAGCCGTGCGTAGTGCGCGGCCGCTTCGAGCAGGTACAGCTCCTCGTGCTCGGCGTTCCACCAAGCCCGGATCCCCTCGAAGGTGCCCGCGCCGTAGGCCAGCGCGTTCGCGTGCACGCTGACCCTCGCCTCGTCCTGCGGAACCATCCGCCGGTCCACCAACACCCATTCACACGGCCGCCCGAAACCTCCGGTGGCGGCGGCCGTGATGGACGTCCCCTGCGTCATCCACCCACCTCACTTCGACCTCGGCGCATCACTGAACCGAGTGTTTCAGTACGGTTCGATAAGGACAAGCGAAGGTCTGTGAGGATTCTTTTCAGCAGTACTTAAGTCATCGACCGCGCCCGGATCCGCGGCCCGGCGGCGTTCCGAGCTGGGCGCACACGGCGCGCAGCGATTCGACCATCGCCACCGCCGCCGGGAGCCGCCGAGCCGGCGACGGCAGCGCCGCCGACACCGCCCTGGTCAGGTTGGGTTCGTCGAGCGGGCGCACGACGACGCCCGGCGGCACCGTCGACAGCGCAAGCCACGGAACCAGCGCGACCCCCAGTCCCGCAGCGACCAGCCCGCGCACGGCCATCTGATCGTCGGTCCGGAACACGATCCCGGGCTCGAAACCGGCGGCCCGGCAGGCCTGCGGCAGCACCTGGATCGTCGAGCCGTGCCGCACGCCCTGGATCCAGCGCTCGCCGCTCAGCTCCGCCAGACCGATGCTGCCCTTTCCGGCCATCGGGTGGTCGCTCGGCAGCATGATGTGCAGCGGGTCCACCACCAGCGGGAGGACCTCCAGGTCCGGCGCCAGCGCCATCGGGGTCATCGGGAACTCGTAGACCAGTGCGATGTCGAGTTGGTGCTCGGCAACCTGGGCCAACCCCTCGTCGCTGTCGAGTTCGACCAGGTCGAGTTCAACAACGGGACGATCCGCCTGGAAGGCCGCGACGGCTCGCGGCATCAGCGTCGCGTTGGCGGTCGGGAACGATCCCAGCCGCATCCGACCGCCCTCGCCCCGGGCCACCGCATCGAGCGCGGCCTCGGCCGTGCGCAGCTCGGCGAGGACCGCTGCGGCGTGCCGCACGAGCTGGCGGCCGGACTCGGTCAGCCGCACCCCGCGCCGGTGCCGCTCGACGAGACGTGCGTTGGTCTCCTTCTGCAGGAGCGCGAGCTGCTGCGACACGGCCGAAGGGGTGTAGTTCAGCTCCTTCGCCGCACCGGTGAGCGAGCCTGCCTTGGCGACCTCGTAGAGCACCCGCAGCCGCGGCACGTTGAGCATGAAGAAATGCTAACAACTAGCGTTGCTGCCCTTTAGTGGTCACACTGCGTGGGTGTGAGCGCCGGGGACCTCGCCCGACCGACGCGGCGGACCGAACTGCTTGAGCTCGCGTACCGGTACGTCCTCGAGCACGGCCTGAGTGACCTGTCGCTGAGGCCGCTCGCGACCGCGGTGGGATCGAGCCCCCGTGTACTGCTCTACCTGTTCGGGAGCAAGGACAGGCTGATCACCGCTCTGTTGGCCAGAGCACGTGCCGACGAGCTGCGCTTGCTGGCACTGGCTCGTCGACCCGCCGCAACGCCGGCCGTCGGCCTGGACGTGGTCGTCGAGGACATCTGGGACCTGCTCGTCTCGGCCGACCAGCGACCTCTGCTGGCCCTCTGGGTCGAGGGGTGCGCCCGCTCGCTAAGGAATCCAGGCCCCATCGGACGGTGGTGCCGCGGACCGTTCGAGACCGTCGACGATTGGTTGAGCCTGCTGGCCGATGGGCAACCGCCCGCGGTGCGGGGAACCGAGGACGGACGTGCGGAACGGGTCCTCGCCCTCGCCGTCCTGCGCGGCGCGCTGATCGACATGCTCCTCACCGGAGACGTCGAACGGACCACGGCCGCAGTGCGGCGGCACTGCACGGCACTGCGCGGCGCGCAGTAGCGTTGCAGATGCAGGCTCCGCCGCAGCGGTGCTTTGAGCCACGCCTCAGGGCGGGCGGCAGGCGGTGGTGGCCGACGATCCCGCGCACCTGTGGGGTTCCAGAACTCGACCTACACGTCTGACCAGCGGTGATCAGCCTGCGCCGAGGCGCGAGCATGATCGCGGTGGTGCCGCTTCGACTGCGGTACCTCATCTTCCAGCAGGGGGACTGCTGATGGTTCGGTTGGCACCTGATCTGTGAGGACTGCGGTCCTCGCTGGAAGGATGTCAACGTGCCCAGGCCTCGTCCCAAGGAGTTCCGCGAGGACGTCGTGGCCGTCGCCCGCCGCGGTGGACCCGCAGCGGCACCGGGTGCACCGTCCACTCCGGCCGCGGCAGCCAATTCCGCTCCCACGCCTTCGTCCACGCCCTGCGCCACGAGGGCCTGGTCGGGTCGATGGGCAGGGTCGGCGCGGCCGGGGACAACGCGGCGCTGGAGTCGTTCTTCGCGCTGCTGCAGAAGAACGTCCTCGACCGACGACGCTGGACCAGCCGAGCCGAACTTCGGTTGGCGATCATCACCTGGACCGAGCGCACCTACCACCGTCGACGGCGCCGACGCCGCCTCGGCAGGCTCACCCCGATCGAGTACGAGAGCATTCATCACACGGCCGCTAACACGGCCTGAACGCACTCACCACGAGTGTCAACCAGATCGTCAGCAGTCCCGGCCCTACTACTCGGGCCGTGAGGATCTTGGTGTTCCGCCGCGGAGTCGACTTGACCCGTACTCTGGCTGGCCCTCGGTGCCCTGTGTTTGATCTGTCGACCGGGTCCGTGGCGGCGCACGCCACTGCCGGGGACTGAACCGCCCCGGCGTGTCCGGAGCCCTGCGGATGTCCCGGTTCGGTGGAGTCGGGCACGGGATCAGTCCCCGGCAGTGGCGCGCGACCGGGACCAGTGCCGCCACTCCTGGGGCGACATCCCGTAGGCGGCCCGGAAGCGCCGGCTGAAGTGCGCCGCGTTCACGAAGCCCCAGGCCCGGGCGACCGCGAAGATCGTCAAGCCCGGCGCCGCCAGCGCCAGCTCCCGGCGCACCCGTTCCAAACGCTCACGGATGATCCAGTCGACGAGGGTCCCGTCCCGGTCCCCCCACACCGTGTAGAGGCTGCGGACCGAGATGTGGTGCGCCGCCGCGACCCCCGCCGGGGTGAGCTCACGGTCGCGCAGGTGGGCCCGAACGTGGGCGACGACCTGCGCGCGCAGCGTCTCGTGCAGCACGTCCCGCTGCCGTCGGCTGCCCGCCGCGGAGACGATCAGGGCGCGGGTGAGGTCGACGGTTGCCGCACCGACGTCCGCGGCGACGGCCGGGATGCCTGCGACCTCGTCGATGGCGGCGAAGAGCTGGGTGAGGTGGCCCCGGACCAGCGGCATCAAGGGGTTGGCGGTCAACCGCGGGATGGCTGCGCGCACGTCGTCGACGCCGAGATCGAGTTGGGCGTGATCGATGTGCGCGGCGAACGAGGTGCCCCGAGGGCCGGCGTGGGCGAACGAGTAGGGCGTGGCGAAGTCGACGAGGAAGAGACTGCCCAGGCCGAACGCCTCGGTCCGGTCGCCGACCGAGTAGCGGCACGGACCCGCGGACATGCCCAGCGCCACGAGCTCGGGAGCATCCCGGTTCACGTCGCGGCCGGTCCGCGTCAAGGTCAGCCCCGTACCGGTGGTGCTCAGCACCCGGACGGGGCCGGCCTCCCACGCGTCGGCTCGCAGGTCCACGGAATCGGCGGGCGCATGCAGCGCCACCCGGGTGCGCGCTCCGCTGTTGGCGATCACCTCGTGCACGAGGTCGGCCCGGTCTCCGGCGGGGTGAGCCGCGGTGTCCAGCACGACGGCCATGCCTGCTCCCTCAACCGGTCGTCGGTCGGCCCGACATGGGTACGTCGTCGTGACTGCGGTCCTCGCGCAGTGCCAGGCCTGATCATAAGGCGCGCGGACACCGCTGCGGGAGCCCGCAGCCGGGGCGAGACCAGCCCGTCGAGCTCGCGGGCGCGGCGTCGCCTTGTCGCCTGAAGGCCTGGCTGTGCTCGCGGTCGGGTACCTCCGCCGCGGCCTCCTGGATCACATCGCCCCGCAGCGTCACGCGCAGAACGAGGCCGGCCACGGTCGGGAAGGGAGAGAAGCGGATCCCCCTACGCCAGATCACCGCCGTCCAGCTGAAGCGTGCCGGGTTCGCGGTGAACGGGTTCATCCAGTTCTCGCTCGGTGGCGGTACCGAAGCACGATCGCAGTTCGGCAGGCAGACCATCGACGCGGTGGAGGACGAGAACTCGGTCGTCTTCACCCGCCAGCAGCAGGCGGCGTTCGACGAGCTGCGATCCGCGATCGAGCACGGCCTCGCCGCCCCCGTCGGTCACCACCAACCGGTCGACCCGATAACGCAGCTCAACCAACTGGCTCAGCTGCACCGTTCCGGGGCGCTCACCGACGTCGAGTTCGCTCATGCGAAGCAAGCACTCCTGGGGCAGATGCGGTGACCCGCCACACGATCGAGCAATAGTCAAGACCTGTGGATGAAGATCTTCAGGCCGCTTCCGGTTGGGGTTGATCGTGGGGTCGTTCGACGAGTCTGCCGCTCTCGAACGTGGCGCCGGCGCGGACGAGCGCGACCAGGTGCGGGCCGTTGACCGCGCGCCAGCGGTCCTGGGCGGCTCGATCAGCTTGAACGCCATCGCCAGCCCCGCCGCCCGCGAACCCGGGCCGCGGGTGATCCTCGTGCGGTGTCGGACGGTCGCGAACGTGGGCTCGATGGGGTTGGTGGTGCGCAGGTGCTGCCAGTGCTCGGCGGGGAGGGGCCGTCGGGGAACGCCTCCAGGACGGCCGCCGGCACCAGGCGTTGGGTGAGATCGGAGAACGTGTAGCCCGGCCGTGCGTCGCTGGGACCTGTGAGCTGCACGAGTTTCTCGATCGTCTCGGCACCGATGCCGTAGCTATTCAGCAGGGGGCGGAGACCTGAGCGTCGCGGAACCCCAGCCCCGTGGGCGTCGGCACACCAGGTCGACGACCGGCGCGGCCTGGACAGTCACCTGAGTCAGTAGTTCAATGACCACTGAACTAGTGGCGGCCGGACCAAACAGGAGGAGAATTCCCATGACACAGACAAGCACGCCAGGCCCCCTTCCCCACCCCGATGACATGCCACCCGAGGGTGGACCGCACGCCGGTGTCGTGCTCAGCGGCCGCAACGGCGACGACGGAACCAAGGCGTTCTACATCCACATCGAGGCGCGACCGGACAAGACCGACGAGGTCCGGCAGATGCTGCAGGACATCCTCGGGTGCGTCGAGGGTGAGCCCGCGACCGGACCCTGGTACGCGGTGCAGTACTCGCCCACCACGTTCGGGATCTTCGAGGTGTTCCCCGACCTTGCCGGCAGGCAGGCCCACGTCGAAGGTGGCGGCGGCAAGATCTTCCGCGACGTCGAGAGGATGAACGACATCCTGGTCTCGCCCGCCCACGTCTACCGGGTAGACGTGCTGATGTCCAAGCAGGTCTTCACCGCACGGTAGCTACCGTCGACCGGTGCTCGAACCCCATCACCCCGACCTCGGCCAGGTGTCCCTCGCCGAGGTCTTGCGGGGACTCAGCGATCCCGCTCGCCTGCACATGGTGAAGACGATGTACGCGCTCGGCGAGTGCGAGTGCTCCCTGGTCTACGCCGACCTCGGGCTGAGCAAGTCCAACGCCTCGCACCACTTCAGGGTGCTGCGCGAGAGCGGCATCCTTCGCCGCACACAACGCGGAAACCAGCAGTACGCGACACTGCGCGCCGACGAGCTCAAGGCACGCTTCCCAGGTCTACTGGAGGCGGTGATCGCCAACAGCGGAGCCGGGAGCGGCGTGCGTGCCGACCCCGGACCATCCGGCGAGCGCTGATCGCGAGGGGACGGCCTGACCCCAGACGAGGGTCATACGGTACCGGGGCCCCACCCGCAGGGCGAGCGCCTCGCCCCTGCGCATGCCGGTACCGAGGAAGACCTCGTTGGCTCGGCGAGAGGGTCGGAGATGGTGCGGCAGTACCGCAGGAACGTTGCGGCTTGTCGGGAGCAATAGTCAAGACCTGTGGATGAAGATCGTCAGGCCGCTTCTGGTTGATGTTGGTCGGCCGGTCGTTCGACGAGCTTGCCGTTGACGAACGTGGCGCCGGCCCGGACGAGCGCAACGAGGTGCGGGCCGTTGACCGCGCGCCAGCGGTCCTGAGCGGCCTCGATCGGCTTGAACGCCATCGCCAACCCGGCCGCCCGGGAGCCCGGCCCACGGGTGATCTTCGTGCGGTGCCGGACGGTGGCGGAGGTCGACTCGATCGGGTTGGTGGTGCGCAGGTGCTGCCAGTGCTCGGCGGGGAAGTCGTAGAACGCCAACAACACCTCCAGATCATCGCGGATCTTCGCGACAGCCTTGCCGAACTTGGCGCCGTAGGCGGCCTCGAACGCCCGGACCGCGTCGAGGGCGTGGCGGCGGTCCTCGGCGTTCCAGATCTCGGCCAGCGCCTTCTTCGCCCCGGGATGGGCGGACTTCGGGAGCGCCGCCAGCACGTCGGCGATCTTGTGGAACCAGCATCTCTGTTCCCGGGTGGCCGGGAACACCTCGCGCAGCGCACCCCAGAACCCCAACGCTCCGTCGCCGATGGCCAGGACCGGGGCGGACATGCCGCGCCGCGCGCAGTCGCGCAGCAGGTCCGCCCAGGACTCGGTGCTCTCGCGGTAGCCGTCGGTGAGCGCGACCAGTTCCTTGCGGCCGTCGGCGCGCACCCCGATCAGCACGAGCAGGCACAGCCTGTGTTCCTCCAGGCGGATGTTGACGTGGATCCCGTCGGCCCACAGGTAGACGTAGTCCACCCCGGACAGATCCCGGGCGGCGAACGCTCGTTGCTCGGCCCTCCAGGTCTCGGTCAACCTGGTGATCACCGGCCCGGACAGCCCGGCCGAGGAACCGAGGAACTGGCCCAGGGCTGGCACGAAGTCGCCGCTGGACAGCCCGTGTAGGTAGAGCAGTGGCAGGACTTCGGTGATCTTCGGGGTCTTGCGCGCCCAGGGCGGCAGGATCGCCGAGGAGAACCGCCGACGCGCCCCGGTGTCCGGGTCCACCCGGCGGTCGTTGACCCGCGGAGCGACCACCTCCACCGCCCCGGCGCTGGTGAGCACCTCGCGGGGCTGGTGCGAGCCGTTGCGCACACCAGCCGCCGGCCCTGGGCGTCGCGCTCGCCGGCGAACCGGGCGATGCAGTCATCGACCTCGGCCTGCAGGGCCTCGGCCAGCATCCGCCGGGCGCCTTCACGGACCAGGTTGTCGATCAACGACCCGCCGCCGGCGGGTCCGGGGCCTTCAGTGCCGTCGTCGGCGTCGGGAGCTACGGTGAGCACGGGTCGTGCCCTTCCGACCAGCGTTGCAGCGCCGGTCTTGCTTGAGAGCCTCAAGATCACCGGGAGGGTACGACCCTCCCACGTCATCCACAGGTTTCAAGCATTGCTCCACACGATCACCCACGCCCCTCTCCGGGGGACTGCCCAGACTTCGGTTGACCCGGTCAGGTAGGCGGGGTCAGGCCGCGTGAGCGGCGTTGAGGAGTGTCTCGAACTCGACCGGAGTCAGCCGACCGAGGGTTCGTTGGCGGCGTCGGCGGTGGTAGGTGGTCTCGATCCAGGTGACGATCGCGAGGCGAAGCTCGGCGCGGGTGCGCCAGCGCCGGCGGTTGAGCACGTTGTTCTGCAGCAGGCTGAAGAACGACTCCATCGCGGCGTTGTCGGCGCAGGTCCCGACCCGGCCCATGGACCCGCGCAGCCCAGCTGAGTGGAGTTCTCGCTGGTAGACGTGTGATCGGAACCGGCTGCCGCGGTCGGAGTGCACCACGGTCGCGGCCGGTCCGCGGAGTGTGACGGCATTGCCGAGTGCGGTGACCGCGAGGTCGGCGCTCATGCGAGCGTCGATGGAGTAGCCCACGATGCGCTTGGCGCAGGCGTCCTTGACCGCGCAGAGGTAGAGCATGCCCTCGCTGGTGGGGTGCTCGGTGATGTCAGTGAGCCACAGCTGGTTCGGCGCCGGCGCGACGACCGGTGGACGGTGTAGGCCCGGCGATACCGCATCCCGGCGCCCCCCGGTTCGCCCCACGAGAAATCGAGTGCGCCCGACGGCGCGGCCCGTCAGCCTGTCCGGCGATGACATCAGCGACCACCGACCTGGGTCGGTTCCTCGTCTTCAGCGGCAACATGCCCATCGACGGCATCCTCGCCTCGCTGTGGATGGCGCCGCTCGTCGAAGGCCGCCAGCCGTTCTCCTGCAGCGCCGACCTCACCGAGGTCGCCGCGGACACCCTGCTGCTCCCGCCCGGCGGGACCATCGCGCACACCCACGAGGTCGACACCCGCGACTCCCACCTCGCGACGGGCGAGGGCTGGACACTGCTCGTGCACCGACGCGTCGCGGGGGCGGTGACGCTGCGGGTGTGCGCGGTCAGCGCCGGGCTCGCTCGGCAGGTCCTCGACGCCACGGTCGAGGTGGCGCGCGCCGCCCGGCCCGGCCGCGACAGCGCCGTGACCGTCGACTTCTGGTACGACCAGAGCTGCGGCGGCGCCGGGGTCGTCTCGCCCCGCCACATCGACGTCCCCACCTGGGCCGCGATCCGCGGCAACTACGGCGGCACCGCGGGGCCCGCACTGGCGCGGCTCATGTCCCTGCGCCCACCAGACGTCACCGGCCGCCTGCTGCTCCTGCACGGGCCGTCGGGCACCGGCAAGACGACCGCGCTGCGCGCGCTCGCCCACGAGTGGCGCGACTGGTGCCGCCTGCAGAACGTGCTCGACCCGGAGAAGCTGTTCAACGACCCCGGCTACCTGACCTCGGTGGTGCTCGGCGAGCCCGCCCGCCCCGGGGACACCCAGCGCTGGCGCATGCTCGTGCTCGAGGACTGCGACGAGCTCGTCCGCGCGGAGTCCAAAGAGCGCGCCGGCCAGGCCCTCTCCCGGCTGCTCAACCTCAGCGACGGCATGCTCGGCCAGGGCCTCGACATACTCGTGTGCCTCACCACCAACGAGGACGTCGCCCGCCTGCACCCCGCGGTCATCCGGCCGGGGCGGTGCCTGGCCGAGATCCGGATCGGCCCGCTCGACCAGGCGGAGGCGACCACGTGGCTCGGCCGGCCTGTCGGCCCGGACGGCGCCACCCTGGCCGAGCTCTACCGGCGTCGCGGCCGGATGACGACACCCGCGCGGCGGTGAGCGCACTCCGGTGGCGGGGTGCTCCGCGCGCCCGGCGAGCTGGCCGTCGGGACCCGGCGGATCCGCTGCTGGACCGGGCCGAGGCGCTCGGGCTGACCCGGGCGATCGCTCCCCTCAGCCCTTGATGTGGTCGAGAGCATCGGCCACCTGCCGCACGGCTGGCAGACCCGCGACTACCGACCGTTCCTGGGCAAGCTCGCCACCGGGGACACCCTGGGCGTTCGGGCTGCGGGGCAACCCCGTCCACAACGGCCCCGCACCCGGCCCGGCCCTCCGCGGCAAGCGCGCTACCCGCACGTGACCATCACCCGGCAGACCGAGTAGCTCCACCAGCAGGCCGCCCGGCACGGATCACCGGCCGCGGCTGCGGTGACGTGGGCCGAGCCGAAGTCCGGGTACTGCCCGGGTTCTGCACCCGCTGTGACCGTCCCGCCCCTGGTGCGCGCCTCGGAGCCGGCGTGGACAGCACCGCCGCGCTCTGCCCGCGTGCCGCTCGGCCGCGGACCGCGATCGGCGGTGCAGGGGCTGTGACGCAGAGCAGAGATCGACAGCGGTCGGGCCGCGGTGGACACGGGTATCCCCACGCCGATGACACTCCAGCTCTCGTGGGACAACGCCGGATCCGGCGAGCCCCTCCTGCTCCTGCACGGTATCGGCAGCACCCACGCCGACTTCACCGCGCTCCGCCCCCGCCTGGACGCCGAGTACGACGTCCTGGCCCCCGACCTGCCCGGACACGGCGACTCCGCCACGCTCCCGGTCCGCCCGACCGTCGCCGCGATCGCCGACGCCCTCGAGTCCGATCTCGATGCGCTCGGCCTGACCCGCGTGCACGTCCTGGGCAACTCCCTCGGCGCCCGGCTCGCGCTCGAACTCGCGGTCCGCGGGCGGGCCCGCTCCGTCGTGGCGATCGCGCCGTCCGGCCTGAACCTGCCGGCCGAGCGGGTCTACCAGGGCGCGATGATGGGGTCGGCCCGTGCGCTGACCCGCCCGATCCGGCCGTTGATCGGCCTCGCCGCCCGCACCCGGCTGGGGCGGACGCTGATGCTGACCGGGCTCCGGTCGGCGCCGTGGCTGGCCGGCGAGGACGAGGTGCGCGCGGTCCGCGGCGGGTTCGCCGGAGCGACCGGCTTCTGGCAGCTGCTCTGGTGGGCCGTGCTGGCCGACGTGCCGCTCGGCCTGGAGGAGATCGACTGCCCGGTGATCCTCGCCCAGGGCACCGCGGACCTCATCGCGAGCGGCCAAACCCCCCGCTTCCTCGCGCTCGTGCCCGGCTCACGCTTTCGACCGCTGGTCGGGGCCGGACACGCACCGCAGTCCGACGCCCCCGGCGCGATCCTGCGGCTCGTCCACGACGCCACCCGCGCGGCCGGCCCCGGTCACCACATCACCGCGGCTCCGATGGTCGCATGAGTACCCGGAAGCCGAATGTGCAGCTCAAGCCCGTAGGCGAGCAGATCGTCGTGGTCATGGGCGCGTCGAGCGGGATCGGGCGCGCCACCGCGCTGCGGTTCGCCGAGCAGGGCGCGAAGGTGGTCGTCGCCGCGCGCGGGAAGCCGGGCCTGGCCTCCCTGGTCGCCGAGATCACCGGCCACGGCGGCGAGGCCACGGCCGTGCCGGCCGACGTCACCGACCCCGATCAGGTGCAGGCGGTGGCCGACCGAGCCGTGTCCACCTACGGACGGCTCGACACCTGGGTGCACACGGCCGGCGTGCTCCTGGTCGCCGGCTTCGACGACACGACCGCCGAAGAGTTCGCCCGTGTCGTGCAGGTCAACCTGCTGGGCCAGGTGCACGGGGCCAAGGCCGCGCTGCCGCACCTGCGCCAGCGGGGCGGGGCGTTCATCTCCATGTCGTCGATGGGCGCCAAGCGCTCCATCCCGCTGCAGACCGCGTACTGCGCCTCCAAGCACGGCATCGACGGCTTCCTCGAGGCGCTACGGGTTGAGCTGCAACGCGACGGCGTCCCGGTCAGCATCACCCAGATCATGCCCGGCACGATCAACACCCCGCTGTTCGACAACGCCCGCACGAAGACCGGGTTCAAGCCCGTCGCCCCGCCCCCGGCCTACCCCGCCCGGGTGGTCGCCGACGCCATCGCGCACGCCGCGACGCAACCGGTCCGCGACGTCGTGGTCGGCGGCTCGGCCAAGGCGATCATCACGACGGAGGCGGTGGCGCCGCGGCTGCTCGACGCGCTCCTGCGGCGCTTCGGTTACGAGCTGCACGACACCGGCGAGGCGAAGCCCGTCGACGCCTCCGGCAACCTCGTCGCGCCGATCACTGCGCACGACACCGTCGAGGGCACGGTCGGCGGAGTCACCCTGGGCGGCAGCGCCTACACCTGGTGGGAACTGCACCGCCCGGTCACCACCGTGGCGACGGCGCTGGCCAGGCCGGTGGCCGCGCTCGCGGGGCGACTGGTTCCCGCCGGCGTGCGCTCCGCCGTGGGTGACGCGGCAGCGACCGCCCGGCCCACCCGAGCCACAGCCGCGCCCGATCGGACTGCGAACACGACCTGACCGTCATCCCGGAAGGAGAACGATCAGATCCGCACGGCACGTCCGAGGGGTTGCCGGAGGCTGGAACGGCACCGCGGTCCGGCGCGGCTCGCCATCGACGGTCCGACCGTCTCCGCACCGGCGGCTGCCCGCCCAGGTCGGCGGTGGGCCGCCGGTGACGCGGCGGCGAGCTGCGCAGGACGAAGCGACCTGAGCTGGACGTGGCCACGGAGCTCGGCGGAACCGGATCCACCACGACGAAGCCGACCACGGCAACCGACCTACCCAGCCGCGCGGAGATGGTGCGGAACACCTGGGAACCGTGGCCGGCCTGAGGATGGGGTGGTCGATGTGCGGGTAACGCCACCTGGTGCACCCGTTCACGCAGTCCCATGCCGGCCGGTCCTGCGCCGGGGCGATCTTGGTGGCGGTCGCCATGCTTCTCTCGGGCTGTTCCGCCGAGGCGCGGCAGTCGGTCTTCGACACCATCCGCGATGCGGTCGACCAGGCCAAGCAGCGCCGCGCCGAGCAGACAGGCGACACCCCCGAACAGCCGGGACCGACCGCGCCGCTGGGCACCGACGGCCGCAGCTCCTTCGACTACACCCAGTACCAGAACGTCGTCTCGGGCAGTCTCGCGCTGCTGGAGGACTACTGGGCCGAGACCCTCCCGACGCTGGGCGGCACCTACAGTAGCCCGCGGTCCTACACCTACTACCGCTCCGACGAGGGCAGCGGACCGAGCTGCGGTGGTCAGCCCGCGCCGGCGCGCAACGCGTTCTACTGCCCGGCCGGGGACTTCATCGCCTGGGACGAGACCGGCCTGCTCATCCCGTACTACGTCAGCAGCGGGGACTTCGCCGCGTCGTTCGTCCTGGCCCACGAGTTCGGCCACGCCATGCAAGCCCGGTTGGGGGGCCAGGAGCGGTACGGGGTGCTGCGCGAGCTGCAGGCCGACTGCTTCGCCGGCGCCTGGTCGCGCTGGGTGTCCCAGCGCGGCCTGCTCGAGGCCGGGGACCTCGACGAAGCGACGCTGGCGGTGATCTCGGCGCGGGACGTTCCCAGCGTCGAGTGGACGGACCCGGCGGCCCACGGCAGCGGTTTCGAGCGGACCCGCGCCTTCGGCGACGGGTTCGAAGCGGGAGCTCAGGCCTGCTACCCGGCGCCGGCGGAGAGGTGGGTCCTGTCGCGGGGATGAAGACGACCGACGAAACGGGCACCGTGCGCGGGTCAGCGGCAACAGGCTCGATCAGCGAGGGCGTGGAGTGCGCTCGGCCTCGTCCAACGGGCCGGAGTGCGGTAGGACGATGGCGAACGGGTCCATCTCCCGGGTGACCACGAGGCGGGGGTGAGCAGTCGGGGATCAGCCCGGAAACCCTGCGGGGCTGGGTCAGACAGGTCGAGATCGACGCCGGCACCGGCCGGGCACGACGACCGATCAGGCCGCTCGGGTGGCCGAGTTGGAGCGGGAGGTCCGGGAGTTGAGGCGGGCGAACGCGATCTTGAAGTCGGCATCCGCTTTCTTCGCGGAGCTCGACCGCCCACAGCGGTAGTCATCGACTACATCGACAAGAACCGGGAAGAGTTCGGGGTCGAGCCGATCCGTGCGGTGTTGAAGGACGCCGGTATTCCGATCGCCCGAGTACCTACCATGCGTCGAAGACCCGGCCACGCTCGACGCGATCTGTCACCGACGCCGAGACCAGCAGAGAGATCGAGCGGGTGCACGCGGAGAACTACGGCGTCTACGGGATCGGCGAAGGTGTGGGCGCAGTTGGGTCGCGAGGGCGGGGTGAGCGGCCGGCACGTGGCTCGGTGCACCGTCGCGCGCCTGATGAATCCGCTGGTCTGCGCGGTGTGTCCCGGCGTCGGGTGCCCCGCACGGCGACCCGGGCTCCGGGCCCGGACCTGCGCCCGGACCTGGTCGAGCGGGACTTCACCGCGTCCGCCCCGAACCGCCTGTGATGTGCAACTCCCCCTCGGACACAGAACCTCTGAAGGGCTTCAGCCGAGTCGGCGGCGGCAAGCGGCGCAAGTGCGTCCACGTGTCATCGCTGTTCGATCGTCCGGCCCTACCGGCCGTGGACCACGCCGAGTAGCAGAGGCGCACGAGGCCGTCCCTTCGCAGGCTCGGTCTCGACGACCTGGGCGAACGCCCTCGAGCGCGTCCCGGCGAGTCGGATACCGGGCCTACAGCAGTCCGTGCTCACCCAGCAGGCGGGCCAGACCGGCGCCGTCGGGCGCGTGCATCCACGACCCCCGCTGCCCGTGCGCTTCGGCGGGGCCGTCGGCGGGCACCGGCAGGCCGCCGGCGAGCACCGACTGGGTCGGGGACAACTGGCGGATCGCCACGGCGGCGACGTTGTCCGGGTGCGACGCGGCGAAGTCGCCGTAGATCTCCGGGTCGTGCTGCCCGTCGTCACCGATGAGCAACCATCTGATGTGGGGGAACTCCGCGGCGAGCCGGGCGAGCGTGGTGCGCTTGTGGGCCTGCCCGCTGCGGAACCAGCGCTCGGTCGTCGGGCCCCAGTCGGTGAGCAGCAGCGGGCCCGGCGGGTAGAGGTTGCGCGACAGGAACCGGGTCAGCGCCGGCGCGACGTTCCACGCCCCGGTCGACAGGTAGAACACCGGCGCGTCGGGGTGCGCCCTCATCAGCCGCTCGTACAGCACGGCCATTCCGGGGACCGGTGAGCGCGCGTACTCGTCGAGGACGAAGGTGTTCCACGCCGCGAGCAGGGGCCGCGGCAGTGCCGTGACCATGACGGTGTCGTCGATGTCGGACACGACGGCGAAGCGGACGTCCGGGTCCAGGACGAACACCGGCGCCTCGACCGCCTCGGCGCCCGCTCGCTGCAACCGGACGCTGCGCCAGCCCGGTTCGAGTTCCGCCTCCACCACGGCGTCCAGGTAACCGCCGCGATCGGTCCGCACCTCGTGCTGCTGGCCACCCACGTCGACGATCACGGGCTCGTCCGCGACGGGGAGCGTCGCAAAGCTACGCCAGCCCCGGACGGCCCGGTTGCGGCCCGACGCTCCCTCGGGACGGCTCAACAGCAACCGCCCGAAGACCCGCACCCAGGACGGCATCCCGTAGCCGGTGTACGGGACGAGGGCGTCCCGCCAGCCGCGCTGCCGCAGCCGGGGCTCGAGCCTCTCGTACACCACGTCCTCGAGACGAGCTGCGTGGTGCACGCGCGCAAGGATGGCCGCGGATCCCTGGGCGTCGGCCTCCGACCCGCGCGTCACGGGCATACCCTTCCACACGATGGCAACCGCTTCCCCGGCGATGACCGCCCCTGCGATGCGCGGGCGGCTCGTGCCGACGTGGACCGCTCCCGCCTCGCCCGCTCGTTGAGCTGGCTCGGGCTGCACACCTCGCCGATCTCCCAGATCGAACGCGGCTTCGCCCAACGCCCCTCCGACGACGTCGACCTCTTCACCACCGCAGCAGCTGAGCAGAGGTTCTGCCCCGTCAACTTCTCCACGCGCTCGAAGCGAAGAGGATAGATCCGCTGGTCGGCGCCGTGAGGGCGGATCCGGCTCATCCGCGGCCGCGGCTCCTCCCCCAGCCACTGCCATCGAGCGCCGGTAGTCGCCGGATGGGGTCGGGTGTCAGGCGAGCAACTCGGTGGGCAGCCGGGTCACGGGTACCACGACGACGTCGTGCAACTTCCAGTCGAGCTCGTCGATGGCGCGGCGCGCCTGCTCCAGCTCGTCCATCGTCGGTGAGACACCGGGGTGCGGCACGGCGAACACCTCGACGTGGAAGACGTGGCCCTCGTCGCGCACCCGGGAACGGGCCTGCCCCACCCAGGGCAGCCCCGCGACGAGCTCGTCGATCCGGTCGGTCAACGGATGCGGCTGCGCGTCGTCGTAGGTCGTGGCGCGCGCGTCCATGAGTCCACGCACCGCCCCGCGCACGTTCCGCACCCCGTCGTGCAGGATGCTGCCCGAGATCAGCAGAGCCGCGACCGCGTCGGCCCACCACAGCCCCAGCCCGATCCCGAACACCCCGACCATCGCGGCCACCGCGGTCATCCAGTCGGCCTTGTTCATCTTCGCGTCGGCGTAGAGCACCTTGTCGTGGAGCTCGTCGGCCAGCTGCATCTTCAGCCGCCCGAGGATCACCGGCGGCACGGCGGTGTAGGCCATCGCCGCGATCATCAACCAGCCCAGCCACACCGTCGTGCCGAACAGCTCCACGACACCGATCGGCGGGTGCTCGGCGGTCAGCAGCTTCATCCCCGAGTCGACCACCAGGTAGCCGCCCATCGCGACCAGCGCGACCGCCGCCACCAGGTGCGCGACGCCGATCGAGCGGTGCAGCCCGTAGGGGTGCCGCCGGCTCGGCAGCCGCTTGCTCACCCGCACCGCGATGAGGAACGCCAGCGGCGGCGCGAACGACAGGAGGTCCTCGATCCAGGCTGCCTTCATCGCCTGCGAGTTGCCCAGCACCACGTACACCAGCACCGTGGCGCTCACCAGGAACAGGATCGAGACCCACTGCAGCCGCACGGCCCGGCGCAGGCAGCGCTCCTGCGCCTCGGGCAGCTCCGTGCTCCCGAAGCGCGCCGTCACACCTGCACCTCCTGCGCCAGCAGGTAGCGCTCCAGCTCGACCAGGAACGCGTTCTCCCCCATCGGCGCCAGCATCACGTGCTCCTGCGGCCCGTCCGGACCCTGCGACGTGGTGAACGGCTGGGTGATCGCGGCCATGTCCGTCCAGGGGGTGTCCGCGGTGATGCCGCCGATGACGAGGTCGAGCTCGCCGCGCTCCATCGCCTGCACGAGCGCCTGCTCACCGCCCACGGTCCAGACGGCTCGGGCGCCCAGCCCGGCCGTCCAGCCGCGCACCAGGTCCGGTTCGATGCCTCCCGGTTCTTCACCGGTGGTGAGGGTGGTCCACGGCTCGTGGGGGGACACCCCCACCCGCAGCACCCCACCGCGGACGCGGTCCAACGTGCCGTCGGGGTCGGCTGGGATCCGGACCGTTCCGCACCCTGCCAGCAGCAGCACGGCGGTGATCAGCGCCGACACGAGACGCCCCCATCCGGCCACCATGGTCGGTTCCCTTTCTCGCACGACGGGAAACAGTCCCGAAGGCGGCGCTCGTACAGTCACCCCCAGCACCCCGTGACGACGGCCGGTTGACCGTGTGGGCGCGGGACTCAACCACTGACGTCAGCGGGACGCTCCTGATCGTGAGGCGTCACTGCTGGTACGGCACGTCCTCCAGCACGGTCCCAGCGGAGTCCCGGACGGTGAGGCGATCGATGACGCGGCCTTGCTCGCTCAGCTCGGTGAGCTCCGGCCCACAGATGAGGAAGGTTCCCCCGGCGATCCGCGCCGCCAGTGACGGTTGTCGCTCACCGTGCAGGACGATCGACGCCACCCGGGGGTCATCGACCAGTCCGACCACCGCGAGGGCACCGCTGCGGTTGTCGTGGAAGTCGTAGTACAGCCTGGTTGCGGCCACTGTGGCGCCGCGGACGGCGAAGTCCTGGACCGGCCCGTACCGGGGTCCGAAGTCGAACACGAACGGGTCCTCCGGCTCGTCCGCACCGGTCAGGTGCCAGGCGAGCAGCCGTCCGTACCGACCCAGCTGGATCCGTTCCGCCGCGGTCAGCTGCGCGTGCACTCCAGGCACCCACTGATCGGGATCGACGACCGGCGGTGCGTCGGCCGCCGCGATGACCGCGGCCAACCGGCGCCCGGCCGGCGAGTCGCGATCGGCCCGCGGGGCGGGCCGGTCCACCACGCCCACGGCCCGGTCGGGCAGCGCGTCCAACGGCACGAGGTCGCCGACCCTGGCGCCGTTGACGCGGACGACGAGGCCGGCCGGCGTGACCCTGAACGCGTTCGGAACCACGAACACGCCCCCTGCGACGACCGCGGCCTCCCGGGCCTTCCGGTCAGCGGGCCGCTCCAGTCCCAGCCTGGTGACCTCGGGTGACACCGGGCCTGCCAGCGTGCCGAACGTCGTGTGGAACAGCACCTCGGCCGGCGCCGCCTCGCCGCCGGCGTGGATCGGAGCGGTCCGGGACAGGGTGACCGTGGTCGGGGTGAGCTCGCCGAACAGCGGCCCGGCCGGGCTGCTGAACGCGACCACCCTGACCCCGTTCTGTCGAGCTGTCAGGACAGGTCGCCATTGCGCCGGATCCGGGTGCGCGTCGGTCGCGGCCCGGGCACACCGTTCGATGTCGTCGGCGGACACCCAGTCGGCCCGGACCCCGTAGCGGTCCTCCACCGTCAGGGAGAACCGGCCGGCCGGGACCGGGGGCATGGGCACGACGCGGTCGTCCACGACACGGTCTTCGAGGTGGCGCCGCAGCCGGGACCAGCTGGCGAAGCCGTACCGCCGGGCCGTCACCAGCTGCGCGGAGCCGAGCGGAAATCCCGCCAGCGGTCCGACGCTGCCCAGGTGGTGCTCCGCGATCAGCGCCACGGCCCGCGGATCTCCCGACCTGACCGCCCGTTGCAGGGCCTTCGCCTGCTTCTTCAACTGTTCGACGCTCGGCCGCTCGGGCAACGGGATGGTCGGCATCGCGATCTCCTTCTCCGCGCCTGCGGTCCGCCGATCAGGCCGAAGAGGAGGTGACTGGTCGAAGATCACCGCGGTATCAGGTGGGCTGTGCCCTTCCCGCGGACCCGGAGGCGTCCCGCACGCCTGGGGGGCACAGTAGCGCGGGTCAGCCGCCGGCCGCCACGGTGACCCCGCCGCGGAGAAGTACGAAGAGGTGCTCCTGGTTCGTGGCGGACGTGGACCTTCGCAAGTCACATCCGTGCTGTTCAGGAGCGCCTTCAGCTGCTCGACACACCTCCACGGCCACACCGGCATGAAGGCGCCGGGCTAGCGACAGGTCGGCGTTGTCGGCGTTGTCGGCGTGGAGCACGACATGGTGGTCATGCCGGCTTGACCGCCTCGACGTGCTCGGCCAGCCAGCTGCCGAAGGTCTTCAGTCGGGGGTTGAGGGTGCGGACCAGATCCAGGTCGCGCGCGCCCACGAAGTCGTGCTCGCCTTCGACGTAGAACTGGAACATGTTGCCGAGCTCGTCACCTGCGGGCAGCCCGAGCGAGCGGAACTGGTCGGCCGTGAGCGGGCGGTAGTCGACCGGTTCGCCCAGCGCGTCGGCGAACGCCGCTGCGAACTGCGCGCCGGTCAGGTGCTCACCGGCGATGCTCACCGTCTTGCCGATGTACTCGTCGCCGGCGGCGAACACGCCGTAGGCGGTGCGACCGATGTCCTCCGCCGCGATACCCGCCAGCCTGGCCTCACCCAGCGGCAACATGAGCACGAGCCGTCCGTCCTCGCCCCGCCGCGGTCCGGACCCCTGCGTGAAACCCTCCCAGTAGAAGGTGGTCCTCAGGTAGGTCGTGGGAACGCCCGAGTCGCGGAAGAAGGCGTCCGCCTCGGCCTTGGCGTCGAAGTGCGGGACCGTGTAGCGGTCCTGCAGCACCGGAACCCGCGCGTCGGACACCGGGATGACCTCGCGCGTGTCCTCCAGGGTCGACCACACGACGTGGGCGACGCCCGCCGCTTTCACGGCACGCGCGGCCGTCGCAGCCTGCGCCAGTTCGACGTTCGCGGCCATGGACTCCCAGAAGTTGGTCACCACGTAGACGCCGTGGGCGCCCTCGAACGCCGTCCGCAGGGAGTTCTCGTCCTCCAGGCTCGCCTGCACCACGTCGACGCCGTGTTCGGCCAGCGCGCGGGCCTTGGCCGAGCCGGCGTCCCTGGTGACGGCGCGAGGGGTGAACGGACCGTCGGGGTCGTCCAGAATGGCCCTGACCAGGCCTCCCCCCTGCGCACCCGTCGAACCCAGCACGGCAATGATCTTCTTGTCGCTCATTGGCACTCCCTCTGCAGTGTCGCCGCATGATGTGCGGTTATCTGACTCGTTGAACAGGTAATTCGTCCGGGAGTTCGCGTTGGTTGCTGGCGCCACCTCCTGCGCGATCCGGGCCTGCATCGCGACCAGGAATTGCCAGCTCAGATCGACTTGAGCACCCGGACGCGGTCGGCGATGGCGCGGCGCGCGACGTCGGAGGTGAAGGCGATGGAGTCGAACTCGTGCGGGGCGCCGGGGTGCAGGTGGAACTCCACGGGCACGCCGGCGCGGCTGAGCGTGGTCGCGTAGGCGGTGTCCTCGTCGCGGAAGACGTCGAGCTGGCCGACCTCGATGTAGGCCGCCGGGAGGCCGGAGGCGTCCTCGAGGCGGGCCGGGGCCGCGGTGGCCGGGACGTCGGGGCCGCCGGCGGCCGCACCGAGCAGCGCCGGCCATGCGGTGCGGTTGTCGTCGTAGGACCAGAGCAGGTAGGGCTCGATGTGGGGGTCGGGGGTGGTGGTGCGGTCGTCGAGCATCGGCATGAGCAGGATCTGCCGGGCGATCCCGGGGCCGCGGCGTTCGTGGGTGAGGATCGTGAGGGCTGCCGCCAGGCCGCCCCCGGCGCTGTCGCCCATGACGCCGATCCGCGCGGGGTCGACGCCCAGCTCGGAGGCGTGCTCGTGCAGCCACCGCAGCGCGGTGTACGCGTCCTCGAGCGGGGTCGGGTAGGGGTGTTCGGGCGCGCGGCGGTACTCGACCGACAGCATCGGCACCCCGCTGGCGGACACGTAGCGGGAGACCGGCCCGTCGAACAGGTCGATGTGGCCGAAGATGTAGCCGCCGCCGTGGAAGAACAGCACGGCCGAGCCCGGCGTCGCGCCGTCCTTGGTGTACCAGCGCATCCGGACCTGGGCGCCGTCGTCGGCGGTCGCGTGGTGATCGGTGGTCTCGACGTCGCCGGGCACGGGCTGGGCCGTGCCCGCGGCGCCGATGATGGGCTCCCAGACGGCACGACGAGCGGCGACATCGCCTACCGGCGGCGGGGTGAAGCCCGCCATCGGGGCCAGTGCCGCAGCGATCTCGGGGTCGAGGGTGAAGGGCATGTCAGCTCCTCGCGAGTGGTGTTCGACGCCTGCCGGACGGTGGGTCAGGCCGAGGCCGGGAGGACGATGACCTTGCCCGCCAGGGTTCCCGCAGCCGCCCGGGCGTGGACCGAGGCCAGGTCTGCCAGTCGGACGCGCTCGGCGACGTCGACGGTGAGCTCGCCACGGTCGACGCGCGCCACGAGTTCCGACAGTTGCGTGGCGTCGCTGCGGACGAACATGTCGACGGCGCGCACGCCGCGTTCCTCGTCGGCCGGGGCGGGCATCCACACGGTGGTGCTGACCACGACGCCGCCGTCGCGGACCAGGGCGGCCAGCGCCGTGAACCGGGCGGGGTCGATCGGCGCGAGGTTGAGCAGGACGTCGACCGGTTCGGTGACCGCGGTGGTCACCTCGGTGGTGGTGTGGTCGACGACCTCGTCGGCACCCGCCGCCCTGACCTGCCCGCTGCTGCGGGGGCTGGCGGTGGCGATCACGTCGGCGCCTGCCGCCTTGGCCAGCTGTACCGCGTAGCCGCCCACGGCTCCGCCGGCACCGCTGACCAGGACGCGCTGCCCGGGCTTCAGCTCGGCGTGGTCGAACAGGGCCTGCCACGCGGTGAGCCCGACCAGGGGCAGCGCGGCCGCGTCGGCGAGCGGGATGCTCGTCGGAGCGGGCGCCAGGCTCTCGGCGGGGGCGAGGACGTACTCCGCCGCGGCGCCGTCGACGACGAACGGGAGGAAGCCGACCACCTCGTCACCGACGGCGAGGCCGCTCACGCCCTCGCCGAGTGCGTCGACCGTTCCCGCGACGTCCAGGCCGGGGACGTGCGGCAGGGTCAGGGGCATCGGACCCTGCATGAGACCCGCGCGGATGTTGCCCTCGACGCCGTTGAACGTCGTCGCGGCGACACGAATCCGCACCTGCCCGGCGCCGGGGACGGGCTCGGGGACGTCCTCGTAGCGCAGGACGTCGGGGTCGCCGTACTCGTGGAATCGCACTGCCTTCATGGCTGGTGCCCTCGCTCTCGATCGACGTGTGCTTCGAACTCGAAGCACTGGATGTACGCTAGCAGTGCTTCGAAGGCAAAGCAAGTGCTGAGAATTTGAAGCAACTGTTATGGTGGCGACGTGACCGACAGGCGGCCGTCCCTGGACGCCGTGCAACTGGGCGTGTACTTCGCCCTCATGGAGGTGGCGGGCCTGCTCCGGCACGCGGTCGAGCAGCAGCTGCGCGAGGCCGGCGACCTCAGCTATGTGCAGTTCCAGCTCCTGGCCCGGCTGGGTCTCGACTCACCGACGGGCAGCGAACGGATGACCGACCTGGCCGATGGCGTCGTCTACAGCCGCAGCGGCCTGACCTACCAGGCCGGGCTCCTCGAGAAGGCCGGACTGGTCACGCGCACGCCCTCCGCGGACGACGAACGGGGTGTCACGGTCACGATCACCGACGCCGGGCGGGCGCTGCTGGCCGAGGTGCTCCCCGGTCACGTCGAAGTGGTCAGTCGCCAACTCTTCCAGCCGCTGACGCGCGCGGACACCGAAGCCCTGGCCGACCTGCTGTCGCCGGTGCGCGACCACATGCGTTCGTCGCCGCCCCGCTCGGCGGCACCCCGCCGCAGGCGATGACCCCGCCCTACTCCTCGGGTGGGAGCACGAATTCCATGCCGTACTCCGGAGCGAGTTCGACGGCTCGTCGCACCCGCTCCTCGCGCTCCGCCTCACTGGAGGCTGCCCACCCGCACCTCTACCGAGCCCTCGAGGACGCGGAAGCACTCCTCGAAGTCGTGCCGGGTGGGGGAGGTCCGCCCCCCGGCGGGATGAGCATGTCCAGCATCGCGAAGCGGCCGGCGGTCTGCTCACCGGAGAACAGTTGACCAGGTCCGCCGGAAGCTCGGCCGAGAGCAGCTGCACCCTCGATCACTTGACATCCGTCCTGGCCCGCACGATCCCATGACGAGTGTCGAGGGTCCGTGTCCTCGACCCCGTGGGCCACCCGTCTCCGCCGTCATGGGCCCCCTCGACATGGCCGTCGAACGACGCGGACGCGGGTGCGGAGAGCGGAGGTGCCCCACCTCTGCGAAAGCGTCCTCAGGCGGGCGCGACGAGTTCGGCGACCAGCGCCCGCAGCTGGGCCGCGGCGAGCGGACCGCTGTCGGGACCGAGCCACCGCAGGTGGCCGAACACCTCGAGGATCACCAGCCCGTGCAGGCGGGTCCACCCGCCCATGACCACGGCCGCGGCCTCCGTCGGTAGCTCCGGGTCCAGCGCGGCCGCCCACCGGCGGGTGGCGGGGTCGTCCGTGCCGGCCGGGCGCGATGGGATTCGCAGCCGACCGGCCCGCCACGCGTCGACCACCGGCGCCAGCACCGCCTCCCCCACCCGGTGGCTAGCCGCGTGCGTCGACCCGCCCTCCGGGGCGGCGTAGCCGGGGATCGGGTCGCCGTAGAGCAGGCCGAACTCGTGGCGGTGCTCGATCGCCCAGCGGCGGAACGCGGCGAAGCCGACGAGCAGCCGCTCGGCGACGTCAGCGTCCTCGTGCCCGACCCGCCCCACCGCCACGGCGGCGGCCAGGGCGTCGAACCCGTCGGCGATGAGTGCGGTGAGCAGGTCATCGCGGCTGGCGTAGTAGCGGTAGAGGCCGGCCGGACTCATCCCCATCGCGCCGGCAACGGCCCGCAGGGACAGCTGCGCGGCCCCGACGTTCCGCAGCTGGTCGAGGGCGGCCTCCTTGATCTGACCGATCGTCTGCACCCGCACCCGTTCCCGCCGGGTCGGCGGGGGCCTCCTCATGCGAGCACAGTACTCGTTGCGAACAGTGCTTGCAGAAGAACGAGCGACCACTGTAGTGTGCAAACACTGTTCACATCGCGATCCATAGTCGCAGAAAGTGGGGATCGATGCCTGTCTCCGACCTGCACGTCGTCCTGGGAGCCACCGGCGGCATCGGCCGCGCCCTGGTACGCGAACTCGCCGCCCAGGGCCGCCGGGTGCGGGCGGTGTCCCGTCGCCTCGGGACCGACCTGCCGCCCGGTGTCGAGGCCGTGGCCGCCGACGTCTCCACCGCGGACGGGTCCCGAGCAGCCTGCGCAGGGGCCGCTGTCGTGCACCACTGCGCGCAGCCCGCCTACCACCGCTGGACCCAGGACTTCCCCGCGCTCAACGAGGCCGCGCTGATCGGCGCGGCGGCTGCCGGGGCGAAGCTGGTGCTGGCCGACAACCTCTACGCCTACGCCCCGCCCACGGGCCCGCTGACCGAGGACACGCCGCAGCAGCCGACCAGCCGTAAGGGCGCTGTCCGGCTCCGGCTCGCCGACCAACTGCTCGACGCGCACCGGCGCGGCACCCTCCGCGTCGCGATCGGCCGGGCCAGCGACTACTACGGCCCCGGGACCATCGCGAGCACCGCCGGCGACACCGTCTTCGGCGCCGTGCTGGCGGGGAAGGCCGTGCGGTGGCCGGGCCGGGTCGACGTGCCGCACGCCCTGCACCATCTGCCCGACATCGCCCGCGGCCTGATCACCCTGGCCGACCACGGCGCCGCCGACGGACGCGCCTGGATCCTGCCCGCCGCACCCGCGCTGACCCCGCGCGAATTCGTCGACCGCATCGGTGCCGCCGCCGGGCGACCGGTCCGGATCAGCGCCACCCCTCGGGCGATGATGCGGCTCGTCGGGCTCTTCGACCGGTCCGCGGGCGAACTGCCCGACATCTGGTACCAGTACGACCGCCCGTGGACCGTCGACGACGGGCAGTTCCAGCGGACCTTCGGGCCGCAGCCCCCGACCGGCTGGGACGAGGGCATCGCCGCGACCGTCGACTGGTACCGGGGCCATCACCCGGCGAGCACCCGGTCCTAGTAGGGCTTTGTTAGCTCGTGTTGTCGAAGGTGCGTTGGCAGGTGTGGCAGACACCGGCCCAGACGACCAGCAGTTTCTGGAGTTCGCGCAGGACTGCGTAGAGGGTCAGGCCGGCGCAGGGGC
>NZ_JAGSOV010000071.1 GCF_023898865.1 Pseudonocardia humida
GCAATCCAGCTTTCACCATATCGCACGGGTCCCGCGGCACGTCACCTCATACGCCTGAGCATGACTGCCGCTTTCCTGGCATGCTACTGTCCCCTTCACCTTTCGGATCCAGGTGAGCCATCAGACCCAAGGACCTCCTCCCGAGTCCTTCCCGTCTATAACGGGGATATAACGAAGCGCCTCGTGGCGCATCAGGGCTTGCGCGCGACGCCGCAGTACTCCGAGACGTCCACCACGTCCTCGACGCCGCCGACCTCCACGGGGTCGGGGCGCCACCGCCCGAGCGTGACGATGCCGGGCTCGAGCAGCTCCAGGCCCCGGAAGAAGCGCTCGACCTCGCCGCGGGTGCGCGCGCGCACCGGCGTCCCCCCGCTCTCGTTCATCGACGTCATCGCCTTGCGCATGGCGTCGCCGTCGATGTCGGCGGTCGGGTGCGCCAGCACCAGGTAGCTCCCCGGGGCCAGCGCGGCGACGAGCCGCTCGACGATCCGCTCGGCCTCGGCGTCGTCCATGATGTGGTTGACGATGCCCAGCATCATCAGCGCGATCGGCTGGGCGAAGTCGAGCGTGTGCGCCGCCTGCTCCAGGATGACGTCGGGCTCGCGCACGTCGGCGTCGAGGTAGCGGGTGGCCCCCTCCGGGCTGCTGGTCAGCAGGGAGCGGGCGTGCGCCAGCACGAGGGGGTCGTTGTCGACGTAGACGATCCGGCACTCCGGGGCGATCGACTGCGCCACCTCGTGGGTGTTGTTCGCGCTCGGCAGCCCGGTGCCGATGTCGAGGAACTGGCGCACCCCGCAGTCGGCGACGAGGTGGCGCACGGCCCGCAGCAGGAACGCCCGGTCGGCCCGGGCGATGTCGACGATCCCGGGCAGCATGGCCCGGATCTGCTCGCCGACCTCGCGGTCGATCGCGTAGTTGTCCTTGCCGCCCAGCCAGTAGTTCCAGACCCGCGCCGACTGCGGTCGGTCCTGGTCGAGCTCGACCCCCGGATCGGGGTCGATGTCCCCCCAGGTGCCGCCGGTGTCGCCCTGTTCGGTCATCCGGACCCCCATCTGATGACTCCGCGTGTACGTCCGCGCACCATAGTGGTTCAGCCGGGCCGCGCGGGAGCGGCGACCATCCGGTCGCGCGCGGCCAGCACGCCGGCCGAGCCCTGCAGGACCAGCAGCGCGAGCAGCAGCAGGAGCGGGACGGTCCAGCCCCCGGTCACGTCGTGCGCGAACCCCACCGCGAACGGGCCGGCCGCGGCCAGCACGTACCCGGCGCTCTGCGCCATCCCGGACAGCTGGGCCGCCCGCTCCGCGTCCGGCGCGCGCACCCCGACCAGCGTCAGCGCGATGCCGAGGGCGGCGCTCTGGGCCGCGCCCAGCAGCGCCACCCACAGCACCTCCCCGCCGCGCACCAGGAGCAGGCCCAGCAGGCCCGCGGCGGCCATCCCCGTCGTCACCAGGACCACCGCGCGCTGGCGGTGGGAGCGCGCGGCCAGCAGCGGGGCCACGGTGGCCCCGACGATCCCGCACGCGGTGGCCAGCGACAGCAGCCAGCCGGCCACGACCGGCTCGAAGCCCCTGGCCACGAGCAGGGCGGGCAGCCAGGCGACCACCGCGAAGAAGGACAGCGACTGCAGTCCCATGTAGATGGTGACCTGCCAGGCCACCGGGTCGCGCCACAGGCCGCCCGCGCGGCTCGCGCCGGTGCGGGCCGGCCGGTCGCTGCGGCGCACGTGCGGCAGCCAGCTCAGCAGCGCGACCCCCGCGAACACCAGCCACATCGCCAGCGCGCCCCGCCACTGCAGGCCGACCGCCTGCGCCACCGGCACCGTCACGCCGGCCGCCAGCGTGGCGCCGCTGGTGATCGCCATCGAGTACAGCCCGGTCATCAGCCCGGTCCGCTCGGGGAAGTCGCGCTTGACCAGGCTGGGCAGCAGCACGTTGCCGACCGCGATCCCCGCGCCCAGCAGCACCGTCCCGGCGAACAGCGCGACCACTCCCCCGGCCGAGCGCACCGCGATGCCGGCGCACAGCACCAGCACCGCCCCGAGCAGCACCCGCTCGATGCCGACCCGCCGCGCCGCGACCGGGGCCAGCGGCGCGAGCAGCCCGAAGCAGAGCACGGGCAGCGCCGTCAGCACACCGGCCGCCGTGCCGGACAGGCCCTGGTCGGCCTGGATCTCACCGAGCAGCGGGCCCACCGCGACGACCGCGGGCCGCAGGTTCGCCGCGACGAGCACGATCGACACCGCGAACCACACCGCGCTCCACCGCACGGCCGTGCGCGCGGGCGGAGCAGCGGGCTCGCTCGCAAGCTCGCTCATCGCTCCCCCTCGCTGCGCTCGGTCGGCGCTTCGCGCAGGCGCGGTACCGATGATTCGCTCGCGAGCTCGCTCATCGCTCCCCCTCGACGATCGCCCGGGCAGCACCGAGGTAGCTGTCGGCGGCCGCGCGCGCGGCGTCGGGGTCGCCCGCGGCGATCGCCGCGGCCAGCTCGTCGTGCCCCGGGAAGGCCGCGGGGTCGTCGTCGTGGGCGTGGACCTCGGCGACGGTGCGCTCCAGGGCCTCGGTGAGCCCGGCGTAGAGGTCGACGAGGACCGGGTTGTGCGTGGCCGCCACGACCGCGCGGTGGAACACGACGTCGGCGGCCACGAACGCGGCCCGGTCGGCCGCCGCCGCGCGGCGGGCGGCCAGCGCGGCGTGGATGGCGGCGACGTCGGCCTCGGTGCGCTCCACCGCCGCGACCGCGGCCGCGTCGCGCTCGAGGCTCGCGCGCACCGCGAGCACGTGCAGCGCGTCGGTGCGCCGGGCCCGGCGCAGCAGCGCGGCCCCGAGGTCGCTCGTCGCGCGCACGTAGGTGCCGTCGCCGCGGCGCGGCTCGAGCAGCCCGGCGTGCTCGAGCGCCCGCACGGCTTCGCGCACCGTGTTGCGGCCGACCCCGAGCGCGGCCGCCAGCGCGGGCTCCGGCGGGATCTTCGTGCCCACCGGCCACTCCCCCGCCGCGATCAGGCCCTCCAGCTGGGCGACCACCTCGTCGCTCAGCCGTCCTCCGCGCACCGCTGTGAGTCCCACGGGCAAAAATCCTAACGTCCTACGTTTGCCGCCGCAGCCCCGACCGGGTTGCCCCGGTCACGCGGCTGCGGCATCCTCGACAGGCGTGTTAGCGCTCACATCGAGGTGGCCATGATCGAACTGCGCAGCTCCGTCCTCACCGTCGGCATCACCGGTCACGGGGCCCGCATCGCCCGGCTCGCCGCGCCCGACCGCGACGGCCGAGCGGCGCAGGTGGTGCTGGGGCTGGACGAGTACGCCTACTACAGCGACCGCGACTACCTCGGCGCCACGGTCGGCCGCTTCGCCAACCGCATCGGCGACGGCCGCTTCGTGCTCGACGGCGTCGAGTACAGCGTGCCGTGCAACGAGGGCACGGTCGCCCTGCACGGCGGCAAGCGGGCCCTGGACCACGCCGAGTTCACCGCAGAGGCGCCGCACGCGGTCGACGACGGCGTCGCCCTCACCCTGCGCCACGTCAGCCCGGACGGGGACAACGGCTTCCCCGGCCGGCTCGACGTCCGGGTCACCTACACCGTCTCGGGGCCCGACCTGCGCGTGGAGCTCCTGGCCACGACCGACGCGCCGACCGTCGTCAACCTCACCAACCACGCCTACTTCACGCTGGCCGGCGCCCCCGAGCCCGTCGGCGACCTGGAGGCCACGGTCTTCGCCGACCGGTTCCTCCCGGTCGACGACCGCCTCCTGCCCACCGGCGCACTCGCCCCCGTCGACGGCACCCCGTTCGACCTGCGGGAGCCGACAGGGCTCGGCGCCCGGCTGGAGGTCAGCGACCCGCAGCTCGACGTGGCGGGCGGCTTCGACCACACCTGGGTGCTGGACGGGTCCGGCCCGCACCTCGCCGACGGCGTCGACGAGCCGCTCCCGGCCGCCGCCCACGTCCGGCACCCGGCCAGCGGCCGGACCCTGACGGTGTTCACCGACCAGCCGGGCGCGCAGTTCTACACCGGCAACTTCCTCGACGGGACGCTCGCACTGCACGACGGCGGGACCGCGCGCCGCCGGGAGGCCTTCTGCGTCGAGCCGCAGCACTTCCCCGACTCGCCCAACCGCCCGGAGTTCCCGACGACCGTGCTCAGACCGGGCGCGACCTACCGGGCGCGGTCGGTGTACCGGTTCGGCACGTCCCCGGCCTGAGCGCCGGGGACAGGATGGCGGTCCCCGGTCTGCGAGGATCGCGCCGTGGCCGCCGACCCGCTGCCGGACCGGGCCCGCCGCGCGTGGGTCGGGCCGGCCGGCGTCGCGCTGGCCTTCCCCGAGCGGGGTGCCGCGGTGGCGACGTCGGCGGGGTCCCGGCTGTGCCCGCCCGGTCGGGTCGGGATCGTCGCGCTGGGCGGCTCCGCGATCAGCACGGTGCCGGTGGACGCGTCGGCGCCGGTCGTCCGGGGCGCGCTCGACGGCCTGTCCGGCGCCGAGCTGACCCACCCCGGCCGGCTGCGCGCCGCGCTCCCGGTCGGCGAGGTGCTGGGCCCGCCGCGCCGGCCCACCACGACGGGCACCGGACCCGTCGGACGCGGTGCCGGACCTGCCCGCCGACCACCCGGACCTCGCCGCCCTGCTGGGCTCCGTCGACGGCGCCGACGCCGCGGAGAGCGGGCCGGCGGGCATCACGTCGCCGGGTTCCTGCTGCGCGACGGCGGCGACGTCGTGGCCGCGGCCGGCTACCGGCACTGGCGGGGCGGGTGGCCCACCTGTGCGTGCTGACCGCGGCGCGCCCAGCTCAGCATCCGCCTCTCGGGCTGAGGCCCGCGCTCACCGCGGGGCCGCCGCTCCGCTCCGGCCCGTCGCGCACCTGCTCCGCGAGGGCGTGCAGGGCCGCCTCGACGTCGCGGGCGACGGCGGCCGACGGGGTGCCGCCCGCCGTGGTCAGGAACAGGCCGTCGAACAGGGCCTGGGCGGTGTCGGTCAGCTCGTCGGCGACGCGCCGCGCGAGCGGCTCGCCCCAGGGCAAGTAGGCCCACAGCAGCCCCCGACGGACCAGCCCGCGGGCCTCGGCGCGGACCCCGGCGACCGCCTCGTGCTGGTCGTGGCCGCCGTCGCCGCCCAGCAGCAGGAAGGCGACCAGGCGCAGGAACCGCGGGTGCTCGCGCATGCCGCTCACGACCCGCCCGACCAACAACGCCAACCGCTCGCGCGGCTCCGGCGGCGACGCCGGCGGGTCGGGGGTGGCGGCGGCGAAGAACCGCCGGGCCCCGCGCTGCATCACCGCGCCCAGCAGCCCCGACTTCGAGCCGAAGTGCCAGTAGATCGAGCTGGGCGGCAGCCCGGAGGCCTTGGCCAGCAGCGAGATCGACGTCGCGGCGTAGCCGCGGGTGCCCATCAGGCGCTCGGCGGCGTCGAGGATCTCCTCGCGCGAGCGTTCGCCCTGCGCCGCTGGCGCGTGCGGGGGAACGGGCACGGCCATGGGCCGACCCTAGTGGCGCTTGGACCGCCTGGACCTGTCCCGACGCGGTGATGACGGAGTCCGCCACTGCGCCGTTCGGCCTGTCCTCCTGGCGCGGTCCCGGGCTGTCTGGAACGCTCGCTCCAGACGTCGCCCGAAGATCATCGAACGCTCCCCCGGAACCCGACAGGCCCCACCATGACCACAGCCGCGGCCAGCGCCGCGACCGGCCGCGCGTCCGCCGGCCCGCTCGCCGGTGTCGAGCCGCTGTGGAGCCTCGGGCTCGCGCTCGTGGTCGTACTGCTCGTCGTGGGGTGGTGGTGGGCCGACCGGGTCGACGCGGCCACGCGGCGGCGGGCGGCCGCCCTCCCGCGGGGCGACCCCGCCCCGGCACCGCCCCCGCCGCCCGGCGACCGGGTGCTGGTCGACCCCCCGATGGTCGAGAACGACCCGGTGACCACGGCGACCTCGGGCAGCGCGGTCGTGCCGCTGCGCGACTGGCTCGTGCACTTCCACCCGGCCGCGGGCAACGTCTGGTCGGAGGTGACCAGCGAGTTCTGCGGGGCCGCGATGCGCGACCCGCGGATCGCCGGCTACTTCCGCGGCGCCGACCCCACCGCCCTGCAGAACCACTCGCTCGCCGTGCTGATCACGGTGACCGGCGGTGGGGTCACCGTCGACATGCTGCGCAGGCTGCGCGACCAGCACGCCGACGTGCGCGACGAGCACGGTGAGCCGATCTCGCGCGCCGACCTCGACCGCGCGGCGCGCATCCTGGTCGAGGTGCTGCGGTCCAAGGCGGTCCCACAGGCGACGCTCGACCAGGTCGACGTCGTGCTGGCCCGGCTGACCGACGCGATCGCCCCGGCCCGCTGACCCGCCGGCGCCGGTCGACACGGCGGCTGCAGTGCGTACGGGCGGAGCTGCGCTCGGTCAGCTGCTGGAATCCCCGTCCGAACAGCGCGATCATCGGGCCGCGCGGTGCTGCGCACCTGGGCGCGCAGTGGGGTGAGCTGCGACCATCCGGGAAGTGGTGGACCCCACCGGGAGTTGCGATGTTGAGCAATCAAGCACGAGAGGGGGGTCCGTGGAGACCGAGTCGCGCGCCGCACTGCACCCGATCCTGGCCCAGCGCTGGAGCCCCCGGGCCTTCGACCCGACGGTCCAGATCGACGCCGAGCAGCTGGACACGATCCTCGAAGCGGCCCGGTGGGCCCCCTCCGCCTCCAACACCCAGCCCTGGCGCTTCCTGGCCGGCCGCCGCGGCGAACGCGCGTACGAGGCGCTCGCGGCCGCGCTGAAGCCGACCAACCGGCTGTGGGCGCGCGACGCCTCCGCACTGGTCCTGGTGGCCGCCGAGACCGCCGGCCCCGACGGCGTCCCGCGCCGCTGGGCGCTCTACGACACCGGCCAGGCCGCCGCGCACCTGTCGGCCCAGGCCCACTCCATGGGCCTGGCGGTGCGCCAGATGGGCGGGTTCATCCCCGCGGCACTGCCCCCGCTGCCCGACCGGGTCGTCCCGCTCGCCGTCGCCGCGCTCGGGGTACCGCTGGAGCCCGCCCGCATCCCCGACGACCACCCCGCCACCCGACTCGCACCGCGCGCGCGGCGGCCGCTTGCAGAACTGCTGCTCGACTGCGAGTGATGCGCGCACCGACGGCACCGTCTCGGTTAGGCGGTGGCCCTGTTGCGATAACAAACGAATAGTGGTTGCGCTGGCGGCCGTCCCCGATCCGAGATGCTGGTTGCGATAGTGAACGCTTCACCTGCGAGCGCGGCGACTATCCTGTGGTCCCGATCCTTCCTCGACTCCGCACAAATGTTCGAGTAGAATCGACGCATGTCTCCGACCGAACTCGCCGCCACGGCCGACCGCATTCGCGCGGTCGCCGCCGGGCTGCGCGAGAACGGTTCCGATCAAGACGCACTGGACGCACTCGCCGCTACCCGGGAATTGACCCGGGCCATATCGCAGGTGCAGGTCGAGGCCGTGGCCGTGTTGCAGCGCAGCGGTGCGTTCGCCGCCGCCGGACACCGGCGGCCCGACTCCGCGGTGGCCTCGGTGCTGACGGTGGATCGGGGGCGGGCGCGGGAGATCGTGCGGGCCGCCGACCACGTCGCCGCCCGAGTGGACCTGCAGGGCCAGGTGCTGCCGCCCTTGCTACCGGCGATGGCCGCCGCCTTCACTAGGGAGCGTCCTCAAAGCAGGTTCATCTGACCTGGTTTGATCTTGGGTTGTGGTGCGCAGGCACGAGTTGACCGACGAGCAGTGGCAAGCGATCGAGCCCCTCCTCCCACCCTCGGGGACGAAGGGCCGACCAAGGGCCGATGACCGCCGGGTGATCAACGGGATGCTCTACAAGGCCAAGACCGGGATCGCCTGGCGGGACCTGCCCGAGCGCTACGGGCCCTGGAAGACGATCTACACCCGGTTCTGGCGGTGGTCCCGCGACGGCACCCTCACGATGCTGGTGGCCAAGGCGCGGGTGATCGCCGAGGCGATCGACGAGCTCGACCGCGAGGTCTCGGTGGATTCCAGCATCGTGCGCGCTCATCAGCACGCCGCCGGCGCCCGCACCACGGCTGACAAGACCGCCGACAAGACCGCCGACAAGACCGCCGACAAGACGGCCGCCGCCGGGTCTCACACAGGGGGCGGGCGAGTCCTGCAGCGGACACGACGAACCAGTTGATCATGCTATCGGGCGGTCCCGCGGCGGCACCACCACCAAGATCCACCTGGCCTGCGACGGCCACGGCCGTCCGTTGTCGGTGGTGTTGACCGGCGGGAACGTCAACGACACGACAGTGTTCGAGCAGGTCCTGACCAAGGTCGAGTTCCGCCGGCCGGGACCCGGGCGGCCCGCGACCCGGCCTACCCGGGTGTTGGCGGACAAGGGCTACTCCAGCCGCGCGAACCGGGCCTACCTGCGTCGGCGCGGGATCCGGGCGACGATCCCGGAGCGGCGTGACCAGCAGGCCAACCGTGCTCGCCGTGGTTCTGCTGGTGGTCGGCCGCCGGTGTTCGACAAGGCTGCCTACAAGCGCCGCAACGTGGTTGAGCGCTGCTTCAACCGGCTCAAGCAGTACCGGGCCATCGCCACCCGCTACGACAAGACCGCCATCTCTTACCAGGGGATGATCGACCTGGCGACCCTCAAGATGTGGCTTTGAGGACAGCTCCTAGCGGTGCGGCCAGCTTGCAGCACGTCGATCTGATCGCCCGGCTCCTCGACTCGCCCGCGGCGCGGCGGATCCCCCCGCATGCCTGGGCCGGGATCGAAGAACAGATCGCCGCCGTCGCCGACACCTGCACCCCGACCGAACTGGCGAGGTTCGGAGCCGAACTGGTGCGCGCCTACGACCAGGACGGCGCCGAACCCGACGACCGGGAACCCGTGCAGGTCAACGAGCTACGGCTCACCCCGCTGCCCGGTGGTGGCGGGAAGATCTCCGGGGTGTTCACTGACCCGGTGCGCTTCGCGATGATCGCCACGGTCATCGACGCCAAGGCCACCCCGTTGACCGCGCAGGACCCGCGCAGCGCCGCCGAACGCAACGCCGACGCCCTCGCCGAGGTGTGCGGATTCGTCGCCACCCACGGCGACAAGATCCTCCCCGACAAGGCAGGCGAACGCCCCCACATCGCCCTCACGGTCAGGCTGGCCGACCTGGAGAACCGCGCCCGCGCCGCCTGCCTCGACCTCGGCGACACCCCCACCCCCGCCGCACTCCGAGCACTCTGCTGCGACGCCAAGGTCATCCCCATCGTCCTCGACGGCGACAGCCAACCCCTCGACATCGGGCGAGAAGCCCGCACCATCCCCCTCCCCATCCGCCGCGCGATCGTCGCCCGCGACCACGGATGCGCCCACCCCGGCTGCGACCGCCCACCCAGCTGGTGCGAAATCCACCACATCAAAGAATGGGCCCGCGGCGGCCACACCAAAACCGACAACCTCGTCATGCTGTGCTGGACGCACCACCAAGAGATCCACTCCACGGAATGGCTCGTACGCATCGCCCGCGACAGCCTACCCGAATTCATACCCCCGGCCTGGCTCGACAAAGAACGCACACCCCGACGCCACCCCAGAACCGCGCCACCCGGACGCCCGGACTCGACTCGACCACCGCAGACCAACCCCGGCCGGAGTGTGTCCCGTGTTCCGCGCCGACCCGTGGGCACAGGTGCCCACCACCCTCCCGAAGCCCCTGCTCGATCCGAAGTCGCCCGCCGCGCAGGCGCCCCGGAGGCAAGAACGGAGCCCGGCAGCGCCGAGGCCAGCAGCAGCGCGCAGGCGGATGAGCCCCGACGATCGGCTACTGCTCCTCGGGCAGCTGCCCTTCACGTCCTGACCCGGCCAGCGCGGCTCGTCGCGGCAGCGCCCGATCTGACGCAGCTGGGTGCGGTTGGTGGCCAGATCGCGGCGGGACGGCTGCAGCGTGACCTTCCAGGCGCGCGGGAGTGCGGGCGGCCGGCGAGCCGGCCGGACAGGTCTTGACGCTCTCGGAGCATTGCAGGAGGATCGTTCACAACGTACTGAACGATCTGGTGGATATGTGGATGGATGAGGACGAGAACGCCTTCGTCGACCGGCTCGGCCTGTTCTTCGAGACGCTCGGCGCGCCCCGCACGATGGGTCGCCTCTACGGCCGCCTGATGATCTGCGAGCCGGCCCACCAGTCGCTGACCGAGCTGTCCATCGCGCTCGGGGTGAGCAAGGCCTCGGTCAGCACGGTGATCCGGATGATGCAGGAGGGCGGGATGGTCGAACGGCTGCCGACCGCGACCCGCCGGCACCACTACCGGATCACCCCGGGCGGGTTCGCCCGCGTCGTCGAGGTTCAGCTGTCCCGGATGCGCGCCGGGATCGACGCCGCCGAGTACGGGCTGTCGCTGCTGCGGCCGGACCAGACCGAGCAGCGGGACCGCATCGAGGAGTTCCGCGATCTCTGCGAGTTCTCCGACAAGCACGTGCACGAGCAGTTCGCGCAGCGCTGGGCCGAGTACCGCAGCGGGAAGGACGGCCGGCCATGACCGACGCCATCGACCTCACCGGCGTGCAGACGACGATGCTCGCGACCCTCTACCTGCGTGCGCTCGACAGCCGGTCGCGCCGGCCGGTCCTCGGGGACACCGTGGCCGCCGAGGTGGTCGACCGCATCGCCTACGACTTCAGCGCCCTGCAGCGACCGGGGGTCGCCGGCAACCGGTTCCCGGTCGCCCTGCGAGCCCGGCAACTGGACGCCTGGACGACCGGCTTCCTGCAGCGGCACCCGCGGGCGAGCGTCGTCCAGCTCGGCTGCGGCCTGGACAGCCGGGCGTTCCGCCTCGCCCTCCCGCCCGACGTGCGGTGGATCGACGTCGACCACGCCGACGTGATCGGGATCCACCGCCGGCTCTACCCCGAGCCGTCCTGGTACCGCACGATCGGGGCGTCGGTGACCGACCCGGGGTGGCTCGACGAGATCCAGGCCGGGCCACCCGTCCTGATCGTCGCCGAGGGGCTGCTGATGTACCTCACCGAGCCCGAGATCGGGCAGCTGCTGGGGCGGGTGGTCGACCGGTTCGGCACCGGTGAGCTGCTGTCCGACGGCCTCGCCCCGTGGGCCGTCCGGGCGTCGCAGCGGTCCTCGAAGCGCGTCCGCGGGGATTTCCCCCGACACCGGACCGCCATCCGGGACGGCCGCGACCTCGAGCGCTGGGAACCCCGCCTGACCCACCGCGAGACGGTGGCGGTGGTGGCGCAGTACGCCGAGATCCCCGACCGGGGCCACCGGACGCTCTACCGGCTGCTCAGCGCCGTCCCCGCCGTGCGCGACGTGATGCGGGTGTTCCGCTGCACGTTCTGACCGTGCCGGCGAGCGTCGGGAGGACCACCCCCGAACCTCACGGCACGAGGACGACCTTCCCGGTCACCCGCCGCTCGCCGATCCGGCGCAGCACCGACCCGGCCTCGCGCAACGGCGCCGACTCCGGCACCGGCGGCCGCAGCTCCCCGCGTCCGATGCGGTCGACGACGTCGGTGAGCAGGGCGGCGTTGCCCTCCGGGCCGCCGACCTCGCGCGCCCAGTCGCCCCAGTCCACCCCGATGACCGACCGGTTGCGCAGCAGCACGATGTTGGCCGGCAGCCGCGGGATCTCCCCGGAGGCGAAGCCCAGCACGCAGAACCGCCCGCCGGCGCGCAGCGCCCGCAGGGCGGACTCGGCGGCGGGGCCGCCGACCGGGTCGACCACGACGTCGGCCCCGCCGCCGGTGGCGGCGCGGATGCCGTCCTTGAGGTCGGTGTAGTCGATCGCCACCTCGGCGCCCGCCGCCGTGGCCGCGGCCCGCTTCGACTCCGACGAGGCCACAGCGACGACACGGGCGCCGAGGCTGCGGGCGACGTCGACGGCGGCCAGTCCGATCCCCCCGCCCGCGCCGAGGACCACGACCCACTCCCCCGCCCCGATCGTGACCCGGTGGGTGACCGCGAAGACGAGCGTCGCGTAGCTCTCGGCCGCGGCGGCGGCCACGGCGCCGTCGACGCCGTCGGGCAGCGGTACGACGTCGGTGGCGGGGACGACGACGTGGGAGGCGAAGCCGCCGAAGCTCCGCATCGGGGCGAGGACCGCCGTCCCGGGCGCGATCGGCGCGCCCGTGCCCGCCGCGGCCACCGCGCCCGCGACCGCGCTGCCGGGGGTGAACGGCAGCGGCGGCTTGACCTGGTAACCGCCGCGCACGATGAGCCCGTCGACGAAGCTGACCCCCGCCGCCCCGACCCGCACGAGCAGCTCGCCCGGGCCCGGCTCCGGTGTCGGTTCCTCGAGCACCGCCAGCAGCTCGGGACCGCCGAACTCGGTGCACACCACGCGGTGCATCAACCCACCCCTTCCCTACGGCTCGGCGGCCGGGACCGCTGCGCTCGGTGACCGCGAGGTCGCCGACCGGTGACGACCGGGACTCGACGGTCGAATCCTCCCCCGAGGACCCACTGGAGCGTCGCCGAACGACCGCCCGACGAGGGTGCGAGACCGGTGTCCGATCTGCCACATGCGACCAGCGGCGCCGCCGCGGTGGGCGCCGACCTGGTCGTGCGGGTGTTCCACGAGCCGGGCGCCGCCGTCGCGGTGTTCAGCGGCCCGCACCACCGGGTCCGCGCGGGAGCGGTGGATGCTGTTCGACCGCCGCGGCAGCGGCACGCTCGACGAGGTCTCCCGCCGGTCACCTGTCCCGGGACCTACGCGCGGGGGCCGGCCGTCACTAGCCTGCCCCCATGACCCGGTGGACGATGGCGCCCGACAGGATCCCCAGCGCGTGGTTCAACGTCGTCCCGCACCTGCCGACGCCGCCGCAGCCGCCGCTGCACCCCGGCACCCGCGAGCCCGTCGGTCCCGCCGACCTGGCGCCGTTGTTCCCGATGGAGCTGATCGGCCAGGAGGTCAGCACGGAGCCGTGGATCGACGTGCCCGGCGAGGTACTGGACATCCTGCGGCTGTGGCGCCCCACCCCGCTGGTCCGGGCCGTGCGGTTGGAGAAGGCGCTGGGCACCCCGGCGCGGATCTACTTCAAGGACGAGTCGGGGTCCCCGTCGGGCAGCCACAAGACCAACACCGCGGTCCCGCAGGCGTTCTACAACCGGGCAGAGGGCATCGGCAGGCTGACGACGGAGACCGGCGCGGGCCAGTGGGGCACCGCGCTGGCGTTCGCCTGCGCGCAGTTCGACCTCGACCTCAAGGTCTACATGGTGCGGGCGTCCTACGAGCAGAAGCCCTACCGCCGGGTCGCCATCCAGACCTGGGGCGGTGAGGTCGTCCCGTCACCGGTCGACGACCCCACCCACCCCGGCTCGCTGGGCGCGGCCATCTCCGACGCCGTGCGCGACTGCGCCGGGCGCGCCGGCTCCCACTACGCGCTCGGCTCGGTGCTCAACCACGTGCTGCTGCACCAGACGGTGATCGGGCTCGAGGCCAGGGAGCAGCTGGAGCTGGCCGGGGAGCGGCTGCCCGACGTCGTCATCGCCCCCTGCGGCGGCGGGTCGAACCTGGGCGGCATCGCCTTCCCCTTCGTGCCGGACGCCGGGGTGCGACTGCTCGCGGTCGAGCCGTCGTCCTGCCCGACGCTCACGCAGGGCAGGTTCGACTACGACTTCGGCGACACCGCCGGGCTCACCCCGTTGCTGCCGATGTACACGCTCGGGCACGACTTCGTGCCGCCGTCGATCCACGCCGGCGGGCTGCGCTACCACGGCGACTCCCCGCTGGTCTCGGCGCTGGTCCGGGACGGTCGGATGGAGGCGGTGGCCTACCCGCAGGGCAAGGTCTTCGAGGCCTCGGTCCAGTTCGCCAGGACCGAGGGCAAGATCCCCGCGCCCGAGTGCGGCCACGCGATCCGCGCCGCGATCGACGAGGCCCTCGCGGCCAAGGAGACCGGCGAGGAGAAGGTGATCCTGTTCAACTACTGCGGGCACGGCTTCCTCGACCTGTCCGCCTACGACGACTACCTCAACGACCGCCTCCCCGACGAGCAGGGCTGACCGGGCTCAGGGGCCGGCCGCCCCCGCCTCCTGCGCCGCGCGCAGCCGGGGCACGAGCAGGTCGACGAAGCCGTCGCAGACCCGGTAGACGTCGGCCATCGGCCTGCCCCGGTAGACCGCGCCGGTCAGCATCGTGCTGATGATCGACCAGCACATGTCGGCGACGTCGGCGGCCTCGGTCGGTCCCAGCACGGCCAGGTCGTCGACCAGCCAGGCCGTCGCCGAGCGGGTGAAGCGGTCGAGCAGCTCGCGCACGTTGCCGTCGGAGCTGTTGAGCAGCAGGGACTGCAGCTTGTAGTAGCGCGGCTGGCGCTCGAACGCCCGGACCACCCGGCGCACCCGGGCCCGGATGCGCTCCACGACGTCCAGCTCCGCGTAGCGCTCGCCCAGCGGCTCGCCCTCGGTAGCCCAGTGCTCGAGCACCTCCGCGTACAGGTGCTCCTTCGAGGAGAAGTAGCGGTACAGGGTGCCGAGCGCGACGGCGGCGGACTGCGCGACGTCGCGCATCTGGATCTGCTCGTAGTCCTGCTCGTCCAGGGCGGCCGCGGCGGCCTCGACGATGCGCCTGCGCCGGGCGAGCTGCCACTCCGGCATCTCCCCCACGGGCGCCGCGCCGCCGGAGCCCTCGGCCTGCCGCGCCATCCCGCTCCTCGCCCACGTCGGTTGCGCCGAACGGTAGTCGACGCGGTGCCGTGCGGTCCTCACCCATTGGCCCGTACCGGCGCCTGCGGCGGCCGCTCAACGGCGCGGGAGGCGCAGGATCCGCTCCGCGATGACGTTCAAACTGGATCTCCACCGTGCCGCCGCCGAGCAGTGGCGCCCAGGGTGAGCGCCGAGATGGCCGCCCCGGCGCTCGACCCCCGCCGGATCCCAGAAATCCAGAACTGGAATCTGGTTTGAGCCCGGACCGGTGGGACACCGCCGATCGCCGAGCCCTCGCCGCCCCGGGGCGCCCGAACGGCGGCCGACCGGCCGGGGCGCTCCCGATCTCCGCCGCGCACCCCTGGCGCCACGGCCCCGCAGCGACGCAGACTGGCGGTCGGTCGAGGAGGCGCGCCATTGCCCGTCAGGTCACGGACCCGCCGGCCCAGCCCCGTGCTGGTGCTGGCGGCGGTGCTCGCGGTCCTGGTGGGCTGCTCGGCGTCGACGGCCGTGCGTCCGGTGGGCGCCGGCGCGGACCTGGCGTCACGGATCGAGGCGTTCCTGCGGGGCGACGGCACCGGCCGCCACGACCGCGTGCGGGCCGTCATCGTGGACGTCGGGGGCCAGCGCCGGTTCGTGCGGGGCGAGCCGGCGAGCCGGGGGGCGGCCCGTTCGGTGACCAAGAGCGTGATGGCCACGCTCATCGGGATCGCCGTCGACCGCGGGCAGATCCGCGGGGTCGACCAGACCCTCGGTGAGCTGCTGCCCGAGCACGCCGCGACGATGCCCGCCCCGCTGCGCGCGGCGACGCTGCGCCAGGTCCTGACCATGACCGCCGGGATCGCCGGCGACGACACGCTGGCCGCGCGCAGACCCGCGTCGTCCGAGGACTGGGTCGCCCACGCCCTCGCCCTCACCCCGCGCAGCCCGCCCGGCGACCGCTTCGCCTACTCGACGGCCGGCTCGCACCTGCTCTCCGCGGTGCTCACCCGGGCCACCGGCCGATCGGCGCTGGACTACGCCCGCGAGGCGCTGTTCGCACCGCTCGGGATCACCGGCCCGACCTGGGACGCCGACCCGCAGGGCCGGCAGAAGGGCGGGACCGGGCTGGCGCTGACCGCCGAGGAGATGCTCGCCATCGGGCGGCTGTACCTGGCCGGCGGAACGCACGGCGGTGAGCGGCTGGTCTCCGCCGGGTGGATCGGCGAGGCCACCCGCGCCCACGTCGCCACCGGGGGCGCCCAGCTGCCCGGTTACGGCTACCAGTGGTGGGTGGGCACCGCGGACGGCCACCCGGCCTTCGTCGCGGCCGGGTTCGGCGGTCAGCTGATCGAGGTCGTGCCCGACCTGGACCTCGTCGTGGTCGTGCGCAGCGACGTCACCCACGGCCCGGGTGCTCCCCCGCAGGACTACGCCGCGATGGTCGACACCGTCATCGCCCCGGCCCTCGGGTGACGTCGCAGAGGCTCCCTACCCGGCGCAGGGCCCCGGGGGTCTGCGCCGGGTACGCAGACCCTGCGACGTGGGCTACTCGGCCGGTTCCGCGGCGCCGCGCCTGCGCAGCAGGTAGGTGTCCATGATCCAACCGGCCTCGGCGCGGGCCGCCGCGCGCGTCGCCACGATCTCGTCCGCGACCGCGCGCAGGTCGCCCGCCACCAGCAGCTGGCGCGGGGTGCCCAGGTAGGCGCCCCAGTAGATGTCCAGGTCGGTGTCGGGGAGGTCGGCGAAGGCCGTGCGCCCGTCCAGCATGACCACCACGTCGGGCACGTCGGGGGGCATCCCGCGCTCGGCCAGCCGACGCCCGGTGGTGACCAGCACCGGCTCGCCGACCCGGTTGAGGATCAGGCCGTGCGCCGCGGCCAGGGCCTGCACGCTGCTGATCCCGGGGATCGACACGACCCGCAGCGGCGGGTCGGTCCGGTCGGCGACGCCCTGCAGCAGGCGCAGGGTGCCGTCGTAGAGCGCGGGGTCGCCCCAGACCAGGAACGCGCCGACCGCCCCGGCCGGCAGCTGCTCGGTGATCATCGCCGCGTAGGCCCGGGCCCGGGCGGCCTGCCAGGCCGCCACCTCGGCCGGGTAGTCGGCGGGGTCGCGCTCGCGCGGCACCTCCGGGGCGGTCACCACGCGGTGGTCGGGGCGGGCGTGGCGGGCCAGCAGCGTGGCGCGCAGCGCGGCCAGGTCGGCGATCCCCTTGTCGATCTCGAAGAACACCCCGGCGCGACCGATCGCCGCCGCGGCCTGCAGCGTGAGGTGCTCGGGATCGCCGGCCCCGATGCCGACGACCAGGACGGTGCGCGCGGTAGGGCCGTGCTCAGTCACCTTCCAGGTCGCCCTCGGTCTCCAGGTACGCCTGGCGCAGCGCGTCCAGCGTGGCCTGCTCGGGGTGCTCCCACAGCTCGCGGTCCACCGCCTCCAGCAGCCGCTCGATCATCCCGTGCAGCGCCCACGGGTTGGACTCGTCGAGGAACTTGCGGTTGACCGGGTCGAGCACGTACTCGGCGGTGAGCTTCTCGTACTGCCAGTCGGCGACCACACCGGTGGTGGCGTCCCAGCCGAACAGGTAGTCGACGGTGGCGGCCATCTCGAACGCGCCCTTGTAGCCGTGCCTGCGCATGGCGTCCATCCAGCGCGGGTTCACCACCCGGGCGCGGAACACCCGGGCGGTCTCCTCGTGCAGGGTGCGGGTGCGCACCGCCTCGGGGCGGGTGGAGTCGCCCACGTAGGCGGCGGGCGCGGTGCCGGTCAGCGCGCGGACCGTGGCGACCATGCCGCCGTGGTACTGGTAGTAGTCGTCGGAGTCGGCGATGTCGTGCTCGCGGGTGTCGGTGTTCTTGGCCGCGACGGCGATCCGCCGGTAGGCCTTCTCCATCGCGCCCCGCGCGGGCACGCCGTCCAGGCCGCGGCCGTAGGCGTAGCCGCCCCAGGTCGTGTAGACCTCGGCCAGGTCGGCGTCGTCGCGCCAGTTGCGCGACTCCACCAGCTGCAGCAGGCCCGCCCCGTAGGTGCCGGGCTTGGAGCCGAAGATCCGGATCGGGCGCTCGCCGTCGTCGTGGGCGCGCACGAAGTTCTGCTCGGCCGGCTCGTCCAGCCCGGCCACCAGCTGCACCGCGTCGTCGAGCAGGGCCAGCACGTGCGGGAACGCGTCGCGGAAGAAGCCGGAGATGCGGACCGTCACGTCGATGCGCGGGCGGCCCAGCTCCGCGAGGTCGATGACCTCCAGGTCGGTGACCCGGCGGCTGGCCTCGTCCCACACCGGGCGCACGCCCAGCAGCGCCAGCACCTCGGCCACGTCGTCGCCGGAGGTGCGCATCGCGCTGGTCCCCCACACCGAGAGCCCGACGCTGCGCGGGTGCTCGCCGTGGTCGGCGAGGTAGCGGGCCACCAGGGACTCGGCCATCGCCTGCCCGGTCTCCCAGGCCAGCCGCGAGGGCACGGCCTTCGGGTCGACCGAGTAGAAGTTGCGCCCGGTCGGCAGCACGTTGATCAGCCCGCGCAGCGGCGAGCCGGAGGGCCCGGCGGGGACGAACCCGCCGTCCAGGGCGTGCAGCACCCGGGTCAGCTCGTCGGTGGTGCCGGCCAGGCGCGGTACCACCTCGGTGGCCGCGAACTCCAGCACGCGGGCCACCTCCGGGGCCGCGTCGGGCTCCCGGGCGGCGACGACGCCGGCCGCCGCGGCGGGGTCCCACCCGGCCGCGTCCATGCCGGCGACCAGCGCGTGCGCGCGGGCCTCCACGCCGTCGACCCGGGCCTTGACCTCGTCCTCGGCCAGCCCGAGCGCCTCGCGCAGGCCCGGCAGGCTCATCTCCCCGCCCCACATCTGGCGGGCGCGCAGCATCGCCAGCACCAGCTCGACGCGCGCGTCGCCCTGCGGGGCGGCCCCCAGCACGTGCAGGCCGTCGCGGATCTGTACGTCCTTGATCTCGCAGAGCCAGCCGTCGACGTGCAGCAGCATGTCGTCGAAGACGTCCTCGTCGGGGCGGTCGGCCAGGCCCAGGTCGTGGTCCATCTTGGCCGCCTGCATCAGCGTCCAGATCTGCTGGCGGATCGCGGGCAGCTTGGCCGGGTCGAGCGCGGAGATGTTGGCGTGCTCGTCGAGCAGCTGCTCCAGCCGCGAGATGTCGCCGTAGGTCTCGGCCCGCGCCATCGGCGGGATGAGGTGGTCGACGAGGGTGGCGTGCGCGCGGCGCTTGGCCTGGGTGCCCTCGCCCGGGTCGTTGACCAGGAACGGGTAGACCAGCGGCAGGTCGCCCAGCGCGGCGTCGGTGCCGCAGGAGGCGCTCATGCCCATCGTCTTGCCCGGCAGCCACTCCAGGTTGCCGTGCTTGCCCAGGTGCACGATCGCGTCGGCGCCGAAGCCGCCCTCCTCGCGCGGCGCGCCCAGGTAGCGGTAGGCGCCCAGGTAGTGGTGCGAGGGCGGCAGGTCGGGGTCGTGGTAGATCGCCACCGGGTTGGCCCCGAACCCGCGCGGGGGCTGCACCATCAGCAGCACGTTCCCGGCGGCCAGCGCGGCCACGACGATGTGCCCGTCGTCGACGTAGAGCTCCCCGGGCGCCGGGCCCCAGTGCTCCTCGACGCCCGCGCGCAGGTCCTCGGGCAGGCGCTCGAACCAGCCCCGGTAGCGCTGCGCGGAGATCCGGATCGGGTTGCCCGAGAGCTGCTCCTCGGTCAGCCAGTCCGGGTCCTGCCCGCCCGCGGCGATCAGCGCGTGCATCAGCGCGTCGCCGTCGCCGGCCGCCACGCCGGGCAGCTCGCCGACGTCGTAACCGGCCTCGCCCATCGCCCGCAGCAGCGCGATCGCGCTGGCCGGGGTGTCCAGGCCGACCGCGTTGCCGATCCGGGCGTGCTTGGTCGGGTAGGCCGACATCATCAGCACGATGCGCTTGTCGGCGTTGGGGATGCGGCGCAGCCGGGCGTGGCGCACCGCGATCCCGGCCACCCGGGCGGCGCGCTCGGGGTCGGGCACGTAGACCGTCAGGCCGTCGGGGTCGAACTCCTTGAACGAGAACGGCACCGTGATCAGCCGGCCGTCGAACTCGGGGACGGCGACCTGGGTGGCCACGTCGAGGGGGGACAGCCCCTCGTCGCTGCCGGCCCAGGACGCGCGGCTGCTGGTCAGGCACAGCCCCTGCAGGATCGGCACGTCCAGCGCGGCCAGCTCGGCGACGTCCCACGCCTCGTCCTCACCACCCGCGGAGACCCCGGCCGGCTTCGTGCCCCCGGCGGCCAGCACCGTCACCACCATCGCGTCCGCCCCGGCCAGCGCGCGCAGCAGCGCGGGCTCGGCCTGGCGCAGCGAGGCGCAGTACACCGGCAGCGGGCGGGCCCCGGCGTCCTCCAGCGCGGTGCACAGCGCCTCGACGTAGGCGGTGTTCCCGGCCAGCTGCTGGGCGCGGTAGTAGAGGACGGCGACGACCGGACCGTCCACGGCGCGCGCGTCGCGCTCCATGACGCCCCACGCCGGCAGCTCCACCGGCGGCTCGAACCCCTGCCCGGTGAGCAGCAGCGTGTCGGACAGGAAGGCGTGCAGCTGGGCGAGGTTCACCGGGCCGCCCTGGGCGAGGTAGGTGTGCGCCTCCGCGGCCACGCCCGCGGGCACCGTCGACTGCTCCATCATCTCCGCGTCGGGTGCCTGCTCACCGCCCAGCGCGACCACGGGGAGCCCGGACGCGCGCGCGGCGGCGAGCCCGTCGGGCCACATCCGGCTGCCGCCCAGGATGCGCACGACCACGACGTCGGCCCCCTCCAGCAGCGCGGGGAGGTCCTCGGCGGGGGTGCGGGCCGGGTTGGCGAGCCGGTAGGCCGCCTCCGACGCGCGCGCGGAGAGCAGGTCCGTGTCCGAGGTGGACAGCAGGACGACGACGGGGGTGCCCGGGACCGTGCCCGGGGCGTGGGGGCCCATGAGGTGCCTTCCTCCCGATCCTCGTCGGGGCTGGAGGGTGCGCGGCGGGCGGGTCAGTGTCCTGGCTCCCGGATCGTCGCGCGCCCCGGCCTTCCGGGCGCCGTCGGTGGCACCCGTGGCCGTCGGCGGGGTCTGCTCCCCGGTGACAGTGGCGGGACCGCGCCGGACTCGCACCGGCTTCCTGGTCCCGCTCGCCGTATTCGGTTGTGGCCGTGCGGGTCGTGCACTTCCCGGCCCACTGTCCGGGGCGCCCGGTCGGCTCGTCAAGGCTTGTGACGGGCCGCTCGTCGGAGGGCGGGGCCCGCCGGGCTGTGCCTACAGTGACGCCGTGCCCGTGCGCCCCGACGCCTGCCCCGGAGTGTTCGCCCTGCACGACGCCGCCGACGGCGCGCTCGCGCGGGTGCGGCTGCCCGGCGGCGCGGTCGGGGCCGCGGCCCTGCGGGTACTGGCCGGGTGCGCCGACGACCTCGGCGACGGCGCGGTGCACCTGACCTCGCGCGGGAACGTGCAGCTGCGCGGCCTGGACCGCGACGACCACCGGCTGGCCGAGCGGCTCACCGCCGCCGGGCTGCTGCCCTCCCCCGCCCACGAGCGCGCCCGCAACGTGCTGGCCTCCCCCCTGTCCGGGATCGCCGGCGGGCTCGCCGACGTGCGCGCGCTCGCCCCGGCGCTGGACCGCGGCCTGTGCGCGCGCCCGGAGCTGGCCGCGCTGCCCGGGCGGTTCCTGTTCGCCCTGGACGACGGCCGCGGCGACGTCGCCGGCGAGGAGCCGGACCTGTGCTGGCAGGCGGTCTCCCCCGGGCGCGGTCTGCTGCGCGTCGCCGGCACCCCCGTCGCGGAGGTGCCGATCGCCCGGGCGGTGGCCGTGCTGCTCGACGCCGCCGCGGAGTTCCTGGACGGCGCGGACGGGGCGTGGCGGGCCCGCGACGTGCCCGGCCCGCAGGGACCCCCGGCGCCGGCCGAGCCCACCGCGCCGCCCGAGGGCCCCACCGCGGCGCGGGTCGGGTGGGTCGGCGGTGCGCTGGTCTGCTCCCCGCCGCTGGGCGAGTTGTCCGCGGCGCAGCTGCGCGTGCTGGCGGGCGCCGGCCCCACGGTCCTGGTCACGCCGTGGCGCACGCTCGTGCTGCCCGACGCCGCCCCCGGCACCGACGCCCGGCTGGTCGCGGCCGGCTTCGTCGTCGACCCGGCCTCGCCGGTGCCGCTGGTCAGCGCGTGCGCCGGGCGCCCCGGCTGCGCCAAGGCCCTGGCCGACGTGCGCGCCGACGCCCGGGCGGGCCTGGCCGCCGACCGGTTCACCGGGCGGGTGCACCTGTCGGGCTGCGCGCGGCGCTGCGGCTCACCGCGCGGGGCGCACCGCGCGCTCGTCGCCACCGGGGACGGGCGGTACGCGGGATGACCGGCCGGGAGTACGTCCGCGACGGCGCCGAGATCTACCGCCGCTCGTTCGCCACGATCCGCGCCGAGGCCGACCTGACCGGGCTCCCGGCGGACCTGGTCCCGGTGGTGGTGCGCATGATCCACGCCTGCGGGCAGGTCGACCTGGTCGCCGACCTCGTCCACTCGGCCGGGGTGGTCGCCGCCGCGCGGGGCGCGCTGCGGGCGGGGGCGCCGATCCTGTGCGACGCGGCCATGGTGGCCTCCGGGGTCACCGCGGCCCGGCTGCCGGCCGGCAACGAGGTCGTCTGCACGCTGCGCGATCCGGGCGTCCCGGAGCTGGCCGCGCAGCGCGGCACCACCCGCAGCGCGGCGGCGCTGGAGCTGTGGGGCGAGCGGCTCGACGGCGCGGTCGTGGCGATCGGGAACGCGCCGACCGCGCTGTTCCACCTGCTCGACATGATCGACGCCGGGGCCCCGCGCCCGGCCGCGGTGCTCGGGATCCCGGTGGGGTTCATCGGCGCCGCCGAGTCCAAGGACGAGCTGGCCGCGCGCACCGACCTGGAGTTTCTGGTGGTCCGCGGGCGGCGCGGCGGGTCGGCGATCACCGCCGCGGCGGTGAACGCGCTGGCCCGCGAGGAGGAGATCCTGCCGTGACCGAGCCTGCGAGGGGACCATCGGGCACTGTGACCGAGCCTGCGAGGGCACCATCGGGCACCGTGCGCGAGCCCGGCACGCTCTACGGGGTCGGGGTGGGGCCCGGCGACCCCGAGCTGATGACGCTCAAGGCGGCCCGGCTGATCGCCGCCGCCGACGTCGTCGCCTACCACTGCGCCCGCCACGGCCGCTCCATCGCCCGCGGCATCGCCGCCGCGCACCTGCGGGCAGACCAGGTCGAGGAGGCGCTGGTCTACCCGGTCACCACCGAGACCACCGACCACCCCGGCGGCTACCAGGGCGCGATCGACGAGTTCTACGCCGAGGCGGCGGCGCGGCTGGCCGCGCACCTGGACGCCGGGCGCGACGTGGTGCTGCTCGCCGAGGGCGACCCGCTCTTCTACGGCTCCTACATGCACATGCACAAGCGGCTCGCCCCGCGCTACCGCACCGAGGTCGTGCCCGGGGTGACCTCGGTGAGCGCGGCCGCGGCGGCGCTGCGCCAGCCGCTGGTCGAGCGCGACGAGGTGCTCACCGTGCTGCCCGGCACGCTGCCGCGCGCGGAGCTGGCCCGGCGCCTGGCCGACACCGACTCCGCCGCGGTGCTCAAGCTCGGGCGCACCTTCGAGGCCGTGCGCGGCGCGGTCGACGACGCCGGGCGCCGCGCCCTCTACGTGGAGCGGGCCACGACCGACCGGGAGCGCACCGCCGAGCTGGCCGACGTCGACCCGGCGTCGGTGCCCTACTTCGCGCTCGCGCTGCTGCCCGGCGCGGTGGCCTCGGCGCGGCCCGCGGACCCCGAGCGGATCGGCCCCGGCGCCGGTGAGGTGGTCGTCGTCGGCACCGGGCCCGCCGGGCGGGACTGGATGACGCCGCAGGTCGGCGGGGTCCTCGCGGCCGCCGACGACCTCGTCGGCTACGGCCCCTACCTCGACCGGGTGCCGCCCAACCCGCGCCAGACCCGCCACCCCAGCGACAACCGCGTGGAGTCCGAGCGGGCCGCGCACGCGCTCGACCTGGCCGCCGCCGGGCGCCGCGTCGCCGTGGTGTCCGCGGGCGACCCCGGCGTCTTCGCGATGGCCACCGCGGTGCTGGAGGTCGCCGCGCAGGAGAAGTACGCCGGCGTCGCGGTGCGGGTGCTGCCCGGGGTCACCGCGTCCAGCGCGGTGGCCGCCGCGGTCGGGGCGCCGCTGGGCCACGACCACGCGGTGATCTCGCTGTCCGACCGGCTCAAGCCGTGGGAGGTCGTGGTCGACCGGCTGGTCGCCGCCGCCCGCGCCGACCTGGCCATCGCGATCTACAACCCGCGCTCGTCCGCGCGGCCGTGGCAGGTCGGCGCGGCCCGCGACGCGCTGCTGGAGCACCTGGCCCCGGACACCCCGGTCGTCGTGGGGCGCGACGTGGGCGGGGCCGGGGAGCGCGTCACCGTCACCACGCTCGCCGAGCTCGACCCCGAGCAGGTCGACATGCGCACGCTGCTGATCATCGGCTCGTCCGCGACCCGGGTCGTCACCCGCGGCGAGACGACCGCCGTGTTCACCCCGCGCCGCCACCCCGGCTGACCCACCCGGCGGCCGCGGCCACAGTCGCGACCGCCGGCACGCCCGGCGGCAGCGGCGGGCGCGCCACCACCACCACCGGCACGCCCAGCTCGCGGGCCGCGGCCAGCTTGGCCGCCGGGCCGCCGCTGTCCTTGGTCACCAGCACGTCGACGGCGTGCTCGCGCAGCAGCGCGCGCTCGCCGTCGAGGGTGAACGGGCCGCGGTCGAGCAGCACGCGCATCCGGGCCGGGACCGGCGGCTCGGGCGGGTCGACCGAGCGCACCAGGAACCAGCGGTCCACCGGCGCGAACACCGCCAGCTCGGAGCGCCCGGTGCTGAGGAAGATCCGCTCGCCCAGCGCGGCCGCGACCCGCGCCGCGGCGGGCAGGTCGGGCACGGACCGCCAGTCGTCGCCGGGGACGGCGGTCCAGCCCGGGCGCTGCAACCGCAGGAACGGCACCCCGACCCGCCCGCAGGCCGCGGCGGCGTGCGCGGTCATCGTCGCGGCGAAGGGATGGGTGGCGTCCACGACGGCGTCGGTGCGGTGCTCCCGCAGCCACGCCGCCAGGCCATCGACACCGCCGAACCCGCCGACCCGGACCGTCCCGGGCAGCGGCAGCGGGGAGCGCACGCGCCCGGCCAGCGACACCGTCACGTCGTGGTCGGCGCTCAGCTCGCCGGCCAGCAGCCGCCCCTCGGTGGTGCCGCCCAGCACGAGAACCCTCACCGCTCTCCCTCGCTGCGCGAGCTCGGCGCTTCGCCCAAGAGCACTGTGTTGAACGATTCGCTCGCAAGCTCGCTCATCCGCGTCTCACCGGGCCCGGGTGTCGGAGTAGAGGTGGCTGTCCGGGAAGTGCTCGGCGGCCAGCGCCGGCCCGACGACCACGACCGCGGCCATCGTGATCCCGGCCGCGCGCACCTGCTCGGGCAGCGACGACAGCGGTCCGCGCAGCACCACCTGGTGCTCGCGGCTGGCGTGCGCGACGACGGCGGCCGGGCAGTCCGGGCCGTGCACCCCCGACACCGCCGCCACCAGCTCCTCGATCCGGTGCACCGACAGGTGCAGCACCAGGGTGCCGCCCGAGCGCCCCAGCTCGGCCAGCCCCTCGCCGTCGGGCATCGGGGTGGCCAGCGCGGAGATCCGGGTCAGCGTGACGGTCTGGGCGACCGTGGGCACCGTCAGCTCCCGGCGCAGCACGGCGGCCGCGGCGGCGTAGGCGGGCACCCCCGGGCACAGGTCGTAGGGCACCCCGGCGGCGTCGAGGCGGCGCATCTGCTCGGCCAGCGCCGAGAACACCGACAGGTCGCCGGAGGCCAGCCGGGCCACGTCGAGCCCGGCCTCGTGCGCGGCCACCATCTCCGCGACGATCTCGGTCAGCGTCAGGTCGGCGGTGTCGATCCGGCGGGCGCCGGGCGGGCAGATCTCCAGCATCTCCGGCGGCACGTAGGTGCCGGCGTACAGGCAGACCTGGGAGGCGGCGATCAGGTCGCGCGCGCGCAGCGTGAGCAGGTCGACCGCGCCCGGGCCGGCCCCGATGAAGTGCACTGTCATCCCGACGTCCCCATCGGCTTGGTCACGCTCCAGATCGTCACCGGCATCGCCGGGCGCCAGCCGGTGAACCCGCCCACCGGCGCGGCCCGGGCCACCGACAGCCGGGTCAGCTCACCGCCGTGGCGCGAGCGGGCGGCGGCGAGCACCCCCTCGGACTCCACGGTGACGGCGTTGGCCACCAGCCGCCCGCCCGGGCGCAGCGCGTCCCAGCAGCGGGCCGGCACGCCCTCGGCGGTGAGGCCGCCGCCGATGAACACCGCGTCCGGATCGGGCAGCCCGTCGAGCGCATCGGGGGCGCGGCCGGTCACCACCCGCACGCCGGGCACGCCCAGCGCGTCGGCGTTGGCGGTGATCCGGGCGGCGCGCGCGGGGTCGGGCTCCACGGCGACGGCCCGGCAGGTCGGGTGGGCGCGCGACCACTCCACCGCGATCGAGCCGTTGCCCGCCCCGACGTCCCAGAGCAGCTCGCCGGGCCGCGGCCCGAGCAGCGCCAGCGTCACGGCGCGGACCTCGCGCTTGGTCAGCTGGCCGTCGTGGTCGTAGGCGTCGTCGGGCAGGCCGGGGGTCACCGCGCGCGGGCGCGCGTCCGGACCCGCGGCGCACTGCACCGCGACGAGGTTGAGGGGATCGCCGGGCGGGTGCGCCCACGCCCCTGCGGTGCCGTCGAGGCGGCGCTCGGCCGGGCCGCCGAGCTGCTCGAACACCGCCAGCGCGGAGTCGGCCCACCCGTCGGCGGCCAGCAGCGCGGCCACCTCGCCCGGCGTCGCGGGCCCTTCGCTCAGCACGAGCAGCCGCGCCCCCGGGGCGAGCACGCGGCGCAGCGCGGCCAGCGGGCGCCCGACCGCGCTGACCACCTCGACGGAGTCGACCGCCCAGCCCAGCCGCGCGCAGGCCAGCGACACCGACGACGGGTGGGAAAGCACGTCGACCGCGGCGGCGCCCAGCACCCGGGTCAGCGTCGTCCCCAGGCCGTGCAGCATCGGGTCGCCGCTGGCCAGCGCGCACACCCGGCGCCCGCGCAGCCCGGCGAACAGCTCCGGCAGCGCCGGCAGCATCGGCGACGGCCAGGGCCGGGCCTCGGCCCGGGTGCGCCCGGCCACCAGCGCGAGCTGGCGCGGCCCGCCCAGCACCACCTCGGCGTCGCGGAGGGCGGCGCGTCCCGGCTCCGCCAGCCCGGCCCAGCCGTCCGCGCCGATGCCGACGACCGTGACCCGCGCGGCGGCGGCCTCGACGGGAGCGGTCACCGCACGCTCCCGAGCATCCGGTCGACCACGATCTCCAGGACCACCCGCTCGGGGTGCGGGCGCGGCGTGCGGTAGCGCCGGGCGTAGCGGCGCTCGGCCTCGGCGACCGCCGCCGGGTCGGCGCGCACGATCCCCCGGCCCTGCAGGGTCGACCACCGGGTCCCGTCGATGCCGGTCACCGCCACCCGGGCCCCGCCCGTGCCCGCCGCCAGCACGTTGCGGATCTTCTGCGAGCCCCGCCGGGCGATCACCCTGGCCAGGCCGGCGGGCAGGTCGACGGTGACGCCCACGGCCACCAGGTGCGGTGTGCCGTCGCGCCCGACCGTCGCCAGCAGGCAGATCCGGCGCTCGGTCCAGAACCGCGCGAAATCGGCACCGACCGCGTCGAAGACCCCAGGCACGCGGCCATCCTCTCCCCCGCCCCCGCCGCGCCCCCACTCCCGCCGCGGTGACACCCACCACCCCGGCACGGCCCGGATTCCCGAGGAGACGCCGGCCGCACGTCAACCCGCTTCGGCCAGGAAGCCTCGGACGAGGTCGAGGACCGCGTCCGGCCGATCGGCCGGGACGACGTGGGCGGCGCCGGGCACCTCGACGTAGCGGGCGTCGGCGATCAGCGCGGTCGCCCCGGCGATCGGGCCCCGGGGCACCAACCGGTCCTGCGCGCCGCGGACGAGCAACGTCCGCGCGCGCAGGTCGGGCAGTCGGGGCCGCAGATCGGTGCGCATGCGCCGGGGTCCGTAGGACTCGCGCTGGAAGTCGTCGAGCACGTGCTCCCCGGCGGCCAGCGCGGCTCGGGCCTCCGCGGCCGAGAGCCGGACGATCTCGTCGAAGCGCGGGGTCGCGCGACCGGCGGCGAGGGTGCGCGCGAGGCTGCGGCGCAGCCGCGCCTCGTCGGCGTAGTAGCGGGTCGCCCAGCGCTGGAGGCGGTCCGAGCGCAGGAACCCGTAGGTGAGGAGTTGGGCCGGGCGGCGGGACTCGTAGCCGCCCGGAGCGATCGCGACGAGTCGGTCGACCCGCCCCGGGTGGTCTAGGGCGACGGCCGTGGCGACACCACCGCCCATCGACAGGCCGACGAGGTGGGCGCGGTCCAGGCCCCAGGCGTCGAGCAGCGCGACCACCAGCCTGCGCAGTGCGTCGATCCCGGCCGGTCCCGGCCACGGGCGGGACCGGCCGTGGCGGGGCCAGTCCGGCGCGTACACGCGGAAGTGCTCGGCGAGCGGCGGCACGAGCGGGCCCCAGCACAGCTCGGCGGTGTCGAGGGCCGCGCCGTGCAGCAGGACCACGGCCGGGCCCGCGTCGCCCGCCCGCAGGTACCCCACCGGCCCCTCGGGCAGGTCGAGCGTCGCGGAGATGACCACAGCGCGATCCCAGCAGTGCATGACCGATCAGTCAAGATCAGTCATGTGGTCAAGGCATGGGTCGTCGAGTTCGACGGGTGAGCGGCCGGGCCGGCCGCGCTCAGGAGGCGGGCCGCAGGACGTCGGTGGCGCGGTGCCCGGCCCCGACGCCGTCGACCAGGATCGCGGTGCCCCGCGAGTTGCGGGTGCGCAGCGGCAGGATCTCCTGGTAGGCGGCGGAGTCGTACCACCCGCGGGCGCGCTCGGCGTCCGGGAACGCGATCACGATCAGGGTGCCGTCCCAGGTGCCCTCCAGCGGCACCGGGACGGCGCCGTGCACCGCGAACTCGCCCCCGAACGGGGCGAGGGTCGCGTCGATGCGCTCCAGGTACTCCACGATCTCCGCGCCCATCTCGACGTCGCGCAGGATCGCCACGGCGTAGGCGGTCATCTCGGCCCTCCTCGATCTCGGTGGTTCGACCTGGTCGAGGGTGGCCCGCCGACCGACGCGCGTCGATGACCCCGGACGTCATGCAGATGCCTACCGCGCGGGGTCGGTCGCTGCCCGACGGGCGCGTCGCGTGCGACGATGACGGCGTGACGACCAGAAAGGGCCATGCCGCGTAGGCGCCCCGACCAGCTCCGCACCCGCCGCCCGGTCCACTGCGGATCCGGACGGCCGATCCCCGCGATCCCCCGGACGTCCGCGTCCACCGCGCGCGCCGTCGCCGAACTGGAGCGCACGCGGCTGCACCCCGGTGCCGTCGCCGAAGCGCTCACCGCGTGGGCCCGGTTCGTCCGCGCTCCCGTCCGGGAGCTGGAGGATCACGCCCCCGGCGCGTGCCCGAACCCCGACTGCCAGTGGGACGACCCCGTCGTGCGCCGCCGGGCGCTGGGCGCGGCCCTGCACGCGCTGCCGGTCGCGGCGGCGCGCGAGCTGCGCGCGCTCGTCCGGCCCCTCGACGAGACCTTCCTGGCCCGATCCCTGCCCACCCCGCGGACAGCTCACATCCGCGACCTGCTGACCGAGCCCGGGCGCGGCGAACCCCGCCCGTGGCCTGCGGACGCGTTCACGTTCACGGTCGAGCTGGCGGCCCTGGGCTGGCTGCGCGTACGGGTCGGCGACGGGCGCGCGGAGCAGAAGGTGCTCGCCTCCTACCTCACCCCGGCCCTCGACCAGCTGCTCGCCGCCCTGGTCTCGCTCACCACCGGGGCCCGGGACGCCCGGGTGGACTGGGAGCTCGAACCGGGCCGGTGCCGCTGGCTGCTCACCGCGGACCCGTACGGCCACGCCCGGGTGCGCATCCGGCTGGTCGCCGACCGGGACCTGGACCTGCCCGACGCCGGCCACCCCGTCCTGGACGCCGACATCCCCCTGCGCGACCTCGTCCGCACGGTGGCCGCCGGGGCGCGCGCCCTGCTGACCCGGCACGGCGAGGACGGGTACGCCCGCCTGTGGCACGCCGGCCCGTTCCCGACCGGGCACCTGCTCGCCCTCGAGCGGTGGTGCGACCGGTCGTGACGGCGTCCCGGCTCAGGCGGTGCCGGCGATGTTCAGCACCGTCACCGTCCCGTCGTCGAGGTTGGTGACGTAGGCTTGCCGCCCGTTCGGGGCCACCGCGATGCTGGTCGGGCTGCGTCCGGTCGGCACCCGCGCGGTGATCGCGAACGTCGTCGCGTCGAACACCTGGATCGCGTTGTCGTCGACCGTGGCGAGGTAGCCGTGGCGCCCGTCCGGGGCCATCGACACGTCCTGCGGGTGCGGCGCGGTCGGCACCGTGGCGATCACCGCGTTGCTGTTCAGGTCCGTCACCGACATCGAGCTGCTGTCGTAGTTGACGTTGAACAACAGCGGCTCGCTGGGGTGGGCGAGGATGCTGTGGGGGCTCAGCCCGACCGGGACCGTGGTGATCGGCGTGTTCGTGGCGGTGTCCAGGATCGTCACGACGTTGGACTCGTGGTTGGCCGCGTACAGGCGGGTCCCGTCCTCGGAGACGTCCACCCAGTGCGGGTTCGGCGCCACCTCGACAGTCGCCGTCACCGCGTTCGACGCCGTGTCGATGACGGTGATCGAGCCGGAGTCGTGGTTGGGCACGTAGACCGTGCGCCCGTCGGGGGTGACGTCCAGGGCGAACGGCCGCACGCCGGTCGGCACCCTGGCCACGAAGGTGCTGGTGGCCGTGTCGAGCACGCCGACCTCGTTGACGGTGCGGTCGTTGTTGAAGATGCTCACGTACGCGCGGGTGCCGTCCGGGGAGAACGCCACGAACTGCGGACCGCCCTCGGGCACCGGGATTGCGCCGGTGACGCTGTTGATGGTGGTGTCGAACACGGTCAGGACACCGGCGCCGCGGTTGGCGATGTAGGCGTAGCGGCCGTTCGGCGCGATCTCCATGTAGCCCGGGGTGGGCCCGACCGGCACGGTCGGACCGACGGTCGGCGACGCGCTGCTGTTGCCCACCGGCGCCGGCGCCGCCTCGGTCGGCAACGGCGCCGCGGGGGCCACCGGCACCGGCGGCGCCTGCGCGGGGGCGGCCTGCTGGGGGTCGAGCGGCTCGCTCGGCTCGCCGCCGCCCCGCCAGGGGCCGATCACCAGCGCGGTCGCCGCGGCGGACAAGATGACCAGCAGCAGGGCGAGCAGCACGAGCCGGGTGGCGGGACGCCGGGGACGTCGGGCGAAGTCGGGTCCGCCGGGTGGCGGGACGGGCGGCGGACCGGGAGGCGGGCCCGCTGCCGGTCGGGGAGCCGGGATCGGGGACGGACCGGAAGCCGGAGCCGGCTGCGGAGCCGGGCTCGGGGACGGGGCCGGTCGTGGGGCCGGGCGCGGGGTCGGGCTCGCGGCCGGGACCGGCGCGGCGGCCTCGAACCGGCCGGCGGGGACGGCGACCGGTGTGGTCCGGTCGTCTGCCGTCCGGTCGTCGGCGGTCCGGTCGTCGGCGAGGTCGGTCGGCACCGCGGCCGGCAGCAGCGCGGCGCGCGCGGCCGCGGCCAGCTCACCCGCGGTGGCGTAGCGCTCGTCGGGTTCCTTGGCCATCCCCCTGGCCACCACCCGGTCGAGCTGGGGCGGCACGCCCGCCACGAGCTCCGACGGCCGGGGCGGCGGCAGCTGCAGGTGGGCGTACATCAGGGCGGGCAGGTCGTCGCCGGCGAAGGGCTTGACCCCGGTCAGGCACTCGTGGAGCACGCAGGCCAGCGAGTACACGTCGGCGCGCGCGTCGATCGGCTGGTTCTCGAAGCGCTCGGGCGCCAGGTACGCCCACATGCCCGCGCCGGCCACGTTGGTCATCGGCTGCGACCGCGCGGGTCCGGCGGCCTGGGCCAGGCCGAAGTCCACCACCTGGACGCTGTCGGGCGGGGTGACCAGGATGTTGGACGGCTTGACCGCGCGGTGCACCAGCTTCGCGGCGTGCGCGGCGTCGAGCGCGACGGCCACCTGGCCGACCAGGTCGACCGCGCGGCCCGGCGCGAGCGGCCCCGCGGCCAGCAGCGCCGCCAGGCTCGGCCCGTCGACCAGCCGCATGCTGAGGTAGAGCCGGCCGTCGATCTCGCCGAAGTCGTGGATCCGGATCACGTGCGGCTCGCGCAGCCGGGCCGCGGTGGTGCACGCGCCGTGGAACCGCCGCTTGTAGCGGGCGTCCTCGCCCAGCGCGGCGGGCAGCAGCTTCACCGCCACCGCCTGGTCGCGGCGCTCGTCGTGGGCGCGGTACACCTCGCCCGTCGCACCGCTACCGATCAGCTCCTCGATCCGGTAGTGACCGAACTGATCCATGAACAACACCCCGCGGTCTGGAAGCGCGCCGTCACCGACGGTCATTGCAGCACGATCTGCCCCTCGACGACAGAGACCGGGCGGGAGTTCAGCGGGCGCGGCGCCGGGCCCTGCTGCACGGCACCGTCGAGGGCGTAGCGACTGCCGTGGCAGGGGCAGACGAGGCTGGTGCCCTCGACGCGGTTGACGATGCAGCCGGTGTGCGTGCAGACCGCCGAGAGCCCGGTGAAGCGGCCGGCCTCGGGCTGGGTGACGACCAGCTCGAGGCGTTCGACGACGAGCGCGCCGCCGACCGGGACGTCCGCGGCGGCGGCCACCGGCGTGCCGCCGGACCCGACGGCGGCCGGCGCTCCGGGTGCCGCGCTCGGCGGGTCCGCCGGGGGCGCGACCGGCTCGGGAGCCGCACAGGCGGTCAGACCGGCGGCGGCGCCACCGAGGAGCACGTGACGGCGGCTGGGCGAAGGGGGCATCGGATCCTCCGGGACGGGTCGTCCAGTGTGCCCGCCGCCGCGCGCCGGACCACCGAGGACTCCGGGACCGGTGCACCCGGCACACCGCTCACGGGGTCGTGGCCCGGCGGATACGGTGGATCCGATCCCGAGGAGCGGTCGTCGTGGCCTGGAGCACCCGTCAACTCGCCGAGCTCGCCGGCACCAGCCCGCGGGCCGTGCGGCACTACCACGAGGTCGGGCTGCTGCCCGAGCCCGAGCGGCGCTCGAACGGCTACAAGCAGTACGGCGTGTCCCACCTCGTGCGCCTGCTGCGGATCAAGCGGCTCACCGAGCTCGGGTTCTCCCTGCCCCGGATCGCCGACATGGGTGAGGCCGACGAGCACCCCGCGGAGGCGCTGCGGTCGCTGGACGCGGAGCTGGCCGCGACGATCGAGCGCCTGCAGCGGGCCCGCGCCGAGCTCGGCGTGATCCTGCGGGGATCGTTGCCGACCGACCTGCCCGCGGACATCGGGCCCGCCGCCGCGGGCGCCGACCTCTCCGCGGCCGACCGCTCGTTCGTCGTGGTGATGACCAGGGTGCTCGGTCCGAGAGGGCTCGACACCTACCGGGAGCTGCTGCAGGACCCGGCGCCGGACCCGGACCTGGCCGCCTTCGACGACCTGCCCGCGGACGCCGACGAGCCGACCCGCGCCGAGCTGGCCGACCGGATGGCCCCCGCCGTGCGCGCCCTGCACGCCCGCCACCCCGGGCTGCGGGACATCGACGCCGACGCGCCGGGTGGTGCGGCATCCACCGCGCGGACGATCGGCACGGCCATCCGCGAGCTCTACAACCCCGCCCAGATCGACGTCCTCGTCCGCGTCGAGCGGCAGCTGCGGACGCGCTGAGGCGGGCGGCGCACCGATCAGCGGGACACCGGTCGACCCCTCTACGCCCTCGATCTCCGATACCGACTGCTGGCCCTACCCGCGCGACTTCGCCGCCGTGCTCGACGGCTCCGACGCCGGAGCGCACTGGAGGAAGATCCACTTCCTGGCGCGGGACAGCGGCCGGGAGGCCTACCCGCAGCGGGAGTCGTTCGTGTCCGTCCGCCGGGAGCTCGACCCGGGCGGTGTGTTCCTCAACGACGGCCTCCGCCGGCTCGTCGGCTGAGCCCCGGTCCGGGAGCAGCGCCGGGAACCGGAATTGCCGAGTGTCGACATGTACGCTGTCGACACTCCAGAGGAGGCGTGGTGTCCGTAGAGCCGCTACCCAACATCGATCGCAGCACGTTGCGCGAGCGCGTGCTGCGGGCGCTGCGCTCGGCGATCACCTCGGGTCGGTACCGGCCCGGCGACCACCTCGGCGAGGTGGACCTCGCGGCGAGCCTGGGCGTGAGCCGGGGCACGGTCCGCGAAGCCCTGCGCCACCTGCAGCAGGAGGGCCTGGTGATGGCGAGCACCCGCGGGATGCTGCGGGTGAACACCCTCTCCGCGACCGAGATCCGCGGCCTCTTCCGGGTGCGCGCCGCGCTGGAGGGGCTGGCCGTCCGGGAGATCGTCGCCTCGCCGCGCCGCGACGCCGCGGTCGCCGCCCTGCGCGAGTCACTGCTGTCGTTGCGCGACGGCGACGACTTCGGGGCGCAGGTCGAGGCCGACCTCGGCTTCCACATGCGGCTCTGCGAGCTCTCGGGCAACCCGATGCTGGTCGAGTCGTGGCGCCACCTCGAGGGCCGCATCCGAGCGACGATCATGAACCGGGAACCCGACGAGGCGCCGGCGATGATGACGCCCGCGCGGCACTCCCCCATCGTCGACGCCATCGCGGCGGGCGACCTCGACACGGCGATCGCCGTCGTCGAGGAACACATGGCCGCGGCGGCCGATCACTTCGCCGGTCCCGCCGAGTCCTGACCACGCAGGTCAGAGCGTCTACCTGCGGATCTTCCGCGCGTCCGGGGCGCATCGCCCCGGGCTGAGGGCGCGCGAACTCCTCGCCATCGGCGGTTGACATCCCGCGCTCGAGACCCCATCGTTGCTCCCCACCTGCCGAGTGTTAACAGTCGGACTCTCGGGAATCGAGAGTCGGTCCTCGGCACATGGATCAGCGGAGATCACATGACTGAGAACTGCGCCCCCGCCGGGGCGGTCGATCCGCGCACCGCGGTCGAGGGCACCCCAGCGCGCAAGCGGGTGGCCGTCGGCTCGTCGATCGGGGCGACGATCGAGACCTACGACTTCATCGGCTTCGGCACGGCCGCGGCCCTCTACTTCAACCAGGTCTTCTTCCCGTCGACCGATCCGCTCTCCGGGACCCTGCTGTCGTTCGCGACGCTGGGCATCGGGTTCGCCGTGCGCCCGATCGGCGGCATCGTCGGCGGGTACCTGGGCGACCGGATCGGGCGCAAGCCGGTGCTGGTCGGATCGCTGCTGCTGATGGGCATCGCGACCGTGCTGATCGGGCTCCTGCCGACCTACGACCAGATCGGCGTGTGGGCCGGCATCCTGCTCGTCGCGGTGCGCGTGGTGCAGGGTCTGGCGTTCGGCGCCGAGTGGGGCGGCGCGATCCTGATGACCTTCGAGCACGCCCCGTGGCGCAAGCGGGGCCTCTACACCGGGATCACGCAGGCGGGCTTCCCGGTCGGGCTGCTGCTGGCCAACCTGGCGTTCCTGCTCAGCGTCCCGCTCGGCGACCAGTGGGCGTGGCGGGTGCCGTTCCTGCTCAGCGCCGTGCTGATCGTGGTGGGCATCGTCATCCGGCTCAAGGTGGAGGAGTCCCCGGAGTTCGAGTCGCTCAAGGCCGAGGGCGAGGTGTCGAAGAACCCGCTGGCCGAGGTGCTGCGCACGGACTGGCGCAACGTGCTGCGCGCGTTCTGCCTGCGCATCACCGAGACCGCGGGCTACGCCATCTCGGTCACCTTCGTGCTGTCCTACCTGTCCACGACCGAGCTCGCCGACCGCTCGGTGACGCTGTTCGCGCTGATGCTCGCGGCCGGGATCGGCATCGCCGCCACCGTGGCCTGGGGCGCCCTGACCGACCGCGTCGGACGACGACCGGTCTACCTGCTCGGCACTGCGCTCAGCGTGGCGTGGGGCGTGCCGCTGTTCCTGATGCTCAACACCGGGCTCGCCACGGCCGTCGTGCTCGCCTTCGTGATCAGCTACGCCGTCTGCCAGAACAGCCTGGCCGGGGTGCAGGGCGCCTGGTTCTCCGAGCTCTTCGCCGCTCGCACCCGCACCAGCGGCGCCTCGCTGGCCTACCAGCTCTCCGCGGTCGTCTCCGGGTTCACCCCGCTGGTCGCGACCGCCCTCTACGCCGGCACCGGCTGGATCGGCCCGGCCCTGCTGTTCAGCGGCTACGGCGTGCTCGGCTTCGTCGCCGCCCTGTCGACCCGCGAGACCTGGGGCCGCGAGGAGCGCGCCGAGGTCGCCGCGCTGGAAGCCGCGCTCGCCGCGCCGTCGGCCGCCGAGCCGGTCCGCCGTCCCAACACGGTGTCCGGCGCGTGAACCCCGCCGACACCCCGACTACCAGGAGGAAGCGATGACCTCGCCGACCACCGTCACCGGACCGGCGGCCGCCGCCGGGCACCATGAGCGCATCGCGCGGCTGCGCGCCGCCGCGACCCGCATCCGCCGCCACGCCTTGGACATGGGGGAGGTCCAGGGCCAGGGCTACATCGGCCAGGCCCTCGGCGTCGCCGACGTCCTCGCCGTGTTCTACGCCCGCGGCGACGGCGAGCTGCGCCTGCGTCCCGACGACCCGCACTGGGACGGCCGCGACCGGTTCCTGCTCTCGATCGGGCACTACGCGATCGCCCTGTACGCCGCGCTCGCCGAGGCCGGGACGATCCCGGTCACCGAGCTGGCGACCTACGGGTCCGACGACTCCCGACTGCCCATGTCCGGGATGGCGTCCTACACCCCCGGCATGGAGATCTCCGGCGGCTCCCTCGGCCACGGCCTCGGCGTCGCCTGCGGCATGGGCCTGGGGTTGCGCCACCGCGGCAACCCCGCCCGGGTGGTCAACCTGCTGTCCGACGGCGAGCTCGACGAGGGCTCGACCTGGGAGGCCGCGATGGCCTGCGCCCACCACGGCCTGGACAACGTCATCGCGGTCGTCGACGTCAACGGCCTGCAGGCCGACGGCCCCACCGCCGGGGTCCTGCGCACCGAGCCGGTCACCGAGAAGTGGCGGGCGTTCGGCTGGAACGCCGAGCGCGTCGACGGCAACGACGTCGCCGCCCTGGTCGACGCCCTCGACCGCATCCGCGACCACACCGGCGGCCCGTCGGTGCTGATCTGCGACACCCGCGTCGGGCGCGGCGTCGGGTTCCTGGAGACCCGGGAGAAGGCCCACTTCATGCCGGTCGCCGCGCACGAGTGGCAGGCCGCCCGCGAGCAGCTGGAAGGACCGGCCCGATGACGACGGCCCAGAAGAAGCCCACGACCTCGGCGATGATCGCCTCGTTCGCCGACCCCGACCAGCGCACCACCGCCGCCCCGTTCGGGCACGCCCTCAACCGACTGGCCGAGGAGCGCCCGGAGGTCGTCGGGCTGTCCGCGGACCTGGCGAAGTACACCGACATGCACGTCTTCCGCGAGGCCCACCCCGGGCGCTTCTTCCAGATGGGCATGGCCGAGCAGGTCATGCTCGGCGCCGCCGCGGGGATGGCCGAGGTAGGACTGGTGCCGTTCGCCTCCACCTACTCGGTGTTCGCCACCCGGCGCGCCTACGACTTCCTCTGCCTCGACATCGCCGAACCCGGGCTCAACGTCAACGTCGTCGGCGCGCTGCCCGGCTTGACCACCGGCTACGGGCCCAGCCACCAGGCCACCGAGGACCTGGCGATCCTGCGCGCCTGCCCGAACCTGACGATCGTCGACCCCTGCGACTCGGTCGACATCGAGCAGGCCGTGCCCGCGCTGGCCGACCACGCCGGTCCCACCTACCTGCGCCTGCTGCGCGGCAGGGTGCCGACCGTGCTCGACGAGTACGACTACCGCTTCGAGCTGGGCCGGGCCGCGGAGCTGCGCACCGGGCGGGACGTCCTGTTCGTCGCCACCGGCCTGATGACCATGCGCGCCCTGCAGGCGGCCGCCCGGCTGGAGGCCGACCACATCGACGCCGCCGTGCTGCACGTGCCGACGATCAAGCCGTTCGACACCGCGACCGTCCTTCGCCAGATCGCCGGCGACCGGCTGGTGGTCACCTGCGAGAACCACACCGTCGTCGGCGGGCTGAGCGAGTCCGTCGCCGCCGCGGCCGGCTTCGCCGGGATCGCCACCCGCATCGTCGCCGCGGCGCTGCCCGACGAGTTCCTCGCCGCGGGCGCCCTGCCCACCCTGCACGACCGCTACGGCCTGTCCACCGCCGCGCTCTGCGCGCGCGTCAAGGCCGAGCTGTGACCCCCCAGGAGAACACCGTGCCCGTCACCGACCTCACCGCCGTCGTCACCGGCGCCGCGTCCCGGCGCGGAATCGGCCGCGCCACCGCCCACGCGCTCGCCGCCGCCGGCTGGAACATCGCCGTGCTCGACCTCGACGAGGCCGCCGCCAAGGAGAGCGCCGACGAGATCGCCGCCCGCCACGGCGTGCACGCCGTCGGCCTGGCCTGCGACGTCACCGACGAGTCGGCCGTCGCCGCCGCCGCCGACGCCCTCGCCGCCGACCCGCGCCCGGTCGGCGCGCTGGTCAACAACGCCGGCATCACCTCGCCCACCCGGTTCCTCGACGTCGAGGCGGCCGAGTGGGACCGCGTGTTCGCCGTCAACGTCCGCGGCGCCTTCAGCATCACCCGGGCACTCGCCCCCGGGATGGTCGAGCGCGGCTTCGGCCGCATCGTGTTCCTCTCCTCGGTCTCGGCCGAGCGCGGCGGCGGCGTCTTCGGCGGGGTCGCCTACTCCGCGGCCAAGGCCGCCCAGCTGGGCTTCGCCCGCGCGCTGGCCCGGGAGATCGGCCCGAACGGGGTGACCGTCAACAGCGTGGCCCCCGGGCTCATCGACACCGACATCACCGGCGGCGCCCTGGAGGGCGAGCGCAAGGCCGCGCTGCTGGCCGGCATCCCGGTCGGGCGCAGCGGCCGGGTCTCCGACGTGGCCGACCTCATCACCTACCTCTGCCGCGCGGAGTCCGGCTACATCACCGGCGCAACCTACGACGTCAACGGCGGATCGCACATCCACTGAGGATCCCGGTGCGCGGCCGCGATGAGGTCCGGCACGCGCCCCGGTCTCCCCTGCGGCAGCACCACCGCGACCGGGAGGTCCCGTGGGCAGGCTCGTCGTGACCGAGCACGTCGCCCCCGGCGCCAGGTGCTTATCCGGCGCGATCCCGGGTATCCGCCCCTACACTCGCCGCAGCGATGCAGGACCGGGAAGCCGGTGCGAATCCGGCACGGTCCTCGCCACTGTGACCAGGGAGCCCGCCCCCGAACTCGCCACTGGACCGCACGATCCGGGAAGGCCGGGGACGGGCGTCCGACCTGGGAGTCAGGAGACCGCCTGCACCGCTCCGCTTTGGTGCCGATCCACGAGAGATGGAGTGCTGCGCGCTCATGAACGACCGCACACCGCTGACCGACCGCCTGGACGCGGGCCCGCTGATCTGCGCCGAGGGTTTCCTCTTCGAGCTCGAACGGCGCGGCTACCTCACCGCGGGCGAGTTCGTGCCCGAAGTCGCGCTGGAGTACCCCGATGCGCTCCGCGCGCTGCACGTGGACTTCCAGCGCGCCGGCTCCGACGTCGTCGAGGCCTTCACCTACAACGGGCACCGCGAGAAGATGCGGGTCATCGGCAAGGAGGACCAGCTCGAACCCCTCAACCGGGCCGCGCTGCGGATCGCCCGCGAGGTGGCCGACGCGCAGCCGGGCAACCTGATGGCCGGCAACATCTCCAACAGCAACATCTGGGACCCCGCCGACGAGCAGCGCCAGGGCGAGGTCCGGAGCATGTTCCGGGAGATGGTGGGCTGGGCCGTCGAGGGCGGCGCCGACCTGATCATCGGCGAGACCTTCTACTACGCCGGTGAGGCCCTCGCCGCCCTGGAGGTCGCCAAGTCGAGCGGGCTGCCCGTCGTGCTCACCATCGCCCCGATGGCGCAGAACGAGATGGCCGACGGCGTGGGCATCGTGGAGACCTGCCGGCGGCTGGAGCAGGGCGGCGCGGACGTCGTCGGCATGAACTGCTTCCGCGGGCCGGCGACCATGCTGCCGTGGCTGCGCGAGATCCGCGCCGCGGTGTCCTGCCACGTCGGCGCGCTGCCGATCCCCTACCGGACCACCGCCGCCGAGCCGACGTTCTTCAACCTCAGCGACCCCGCCGCGAGCGTGCCCTCCCCGCACGGGCGCACGTTCCCGACCGCGCTGGACCCGCTGTACGCGAACCGCTACGAGATCGGCGCCTTCGCCCGCGAAGCCGCCGAGATCGGGGTCAACTACCTCGGCGTGTGCTGCGGCGCGTCGCCGATGCTGATCCGCCAGGTCGCCGAGGCCGTCGGGCGCACCACCGAGGCCAGCCGGTTCTCCGAGAAGATGGCGAACCACTTCATGTACGGCGACAACGAGCGCCTGCCCGAGCACATCGTGGCGCTGGGCGAGAAGGCCTGACCGCGAGCAGACCCACTCTCCCAATTCCCATGATGTGGGAGAATGGTTGCGCATAGTGGGACGCGGCCCGGACGATGACGCCGTGCGCGCCGACCGGGATACCTACACCCACGGCCACGCGGCCAGCGTCCTGCGCTCCCACGCGGTGCGCACCGTCGCGAACTCCGCCGCTTACGCCGCGGCGCACCTGCGACCCGGCGCCACCGTCCTCGACGTCGGCTGCGGCCCCGGGACGATCACCGCCGACATCGCCCGGCACGTGGCGCCGGGCACCGTGCTGGGGATCGAGCCGGTGCCCGGGCCGCTGGAGCAGGCCCGGGCGCACGCGGCCGGACTGGGCAACATCGGCTTCGCCCTCGGCGACGTCTACGCCCTCGACCACCCCGACGGCGCCTTCGACGTCGTGCACGCCCACCAGGTCCTGCAGCACCTCACCGACCCGGTGGCGGCCCTGCGCGAGATGCTGCGCGTCGCCGGCCCCGACGGGGTCGTCGCCGCCCGCGACGCCGACTACGCCGCGATGACCTGGTACCCGACCGATCCCCGGCTCGACCGCTGGCTGTCGATCTACCGCGCCGTCGCGCGCGGGAACGGCGCCGAACCCGACGCCGGACGCCGGCTGCTGTCCTGGGCCCGCGCCGCGGGCGCGGCCGAGGTGGTCCCGACCGCGTCGGTCTGGTGCTACGCCACCCCGCAGGACCGGCAGTGGTGGGGCGGGATGTGGGCCGACCGGATCCTCACCTCCGCCATCACCGCCCAGGCCGTCGACGGCGGCCACGCCGATCCGGCCGAGCTGCGCGAGATCTCCCGGGCGTGGCGGGACTGGGCCGCCCACGACGACGGCTGGTTCCTGGTACCGCACGGGGAGGTCCTCTGCCGGCCGTCCGCGCCCACGACGTCGACCGCACCACCGGACGAGCGGTGAGGACCGTGCCGAGCGCGCGACGGGCTCACCCGCGCAGCACCTGACCGATCCGCGCCGCCTGCCGGGTGAGGTGGTGGCGCTCGGCCAGGTTGGGGGCCGACCGGGCGGCGTCGGCGTAGAGCCGCGCCGCGGTCGGCAGGTCGCCCGCCTTCTCGTGCAGGTACGCCGAGGCGGCGCTGTAGCGGGGCAGCCCGGGGTCCACCGCGGCCAGGGCGGCCAGACCGGCCGCGGGCCCGTCCGCCTCGCCGACCGCGATCGCCCGGTTGAGCGCCACCACGGGGCTGGCGGTGAGCCGGAGCAGCTCGTCGTACCAGCCGACGATCTGCACCCAGTCCGTCTCCTCCGCCCGCGGCGCGTCGGCGTGCAGGGCGGCGATGGCCGCCTGGGCCTGGAACTCGCCGAGCCGGTCGCGCCCCAGCGCGGCCTGCAGGACGGCGACGCCCTCGGCGATGAGCGAGGTGTCCCAGCGGGAGCGGTCCTGCTCGGCCAGCGGGACCAGGCTGCCGTCGGGCCGGGTCCGGGCCGGCCGCCGGGCGTGGTGCAGCAGCATCAGCGCCAGCAGCCCCGCGGTCTCCTCCGCGTAGGCCCGCGAGGCCAGCTGCCGGGTCAGCCGGATCGCCTCCGCGGCCAGGTCGACGTCGCCGGTGTAGCCCTCGTTGAAGACCAGGTAGAGCACCCGCCGCACGGTCGCCGGGTCGCCCGGCTGGTCGAACCGCACGCCGGCGACCGTGCGCTTGGCCCGACTGATCCGCTGCGCCATCGTCGCCTCCGGCACGAGGTAGGCCTGGGCGATCTGGGCGGTGGTCAGGCCGCCGACGGCGCGCAGCGTGAGGGCGGCCGCGGACGTCGGGGTCAGCGACGGGTGGGCGCACAGGAAGAACAGCCGCAGCGTGTCGTCGGCGGACGCGGCAGGGCCGGGCGGCGGCTCGGCCTCGACGCGCTGCTCCCGCTCGCGGCGCGAGACCTCGGAGCGGTGCGCGTCGAGGAACTTGCGCCAGGCGACCGTGACCAGCCAACCCTTCGGGTCGGCCGGCCTGCGGTCCGGCCAGGTCACCGTGGCCTGGACGAGCGCTTCCTGGACGGCGTCCTCGGCCGTCGCGAAGTCGGCCCCGCGACGCACGAGGACGCCGATCACCGCGGGGGTCAGCTCCCGCAGCAGCGCCTCGTCCACGACCCCGGCCCGGCTCACTCGGTGACCGTCGGCGGGTGGCCCAGGAACGGGCGCAGCTCGAGCCACTCGTGGATCGGCTCGCCGCCGGCCCCGGGGGCCGCGGACAGCTCCCCCGCCAGCTCGAGCGCGCGCTCGTAGCTGTCGACGTCGATCACCATCCAGCCGGCGATCAGGTCCTTGGTCTCGGCGAAGGGCCCGTCGGTGACCGGCGGCCTGCCCTCCCCGTCGTACCGGACGAACGTGCCCTCCGGGGCGAGGGCCTGGCCGTCGACGTACTCACCGGTGCCCTCCAGCCGGGTGGCGAAGTCGGCCATGTACAGGATGTGGTCCTGGATCTCCTGCGGGCTCCACTGGTCCATCGGAACGGGGTTCACGGCCTCGGGGGCGCCCCGGTAGTGCTTGAGAAGCAGGTACTTCGCCATCGTCGTTCTCCTCCGTGCGGTGCGGCCGCGGTGGCCGCTCCCGACCCTGGGACGGAGCCGCCGCACCGGTCTCGACGTCCCCGCCCCATCCTTCTGCAGAGAACTCCGGACCGGCGCGCCCGGCGGTGGAGATCGCGCCGGACGGAGTGGAGCGGGTGCTGACCGGGTAGGTCGACCGCATGCGGACACGGACCATAGGGAACGACACCGTCGGGCGCGTCGAGGTGGGCGCGATCGGCCTCGGGCTGATGACCTTCGACCAGACCGGCACCCAACCCCGCGAGCAGCTCGCCGCCACCGTCCGCGCCGCACTCGACGCCGGCGTCACCCTGTTCGACACCGCCGACGCCTACGGGCCCGGCCAGGACAAGGGCGCCGCGGCCCAGGGCGAGAACGAACGCCTCATCGCCTCGCTGCTCGACGAGCTCGGCGTGCGCGACCGGGTGTTCCTGGCCACCAAGGGCGGCCACACCCGCACCGACGGCGGCGGCTGGGCCACCGACAGCTCCCCCGAACACCTGCGGGCCGCCGTGGACGCCAGCCTGCAGCGCCTGGGCGTCGAGCAGATCGCGCTGTGGCAGCACCACCGCCCCGACCCCGCGGTCCCCTACGACGAGGTCGTCGGCACGCTCAAGGAGATCGCCGACTCGGGCAAGGTGCGGATGCTCGGCCTGTCCAACGCCGACCCCGACCAGATCCGCGCCGCCCACTCGGTCCTGGGCGACGCGCTGGCCGGCGTGCAGAACCAGTTCTCGCCGGCCTACCGCGGCAGCCGCCCCGAGATCGACGTCTGCACCGAGCTGGGGCTGGCGTTCCTTCCGTGGAGCCCGCTCGGCGGTCTGGGCGACGCGAAGGAGCTCGCCGACAAGCACCCGGCGTTCGCCGAGATCGCCCGGGCCCGCGGCGTCAGCCCGCAGCAGGTGGCGCTGGCCTGGGAGCTGGCCCAGTCGCCGGTGGTCATCCCGATCCCCGGCGCCAAGCGACCGCAGTCGATCACCGACTCGGCCGCCGCCGCCGACCTGGAGCTCACCGCGGAGGAGCTGTCCGCGCTGGACGGGAGCTGACCGGGACGGGCCGACCACGTGCGGGGGCCGGCGACCCGGCCGTGGCGGCGGGCCGAGCGCCGATCAGCGCGGAGCGGGCGCGCGGCGCAGACTCCCCCCGTGAGATGGAGTCGACTGCTCCCGGTGGCCGCGGCCGCCGGGGTCGCCGCGCACGACCTGCTGCAGCGCCGGCACGCCCTGCTGCGCAACTTCCCCGTGCTCGGCCACGCCCGCTACCTCATCGAGGCGATCGGACCCGAGCTGCGCCAGTACATCGTCGCCGCCAACGACGAGGAGCGCCCGTTCAGCCGCGACCAGCGGCGCTGGGTGTACTCCTCGGCCAAGCTGGAGAACAACTACTTCGGCTTCGGCACCGACAACGACGTCGAGCACACCCCCGGCTACGTCATCATCAAGCACCGCACCTTCGGCCGCGCCGTGCCCACGACCCACCCGCACGCGGGCGAGGAGTCGTGGCTGCCCTGCGCGAAGGTCATGGGCGCCGCCCGCGGGCGCCGCCACGCCTTCCGCCCGAACTCGGTGGTCAACGTCTCCGGCATGAGCTTCGGCTCGCTGTCGGGCAACGCGGTCGAGGCGCTCAACCGGGGCGCCGCGCTGGCCGGGTGCCTGCAGAACACCGGGGAGGGCAGCATCTCGCCCTACCACCGCAAGGGCGGTGAGCTGGTCTGGCAGATCGGCACCGGCTACTTCGGCTGCCGCGACGACCACGGCCGCTTCGACCTGGCGCGGCTCAAGGACGCCGTCGCCGCGGCCCCGGTCCGGGCGCTGGAGGTCAAGCTCAGCCAGGGCGCCAAACCCGGCCTGGGCGGGGTGCTGCCCGGGGCGAAGGTGTCCGCGGAGATCGCCACGACCCGCGGCGTCCGGCAGGGGCGCGACTGCATCAGCCCCTCCCGGCACGCCGAGTTCGACAGCACCGACGCCCTGCTCGACTGGGTCGAGATGCTCGCCGACGAGACCGGGCTCCCGGTCGGCATCAAGTCCGCGGTCGGCGACCTGGACTTCTGGGCGCAGCTCGCGGACCTGATGGCCACCACCGGACGGGGCGTCGACTTCGTGAGCGTCGACGGCGGCGAGGGCGGCACCGGCGCCTCACCGCTGGTGTTCACCGACTCGGTCGCGCTGCCGTTCCGGCTCGGGTTCAGCCGGGTGTACCGGCAGTTCGCCCAGCGCGGGCTGCACGAGCGGGTCGTCTTCGCCGGCGCGGGCAAGCTCGGGCTGCCCGACAACGCGGTGGTCGCCTTCGCCCTGGGCGCCGACGTGGTCAACGTCGGGCGGGAGGCGATGCTCGCGATCGGCTGCGTGCAGGCCCAGAAGTGCCACACCGACACCTGCCCGACCGGCGTCGCCACCCAGAACCGCTGGCTCGCCCACGGGCTCGACCCGGCGCTGAAGTCCGTGCGCGCGGCCAACTACGTCACGACCCTGCGCCGCGACCTGCTCAAGGTCAGCGAGACCGTCGGCGTCGAGCACCCCGCGCTCGTCACCGCCGACGACGTCGAGATCCTCACCGGCCAGACGGTCGGCACCCCGCTGCGGGAGGTCTACGACTACGACCCCGGGTGGGGCCTGCCGTCCGAGGCCCACCGGCGGGAGATCGCGGCGCTCATGGCCGGCACCGCCCCCCAGGGCGGCTCGGCCCCGCCGTCGCGCGGCTGACCCCGGCGCCGGTCCACCCACCCACCCACCCACCCACCGCCCCGGGACGCCCATGACCGACCACCGCTCCGGCGGCCGGACCCGCCGGCTGAACCACACCGAGCCGGCCGGCACCCGCGCCTACCGCCTCCACGTCCCGGCCGGGCGCACCGGCGAGCCGGTGCCGCTGCTGGTCATGCTGCACGGCGGCCGGCAGGACGCCGCCGACTTCGCGGCCGGCACCCGGATGGACGAGCTGGCCCAGCGGCACACCTTCCTGGTGGCCTACCCGGAGCAGCCGACCTCGGCCAACCCGGGCGCCTACTGGAACTGGTTCGACCGGGCCCACCAGCGGGCCGGCCGCGGCGAGCCGTCGATCATCGCCGGCATCACCCGCCGCGTCGTGGCCGAGCACGCCGTCGACCCCGGCCGGGTCTTCGTGTCCGGGCTGTCGGCCGGCGGGGCGATGGCCGCGGTGATGGCGGCGACCCATCCCGACCTCTACGCCGGGGTCGGGGTGCACTCCGGGGTCGCCCACGGGGCGGCGCACGACGTCCGCTCGGGCCTGCTCGCCATGCGCAACGGCGGATCGCCCGCGGCCACGAGCCGGGTCCCGTTGATCGTCTTCCACGGCGACGCCGACCCCGTCGTCGCCCCGGTGAACGCCGAGAAGCTGGTCGCCGCGCGGCTGGCCGCCTCCCCGCCCGCGACCACCACCACGCACCGCGTCGAGCGGGCAGGCCGCGCCGCGACCCGGACCGTCCACACCGCCGCCGACGGCGCGGTCCTCGTCGAGCGCTGGACCGTGCACGGCGGTGGCCACGCCTGGTACGGCGGCAGCCCCGCCGGCTCCTACACCGACCCGCGCGGGCCCGACGCCTCCGCCGAGATGGTCCGGTTCTTCCTGGGGCCCGACGCCGGCCGCTGACGCCCGGCGCCCTCCGTCCGGGTCGGGGGTGCAGACGCCACCGCCGGTCCTGCAGCAGGATGGGGCGGTGCGCGCCGTCGTCCTCGATGCCGTTCGGGCCCGCCCCGAGGTCCGGGAGGTGGCCGATCCCACCGCCCCGGTCGGCGGGGTGGTGGTGCGCGTGATGGCCACCGGCCTGTGCCGCAGCGACTGGCACGCCTGGGCCGGGCACGACGAGATCGCCTTCCCGCACGTGCCGGGCCACGAGCTGGCCGGCGTGGTGGCCGAGGTGGACGCGCGGGTCGGCCGGTGGCGGGTCGGCGACCGGGTGACCGTCCCGTTCGTCTGCGGCTGCGGCCGGTGCGCGTGGTGCCGGGCCGGGGACGCGCAGGTCTGCCCGGACCAGCAGCAACCGGGGTTCACCCACTGGGGGTCGTTCGCCGAGTACGTCGCCCTGCACGGCGCCGACACGAACCTGGTGGCGCTCCCCGAGCAGGTCGACTTCGCCACCGCGGCCGCGCTCGGCTGCCGGTTCGCCACGGCCTACCGCGCCCTCGTCGGTCGCGCCCGGGTCGTCGCGGGCGAGTGGGTGACCGTGGTCGGGGCAGGCGGCGTGGGGCTCAGCACGGTGATGATCGCCCGTGCGCTGGGCGCCCGGGTGGTCGCGGTGGACCGGAACCCGCAGGCCCTGGCCGTCGCCACCGGGCTGGGCGCGGAGCAGGTGCTGGCGGCCGACGGCACCGACGTCCCGGCGGCCGTCGCCGACCTGACCGGCGGTGGCAGCCACGTCGCCGTCGACGCGGTCGGCAGCGAGGCGACCTGCGCCGACGCCGTCCTGAGCCTCCGCCGCCGGGGCCGCCACGTCCAGGTCGGGCTGCTGCCGCCGGTCGAGGGCCACCCGCGGGTGCCGATGGCGCGGGTGATCGCGTGGGAGCTCGACCTGCTGGGCAGCCACGGGATGGCCGCGCTCGACTACCCGGCGATGATGGCGCTCATCGAAGAGGGCTCGCTGCAGCCCCAACGGCTGGTCGAGCGCACGATCGGGCTCGACGAGGCGGCGGCCGCCCTGCCCGACTTCGACCGGGCCGTGGTCGCCGGCATGACCATGGTCGACCCCGCCCGCTTACCGGTTCGGCGCGCGAGGGACCCACGCCGCTTCCCGCCGTATCCAACGTATAGCGCACCGGGGGGCTTGCCGCAAGACCCCGGTCGTGCCGCAGAATCGCCGAGCCGTTCGGGCCGGAGCCCCGCAAACGGTGCGCCCGAAAGGGATCTGCCGGCAGTTCCCCGACCCCGTGGCGCGAACTCCGTTCAACGCACAACCGACGGCGCAGAAATCTCCGCGGAGCAGTCCGCGCGGTGGTGCTGCGCCGGGCAAGGAAGGTCTTGACCCAACCCACCACTCCGAACGCCGCCACCGAACCGGTGGCGGCCCCGTCGGAGAAACTCGACCGCAGAATCCTCGCGATCGGCGGCGTCGTCGTGCTCGGCGCGATCATGGCGATGCTCGACATCACCGTGGTCAACGTGGCGCTCGACCACCTGATCGACGAATTCGACACGACCCTCGCCACGATGCAGTGGGTGGCGACGGGCTACACGCTGGCGCTCGCCACAGTGATCCCGCTGTCCGGCTGGGCCGCGGACCGGTTCGGCACCAAGCGGGTCTACCTCACCGCGGTGTTCCTGTTCGTCGTGGGCTCGGCACTGGCCGGCATCGCCTGGTCGGCCGAGTCGCTGATCCTGTTCCGGGTCCTGCAGGGCCTCGGCGGCGGCATGCTGACCCCGCTCAGCATGACGATCCTGGTCGGCGCGGCCGGGCCGGCGCGGATCGGGCGGGTGATGGCCGTGCTCGGCATCGCCATGCAGCTGGGCCCGATCGGCGGTCCCGTCCTCGGCGGCTGGCTGGTCGACGACGTGTCCTGGCGCGCGATCTTCTTCGTGAACATCCCGGTCGGGATCCTGACCATGGTCCTCGGCGCGCGCATCCTGCCCGACGACGAGCCGCGGCCGACCGAGAAGCTCGACGTGCTCGGCCTGCTCCTGCTCTCGCCCGGCCTGGCCGCGCTGATCTACGGCCTGGCCCAGGTGCCCGCGCACGCGGGTGTCGGGCACCCCGCGGTGTACCTGCCGGCGGGTGCGGGCGCCGTCCTGGTGGCCGTGTTCGTGTGGCACGCGGGGCGCACGCCGAACGCCCTCATCGACCTGAAGCTGTTCGGCAACCGGGCCTTCTCCACGGCCACCGTCACGATGGTGCTGGTGATGATCGCGGTCTTCGGCTCGATGCTGCTGTTCCCGCTGTACTTCCAGCAGGTGCGGGGGCAGGGCGCGTTGCAGGCCGGCCTGTTGATCGTGCCGCAGGGCATCGGGATGATGATCATCATGCCGATCGCCGGCCGCCTCGTCGACCGCGGTCACGCGGCGAAGCTGGTGCGGCTGGGCATCCTGCTGGTCATCGGCGTGGTGGCGGTGCTGACGCAGCTCACCGACTCCACGGCGTACTGGCTGATCGGGGTGGCGCTGTTCGTGCTGGGCGTGGCGCTGGGCATGGTCGGGATGCCGAACATGTCGATCGCGCTCAAGACCCTGCGCCCGCCGGACATCGCCCGCGGGTCGACGAGCCTGACCATCATCCAGCAGAGCGCCGCGGCGATCGGGACCGCGACGCTGTCGGTGATCCTGACCCACGAGATCGAGGACCCGCTCGCCCCGCCCGCCGTCCTGGCCGAGGCCTACGCGTCGACCTTCACGTGGGCGCTGGTGCTGCTGGCCGCGGCGCTGGTCTCGGCGCTGTTCCTGCCGCGGGGCGAGCCGGCCGGCCGAACGGGGTGAGCTGACGCCCTACTCCTCGAGGGCGGCTATCGCGGTCGCCCACTGCTGGAAGGCCCGCAGCTCCTCGGCGCGGTGGCCCTCGGCGGCCGCGAAGGCGCCCGGGTCCGCGGCGGTGTAGCCCACCGCGTACACCTCCAGCGAGACCTGCTTCGCCCGCAACGCGCGCAGCACCCGGTCGTGCGCGGCGCGGATCTCCGCGGTGGCGGGCCGGTGGGCCTCGGCGACGACGAGGACCTCGCGGAGCGGGGGGAGCACCTCGTACCGGATCCGGTCGGCACGGGCGGGGTCGCGCACCACGGCCCCGTCCCCGACCGCGTCCCGCGCCCGGTCCTCGACCTGCTCGTAGCGCCCGAGCAGGTCGGGGACCACCACGGTCACGTACTCCTGGACCGGGGAGAGGGTGGGGGGCGCGGTCGCCGCGGCCACGGTGCCGACGCCGAGCCCCGCGGCCACCGCGGTGCCGACGGCGACCGCCGCGAGCACCCCGCCCCGCGGCCCCGGCGAGCGGCGGCGCAGTCCGCCGACCGCGGCCGCGACCGGCGCGGTGAGCGCGGTCGCGAAGAACCCCATCACCAGCGCCGCGCACAGCGCGTCGGCGACGATCCCGGCGTCGAGCTCGCTGCCGTGGCCGAGGAACAGCGCCAGCGAGCAGGTCGTGGTGGTCGTGGCGGCGAGCGGGCCGACCAGTCCCCCGAGGCCGGGCCCGTCGGCCGGGCGCAGCACGCCCAGCGCCGCAGAGCCGGCCGCGCCCACGGCCGCGGCCAGCACGAAGGAGGTGAAGAACCGGTGCAGCGTCTGGGCGTCGGTGACCGCGGGCGCGACCAGCAGATCGGCGACCACGGCGACCGCCCCGCCACCCAGCCCGGCCAGCACCCCGGCGCCGCCGACCACGACGGCCCGCGGCGCCGCCGCCGGCCAGGGCGCCGGCCCGCCGCGCTCGACGATCCAGGCCGGAGCCCAGCCGTCCCTCCGGGAGACGACGAGCGCGACGACGACGGCACCGACCACGACGAGCACCGCGGCCACCGGCAACCAGCGGTCGGGCATGGCGAGCAACCAGAGCCCCACCAGCGGCCAGCCTCCCCCGCCGAGCACGAGGTCGAACTGGACGAGGGCCCACACCACCGCGGCGAACACCGTCCCGCTCACCACCACCGCCGGGACCCACGCCCGCCGGGGCCCGCGCAGCGCCGCGACGGCGTCGGCCCACACCTCCCCCGCGCCCGCGACGAGCAGGGTGGCGCCCGCGCCCGCCGCGGCGACCACCGGGAACCACAACGGGTCCTCGACCCCGAACCCGACGGTCGCCGCCGTGCCGAGCGAGGTCGGGTAGCCGCAGACCAGGCCGGCGGCCACGCCCAGCGCGGCGGGCCACGGCGACGCCGGGCGCCCGGTCGTGCGGGCCACCACCGAGGCCCGCCACAGCGCCAGCCCGACCGAGGCGCCCAGCAGCGGGCCCACGACCAGGGCCACGCCCAGCTGGGCGAGCGCGTTGGACGCCCGCCCGGCGGCGCCCGACACCACCAGCGTGACCACGAGCGGCCCGGTCAGCCCGGACAGGAACGCGGCGGTGAACCCGTCCAGGAAACTCACCCGGGCGACGAGTTCCGGGTGCTCCAGGACCGCGCGCCGCTCGGCCGGGCCCGGGTGCAGTGCCAGCGGGCGGCGGTACCACGGGAGCTCGACCGCGCGGACCAGCGCGACGACCCCGAGCACCGGCTCCGGCCCGCCCGACAGCCGGGCCGCCCGCAGGTCGGCGTCGTGCTCCCGGGAGCGCAGCAGGGCCGCGACGACCAGCTGCACGGTGCCGGCGAGCAGCAGGGCCCGCCACAGGTAGTCGAGCACCTGCGGGAGGTCGCCGGAGGCGGCCTCGGCCAGCACGGGCAGCACCAGCGCCGGGGCCAGCACGTACCAGATCGAGCGGGCCAGCCAGGCGAACGCGACGTCGCGGTGCACGACGTGCGCGAGTTCGTGGCGCACCACGGGGTCGAACAGCCGCGGGTCCCGCCACTTCAGCGCCAGCCCGATCGGCAGCACGACCGCGTAGCGACCCGGGGCGCCGAAGCTGAACGCGTCGCGCTGGCGGGCCGGACCGAGCAGCAGGGTCGGGCACCGGGCCAGCCCCGCGGCCGCGGACAGCTCGGCGAAGCGCTGCCCGGCCGGCCGGAGCCCGGGCACCGGCGGCACCAGCCGGCGCCGCCTGCGGATCAGCACCGGGGCGAGGTGCAGCACGCCGACCCCACCCAGGCCGACCGCCGCCGCCCCGCCCAGCACGAACGACGCCCGGGTGTGCTCGCTGCCCGCGCGGCAGACGTCGACCCCCGCCGTGCCGGTCGCCACCGGGCCGTCCGCCGGGACCTGCTGGGACACCGCGCAGGCCTGGTAGGTCTCCCACCACCCGACCCCCGCCACCTCGCTGTGCAACCAGTCGCCGACGAAGAGGCCTGCGGCCAGCAGGGCGACCAGCAGCACCAGGAACCGGCCGGTCGTCGGCGCGGGGAAGGCGAGCACGTCGGGCCGGACCGGCGGCGGACGACCCGGGGCGGCGACGGCGTCCACGGCCGGGCCTCAGCCCACCCGGATCGCGCCGACGATCGCGTCGGCCACCAGCGCCGCCTGCTGGTCGGGCAGACCGACCGCGCGGGCCTGCCGCACCGCGATCCGGTGGACCGTGCGGGCCTGCTCGTCGGTCAACGGCGGCACCGGTGGCCCGGGCGCCGGGCCGCGCCGGAACAGCCCCCGCACCCAGGAGGTGATCCGCGCCTCGGACTCCTCGCGGGCGGCGGTCGACACGGTGGCGACCAGCCAGGTCACCACCGGGCCCGCCACGGCCAGTGCGTACGGGGTGAGCATGGCCAGGTCGAGGCCGAACCCGACGGCCTCCTCGCGCCGCGCCGGGCTCAGCACGGCCTGCGGGTCGGCGAAGTACTCCTGCGCGACCGGGTCGAACACGGCCAGCTCGTCGGGCGCCAACCGGCCCACGACCTGCCGGGCCAGCTCACCGGACAACGCGTCCGCCACGCGGCTGTCCATCCACGACCTCCTGCCGGGTGCGACGTGCGGGTCGGCGCACCGGCCGACCGCACGGGCCGGCCACGGGAGGAGCCCCGGTGGGAAGGCGGTGATACGCCGCCCGGGCACCGGCCCCGATCCGACGCCGCGGTCGTCGAGCAGGCCGACGTGGATGGCCGGCGCGTGAGCTGTCGCCGTCGGGTCGATCCGGTGTGCCGCGGCTGCCGGCTCCGGGTCAGTTCCCGCCCGGCCCGTCGGTGGAGCCCTTCGGGTTCCCGGCGTCGCGCCACGACGCGGGCGGGGACCCGAACGCGATCTCCGCCGACCGGATGACCGCGCGCGCGGTCACCAGGTTGCCGACGGCCCCGATGACGACCCCGATGCCCAGCGGCAGCGCCCGACCCAGCGCCAGCACTCCCTGCCGGATGATGTAACGCTTGACGAACCAGCGGGTCAGGCCGTTGTTGAGCAGCCCCAGCCGAGCCAGCGGCAGGTTGTCGGTGACCTCCCGGGCCCAGTCGTGGGACCGGCCGGTGACCTTGCGCAGCACGGCCTGCCCGCCCGCGCCCACCACGACCCCGAGGACGAGGGCTCGGCGCCGTTCCGGCTCGTCCGTCGGCAACGCGTGCACCTCGGCCACCGCGAGGGTGTAGATGACGGCGGCGTCCAGCGCGGCGAAGGCCTCCGCGCCGGCTGTCGCCAGCGAAGCCACCGTGCCCAGCGCCGGGATGATCGCGACCGCACCGCCCGCGGCGCCCGTCCCGGCGACCGCGATCCGGTACTGGCGCCCCAACCGGTCGACGACCTCGGCCGGGCTCATCTCCGGGTTCTTGCGGCGCACCGCCGCGACGTGGGCCGAGACCAGCGGGTGCTGCAGCCGCAGCGCACGCTCGACGCCCGACCGCAGCACCCAGCCGCCCACCCCGCCCGGCGCCGCGGCGTCCTCGGCAGCGGTGTCGGTCCCCGTCGATCGCGCGTGTGTGATCACGTCCGGATTCCTACCCTGACGGCCGGCCCGACGCAGCCCGGGCGCGACCGAATCCTCACCCGGGGCCCGCGTCACGAGGTCGTGCTCAGCCCTCGTCCGGCCCTCCCACCGGGACGGCGTTGCTGATCAGGGTGACGGCGGTGCCGTCCCCGTCGTGGCGGATGACCACCCGGTCCATGCAGGCCCGCATCGTCCGCAGGCCGAGGCCACGGCCCTCGGGGGCGGGACGCCACGTCCCCCGGTCGCGCACCATGATCGCCAGGCGCCGCCGCTCCGGCTCGAGCACCAGCCGCCCGGTCACCTCCACGTCGCCGGGCGCACCGACCGGGTAGGCGTGGCGAACGACGTTCGTGCACGCCTCGCTGATCGCCAGGAGCGCGTCGACGCGGTCCTCGTCCGGCCACTCCAGCCCCTGCAGCCAGCGGTCGAGCCCGTGCCGGAACAACGCCACCTGCACGGGTTCAGCAGGGAACTGGATGCTGTAGGAATCCGTCCGCACCACCACGGGCACAGGATGGCCGTCCCGCACCGGTACCGCGAACGCAGAGCCCGTCCGCTGCCCCTCGCCGCCGAGCCCCCACCCGTATCGGCCAGGTCACGGTGCGCTGACGAGTGCCCGGCCCTACTGGTGGGTAACCCATTGCCGTGCCCGCCCGCCCCACCGCCACGCCCATCTCCCGCCCGCGCCCGACCGTCCCGGTCGTCCAGCGGGAGATCCGCCTGCACGGCCAACCCACCACCTACCTCGAAGCGGGCGCCGGCAGCGGCGGCCCGGTCGTCGTCCTGCTGCACGGTCTGGCCAGCAGCTCGCGGACCTGGGCCGACGTCATGCCGCTGCTCGGGCGCACCGCCCACGTCATCGCACCGGACCTGCTCGGGCACGGCCGGTCCGCGAAGCCCCGCAGCGGCGACTACTCCCTCGGCGCCTACGCTGCGGGCCTGCGTGACCTGCTCGTCGCGCTCGGGCTCGACCGCGCCACGATCGTCGGCCACTCCTTCGGCGGCGGCGTCGCCATGCAGTTCGGCTACCAGTTCCCCGAGCACACCGAACGCATCGCCCTCGTGGCCAGCGGCGGCCTCGGGCAGGACGTCACCCCGCTGCTGCGGGCCGCGACCCTGCCCGGGGCAACGACGGCGCTGCGGGTCCTCACCGCGCTCAGCCCCGCGTGGCTGGCCCGCCTCACCCACCGCGTCGCTCGCGCGCTCCCACCGCTGGCCGGCCCGGACCTGGAGGGCGTGATCAGCGCGTTCACCTCCTTCGCCGACGGCGGTGCCCGCGGGGCGTTCCTGCAGACCACCCGCGGCGCGCTGGACCTGTCCGGCCAGCGCCTCGCCGGGACCGAACGGCTCTACCTGCTCGCCGACGTCCCCGTCCTGCTCGTCGGCGGGGGCCGCGACCCGGTCATCCCGGTCGCGCACACGGTCGACGCGCACGACCTGCTGCCCGCCAGCCGGCTGGAGGTCTTCGACGGCGCCGGGCACTTCCCCCACGTCGACGAGCCCGCCCGGTTCGCCCGCGTGTTCACCGAGTTCGTGTCCACCACCCCACCCCACCGCGCCGACATCGAGTCGCTCCGCCGACGACTGCGCGGGCTCGACCAGGTGCCCCCGGCGAAGCGCAGCGCCTAGCGTCCCGGTCACGCACGCGATCGCGCGCTCCTACCCGTCCAGCGCTCGGCCCCCGCTGCCGACGTCGGCCGGGCGCCCGGCGTCGACGCCCGCGCCGGGACCGCACCACCGCGCGACCGCCGCCACGGCCTCCGCGCCCAGGTTCGGCCGGTCGTCACCGGCCCAGGCGACGTAGCCGTCGGGACGGACCAGGACCACCGCGGGCCACCCCTCCGGCGGCTCGGTGCAGCGCGCGGCGAGCACCCGGGGCGAGGTCCCGACGGCGTCGGCGGCCGCGCCGCCGTCGGTCGAGTCCAGCAGCAGGAACCGGCCGCCGCGCAGCAGCTCGTAGAGCCTGCCGCCGGCGCACCGGACGTCAGGCACCCGCCGCCCGGTCCAGGGGTGGGTGCGGCGCCCCCCGGCGCGGTAGGCGATGCCGATGCCGGTCAGCCGCCCGACCATGCGCCGGCGGGCAGGGCCGAAGCGCAGCAGCGACCTGATGGCGCGCGCCTGCAGCGCCCGGCGGATCGCGGAACGACCCAGCACGAGGCGGTTGAAGCCGTCGGTCAGGGTGAGGACCTGGGCGCCGACGCGGTGCCGCTCGTCCTGGTAGCTGTCGAGCAGCCAGGAAGGAGCCCGGCCCCCGACGGCGGCGGCGAGCTTCCACCCGAGGTTCATCGCGTCCTGGATGCCGGTGTTCATGCCCTGCCCGCCCAGCGGCGAGTGCACGTGGGCGGCGTCGCCGGCGAGGAACACCCGACCGACCCGGTACTCGCGGGCCTGCCGGCGCTCGCTGCGGAACCGCGAGCTCCACCGCTGCTCGCCCATCCCGAAGTCGGTGCCGGCGATGCGGCCGAAGGCGGCGCGCACCTCCTCCACCGGCAGCGGCACGTCCAGCGGGACCTACTCGCGCAGCCGGTCCCAGGCGATCGCGCGGAACCAGCCGTCGCCGAACGGCACGACGATCACCGCGCCGGCGTCGCTGTTGGCCGCGAACATGGCGTCCTCGGGCGGGTCGGCGAGCCGGACGTCGGCGAGCATGATGTGCGTCTCGTACCGCCCGCCGACGAAGTCCACCCCGAGCAGGTCGCGGACCGTGCTGTGGGCGCCGTCGGTTCCCACCACGTAGTTCGCCGATCCGCCGCGGCCGTCGGTGAGGTCGACCTGCACCCGGGCCTCGTCCTGGCGCAGCCCGGCGACCTCGGCCCCCCGGACGATCTCGACGCCGAGCTCGCGGGCGCGCCGTTCCAGCAGGTGCTCGGTCGCGCTCTGCGGCGCGATGAGGATCATCGGGTAGCGGGTGTCGAGCCCCCGCAGGTCGATCACCGCGCCCGGGGCGGGCCGCACCTCGCGCACCGGCACGCCGCGCGGCACCAGTTCGTCGGCCAGGCCGCGCGCGTCGAGGAGTTCCAGGGTGCGGGCGTGCACCGCGAACGCCCGGGTGACGTTCGGCTGCTCGACGCGCCGCTCCAGCACCCGGCAGCGCACGCCGCGCAGCGCCAGTTCGCAGGCGAGCATGAGGCCGGTCGGGCCGGCGCCGACCACGATGACATCGGTGGGTTTCACGGGGCGCTCCTTCGGGGTGCACGGGTGGGACCACCGAGGACCGTCCCGGCGACCCGGGTGGGCGCGCACCACCCGATGCCCGCTCCACCCGGGTGGAGCGAGGCTCAGAGCAGGCCGAGGGCCCTGGCCTGCCGGACGGCGTCCTGCCGGGTGGCCACGCCGAGCTTGCGGTAGAGGACCTTCGCGTAGCCCTTGACCGTGTTGATGGACAGGTAGAGCGAGGCGCCGATCTCGCGCATCGTCGCGGTGCCGGTCAGCGCCCGGAGCACGGCCCGTTCCCGGTCGGTCAGCTCCTCGACCAGGACGACGGGCGACCCGCCGGCCGGGGCCACCGGGGCCCGGCCCGCCCGCCGCTCGACGGTGCGCAACGCCCGCGCGACGACCGGCAGCACGGCGCCGTCGTCGACCGCCTCGCGCGCCTCCCGCAGCGCGGCCCGGGCCGCGGGCCGGTCGCCGTCGTCCAGCTCCACTTCCGCCAGCGCGGCCAGTGCGGTGACCAGGGTGGGAACCAGGCTGAACGTGCGGGCCAGCTCCACCGCGGGGCGCAGCAGGGCCCGCGCGGCGGCGTGGTCCCCGTCGGCGTGGGCGAGCCTGCCCTCGACGGTCCGCAGGCGGGCGAGCCCCGACACCGCCCCGCCCCACCGCTGCGACGCCGCGGCGATCACCGGGCCGACCTCGGCGAACAGCCGCCGCAGCGGGGCCACCTGACCGGTCTCGGACAACGCGCTGGACAGGATGCTGGCGGCCTGCAGCCCGAGCAGGGGCGGCAGCGCCTGGGCCCGGGCACTGCCCCACGCGTCCTCGGCGACCGGGACCGCCTCGGCGCACCGGTCGGCGAAGACCAGCATCGCGGCCAGGACGGTGCGCGCCACCACGTACCCGATGCGGTCCGGGTCGGGCTCCAGCTCGACCGCCGTCGCGGCGCGGGTGAGCGCGGCGGCGAGGTCGCCCTGGACGACGCCCAGCTCGTAGGCCCGCACGGCCGTCGCCGCGCCCCGCAGCGTGCACCAGCCCTCCAGCGCGGGGCTGTGCTCGTCGATCCGCGGCTCGGCGAGGTCGAGCCACGGGCCCATCGCGGTGAACCGGCCGCTGAGCCCGGCCGACCAGGCCAGCGACACCGCCAGCCGCGGGTCCGCGCGCACGGTGGCCGGGGGCAGCAGCGCCCCGAGGTGCAGGTGCACGGCCAGCGCGCCGCGCTCCAGGAAATGCGGCACCGTCGAGCGCAGCACCCGTCCCGCCCCCTCCTGGTCGCCGGCCCGGATCCGCAGCTCGACGGCCTCGGCGACGTACTCGCGGGCCAGGAACCAGTCGGCGGCGCGGGACAGGACCCTGGCGGCCTCCCCGGGGTGGTCGGTGTCCAGGACGTGGTGCAGCGCGTCGCGGAACAGCGCGTGGCAGCGGTACCACTGCCGCTGCGGGTCGACCGGGGTGACGAACAGGTCGGCCCGGTCGAACCGGTCCAGCACGGCGGCCGACCCGGTGCGCCCGAGCACCTCGTCGCACAGCGGACCGCAGAGCCGCTCCAGCGGCGCCGTCCGCACCAGCAGGTCGCGCTGGTCGGCGGGCAGCCGGTCGATGACCTCGGCGCGGAGGTAGTCCAGGACGTGGCGGTCCGGCCCGGCGTCCGGACCCGCGCCGTCGGCACCCGTGGTGTTGCGGATCCGCAGCGCCGCGAGCTGCAGGCCCGCGGCCCAGCCCTCGGTGCGCTCGCGCAGCACCCCAGCGGTCCGCTCGTCGACCGCGCGGTCGGTGACCGCGCTCAGCAGCGCGGCGCTCTCCTGCACGGTGAAGCCCAGGTCCGCGGCCCGCAGCTCGGTCAGCTGGTCGCGGGCGCGCAGCCGGGCCAGCGGCAGCGGCGGGTCCCAGCGCCCGGCGATCACGACCCGCAGCGCGTCGGGGAGGTAGCCGAGCAGGAACTCCATGCTCTCGTGGATGCCGGGGTGGGTGAGCAGGTGGTAGTCGTCGAGCACCAGGACGTGCCGGGTGCGCAGCGCGCTGAGCTCGTTGAGCAGGGTCGGCAGCGCGAGGTCGACCGGGTCCAGCCCGGGGCTGAGCAGGCCGCCCAGCGGGGCGTCGGTCAGCCCGCCGACCTCGCGGCGCAGGGTGGCCAGCACGTAGGTCCAGAAGCGGACCGGCTCGTCGTCGGCCTCGTCGAGGGAGACCCAGACGACCCCGCGGTCCTCGGCCGGGTCGTGGGCCCACTGCGACAACAACGTGGTCTTGCCCCACCCGGCCGGGGCGACGACGACGGCCAGCCGGGTGCCCGCTCCGTCGAGCAGCGGGGCGTGCAGCCGGGCCCGCTGCACGGCACCCGGGCGCACCGGGGGGACCACCTGCTTCGCGGTGATCAGCGGGGACTCGCGGCGCTCGGACATGCGGCTCCCGGCGGGCTCGGCCGGCCCGAGTCTGTCAGGTTCCGGTGGTGCGGGGAACGCCCCGGCCGTCCGATCCGCCGGTCATCGCCGCCGGTGCGGTGCCGACCCGCAGCAGCCGGACCTCCCCGCCCGCGTCCCACACCAGGTTGAGCAGCGCCCGGACCGCGGCCTGGTCGGCGAGCCTGCCCTCCAGCGCGGTCCGGCCCGCCCGCGAGCGGATCGTCACCTCCCCGAGGCGGGCGCGGATCACCCCGGCCACCGTCGCGGGCAGCGGGCCCGCTAAGACCAGGTGGTAGCTGCAGACCACGGCTTCCTCCGCCCTCCCGGCGCGGCCACGGCGACCGACGCGACCACGCTCGCCGTGCCCCGGGTCCCCGCGCACCACCCCGCCCCCGGCTCCACCCGGGTGGTCCCGGGGACGGGTGGTGCGCGGCCACCCGGGTCGGCGTGACCGTCCTCCTCGACGCCCCGACCGCAGGGGCGGACGGAGGAGGTACCGGGATGTCGACGAGGGAGAAGAGGATGGCGAGCGCCTGGGCGAAGGACCACCGGGCCTCCGGTTCCCAGCCGGTGGACGCGGCGGAGGTCGTGATCACCGAACCCGCGCTCGTCGCGGAGCGCCCTGCCGTCGGATCGGGCCGGTCGTGGCTGCGGTTCCTCGTCGGCTTCGCCCTGGTCGGTGGGGTGCTGCTGGGTGCGGGCGCGGTCGACGCCACCGGCCGGTGGGGCCTGGTCGTGCTGGCCGCCGTGCTGGCGACCGGGGTGGCCGTCGAGAAGGCGCTGCACCGGTCGACGGCCGGGGACGCGGTGCGCCTGCTGGGCCTGCGCCGCCCCGGCGGCCGGGCCATGGCCCTGGCCGCGGCGGTGTCGGGCCTGGTGCTGCTGGTCTTCCCGCTCACCGCCGCGCTGAGCGGCGCCGCGGTGGTGCTCCGACCGGACTGGGCCTGGCTGCTCGTCGGCATCCTCGCCTTCCACGGGCTGGCCGAGGAGCTCGTCTGGCGGGGCTACGTGTTCCGACGGCTCCGCGCGGGACGATCGTTCCGGGCGGGCGTGGCGTGGACGATGCCGCTGATCGCCGCCGGCCACCTCCCGATCCTCGTCACCCAGGGCCCGGCCGTCGGCCTGGGCGCGATGCTCGTCGCCGCGGTCACCTCGATCCCGCTCGGCTACCTGTACGAGACGGGCGGCCGCTCGATGTGGCCCCCCGCGCTCGTGCACACCGCCATCGACGCCTTCAAGCTCGTCCTGATCCCGGCGGTGGCGCTGTCGACCTTCTCGACGCTGATCATCCTGGTCAACCTCGCGGTCCCGCTGCTCGTCCTCGCCGTCCCGCGGCACGTGCTCGTCGCCGCCCCGTCCACCGAACGACCACGAGGAGAATCGTCATGATCGCCGAGATCGGCCTGGGACTGAGCGTGGTGGCCGCGGGCCTGTGGTCCGGGCTGCTGCTCACCGTGACCACGATCCTGCACCCGCTCTACGCCTCCCGGGACGCGGGCGGCTTCACCGCCGACATGCGGCGGTTCCTGCCGATCGCGCGCCGCTCACCGACGAACTACGTGCTGGTGATCGCCCTGCTGGTCGCCCCGGTCCTGGCCCTGGTCGGCCTGTGGCTGGAACGGGGCACCGGCGTCGTGATCGCGCTGACCGCGGCCGGGCTGGCGGCCACCGTCGCGGGCCCGCTGCTGATCTCCGACCGCCTCGCCGAGCCGAACTACGCCGTCATCCTGGGCTGGGACCCCGATCACCCGCCGCCGGACTGGCGGATCGCGCGGGCGCGGTGGATGCGGCTGAACTGGGCGCGGGGCGCGCTGACCTGGACCGCGTTCGCGCTGTTCCTGGCCGCCGCCTACGCCCACCTGCAGTGACCTCGGCAAGTACCGCGATCACGGCGTCATGGACGCGTCCAACGGCCCCTCCCGATCACCGGGAGGGGCCGTCCGCGTCGGGGCGCACCCCGGACGGCACCGTCCGCCGACCCCTCCGGCCCGTGACGACCGGGCGATCCGCGACGCGGGAGCACATCCGGGGGGCCTGACGACCAACCGCGCGGGGCGTCGGTTCCGTCCTGGGTCCGGGAACGACCGGATGGAGACCGACGATGAACCGTGCGCTGCGTACCGCCGCAGTCCTCGCCCTCGGGGTGCTCGTGCTGAGCGGCTGCTCGACGCCCACCGGCGCCGAGCACGCGACCGGCGGCGCCGGGGCCGCGGATCCGGCGGCCATCACCGCGCGGGGCACGGGGACGGTCCGCGGCGCACCGGACGTCGCGACGCTCGTCCTGGCGGAGCAGACGCGCGACCCCCGCGCAGAGGCCGCGCTCGGGGCCGCGAGCGCCGGGGCCACCGCACTGGTCGCGGTCCTCGACCGGGGCGGGATCGCCGCGGCCGACCGGCGCACCAGCGGCCTCTCCGTCGACCCCACCTTCGACCAGGACGGGCGGGTCACCGGCTACCAGGCGGTCAACGAGGTCACGGCCACGGTGCGGGACACCGCCGCCGTCGGCGCCCTGGTCGACGCGGCGAGCCAGGCCGTCGGGGACGCCCTGCGCGTGCGCGGCATCACCTTCTCGATCGAGGACGACAGCGAGCTGCGGGTCCAGGCGCGGGCCGACGCGGTGCGCGAGGCCCAGGCGCAGGCGCAGGAACTCGCCACGGCGGCCGGGGTGGACCTGGGCCGGGTGCGGACGATCATCGAGGTGCCGCCCGCGTCGACGGACCCGTTCCGGGCGGACGCGGCCCCCGTCGCCGCCACCCCCGTCGAGCCGGGGACCCGGGAGCTCACCGTCGTCGTGGAGGTCTCCTACGGCATCGACGGGTGACCGGGCGGCCGCAGCTCGAACCGCTCGGCCAGCCAGGTCGCCACGGCCTCCCCGGCGCGCTCGTTGCCGGTGGGCTCGCCCTCGACGATCGCGCCCCCGAAGTGCAGGCCGCGGACGGCGCGACGGGTCAGGTCGGTGGCGCCGAGCGCGCCCGCCATGCGGGCCGAGTCGGCGGGGAAGGCCGCCTGGTCGCCGGTGACCTCCAGGAACAGCGTGGGCACCGTGACGCCCGGGGCGCACCGGACGAAGTCGGCGTGGGAGCTCAGGCCCGACCACGTCGAGAGCCAGGCCTCGGGGGTGGTGAGCCGGCCGAAGCCGACCTGCCCGTAGTCGATGAGGTCGGGGCGGCGGCCGAACAGCGAGCCGTAGGGGCGGTCGCTGGGGTCGAGGGAGAGGTCGACGGTGCGCGGGTCGGCGTCGGTGCGGAACACCGTGATGATCCGCGGGGCGATGGCCCGGCGGCGGTCGCGCGCCGCCCCGGTCCGCCGGAACGCCTCCCGCGCCTCGGCCGCGCGCGCGAGGTGCTCGCGCGCGACGGCGTCGATGCGGGCGACCCGGGCGCGCTGCGCCTCCCGGTAGCGGGCGAGGAACTCAGCGCTGTAGGACGAGCTCGCGGGCGGCTCGGCGAAGCCGTTCGCGGGGTCGAAGGGGTCGAGCTCGGGGACGACCGAGAGCGGGTCGGACTCGTCGGCGACGGACGGGTCGATGCAGCCCAGCAGCAGCCTGCCCTGCCCCGGGTGCGGCGCCAGGAAGACCGCCCCGTCGGCGGTGGGCAGCTCCGCCTCCGGCAGGCCGGACGGCCGGCCGCCGGGGGTGGTGGCGATCCGGTCGGCGGGCGCGAGGCCGGCCTGTTCGAGGTAGAACGCGTAGAGCGGGCCGCCGCCGGAGTGCCCGAGCGTGACGACCGAGGCGAACCCCCGCTCGCGCAGGAACCGCAGCCCGGCGGCGGCGTCGAGCAGCGCCTGCTCGTGCACCAGGGTGAGGTCGTTGTTCACCGACCGGCTCTGCTGGGTCCAGACCGCGGCCCCGGCGCCCAGCAGCACCGGCGCCAGCGGGTGGTGGGTGAGGTCCTGGCGCGGGTGCATCAGGCACACGACGGTGGTCGCGCCCGGGACGGTGGCGAGCACGCCCCGCACGGTGGCGCCGTCGGCGGTCGTGAGCTCGTGCACCGATGTCGTGGTGGACCCCGGCCGCCGCCCCGCGGCGAGGTAGCGGCCCGCGCCCAGCCCCACCGCGGCGCGGGTCATACCGGCTCCACCCGCAGCGCGTCCTTGTCGTGCTGGGTGATGCGGCTGCCCCGCGCGACCCCGGCCACCGAGCTGTACCAGACCGCGTGCCGGCAGCCGGTGGCCCGCCGGTCGATGACGATCGGGCCGGTGGCGGTGATCGCGAAGTACGGGCCGATCCGCCCGACGGTGACGGCCGGGTCCTGCGCGGCCACCGCGGCCAGCGGTGTGTTCTCCGGGACGTCGAGGACGTAGAGCGCGGTCATCGCCCCGGCTCGCCCGCCCGGGAGAGCTCCCACTCCGCGGCCCGCTCGACGATCAGCTCGGCCTTGCGCGCGAGCAGCTTGCCGAAGGTCGGGTCGCCCTCGCCGACGACGTCGAGCAGGGCGTCGATGGTGAGGTTCGCGTCGAGGTCCTCCTGCGGCGTGACGGGCCGCATCGCCCGGGTGAACTCGACCATGTAGCCGTTGGGGTCGTGGGTGTAGATCGACTCGATCGTCTCGTGCTTGATCTGCATCTCCACCGGCCACGAGCTGGCGTCCAGGCGCCGCCGGTACTCCAGCAGGTCGTCCTCGTCGCCGACGTGGATCGCGAGGTGGCGCGACCGGACGAAGAACTCCGGCACGTCCGGGCCGAACCCGGCGTAGGCGTCGCCGCGCTCGTGGCGGTGCACGGGTTCGAGGCCGAAGTAGTAGAAGAACGCGATCCGGTCGTCGTTGCCGATGTCGAAGAAGAAGTGGATGAAGTCGGGGTGGTCCTCCGGCCCCCACCCGGCGGCGCAGATCGAGTGCACCACGGGGAAGCCGAGGACGTCGCGGTAGAAGCGGACCGTGCCCGCCGGGTCGAAGGTCGGGAAGGCCGTGTGGTCGACGCCCTGGACGCGATGGTCGAGTTCCGTCATGGCACCGACGCTACCTGCGCATCTACGAATGAGTCAACAGTTTGACGATCACGAAGAACCCTCCACGTCGAGGATCCGCTCGAGGTGGTCGAGGTCCTGGCGCAGCATCGCCAGCGCCGCCGCCGGGCCCTCCCCCTCCGGCCTGCGGTCCTCGGCCCGGCGCACCGCGGCGAGCGCCATGTCGGCGAGCTGGTCGGCCACGGCCTCGACGTCGTCGCGGCCGGGGCGGAACCACCACGCCACCCAGTTGCACATGCCGATCACGGCCAGCGCGGCCACCCGCGCGTCGACCGGACGCAGCTGACCGGCGACGACGCCCTGCTCCACGACGTCCATCACGGTCCGGAGCACGGCGCGCCTGCTCGCGTCGTAGGACTCGGCGATCTCCTGGGGCAGCTCGGCCTCGGAGCGGATGAGCAGGCGGAACCGGTCGGGCTGGTGCGCGAGCCGCACGACGGTGAGCCGGGCGATGCCGCGCAGCTTGCCGACGGCGTCGAGGTCGGCGCGGGCGGCGATCTCGGCCATCTCGGCCGCCGATCCGCCGGCCACCTCGGCCGCGAGCTTCGCGAGCAGCTCGTCCTTGCTCTTGACGTAGTAGTAGAGCGCCGGGCGGGTGATGCCCATCGCGTCGGCTATGTCCTGCAGGCTGGTGCCGGCGAAGCCGCGCTCGGCGAAGAGCCGCACGGCGTGCTCGTACATCTCGTTCTCGACGAGCTCGCGGCGCGTGCCGCCCCGGCCGGTCCTTCGGTCAGCGGCCCCGGTCATGGCGGTGATCGTAGAGCGGCGCGCCACCTCAGCGGCCCGCGGCGAGCAGCCTGCCCGCCCCCGGCAGCGCGGTGGGCAGCGACAGCGCCCGCAGCAGGGCGTGCGCGCCCGCCGTGGCGGCCGACAGCACCGGGATGCCGAACTCCGCCTCGGCCGGCTCGACCAGCTCGAGCGAGGGCATCTGCACGCAGGCGGAGATGACCAGCGCGTCAGCACCGGCGAGGTCGAGCCCGCGGGCCGCGCCGAGCACGCGCTCGCCGGGGATGCAGCCGACCTCGGCGTTGTCGCCGACCTCGAGCGCGGCCCAGTCGAGCACCGCCAAGCCCTCCGCCTCCAGGTAGCCCACGACCTGCTCGGCCAGCGGCCGCAGGTACGGCGTCACCAGCCCGATCCGCCGGGCGCCCAGGGCCCGCAGGCCGTCGACGAGCGCCCCCGCGCTGGACAGCACCGCCGGCGGTGGACCCGCCTTCGCCAGCTGCTCGGTCACGGCCCGCTCCGTGCGCCGGTGCTCCCCCGGACCCTGGGCCATGAGCGCGACGAGGCAGGCGTAGAGCAGCACGTCGACGCCGGCGTCGGTGATCTCGTCGACGCAGCGCTCGCGCTGGTCGTTCATCGCGCGCAGCCCCTCCGGCGACACGGTGTGCATGCGCATCCGGCTGGAGTGGAACGAGAACCGCGCACCGGCGTGCCGGGCGAGCAGCGCCGGCACCTCGGTCTCGACGGTGACGTTGGAGCTGGGCACGACCAGCCCGATCCGGTGCGGGGTCACAGCACTCCTCCTCCGGCGGCGGCGGCGGCCGCGGTGCCCTGCAGCCGCCTCTTGTCGACCTTCCCGACCAGCGTCCGCGGGATCTCGGCCAGGTGCTCGACGTGTTCGGGCCACTTGAACTTCGCGACCTGGTGCCGCGCGAAGTGCTCCCGCACGTCGAGCAGGGTCAGCGGCTCGCCGTCGACGACGAGGAACGCGCACGCCCGCTCGCCCAGGCGCGCGTCCGGGACCGCGACGACCGCGGCCTCCCGGACCCGGGGGTGGCGCAGCAGGAGCAGCTCCACCTCCTCGGCGCTGACCTTCTCCCCGCCGCGGTTGATCAGGTCCTTGATCCGGCCCTCGATCGCGACGCAGCGCTCGCCGTCGATCCGGTGGACGACGGCGAGGTCGCCGGTGCGGTAGAAGCCGTCGGAGGTGAACGCGCGGGCGTTGTGCTCGGCGGCGTCGAAGTAGCCGCGCAGCGTGTACGGGCCGCGGCAGCACAGCTCCCCCACCTCGCCGTCGGGTAGCTCGTCCTCGGTGCCCGGCGCCAGGATCCGGACCTCGTCCAGGCCCGACAGCGGGGTGCCCACCGTCGTCGCGCGGGCCGCGCGGGACGCGCCCGGACGGGTCGTGAGGAACAGCCCCTCGCCCATCCCGAACAACTGCCCCGACCACAGCCCGCGCCGTTCCAGGGCGTCGAACAGCGGTGGCGGGACCTTCGTCCCGGACAGCACGACCTGCGTCAGCGACCGCGCGGCGGCGTCGAAGGCGGGGTGGGCGGGAGCGCCGAAATGGCCGTGCCCGAGCAGGAGGTGGGTGGCGCCCGCCTCGGCGAGCAGCGGCAGCGACGCGTCGAGGTCGGCGGGGCCGAGCACCAGGCAGGCGCCCACGCTGTGCGGGGCGTGCACGGCGCAGACGACACCGGCGTTGTGGATGATCGGGATGAGGTGGGCGACCCGGGTGTCGGGCGTCCACCCCCAGGAGCGGGCGTACTCGGCGGCGTTGTACCAGTACTCGGCGTGCCGGCGCGGGATCACCTTCGGCACCCCGGTCGTGCCGCCGGAGAGCTGCAGGACCGCGACGGCGTCGACGTCGACCCCCCGCTGGATCGCCTGCACGACGGCCCGCGCCGCGGCCGGGTCGACGTCGGCGCCGAGCGTCTCGACGGCGGTCCCGGTGGCCGTCGCGGGGTCGCCGAGGACGAGCACGTGGCGCAGCGTCGGGTGCCCGGCCCGCTGCTCGGCGGCGAAGCCGACCAGGTCGAAGCCGCGGGTGCCGGCCTCGACCAGGTGCGCGACCGCGCCGACCCGCCGGCTGATCGCCCCGATCTCGTGGCCGCGGTGCGCGGCCAGCGTGCACACGGGGACGAGGCCCGCCTTGAGCACGCCGTACCACGCGACGACGGCCCCGACCCGGTTGGTCACCTGGAACAGCACCGGGTCGCCGGGCGCCAGGCCCAGGTCGGCGAGGCCGGCGGCGAGCGCGTCGCTGCGGGCGTCGAGCTCCCCGAAGCTCAGCCGGGCGTCGAGCCCGACGACGGCGAGCCGGTCGGGGTGCGCCCGCGCGACCGCGTGGAACTCGTCGGCGATCGTGCGCTCACCCCAGAGCCCGGCGTCGCGGTAGCGCGCGACGAACTCGGGCGGGTACGGCAGAAGCCGCGGGTCGTCGGTCCTCACGACGCCTCCCCGGAGCCGGTCGATCCGGTGACGCCGACGAGGTCGGCGCGGCCGCTGACCAGACCCGCGGCCAGGTCGTCGCGGAGGTCGGGCGGTCCCTCGACGACCACGGTCGCACCGACCTCGGTCCGCAGGCGCTCGGCGAGGTCGAGCCGGGTGAGCAGGGCCGGGCGCTCCGGCGGGCCGACGACCCGCAGCGCGGCGGGCGCGGCGGCCGCGGCGGCCGCGACCACCGCGTCCGCCTCGACCCCCCACGGGTCGTCGAGCACGGCGTCGACGACGAGCGCGTCCAGGTCGTCGGGGGCCACGCGCGAGCGCAGGACCCAGTCGGTCAGGTCGGGCGGCACCTGCGGCGCGACCCCGGCGAACTGGCCGAGCGCGGCACCGACGACCTCCGGGCTGGTGGCGGCGAAGCGGTCGAGCGGGATGTTCCCGGCCCGGGTCATGTAGGAGATCATGAGCCGCTCCACGGGCAGGTGGGTGCGAGAGGGGAACGACTCCCACCAGAGCCGGCTGCGCCGGGCGAGCTCCTGCAGCCGCTCGACGGCGGGGCGCCGGACCGCCTCGTAGCGGGCGAACGCCGCGGGCGGGTCCGGCTCCGCGTCCAGCGCGGCGACCAGCGCGATCGCGTCCTCCATCGCGAGCTTGGTGCCCGAGCCGATGGAGAAGTGCGCGGTGTGCGCGGCGTCGCCGAGCAGCACGACCCGCCCGGCGGACCAGCGCCGGCAGGTGACGGTGCGGAAGCGCTGCCAGCGGGTCCGGTTGCCGATCAGGTCGTGGCCGCGCAGGTGGGTGCGGAACACCTCGCGCAGGTGGGCCAGCGAGGCGGTGTCGGACGCGTCGCCCTCGACGACCGCGGTGTCCAGGCAGGCGGCGCGCCAGGTCGGCTCGTCGGTCTCGATGAGGAACGTGCTGCGGTCGTCGGCGTAGGGGTAGGCGTGGGTGACGAACGTGCCGTGCTCGGTGTCGACCGGGGCGAAGACGGCGTCGTCGAGCGCGAACCCGGCGCCGCACCAGAGGAACAGCCCGCGGCCCAGCTCGACGGAGGCGCCGAAGCCGCCCGCCTCCCGGGTGGCGCTGCCCACCCCGTCCGCGGCGAGCACGACGTCGGCGTCCAGGTCGTCGGCGGCCGGGCGCACGCCGTGCTCCAGCCGGACACCGGCCTTCTCGGCGTGGCGCTGGAGCACGTCGAGCAGCTCGGTGCGGGCGATGCCGATGAGGTTGTCGTTGCGCACCCGGGCGACCGCGCCGCCGACGTCCATCGTCATGTCGTGGGGTCGGCCCGCGGCCCGGATGTCGCGCAGGGTGTCGGCGTCGGCGGCCTCCAGCTTGCGCTGCGTGCCGGCGGCGAGGCCGACGCCGAACCCGAACGTGGTGTCGCGCTCGCCCTGCTCGTGCACGACGACCTCGCATCGCGGCTGGGCCAGCTTGAGCAGGCGCGCGGCGTAGAGGCCCGCGGGCCCCCCGCCGAGCACGGCCACCCGGCGTAGCTGCATCGCGGTCCTCCTGGGTCGATCGTCCGTCGTCCTTGACTACCTTCGCAGACGTTAAATAGTCTACGCAACCGTCAGGCCAGCAGCTCACTGCGGCCGCCTCCCGCGAAGGAGCGTGAGTCATGACCTTTGTCATCGGCGTGGACGTGGGCGGCACGTTCACCGACGCCGTCCTCGACGACGACGCCGGCACGGTCGTCGCCGCGAAGTCGCCGTCCACGCCCCCGGACTACTCGCGCGGGGTGCTCGACGTGCTCGAACTGCTGGCCGAGCAGATCGGCCGGACCATGCCCGAGATGCTCGCCGACACCCACCACATCGCCCACGGCACGACGTCGTCGCTGAACGCGCTGGTCACGGGCAACGTTCCGGCGGTCGGCTTCCTGACCACACGAGGCCACCGCGACTCGATCTTCATCATGAACGTCGAGGGCCGCTACCTCGGGCGCGCCCCGCACGAGCTGCAGCACGTGCTCGCCCAGGACAAGGACCACCACCTGCTGCCCAAGCGGCACGCGCTGGAGGTCACCGAACGCGTCGACCGCGACGGCACCGTGATCGTCGCCCTCGACGAGGAGCAGGCGAGGGCCTCGATCCGCGCGCTGCTCGACGACGGCGTGCGCGCCATCGCCGTGTCGCTGCTGTGGTCCTTCCGCAACCCCTCGCACGAGCGGCGCCTGCGCGAGCTGGTCGCCGAGCAGGACGCCGACGTCTTCGTCGCGCTGTCGAGCGAGGTCAGCCCGCGGATCCGGGAGTTCGCCCGCAACGCCACGACGATCATGAGTACGCAGATCGGCCCCGGCCTGCGCGACTACCTCACCTCGCTGGAGGACGCGCTGCGCGAGCGGCGGCTCGCCGGGCCGCTGCTGGTGATGCAGAGCAACGGTGGCGCGGTGCTGGCCGCGCAGGCGCCGTCGGCGGCGATCAGCACCGTCGGTTCCGTGCTCACCGGCGGCGTGGTCGGCGCGGTGGCCCTGGGCCGCCAGCTCGGCGACCGGAACATCATCTCCACCGACGTCGGCGGCACCACGTTCCTCGCCGGGCTCGTCGTCGACGGCGAGCCGGTGCGCGACACCACGACGGTGATCAACCACCACCCGATCAACGTCCCCACGCTGCGGGTCGACGCGATCGGCTCCGGCGGAGGCGCCGTCGCGTGGCTCGACGCGGGCGGCAACCTGCGGATCGGGCCGCGCAGCGCGCAGGCCGTCCCCGGCCCGGCCTGCTACGGCCAGGGCGGCACCGAGCCGACCAACACCGACGCCAACCTGGTGCTGGGCATCCTGCCCGAGCGCGGGTTGCTCGGCGGGCGCAAGCCGCTGTCGCTGGAGCTGGCCCGCCAGGCCATCGACACCCAGATCGCCAAGCCGCTCGGGCTCTCGGTCGAGGACGCGGCCGCGGCCATCCACGCCGTGCAGAACGCCCAGACCGGCGACCTGCTGCGCAAGTCGGTCGTCGAGGCCGGGCACGACCCGCGCGGGTTCGTCCTCTACGCCTTCGGCGGCGCCGGCCCCGCGCACTGCGCCCGCTACGCCGCCGAGGTCGGCGTGGCCGAGGTGGTCGTCCCGCTCGGGCCGGTGGCGTCGGCGTTCTCGGCGTACGGGCTCGCGTCCTCCGACATCGTGCTGGCCGCCGAGCTGTCCGATCCGACGTTCGTCCCGTTCGATCCGCGCCGGGCCGAACGCAACTTCGCCGACCTCGAGGAGCGCGTCCGCGAGGGGCTCGACCGCCAGGGCGTCGCGTTCACATCCGTCGAGCTGCACCGCGAGATCGACATGCGGTACGCGATGCAGCTCGCCGAGGTCACCGCGCCGGTGGTGGACGGGCCGCTCGACGCGGCCGCGGTCGAGGCGGCCGCGGCCGCGTTCGAGGAGCGCTACGCGGCGCTCTACGGCGCAGGCGCCGGGTTCCGCGAGGCCGGCATCCAGGCCATCACCTTCCGGGTGCGCGGCACCGGGATCCTGCCGTTCTCGCCGCGGTTCCCGGAGATCCCGGTCGCGGCCTCGGCCGATCCGGCCGACGCGCGGACCGGCAGCCGCCCGGTCTGCCTCGACGCCGCGGCGGGCTTCGTCGAGACCCCGGTCTACGACTACCGGGAGCTGCGCGCGGGCCACGTCCTCACCGGACCGGCGATCGTCGAGGTGCCCACGACGACCGTCGTCGTCCCGGGCGGCACCACCGCCACCGTCGACCACCTGGGCAACCTCACCATCCGCAGCACCGTCGGGAGCGCGTCATGACCATGCCGATCCCCGGCTCCGAGGTGTTCTCGAGCCGCGCCGTCGACCCCGACGAGCTGGCCCGCTCGCTGCCCGCGTCGCTGGCCACCCACACCGTCACCCAGGAGCAGGTCGACGGGCTCGACCCGCTCACCTACGAGGTCGTCCGGCATCGCCTGTGGTCGGTCACCGACGAGATGGGCGAGGCGCTCAAGCGCATGTCCGGCTCGCCGATCGTCACCGACGCCAACGACTTCGACTTCGCGATCAGCGACGAGCTGGGCCAGGAGGTGCAGGTCGGGCTGTACAACACGATGCTCGTCGGCGCCGTCGACCTGGCGATCTACTGGACGCTGCGGCACCGCGCCGCCAACCCCGGCATCGCCGAGGGCGACATGTTCCTCACCAACGACCCGTGGGTGGGCGGCGGGCTGCACCAGAACGACACGATGGTCTACCAGCCGGTCTTCCACGAGGGGAAGCTCTTCGCCTGGACCAGCGCGATCTGCCACGAGCCCGACCTGGGCGGCGTCGGGCTGGGCTCGTTCTCCCCCGCGGCCCAGGACGTGTTCTCCGAGTCGCTGCCCACCCCGCCGATCAAGGTCGTGCGCGACTTCACGCTGCAGCGCGACGTCGCCGACGTCTGGGTGCGCCGCTCGCGGGTCCCCATGCTGGTCGGGCTCGACCTGCGGGCCAAGGTCGGCGCGAACAACGTCGGCCGCGAGCGCATCCTCGCGCTCATCGCCCAGTACGGCGCCGACACGGTCAAGGCCGTCATGAAGCGGATGATGGGCGACGCCGAGCGCAGGCTGCGCGAGAAGCTGGCGAGCCTGCCCGACGGCTCGTGGAGCGCCACCGGCTACCAGGACCAGTCGCACGAGGGCGACCGCGGCCTGCACAAGATCACCGTGACGACCACGAAGACCGGCGACCACCTGACGTTCGACTTCACCGGGACCGATCCCCAGGCCGGGGTGGTCAACTGCACCTACGGCGGGATGCGGGGCGGGGTGATGCTCGCGCTGCTGCCGATCCTCGCCGGCGACATCCCGTGGTCGGCGGGCGGGCTGATGCGCTGCTTCGACCTGGTCTCCGAGGAGGGCACGCTCAACAACGCCACCTTCCCCGCCGCCGTCGGCCGCGGCCCGATCGGGCCGGCCTGGCTGACCGGCAGCCTGGTCGCCGAGTGCCTGTCCCGGATGCTCGACCGGTCGCTGGAGCTGGGCAAGGACGTCCAGGCCACCTGCTGCGGCACCTGGGACACCGCGGTCGTCGCGGGCCTCGACGAGCGCGGCGAGCAGCCGGTCCCGTTCCTCAACATCATCATGGAGCCCATGGCCGGCGGGTACGGGGCGCGCCCGCACGCCGACGGCATCGACACCGGCGGGCTGTTCTGCATCCCCATGGGCCGCATCCCGGACGTGGAGATGACCGAGTTCCTCTACCCGCTGCTGACCCTGTGGCGGCGGGAGGAGCCCGACTCCGGCGGGCCGGGCCGCCACCGCGGCGGCGTCGGGGCGTCGGTCGCGATCACCCCGCACGGCACCTCGCTGCCGATGGGCCTGGTCCTCGCCTCGGCGGGCAAGGCCGTCGCCCAGAACGCCGGCCTGTCGGGCGGCCACCCCGGCAACAGCGGCCTGGACGTCGTCGCCCGGCACAGCCGCGTCGCCGAACTGCTCGCCGCCGGGACGATGCCGACCACCCTCGCCGAGGTCAGCGACACCCTCGAGATCGGCCAGAACTACGCCACCAGCCACCTCGCCCCGGGCGAGGTGCTCGCCATGACCTGGCAGGGTGGCGGCGGCTACGGCGACCCGCTGCGCCGCGAGATCGCCGCCGTGGCCCGCGACCTGCGCGAGGAGAAGATCACCGCGGCGGCGGCGCGCGACGTCTACGGGGTCGTCCTCAGCGGTGGCACCGTCGACGAGGCCGCCACCGCGGCCGAGCGGGACCGTCGGCGCGCCGCCCGCCGCGCCCGGTCCGCGTCGGGCTCCGGCGGGACGAAGGTCGACGTCACCTCGGGCCGTCGCCTCGACGACAACCTCGTCGAGGTGGGCGAGGCCGGCGGGACCGCCGTCGCCTGCCGGCACTGCGGCGAGCGGCTCGGCGACGGCGACGGCCTCGCCCTCGGCGAGTACGAGGGCCCCACCACGGGCGCCGGTCCGCAGATCCTGACCGATCCGGCCGACTACGTCGACGCGCCCGTGGTGTTCCGCCAGTACTGCTGCCCCGGCTGCTGGACGGCGATCTACTCGGCGGTCGTCCCGGCCGACCACGTGGACCACCTCGGAACCCTCGGCGGGCCCGTGGCGGCGGCGGGGAGCTGACGACGGGTCGGGGGGGCGCCCGCCGCCCCCCCCCCCCCCCCCCGGCCCCCCCCCGGGGGCCCCCCCCCCCACCCCCCCAGTGA
>NZ_JAGSOV010000072.1 GCF_023898865.1 Pseudonocardia humida
CCGCGCCCCCCCCGGGCCCCGCGGGGGGGGGGGGGGGGGGGGGGGGGGCGCGGCGCGGGGGGGGGGCGCCGCCCCCCCCCCCCCCCCGCCTCCATCGGCGACGCACTTGCGATCCGCGAAGCAGAAGCCGCATGTGCTTTCCGAGCACGAGGGCGCCCGCGCCGCCCGGCGGGCATGCTGCCGACGTGGACCGACACCCCAGCAGCACCGCGGGCGCACCCGCCGCCGATCCGGCCCTCGGTGATCGCCGCGCACCGGGCTCGGCGCGGGCACTCTTCGACGTCCCGGCCGGGATCGCCTACTTCAACACCGCGAACCTCTCACCGCACCTGCACCGCGTGCGGGAGGCGGGCGAGGCCGCGCTGCGCCGCCGCGGGCAGCCGTGGACGATCGGCCCCGACGACTGGTTCACCGACGTCGAACGGCTGCGCGGGCTGTTCGCCGCCCTCATCGGCGCCGACAGCGACGCGATCGCCGTGGTCCCGGCGACCAGCTACGGCTTCGCGGTCGCCGCCCGCAACACCGCGCTCGGCCCCGGCGACCGCATCCTGGTGCTCGCCCAGGAGTACCCCTCCGGCGTCTACACCTGGCGGGCGGCCGCCCGCGCCACCGGCGCCCGGGTCGTCACGGTCGAGCGGGCGCCCGATCGGACGTGGACCGACGCCGTCCTCGACGCCCTCGACGAGGACGTCGCCGTGGCGAGCGTGCCCAACGTGCACTGGACCGACGGGTCGCTGGTCGACCTGCCGGCCGTCGCCGCTCGCGCCCGTGCCGTCGGAGCCCGGCTCGTCGTCGACGGCAGCCAGTCCATCGGCGCCATGCCCTTCGACGTCGGCGAGCTCCGCCCCGACTTCGTGGTCGGCGTCGGCTACAAGTGGCTGCTCGGCCCCTTCGGGCTCGGCTACCTCTACGTGGCCCCGGAGCACCGCGGCGGCGATCCGGTGGAGCAGAACTGGATCAACCGGGCCGGATCGCGCGACTTCGCCCGCCTCGTGGACTACCGCGACGAGTACCAGCCCGGCGCGCGCCGCTTCGACGTCGGCCAGCGCACCGGGTTCGAGCTGGTCCCGATGGCCGTCGCCGCCCTGGAGCAGATCACCGCGTGGGGCGTCGGGCACGTCGCCGCCGAGCTGGCCGCTGTCACCGCGACCATCGGCGCCCGCGCCGCCGAGCTCGGCCTCGCCGCGGCCGGTCAGGCCGACCGCGGGCCGCACATGCTCGGTCTGGCCGTGCCCGACGACCGCCGCGAGGCCGTCCTGCCCGCGCTGACCGCCGCGAACTGCTTCGCCTCCGTCCGCGGCCGGTCCCTGCGCATCGCCCCCCACCTGCACACCACCGACGACGACATCGAGCGGCTCGTGCGCGCTCTGGCGCACGTCTGACCGGTCAGCGTCGGCGGCGCAGCACCGCGGCCGGCACCGCGAGCACCAGCAGCCCGAGCCCCCGGCGGGCCGCCGGGGTGCTCAGCGCCAGCGAGGCCGCGGCCCGCGGCACCGGCGCGACGTTGCGGCTGCCGGTCACCACCCGGCCGAGCCGGCTGGACGCGCCCGCGCCGACGGTCGCCGCCGGCCCGTCCGGTCCCACCACGCGCACCGTGACCCCGGACGCGGCCAGCAGGTCGGCGACCTGGCCGACGTCGCGCCGGTCGACCGCGGCCAGCAGCACCGCCGGCCGCTCGACGTCCACCCGCAGCTCCCGGCCGCGGCCGGTGAGGTGCGCCGAGGTGCACTCGCCGCGCTCGGTCGTCACCCGCAGCCGCAGGTCGGCCTCGACCTCCGGACGCGAGCCGTCGGCGAGGCCGGCGAGGCCGAGCCCGACCCCACCGGTGCCCCGCCGGACGGACTCAGGCACCCGCCGGGGGTCCGGGCGACGGCCGCCGATACCACACTCCGACGACGTCCGAGGTCGAATCAATGCGGTCCGGAACGATGGCGCACGAATGCGCGACTACTTTGCTGCCACACGGCTCCGATGTGCCGAAAATGTCCTCACGCGGCCCCCAAGGAGGTTAACACCCTCCACGACGCCCGTGGGGCCACTTGCCCACATCGCGCCCCTGACGTGCGAAAACGGGTCATCGTTCGACTTCGGGCCCAGGCTGTCGCAAAGACGCCGCGCCGACCCGGGAATGAACCCGGCGAGGCCCGGCCGCCGTGATTCCGGGAAGATGCCGCTGCGGAAAAGCGGCTCCGCGGCGAATCGGGGATCTGCGCAACACCCGCCGCGTCTGGAGCGGGCACCTGGGGAGGTGCCGCTTTCTTCGGGGAGACACACAATGCGACGTGCACAGCTGTGGGCGACGATCGGCGCCGTGGCGGCCACGCTCCTGCTCACCACGGCGGCGCCGGCGGCCGCCGAATCCGGCCGCGCGCAGCCCGCGGCCCCAGCCACGGCGTCAGCCGTGCCCACGCTGTTCGGCGACGAGGTCCGCGGGACCTTCAGCCGAGGGGGCGTGCCGGTGCTGCCCAGGAACGCCCTCGACGACTACCCCTGCTACTTCGGCTCGTTCGGGTGCCGGGAGCCGGTGCTGGACCCGGGTGACCTGCGGCGCGGCGACACGGCGCTCACCTACACGGTCGACCGCGCCCCCCTCTCCGCCTGCTACGCCACCGGCGACTGGCTGTCGGTGCGCTTCGAGGACGACACGTGGGGCCCGATGGAGGGCCTGGTGCCCGCGCTCGCCGTCGACCTCGGCTCCGCCGAGCCGGGGTGGTGCTGACCGCCCGACCACCTGGGACCAGGCCGCACGACCGTCCGGGCCGGCGCGCACCCGCGCGCCGGCCCGGACCCGTTCCCCGGTCAGCCGAACGCTCCGGCGTAGGCGTTGAGCGCCGGTTGCCCGCCGAGGTGCGCGTACAGGACGGTGGAGTCCGGCGGGATCTCCCCCGTGGTGACCAGGTCGATGAGCCCGGCCATCGACTTGCCCTCGTAGACCGGGTCGATGATCATCCCTTCGAGCCGCCCGGTCAGCCGGATCGCCTCGATCGTGGAGGCGACCGGGATGCCGTAGCGCTCGCCCGCCCAGCCCTCGAGCACCGTGATCTCGTCGTCGCGCAGCGGGCGGTCCAGGCCGATGAGGTCCGCGGTGTGCCGGGCGATGCGCGCGACCTGCTCCCGGGTCTGGTCGATCGTCGCGGAGGCGTCGATGCCGAGCACGCGGCGCGGGCGGTCCTGCCCGGCGAAGCCGGCGATCATGCCGGCGTGCGTCGAGCCGGTGACGGTGCAGACGACGACGGTGTCGAAGAAGACCCCCAGCTCCCGCTCCTGGCGCGCCACCTCGTCCGCCCAGCCGGCGAACCCGAGGCCGCCGAGGCGGTGCTCCGAGGCGCCGGCGGGGATGCCGTAGGGCACCCCTCCGGAGGCGCGGACCTCCTCGAGCGCGGTCTCCCACGAGTCCTTGATCCCGATGCCGAACCCGGCCGGGTCGAGGCGCACGTCGGCGCCCATGATCCGGGACAGCAGGATGTTGCCGACCTTGTCGTTGACGACGTCGGGCCAGTCGACCCAGCGCTCCTGCACCAGCCGCGCCTTCATCCCCAGCCTGGCGGCGACGGCGGCGACCTGACGGGTGTGGTTCGACTGGTAGCCACCGATGGAGACGAGCGTGTCGGCGCCCTGGGCGATGGCGTCGGGGACGATGTACTCCAGCTTGCGGGTCTTGTTGCCGCCGTAAGCGAGCCCGGAGTTGCAGTCCTCGCGCTTGGCCCAGATCCGCGGCCCGCCCAGGTGGCGGCTCAGCCGCTCCAGCGGGTGGACCGGACTCGGGCCGAACGTGAGCGGGTACCGGTCGAAGTCGGCAAGGGGCATGGTTCCTCGTTTCGTGGGTGGCGCATCGCGGTCGGGTGCGCCTCGGCGGGGATCGTGGCTGGTGGTGAGCGGGTCGGCGCCCTCGCGGCCGGGTCGGCGGTGCATGATGGGGTATGCCTGTTCCCGTCGCGGGCGCGTCCGAAGGGCGCCGGCTGCTGCGCGACAGCGTGTTCGTGCGCATCCGCGACGCGATCATCGACGGCACCCTCCAGCCCGGCGAGCGCCTCCTCGACGGCGAGCTGAGCAGCTGGCTCGGGGTCAGCCGGACCCCGATCCGGGAGGCGCTGGCCCGGCTCGAGGCCGCGGGCCTGGTGGAGACCAAGCCCGGGCGCTACACGATCGTGAGCCCGATCGACCCCCGCACCGTGGCCGATGCCCAGGCGGTGACCGCCGCGATGAACGAGCTCGCGGTGCGCACCGCGGTGCCGCTGCTGACCGGGTCGGACCTGGCCGCCATGCGGGCGGCGAACGACGCCTTCGCCGCCGCCCTGCGCACCGGCGACGTCGTCGCCGCGATCGCGGCCGACGACGCGTTCCACCGGGTTCCGGTCGACCGGGCCGGGAACGCGGCGATGCGGGCGGTGCTCGACCAGTACACGCCGGTGCTCCGCCGCGTCGAACGCATCCGGTTCGGGTCGGTGGGCGGACGGGACTCGGTCGCGCAGCACGCCCGGGTGATCGCCCTCGCCGAGGCCGGCGACGCCGAGGCGGCCGCCGTGGAGATCCGGCGCAACTGGCTGGCCCTCGACCCGTACGCACCCGCCGGCTGAGCCGCCCCGCGCCACGCGCCCCCGGCCGGCGCCGCCCCTACTTCGCGACGAACCGGGTGAGCAGGTCGTTGACCTCGTCGGCGTGGGTCCACAGCAGACCGTGCGGCGCGCCGTCGATCTCCACGTAGTCGGCCTCCGGGAAGGCCGCGTGGAACGGGCGCCCCGTCACCTCGATCGGGAGCAGGTTGTCCTTCGTCCCGTGCACGATCAACGCCGGCTTGCCCGAGGCGCGCACGGCCGCGACGTCCGGGCGGAAGTCCTCGATCCAGGCGGGTATGACCGCCCAGGCCGCGGTCGGGGCGGAGGTGGACGCGGTGTTCCAGTTCGCCCGCACGACGTCCTCGCTGACGCGCGTGCCCAGCGTCTCGTCGAGGTTGTAGAAGTCCTTGTAGAACTGGGTGAAGAAGGCGTACCGGTCGGCGCGCGCGGCCGCGATGCTGGCCTCGAAGTTCTCCCGCGGCAGCCCGCCGGGGTTGTCGTCGGTCCGCACCAGGAACGGTTCGACCGACGCCAGGAACGCGAGCTTGGCGATCCGCTCGTGGCCGTGGTTGCGCACGTAGCGCGCGAGCTCGCCGGTGCCCATCGAGAACCCGACCAGGACCACGTCGCGCAGGTCCAGGTGGACGAGCAGCTGGTGCAGGTCGGCGGCGAAGGTGTCGTAGTCGTAGCCGACGGCGACCTTGCTCGACCGGCCGAACCCGCGCCGGTCGTAGGTGATGACCCGGTAGCCGGCCGCCAGCAGCTCGCGCGCCTGCAGCTCCCAGCTGTGCCCGTCGAGGGGGTAGCCGTGGATCAGCACCACCGGCTGCCCGGCCCCGTGGTCCTCGTAGTAGATCTCGATGTCGGTGCTGTTCTCGGTGCCGACCGTGATGCGGCCCATGGCGGTTCCTCCCTGCGGAGAGCGCGGATGAGAGTGCGGATCGAGCAGGACGCGGCCGCGCCGTCGGCGCCGCCGGCGTGCCGCTCCCGGCCGGGCGAGCCGTCCACTCGGTGCGATATGCAAAATATCGCAGCACTCATCGCAGGGCAAGGCCGACCTTCGACGATCAGACCCGGTCCGTCGCCGCGCGCGCCACGACCCAGCGGCACGCCACCGCGAGCACCACGACCACCACCGGGATCAGCACGTTCTCGGCCGCCGTCGGCACCACCAGCGCGGTGAGCACGATCGTGGCGACGGCGCAGAAGCGCGGTGCGCCGCGCAGCAGGCGCGCGCCCGCGGCGGCGGCGAGCAGGTACACGGCGACGACGAGCGTCGACGGCGTGACCACGAGCGTCTCGGTGCCCCAGCCCAGCGCGGCCGCCAGCGCCAGCCCACCGGCGGCCACGAGCCCGACGGCGACGATGCCGCCGACCGGCACGCCGGTGCGGTGGATCCGGGCGACCGGGCGGGGCAGCCAGCCCTGCTCGGCGAGGCTGAGGCCGAGCCGGGAGACGCCGGCGATGAAGGCGCTGGTCGTGCCCAGGCTGATGACGACGGCGACGACCGCCGCGACCGGGGCGGCCGCCCCGCCCAGCGCGCCCCGCAGCAGCAGCCCGATCGCGACGTGGTCGACCCGCTCGCTCCCGTAGGTCCCGGTGAGCACGACCGCGGCCGCCACCCCGAGGTGCAGGACGGTCACGATCGCCACGGTCGCGGCCACGGCCCGGGGCAGGTCGCGGTCCGGGTCGCGGAACTCGCCCGCCAGGTGCCCGACGGCCTCCCAGCCGGCGAACGCGAAGAAGAGCACGATGACCCCCGCCCCGACCGCCGCGAACCCGTGCGGGGCGAACGGCGTCAACCGGTCCACCGACATCCGCGGCGCCGCGGCGAGGATCGCCACCACCAGCGCGGTGGCGACGCCGGTGGCCAGCACGACCTGGGCGCGGCTGCTGACCCTCGCCCCGGCCAGGTTGGCGGCGACCGCGGCGGCGAGGATGGCGCCCGCGACGGCGAACGCCCCGCCCGGCCCGAGGCCCAGGGCGTCGGCGACGTAGTAGCCGCCGGTCAGCGGCACCACCGTCTGGCCGACGGACCCGGCCGCGAAGTACAGCCAGCCGGTGAGGCCGCCGACCGCGGGCCCGAACGCCCGCCCGACGTAGGTGGCCACTCCCCCGGCGTCGGGGTGGCGGCGGGCGAGCGCGGCGAACATCCAGGCCAGCGGGACGCCCATCACGCAGGCGAAGACCCAGGACAGCAGGGACGCCGGCCCGGCCATCGAGGCGACCTGACCGGGCAGCACCAGCACTCCGGCCCCGAGCACGGCGCTGACGTAGAGGGCGACCCCGTGCCCGAGACCGATGTGGCGGACGAGGCGGGCGGGCTGCTTCGTGTTCACCACCGCGAGCCTGGTGCGCGGGCCCCGGCCGCCGTAGGTGGCAGAATCGCCCCCGTGCGCAAGGAATCGGACGTCCGACGGCGCCACCGCGTCGTGCTCGTGGCCTCCCCCGGGGTCCCGCTGTTCGAACTGGCCATCGCGGCGCAGGTCTTCGGCACCGACCGCAGCGACATCACCCCGGACTGGTACGAGTTCGCCATCGTCGGCGTCGACGGGGCCGACACCCGGATCGAGCACGGCATCAGCGTCCCCGGCGGCGCGGGCCTGCCCGCCCTGCGCGGCGCCGACACCGTGATCGTCCCGGCCTGCGCGCAGATCCACGGCCGGGCCCCCGAGGCGCTGCTCGGCGCGCTCCGCGCGGCGCACCAGCGCGGGGCCCGGATCGCGGCCATCTGCTCGGGCAGCTTCGTGCTCGCCGAGGCCGGCCTGCTCGACGGGCGCCGCGCCACCACCCACTGGATGCACGCCGACGAGCTCGCCCGCCGCCACCCCGCCGTCACCGTGGACCCGGCGGTCCTCTACGTCTGCGACGACGTGTGGACCTCCGCGGGCAGCGCGGCCGGCCTGGACATGTGCCTCGAACTGGTCCGCCGGGACCTCGGGGCGGCCGTCGCGAACGAGGTCGCCCGCCGCACCGTCACCCCGCCGCACCGCGACGGCGGCCAGGCCCAGTACTCCCGGCCCGCCGCGGGCCCCGCCGCGCAGCCCCGCCGCGACGTCCTGGACTGGGCGCGGCGCAACATCGCCGACGCCACGGTGACGGGCATGGCCGACCACGCGGGGATCAGCGCGCGCACCCTGAACCGCCAGTTCCACGACCTGACCGGCCGGTCGCCGCAGGCCTGGCTGCAGCGCCTGCGCCTGGACACCGCGGCCGAGCTGCTCGAGTCCACCGACCTGACCGTGCACGCCATCGCCCGCAGGGTCGGCCTGGGCACGGCCACCAACCTGCGGATGCGGTTCACCGGCACCTACGGCGTGCCGCCCACCCGCTACCGGCAGACCTTCGGTCCGCGGGCCGTGCCGGCCGCGGCGGACTGAGCACGCGGCGCGACCGACCGCGGTGGACCGCGCAGCACGCCCTGGTGGGTTCTCATCCGCCGCGGAGGACGCGCGGGCGTCGCCCCGTGCGGGACAGTCCGCCACGCGGGAGCGCACCGGCGCTCCGGGAGGAGGCCGGTCGCACATGGGGGCACGGGAGCCAGGACCGCACCGGCGCGTGCGGGGCGCGCCGGTCCCCCGCAGCGCCGGGGGCGACGCCGCGTCCGGCCAGGACCCGCCGCCGGCTCGGGGGACGCGGCTCAGCGCGTCGGTCGTCGACGTCTTCGTCTACGTCGTGGTGCTGAACCTGTTCGTCGAGTACCTGCCGCAGGTGCTCAGCGAGACGTAAACGCTGACGCTGCTGACCGCCGTCCTGCTCAAGGTGGTCCTCGACGTCGTCCTGGTGGTGAAGGACCGGGCGAAGGCCCGGTTCCGGGCCGCGGCGAGCGCGGTCGGCAAGGTCGGAGCCGGGCTCGTGCTGTGGGGGGTGCTCCTCGGCAGCAAGTTCCTCGTCCTGCAGGCCGTCGACCTCGTCTTCGGAGCCCGCGTCAGCCTCGGCGGCTTCGTCCCGGTGACCGCGCTGATCGTCGTCCTGCTGCTCGCGCGGGCCGGGGTGCGCCGCCTCCTCGACCCCCCGGCCACCGGGGAGCGCTGACCCGTGGGTCCCGCGGGCGCGACGGGCCCGCGGAAGCGCGACAGTGGCCTTGCCGCTCACTGTGGGCGACGTCGAGGCGGCCCGCGAGGAGCTCGTCGGCCGCGGTCCCGGCGTCGGCAAGGTGTTCCACGACGCGGGCGGCGGCCCGTCGCGCGCTCCAGCAGGTGTCCCAGCAGGGCGGTCTTGCCGACCCCCGCCTCGCCGTGCAGCACCAGGACGGCGAGGCGTCCCGCGCGCGCGTCCGACACCACGCGATCGAGCACTCGCACTCGCGGTGCCGGCCGCGCAGGCCCAGACCCCGAAGATCTCTCGACATGGCACCGCTCCGGCACAGGCTAGGGAGCCGGCGCGATCAGCGCACCGCCGTCCGGCGTACCGGCAGCGGTGCGACGAGCGGCCACTGCGCGGCCCCCGGCACGGGGTACGGTCCGGTGCCGTGCTGCTCACCCCGCGATACGACGGCACCCCGGTGCCGCGCGCCGAGGGACCGATCGTGGATCCCGCGGCTTCCCTCCTGCGCCGGCGGCGACGGCTCGCCGACATCCTGGCCCGCTTCGACGCCGAGCAGTGCGCCTCGCCGACCCGCTGCGAGCGCTGGACGGTGCACGATGTGATCATGCACCCAGTACGCGTGAACGACGCCTGGACGGCCTCGATCGCCGCCGCCGGACGGGTCGGCTGATGGCCGGACCGGGGGCGGAGCACGCTGCCCCGCGCAGGGTCGCGATCCTCGGGGTCGGCGCGGTGGGCGGCATGCTCGGCGTCCTGCTCGCCGGGGCCGGCCACGACGTCGTCCTGCTGGCCTCGGACCGCACCAGCACGGCGATCAACGTCGAGGGGCTGACCCTGCGCAGCGCCCGGTTCGGCGAGCGGCGGGTCGCGGTCCCGGCCCGGCCCTGGCTCACCGCACCCGTCGACGTCCTCGTCGTGGCGGTCAAGGCGCCCGACCTGCTCGCCGCGCTGGGCCGGGTGCCGGCGTCGCTGGTGGAGGGCGCCGTGGTCGTCCCCCTGCTCAACGGGATCGACCACGTGCCGCTGCTGCGCGCGTGGTTCCCGCGGTCCGCGGTCGTCCCGATGACGGTGGCGGTCGAGGCGACGCGGGTGGGTCCCGGGGTGATCGAGCACGTGTCGCCGTTCGCCGACTACGCGGTCGCCACCGGCCACCCCGCGGCCGCCGTCGTGCCGGCCGACCTGCTGCGCGGCGCGGGCCTCGACGTCGACACCTCCGCACCCGACGAGGCCACCCTGCTCTGGCGCAAGCTGTCCTTCCTGGCCCCCTTCGCGCTGCTCACCACCCGGGCCCGCGCGGCGCTGGGCCCGGCCCGGGAGGCCGATCCCGACCTGCTCGCCGCGCTGGTCGACGAGACCGCCGCCGCCGCGGCCGCGGGCGGCGCCGCGGTCGACCCCCGCGCGGTCGCGGGTCGGCTGGCGGGCCTGCCCGCTGGCATGCGGTCCTCGATGCTGAAGGACGCGCTGGCCGGCGCCGTGCTGGAGCTCGACGCGATCGCCGGTCCCGTCCTGCGGGCCGCGCCCGGCGGGGCGCCCGTCACCCGGCGCGTCGTCGCCGAGATCGTCGGCGGTCCGTAGCGTCGCACCGGGACGGGTACCGCCTCACCGGCGGGCCTCCTCGAAGTGGAGCACCACCGTCGCGCCCGTGGAAGACACCGGTACGCGCACACCCGCGCTGCCCACGGGCGCACCGGTCCCACCGCGGCCGGGGCCAGCCCGGCGGGCGGTACCCCGCGGCCACCGCCCGGCGGTACCAGGCATCGGCCTCGCCGTGGTCCCCCGGCGCGCCCGCAGCACGCCGATGCTGTACATCGCCCGGCCGTCGCCGGCGTCGGTCTCCCCGGCGTCGGCGGCGGCCCGGCGCCAGTACTCGGCGCCGTCGTACCGGCGCGACACGAGCATCAGCTACCCGAGCAGGTGCATCGCGGCGCCGAGGCCGATCTGCCCCCCGGAAGTCGGCCACCGCTGATCTCGCAGCAGCGCCGACGGGAAGACCAGGACGAATGCGGTTCCGTCGCACGGCCGCGCGCCGCTACAAGGTGCAGAACCGGCACGGACACCCGCGCCACCCCTGCCTCCCCCGGGGGTCCTCATGAGACCGTCGGTGCTCCCGGGGGCGGAGGGAGCCGAGATGACCCGACGGTGGGCGGCGCTCGTCGCGGCCGCGCTGGTGCTGTGCGCCGCCGCCGGCTGCGGGCGGGTCCCCGCCGAGCCCGAGCCGATCCGGTTCGTCGCGGTCGAGCTGCCCGGCGGGGCGCGGCCGCAGGTGCTCGCGGCGGCCGGCGACGACCTGCTGATCGGCGTGCGCCGCGACGACGGGCCCACCCTGCCCGGCGTGCTGCGCCGGGCGCAGGACGGCCGGGTCACCGAGATCCCCACCCGACCGGCGAGCCCGTACGGCCGCACCGCCGCCTGGTACTCACTGGTCACCGACGGCGAGCGGGTCCTGGGCATCGGTGGCGACCGCGGCGGGGCGCACGGCAACGTCCGGTGGAGCGTCTGGTCCGGCGGGCCCGCCGGGATCAGCGAGCAGGCCCAGGCGTTCAGCACGTTCGGCGGCTGGGGGGCCGGCGACCTCGTGGGCGCCGCCCTGACCCCGTCCGGGCCTGCGCTGGTCGGCACCTGGCAGAGCACCGGAGCCGGGCTCGACGTGGCGCTCTGGACCGCCGTCGACGACACCTGGACCCGCCACGACCCGACGGGCACCCCGCTGGCCAGCACCGGGGACCTGCTGGGCTTCCCCACCGCCGCCACCGGCTCCGGCCCGGGGATCCTGGTGGTCGGCTGGCAGTACGCGCTGGGCCCCGAGGACGGCCAGCAGCCGGTCGTCTGGCGCTCCGACGCCGGGGGCGAGGGCTGGACCAGGACCGCGCTGCCCGACTCCGGGAGCGCGGGGACGGCGGTCGCGGCGCGATGCTCCGAGGGCACCTGCCTCGTCGTCGGGCGCGTCGACGGTGAGGTGGCGCTCTGGCGCTCCACCGCGGGCACCTGGACGCGGGTCCCCGGCGTGCCCCCGATCGGGGTCGGCGACGACGACCCGCTTCCCGCACCGCTGCCGAGCGGGCAGGGGTGGGAGCAGTTCGTCTCCGACGGCGGCCGGCTGAAGGTCGTCACCGGCGACGGGAGCGGGACAGCGGTGCGGCCCGTCGAAGGGCCCACCGGAGCGGTGTCCGCCGCCGTGCGGGTGGGCGGGTCGGTGTACCTCCTCGCCGGTCCCGACCCGGCCTCGCCGCAGCTGTGGTGCGCCGACGCGGCGGCGTTCGGCGACGCGACCGGATAGCCGGGTCGACGCCGCCGCCGGAGTGGCCGAGGCGGTGCCCGGCGCAGGGGTCAGCGGTCGGGGTGGTGGTGGGGGTCGGCCGGGAAGTAGTGCGTGCCGGTGGGCTCCTCCACGGCCAGGGCGTTGGCCCGCTCCTCCCGCTCCTGGTCGGTGGCGGTGAGCCGGTCGGTGTGCTGGCGCAGGTGCTCCTCCCACGTCGGGTAGAGCTGCACCAGCAGGAACACCGACGGGTCGGCGCCGTCGCGGTAGAGCGCGCAGCTCGTCGCCCCGGTCCGCAGGCGGCTGAGCCGGACCGACTCCATCGCCGCCCGGAACTCCGCCTCCCGCTCGGGCGCCACCACGTAGCGCACGGTCACCAGCACCGGCCCCTCCCGCGGGTCCGGCTCGTAGGTCAGCGCGGGCTCGGGCCAGTACTCGACCGCGGCGCGGTTCCAGTGCCCGACGTCGGGCAGCGGCCGGATCCGCACGGTCGCCGCCCCGGCCAGCATCACCACCGCCGCGGCGATGAAGGTCGGGACCAGTCCGGTCCACTGGGCCGTCAGCCCCCACACCAACGACCCCGCGGCCTGCGACCCGGCGAACACGACGTTGAACGTCGACAGGCCGCGGGCGCGCACCCAGCCCGGCAGGAACACCTGCAGCGCCCCGGTGATCCCCATCAGCACGAACAGCCACGCCGCGCCCGCCGGGACCAGCAGCACCACCAGCACGGGCAGGCTCGGCACCGTCACGCAGGCCACCAAGGAGCCGGCGAACAGCACCGCCGAGAGAACCAGCACCTGGTTGGCCGACAGGCGCGCGGCCACCCGCGGCAGCACCGCCGCGCCCAGCACCGCGCCGAACCCGAGGCTGCCCAGCAGCAGCCCGAACCCCGTCGATCCCGACTGGAGCAGCTGGTCGGCCACGACCGGCAGCAGCGCCCAGATCACCGCGCCCGGCAGCACGAACAGGAACACCCGCAGCAGCATCCGACGCACCACCGGCGAGTTGCGCACGTAGCGCCCACCCGCCCGCAGCGCGCTGGCGAACCGTTCGGGCGGCAGCGTCGCCGCGGCGGTCGACTGGCGGGTGGACACCAGCACCATGACGAAGACGAGTGCGGCCACGGCCGTCACGGCGAACACGACGGACGCGCCGACCTGCGCGAGCAGCAGCCCGGCCAGCGCCGGGCCCACCGCGCGGGCCCCGTTCACCGCGACCCCGCCCAGCGTGGCGACCATCCGGACCTGCTCGCGCGGCACCAGGTCCTGCACCGACGCCTGGTACGCCGGCAGCGTCAGCGCCAGGCACGAACCGAGCAGGAACGTGAACGTCAGCAGCAGAGCGGGCGGCATCAGATCGAGTGCGGTCAGCGCGCTGAGCGCCGAGCCCACGACCAGCTGGAACAGCTGCACCCCGATGAGCAGGCGGCGGCGGTCCATGATGTCGGCGAGCGCGCCCGCGGGCAGCGCCAGCAGCAGCATGGGCACCGTCGCCGCCACCTGGACCAGCGCGACCAGTGCCGTCGAGTCGGGCGTCTGGACGAGCACCCACTGCGCGCCGACGGTCTGCATCCAGGTGCCCAGCATGCTGCCCAGCTGCGCGAACCACATCGCCCGGAACGCCTTGACCCGCAGCGGCGCCCACAACGACGGCACCTGCGGCGTCGTCGCAGCGGTCATCGCACCTCCATCGAGCTCGCGAGCATCGGCCGACAGTGTGCACCCCGGCCGCGCCCCGCACCCGGCTCTCACCCGGCCGATCCGCTCACCCCGGGGCCGGTCGGCCACCGGTCGCGGGGCCGATGTCCGACCGCTTCGGGCGTTGCCGCCCGCTCGATGGTCGCGGTCTTCGGGTAGCCGCTGATGGCCGGTCCACCGACCGGGTCCTAGGGTGGGGACGCCCTGGGAGGAGGTGGGCCGTGCTCAGCAACCCGGCGCCGCGGCCGGCGCGCAGCTACGACCCGACGATCGTCCCCCACCGCGAGGACGGCGCGGTGCACGTCCACGACCACCGCACGGTCCGCGCGCTGCTGCGCGACTCGCGGAGGGTGACCTCGGACGTGAGCGACCTGGTCGGCCCGGGGCAGCGGGTCCACCCGGTCAGCGCGTTCGTGTGGGCGACGGACCGCCTGACCATCGGCGGGTGCCCCGGCCGGCACGCGGCGCTGCGCTCGGCGATGGCCCCGTGGATGGGCGCGGAGGCGGTCGAGCAGCGGCACCGCGACGCCCGCGACGCCTGCGGACGGCACGCCGCGCAGCTGGCCGGGCGGCCCTTCGACGTGTACGCGGACTACGCCGAGCCCCTCGTCGTGGAGTACCTGGCCGGCTGGCTCGGCGTCGAGGAGTCCGACGTCCGGTTCGCCGTCGGCGACCAGCTGGCCGCGGGCGAGATGTTCGCGACGTGGCCGCCCCCGACCACCGACGAGCTGGACGAGCACTACCGGGGGCTGATGGCCCGCCCGGGCCTCGGCGGCGTCGCCGCGGCCGCCCGCGACCTGCGGGATCGGCAGGTGATCACCGAACGGGAGGCGTGGGGGATCGTCTACGCGCTCTCGGTCAGCGCCGTGGCCACCGCCACGGCGATCACGCTGGCGACCGGGCTGAGCGTCGAGCACGGGCTGTGGCCCGGGATGGCCGACCCAGCCGGGGCGGGGGCCGCTGTCGAGGAGGCCGTCCGGCTGGGCAGCCCGTTCCCGCAGGCCACCCGGTTCGCCCGGGAGGCCTTCACCCTCGGGGACGTGCTCGTCGAGCCCGGGGAGCAGGTGCTGATGTGGTTGACCGCGGCCAACCGCGACCTCCCCGGGCCGCACCGCGCGTCGCTGGACCGCTTCGACCCGACCCGCGACGCGTCCGCGCACCTCGGCTGGGGCTCGGGCTACCACACCTGCGGCGGTGTGCGGCACGCCCGCGCACTCGCCGAGGCCGCGGTGACCGCACTGGCCCGGCACTGCCCGACGCTCACGCACGACGGCCCGTGGGTCCGGTTCGTCGGCATCGACGACGGCTACGCGGAGGCGCCGGTCACCGCCTGATCACCCGGCGTCGGCACCCGCCCCCCGGGTGATGTGGGCGATGACCGCGTCGAACTCGCTCGTCGGTGAGAAGTCGACGTAGTCGGTGTCCTCCAGGGCCCTGGGCGCGTGGCCCGGGGACCAGTAGAACGCCTGACCCGCCTCGTAGACCTCGGCACCGTCCTTCGTGCGCATCTCCACCCGGCCGCCGAGCAGGTAGCCCCAGTGCGGGCACGGGCAGAGGTCGCCGGGCAGCCCCACCAGCGCCGGGGCCAGATCGGCCCCCGCGGGCAGGTGCACGAAGGCGACGCTCATCCCGCCCCCGATGTCGCGCCTGCGCAGCTCCACCCCGTCGCCCTCGATCGCGACGGGCGCCTCCGCCCGCGTTGTGGCTGCCATCGCTCCTCCTCCGACGCCGGACCGCACGCAGACGGGTGGGCGCCCGACCGGACACCGCCACGAACGCCGCTCCTCGCCCCGCGCGAGACCGAGCAGAGTACTCGTCACCACCGCTCGCCCGATAGGTCTGCTCCGGACGGATCGTCCGGATGCCGCTGGCGGCGGCCCGCCCACGTGGTGCGGCCCGACTCCCTGGTGCGGCGCGCGACCACGAGATACCGGGTACCGGTCCAGGGACTCTCCCCGGGTCCACGGAGCCTGCGCCCCGGCAGGGTGGTCGGACCGGCGCACATCAGCGCCGGCGCACCCGAGGACGAGGAGTCCTGGCCGTGGACATGAACTCGAGGTCGTCGTCGTACCCGTCTCCGACGTCGATCGGGCCGAGCATTTCTCCAAGTCGCTGGGCTGGCGGGAGGACGCGGACTTCGTCGCCGACGAGGACTTCCGCATCGTGCAGCTGACACCGCCGGGCTCGGCGAGCTCGATCCAGTTCGGCGTCGGCGTCACCTCCGCGGCGCCCGGTTCCCTGCGGGGCCGGTACCTCGTCGTCGACGACATCCAGGCCGCCCGGGCCGAGCTCGCGGAGCGCGGCGCCGAGGTCGGCGAGGTCTTCCACGAGGCCCGGTCGGGGGCGCGATTCCGGCCCGCGGGTGCGAGCGGGCGGGAGCCCGGTCCCAGCGCCGACCGCCAGACCTACGCGTCGTTCCTGTCGTTCGACGACCCGGACGGCGACGGCTGGATCGTGCAGGAGATCACCACCGGGCTGCCCGGCCGTGAGTGAGGACGGCGCGGTGGACACGACGACACTGGCCGGGCTCCCGCGCGAGGCCGAGGAGCAGCACGGTCGCTACGAGCCGACGGCCCCCGAGCACCACCGGGCCGACTGGTACGCGGCGTTCATCGAGGCCCGCAGGCAGGGCCGGACGCCGGAGCAGGCGTACCGCGACGCGTCGGCGTTCCTGGAAGCGGCCCGGCGATGACGACCGACTACGACGTCGTGGTCCTCGGCGGTGGGGCGCCCGGGGAGCACTGCGCCGCGGCCCTCGCCGCGGGCGGCCTGCGCGTCGCCGTCGTCGAGCGCGAACTGCTCGGTGGCGAGTGCTCCTACTGGGGCTGCATCCCGTCGAAGACCCTGCTGCGCCCGGGAGAGGTGGCCACCGGCTCCGACCCGGCGATCCCGCCCGTGCCCGCCTGCGCGAGCCGCCGGGCGTGTGGACCGACCGCGAGGTCACCGGGCTCACCGAGGTCCCGGCCTTCTGCGACCCCCCAGGCCCCGTCGGTCGGCCGGCGGGGCGCTGCTGCTCATGGGCGGGACGGAGGACCTGCGCTGGGCCGGCTCGCCACGGCGGCGGCCGCGGCCGCGTGGGACTTCGAGACCTGCACGGCGACCGCCGCCCGCCAGGTCGAGGTGGCCCGCGATGCGGGCGCGCTCGCGGTCCTCGCCCTCACCGCACGATGAGCCCGGCCAGCAGGCCGCCGAACGCGATCGCGTTCGCGACCACGTGCACCGCGGCGCCCACGGCGGTGGCCCCGCGGCGGGCCACGAGCAGGGCGATCGGCAGCGCGAAGGCGCTCACGGTCGGCACGGCGTAGGGCTGCCACAGGTGGTACGCCGCGAACAGCAGGCTCCCGATCACCGCCGAGGGCAGCGGGGCGGCCGGGATCCGCGGCTGCAGGTACCCCCGGAACCACGCCTCCTCGACCAGCGGACCGACGACCACGGTCGCCAGCAGCCACAGCACCAGCGTGACCACCCGCACCGCGGGCGGATGCGCGGCGAGGTCGCCGGGCCCGGCGGTGGCCCAGCCGGGCAGGACTCCGTCGAGCAGCCCGCGCAGCGCGTCCTCGACGGGAAGGGCGAGCCCCGCCAGCAGCAGCGCGACCGCCAGGACCGCAACACCCGCGCCGATCGCGCCGTGGCGGGTGAGGCCGCCGAGGGAGAGCAGGGCGGGCACCGCACGACCGGCCGCCCGGTCGCGCCCGCGCAGCACCCGCAGCAGCCCGGCCTCCATCGGGGCCAGCACCACCAGCACACCCCCGAGCAGAGCCCAGACCGGCGGCAGGCCGGCCGCGGCGAGCAGCGGGCCACCCACCGCGTACACGGACACCAGCGCAGCGCCGGGCAGCAGGTGCAGCGCCAGGACCACCGGCCAGGACAGCGGGGTCGGGCGCGGGGCGCATGCGGCGGCCGTGGATCGGGGGGTGGTCCGCGGTGCGGTCATGGCGGGCAGCGTGGGGCCTACCCTCCTGGAGGTGTCAGAGCCGGATTGCAGTAGCCCGCCCGACCCCGAGAGCGCCGCCGCCACCAGCACCGCCGCCACCAGCACGACCACGGTCAGCACGACCGCTGCCGCGCAGGCGCTGGTGCGGCCCGCGGAGCGCCGCTTCCTCGAACCGTTCGTCGGCCGGGAGCTGGCCCCCGCCGAAGCCGCCCGGGAGCTCGGCGTGGCGGTCGAGCAGATGGCCTACCGGGTCCGGGCGCTCGCCGGAAAGGACCTGCTCACCGCCACGCGCACGCAACCCCGCGGGGGGCGGGCGGTGACCTACTACCGGGCGGCCGCCGAGATCCGCGCCCCCGTCCTCCTGCTCCCCGAGGCCGACACCCGCAGCCTGTTCGAGATCCTCGACGCCGCGGGCCGCACGGCGTTCCTGGACGCGCTGGCCGCCGGCGCGGACCGCTCCGGCCTGCGCGACTGGCTCGTGCGCCTGCACCGCAGCCCCGGCGGCACCGTCGAGCTCGACCTCGTGCCCGATCACCCGGGCTGGTCGGCGGACGCGCTGCTCGCCGACGCGGCACCCCCCGTGCTGTTCCACTGGGCGCCCCTGCGGCTGTCCCGCGACAAGGCCAAGGACCTGCAGCGCGACCTCAGCGAGGTGCTGAGCCGCTACGCCGCCGAGAGCGAGGGGCCCGGGGCACCCGACCACCTGCTGGGCCTGTTCCTCACCCCCCTGTCCCCGCGCTGACAGGAGGGGCGCGGGCTCCCGTCCAGCCAGGCGGCGGCAGGACAGACGCGACTGGAGTCGCGTTAGTGGTAGGGTGTCGGCCATGGACCTCTGACCGGCACCCGCGTCCCCGTTCGTCGCGTCCGCCGGAGGTCCCGTGTCCGCCGCGCCCACCCATCCGATCGTCTGCCACGGCCTGTCCTTCGCCTGGCCCGACGGCAGCACCGTGCTCGACGGCGTCGACGTCACGTTCGAGCCCGGGCGCACCGGGCTCGTCGGCGACAACGGGTCCGGCAAGTCCACGCTGCTGGCGCTGGTGGCCGGGGCCCTGGCACCGACCGCGGGCACCGTCCGCGTCGGCGCGCCCGTGGGGCTGCTGGCCCAGGGCGTCACGCTCGACCTCGGCGCCACCGTGTCCGACCTGCTCGGCATCACCGCCCGCCGCTCGGCGCTGGCGGCGATCGAGGCCGGGGACGCCTCGCCGCGGCTGTTCGACGTGGTCGGCGCCGACTGGGACGTCGAGGAGCGCGCGGTGACGCTGCTGCGGCGCTTCGGGCTCCCCGACGACCTCGATAGACCGGTCGGGCGGCTCTCCGGCGGCGAGACCGTGCGCGCGCGGCTGGTCGGGCTGCTTGTCGACCCGCCGGCGATCACGCTGCTCGACGAGCCCACCAACGACCTGGACGCCGACGCCCGCGCCCTGCTGACCGCCGCCGTCGACGACTGGCCGGGCACGCTCGTCGTCGTCAGCCACGACCGCGAGCTGCTCGAGCACGTCGACCGGATCGCCGAGCTGCGCGGCGGCGTGATCCGCACGTTCACCGGCGGGTTCAGCGCGTACACCGACGCGCTCGACCGGGAGCAGCAGGCGGCCCGGCGGCAGGTCCGGGCGGCCGAGGCCGACCTGCGCCGGCAGCGGCGCGAGCTGGCCGCGGCCCAGATCGTGCTGGCGCGCCGCCAGCGGTACGCGGCCACCGACTACGCCAGGAAGCGGCGGCCCAAGGTCATCATGCAGCAGCGCAAGCGGGACGCGCAGGTGTCGGCGGGCAAGTACCGCGACCTGCACGCCGATCGGGTCGTGGCCGCCCGCACCCACCTGGACGCGGCCGAGGCCGCGGTCCGCGACGACCGCCCCATCCGCGTCGACCTGCCCGCCACCGCGGTGCCGGCGCGGCGGACGGTGCTCGAGGTGGCGGACCCGGGGCTCGTGGTGCGCGGACCCGAGCGGATCGCGCTGACCGGCCCCAACGGCTCGGGCAAGACCACGCTGCTCCGGGCGGTCGCGGCGGCGGCGGACGCGCGAGCGTCGGTCGGCGGGATCACGGTGGGACCGGTGCCGGTCGGGTACCTGCCGCAGCGGCTGGACATCGACCCGCGGCGGACCGTGCTCGACGTCGTCCGCGCGTCGGGGGCCGACCCGCACGTGGCGCGGGAGGGCTTGGCCAGGTTCCTGGTGCGCGGCGACGCGGTGGACCGGCCGGTGTCGACGCTGTCGGGCGGTGAGCGGTTCCGCGTCGCGCTGGCCGCGCTCCTGCTCGCCGACCCGGCCCCGCAGCTGCTCCTGCTCGACGAGCCCACCAACAACCTGGACCTGGCCAGCATCGACGCCCTCGTCGACGCCCTGGCCGGCTACCGGGGCGCGCTCCTGGTGGCCGGGCACGACGAGCGGCTCCTCGCCGACATCGCCACCACCCGCCGGTGGACGATGCACGCCGGTGTCCTGACCGAGCAGCACTGACCGAGCGGGGGGAACGATGTCCATCGTGCGCGGCCGGACCGGCCGGTCCGGGTGAGCGCGACCGGCCGACCGCGCCCCGGCGGCCGCACCGCGCGGGTGCGCCGGGCCGTCCTCGACGCCACCCTCGCCGAGCTCGGCGAGCACGGCATCGACGCCCTGACCGTCGACGCCGTGGCCGCGCGCGCGGGCGTGCACCGGGCCACGGTCCACCGGCGCTGGACGGACGTCGGTGGCCTGCTCGCCGACGCCCTCGCCGACGCGGGTGAGGACGGCTGGATCCCGCCCGACACCGGGACGCTCGCCGGCGACCTCGCCGAGCTGAACCGGCAGGTGCACGCGGCACTGGTGGCGCAGCCCCCGGTCACCGCGGCCGTCATCGCCGCGGCGGGCCGCTCGCCCCAGGCCGCCGCGGCCCTGCGGGCGTTCTGGGACGACCGGTACGCCCGCTGCGCCGTCGTCGTCGACCGGGCCGTCGAGCGCGGCGAGGCCGCTCCCGGCACCGACCGGCAGACGGTGCTCGTCGCCGCCACGGCCCCCGTCTTCCACCACGTCGTGCTCCTGGGCCGGCCGCTCGACGTCGAGCAGGTGCTCGCCTACGCCGCTCTCGCCGCCCGCGCCGCCGCGACCGGTCCGTGCACCGGCCGGGACACCGCAGGCGACCGGCAGTGAAGGCGGTGCACCCGGGCGTCATCCACGACGCGGCTCGCGCACGTTCGCGGCCAGGCGTCCACGCGGTCTACTCCGCGAACGCCTCGCGCAGCGTCTTCTCCTGCTCGGTGGACAGGTTGGTGAACATCAGGTGCGGGGCCTGGCCCTCGAACGCCGCGCTGACCTTGTCCAGCACCGCGCCGGAGGTCAGCACGAACAGCGCCGAGGTACCCGGCGTGACCTCGTCCCGGGTCCGCTTGATGAAGTCGTCGTCGATGCCGACGTCGCTGAGGGCGCCGGTGAGCGCCCCCGCCGCCACCCCGATCGCGACACCGAGCAGCGGCACGAAGAACAGCAGCCCGAACAGCAGGCCCCAGAAGGCCCCACCGAGCGCGCCCGAGGCCGCCAGGTCGTTCAGCTGGCGCGTCCGGGGCTTCTTCGCCCCCTTCGGCCAGGACACCGTGGCCGCGTCGTAGACCGTGATCAGCTGCTTGCGGGCCAGGTCCTCGAGCGTCCCGACGGCCCTGTCGGCGCCCTCCTCCGAGTCGAACCGCCACACGGTCAGCGTCCCCATGCTCGCTCCTCGCTCCGGGCACCCCGGTCGGCGCCGGTCCCCGATGCTGGTCGGGGCGCCGCCACCGGGCCTCGTCCAGGAGAGGTGAGATGGGCCCTCGATGGCATGGGCCGGACCGGCGGGCCACGGTGGCGACCGGTCCGCGGGGGGACGTGCGGGGGCCCGGGCGGGTGCTGGACCCGGCGCCGCCGCAGCGACCTCGGCCCACGCGGGGGATCCGCGCGGCCGCGGCGGCCACTACAACGGGCCGGTGATCCCCGAGTCCGCGAGCGCCCCGGTCTTCGTCTCGACCGGCTCGCTGCCCCCAGCGCCGTCGGTGCGCGCGATGGTGGCCGAGTCCTGGCGGCTGGCCCGCGGCGTCGGTGGCGGCACCGTGTCGGCGGTGTACCCGGCGCTGGCGCGGGCGCACCCCGACCTGCTCGGCGTGGCCGTGACCTCGATCGACGGGCAGGTCTACACCGCCGGTGACGCCCGCCTGCCGTTCACGATCATGAGCGTGGCCAAGCCGTTCGTGTTCGCGCTCGCCTGCCGCGCGGTCGGCACCGCGGCGGCGGTGGAGCGGATCGGCGCCAACGCGACGGGCCTGGCCTTCGACTCGGCGGCGGCCGTGCGGCGCGGACCCGGGGGCCGGACCAACCCGATGGTGAACCCCGGCGCGATCCTGGCCACCGGCCTCGTCCGCGGGGCGACGTTCGAGTCCCGCTGGTGCGCACTGCGGGAGGGGCTGTCGGCCTTCGCCGGGCGCGACCTCGTGCTCGACGAGGCCGTGCACCGCTCGGCCACCGCGAGCAACCACCGCAACCGGGCACTCGGTCGGCTGTTGCACGACGTCGGCGCGCTGGAGTGCGACCCGGAGGAGGCGGTGGAGCTCTACACCCGCCAGAGCTGCCTCGCGGTGACCGCCACCGACATCGCCCTGATGGGCGCCACCCTCGCCGACGGCGGCGTGCAGCCGCGCACCGGTGAGCTCGTGGTGCCGCCGGCGGCGTGCCGGGCCGCGCTCGCGGCGATGACCACGGCCGGGCTCTACGAGGTCTCCGGCGAGTGGCTGCACGACATCGGCCTGCCCGGCAAGAGCGGCATCGGCGGCGGGATGGTCACGGTCGCGCCGGGCAAGGGGGCACTCGGGACGTTCGCCCCGCCCCTGGACGGCGCGGGCAACAGCGTGCGGGGCCGGGTGGTCGCGGAGTTCCTGTCCCGCGCCCTCGGGCTCGACCTGTTCGCCTCCCGGCCGGTGTGACCGCCCCGTCGACGGACCCGGCCGGATCGCGGCCTTCACATCCCCGGGGACGGGGCTGCCCGCGCCGGCCGCGCGGACCCTTGTCCTGCCTGCCCGCCGGTGACGGCGTGACGTGCCCGGCAACCCGATCCGACGGACGACGGAGGCCGCGATGGACCCTGTTCGAGCAACCGCTGCTGCTGTTCCTGGCGTTGTTCGCGCTCTACAGCCCGATCGCCGCGCTCCCCTCGTACTTCCCGGTCGTCGGCCGCCTCGGCCTCGGCGACCAGCGGCGGCTGGCGATCGGGCTGTTCGTCAACGTGGTGGTCTTCGCCATGGTCGCCCTCTGGCTCGGCGAGCCCCTCCTGGAACTGCTGGGCGTCAGCACCGCGGCGCTCACCACCACCGGTGGGATCGCGCTGCGCTACGAGGGCGTGGCGCTCATGCGCGGCACCGCCGAGCACCCCACGGTGGACCCGGCCGAGCTGCCGAAGCGGCCCGTCGACGCCCCGGGCGCGGCCAGCGTCGCGCAGGCCGAGACGGGCGTGTGGCGCAAGTACGTGCTCGTGCCGATCACGTTCCCGCTGGCCGTCGGCGGCACCACGTTCGCGTTCTTCGTCGCGTTCCGCGCCGAGGCGGACTCGACCCTGGACGTCGTGGGCCTGTCGGTCGCGGGCCTGCTCTACGCCGCCGTCACCGCGATCGCGGTGACGATCCTGGCCAGCGGCGGGACCCGGCTGGTGGTCGAGGTGCTCGAGGGGCTCGGCCGCTGACGGGCTAGTCCGCGGGGGGCACCGGGGCGGTCCGCCGCACCCGGACCGCGAGCTCCCGGGTGCCGAGCTCGACGCCGTGGGACCGGAACGACTCGGCGATGCCCTCCAGCAGCGCCCGCTGGAGCCCGAACTGGCGGCCGGCGAGGGTCTTGACCAGCAGCCGCAGCGTGACGCCGTCGGCGCCCAGCGCCTCGACGCCGAGCACCTCCGGCGGCTCCAGCACCTCCTGGTCGAACGGTGCCGTCGCGGCGACCTCGGTGGCGACCGCGGTCAGCACGGTGCGGGCCGTGGCCAGGTCGGTGCCGTGGGCGACGGTGATGTCCAGCATCGCGGCGGACCAGACCTGCGAGTGGTTGCCGACCCGGTCGATCTCGCCGTTGCGGACGTGCCACACGGTGCCGTCGAGGTCGCGCAGGACGGTCTCGCGCAGGGTCATCCGCTCGACGACGCCGACCCCCTCGCCGAGGTCGACCTCGTCGCCGATCGCGAAGTGGTCCTCCAGCAGGATGAACACCCCGGCCAGCAGGTCGCGGATCAGGCTCTGGGCGCCGAACGCGATCGCCACCCCGGCCAGGCCCGCGCTGGCCAGGATCGGCCCGACGTCGAGGCCGAGGATGCCCGCGGCCGCGATCACTGTCACGACCCACACCAGGGCGCTCAGCGTGCTGGACACCGCGGTGGCGACCGCGCGGGCGCGTTCGGCGCGGCGCGCCTCGTCCCACGGCAGGTGCCCGTTCGCGTCCGCCCGCGGTGGTGACGTGGTGGCCCGGCGCAGGACCGGGGCCTGGGCGAGGATGCGGTTCACGCCGCGGCCGACGAGCCTGCGGACGAACCAGCGCAGGACCCACCCCGCCAGCAGCACGCCGCCGATCGCGATCGGACGGCCGAGCAGCCAGTCCGCGACCGCGGCGGCGGTGGCGTCTCCCCCGGTCAGGTCGTAGACCCAGGCGCAGACGATCCGGGTCCGCGGACCGCAGACCCCCTCCGGCGGCGCCCCGACCGCGGCGACCGGGGCGATCAGCCCGCGGGCCACGGACCGGGCGTGCGGGTCCGGTCGCGCTGGGTGGTGAACCCCGCCCAGGCGAGCGCCAGCAGCGCGGCCAGCGCGACCAGGCTCTCCACCCAGGTCGCCGGGCTGCGGAGGAACCCGAGGAAGGCCGGTCCGGCTTCGACGACGCCGCGGACGACGAGCGCGGCCCCGGCGAGGGCACTGACCGCCCGCAACAACGGCCCCCGGACGTACAGCACCGCGGCCCCGCAGAGCAGGGCCACGGCCAGGACCACCAGCACGACCAGGCCCGCATTCCACGACGTTCCCTGCGGGAGCGTGCGGTACCCGGCCGCGGCGATGACGCCACCGGCCAGCGCGCCCACGACGAACAGGCCGGTCCGGACCAGCAGCGCCACCGCCAGCACCCCGCCGACGGCCGCCCCGACCCCCACCACGAACGCGACGACCGCCCCGCCGCCGAGCGCGGCGGCCAGGCCCGAGCCGAGCCCGAACCCCGTGCACGCGCCGACCAGCTTCAGCGACCGGACCCCGATGAGGCAGAGCAGCATGCCCGCCAGCAGCGAGGCGACGCCGAGCCCGGCCAGGTCGGCCGCGGGTGCGGCCGGGACCGTCGACAGCATGGGCGTCCCTCCCGGTGTCAGCTGCCGAGCAGCCGGGACTTCTGCTGGGCGAACTCGCCCCCGGTCAGCAGTCCGGCCTGCGTGACCCCCGGCTGGTCGAGCGCGCCCCCGGCGAAGGTGATCGCGATCCACTCGACCGGGCCGGCAGGCCCGGGTGTCGACGGACCGGGCGTCATCGCCATCCCGGTTCCCCGGCCGCTCAGTAGTCGACCGCGTCGCGGATGATCGGGCAGGTCATGCAGTGCCCGCCGCCCCGGCCCCGGCCCAGCTCGGCGCCGACGATGGTGATGACCTCGATGCCGGCCTTGCGCAGCAGCGAGTTCGTGTAGGTGTTGCGGTCGTAGGCGAA
>NZ_JAGSOV010000073.1 GCF_023898865.1 Pseudonocardia humida
CGGCCCTCGTACCTGGCGTACTCGGGTCGGCCGGCAACGCAGCCAGCGGGCACCTGGGCCGCCGAGATACCCGTCGAACCTTGCTGGACGGGCCACTAGTTCTCACCCATGAACTCCGACACCAACAATGCGGCTCACGGTGGGCGCGGCGCGCACCGGGAACATCCTGTCCTACCGCTCGAGCGGTTCGATCCTGAGCGTCGGCTCCACGGACTCGATCCTGTCGATCGGCTCCGTCGGATCGATCCTGTCCGTCGCCTCCCTCGGCTCCGTCCTGTCGGTCCTCTCGGTCGGCTCCTTCGGCTCGGTCTTGTCGGTCGGCGCGTTCGGGTCCCTGCTGTCGGTCGGCGCCTTCGCCGCGGACCGGACGACCGGCTCCTACGCGGTCGCCGCCATCGTCCTGGCGGCCGTCCTGGTCGCGCTGCTCCTGATCAAGAGCATCAGCCGCACGCTCACCAGGCCCGACGGGCCGCAGAACCGTGACCGGGTCAGCGCCTCCCAGCGGGACCGATCCCCCTCGACGCTTCACGACACACGGCGCTAGTGGTCGTTCCTCGCCTGGTCCCGAACCGCATCGGTGTCGATGAGCGACCACACCCGCTCGATGCGACCGTCGCGGAAGCGGTAGAAGACGTGCTCGGCGAACGTCACGCGTCGACCGGTGGGCGCGATGCCGGCGAACTCGTGCTCGGGCGTGCAGTCGAACCACAGGCGGCAGGCGACGACGTCGTCGCCGGTGACGAGCAGGTCGACGGTGAAGTGCAGGTCGGGGATCCTCCGCACGTCCTCGGCGATCATCTCGGCGTACTGCTGTCGACTGATCGTCCTGTCGTTGTAGACGACCAGGGCGTGCACGAACTGGTCGAGGTCGTCCAACCGCCTGCCGTTCAGCGCGTCGATGTAGGCGCGATAGACCTCTTCAAGGTCGCCGCTCACGGGCTCCTCCTCGGTCGCCGGGTCACTGTCCACGCATCGATCGTCGGGCGGACGTGACGAGCTCGGCGACCGGGGGATCGCATGCGCTCATCCGGCCGGGCGCAACGCGGAACGCAGCGCCCGGCCGCGCGGACGGGCGGGGTCAGCCGGTGCCGCGCTGGGCGAGCCGGTCCCGCAGCCGGTCGACCGGCCCGACACCGGGGCCGGCGAGCATCTCGCGGACCAGCGCGTCGAACCGCGGCTCGCTCGCGTCCACCGCCTCGAGCCGCTTCATGACCCCCTCGAGCTGCTTGTGCTCCTCGATGTCGTGCTCGACGGCCTTCTCCCCGTCGGGCAGGTGCTCGCGCATCGCCGGGTAGACGTGCATCTCCTCGGCGACCGCGTGCCGGACGACCTCGGCGATCACGGTGTCGGCGAGGTCGCGCCGCTCGCGGTGGTCGCTGCTGGCCTCGATCCGGTCGAGGAGCGCAAGCGCCTTGCGGTGATCGGTGGTCAGCTCGTCGACCACGTCGATGTGGTGCTCTGGTCGGTCACGGTGTCCTCCTCGTGGTGGGTTCGGGACGGTCGCGGTCATACCGCCGACCGGCACCAACCGACGTCTCCGACCACCCCCTCGCCCCACCGCACCGTCCGCACCGACATCGCCTCACCCGGCGCCCTCCCCCTCAGCGGTGCTGACGGGCCCGGGGACCAGGGTCGCCGGAGCGTTCGCGGCCGGCTCCGCAGGTGCCGCGGCTGTGCGGCGTCGGCCCGGCATGCCGAGTGCGACGAGCAGGCCCACCAGGGCGAAGGCACTCACCGCGCCCATGGCCGCGGTGAAGCCGGCGCCGAAGTCCTGGGCCGATCCGTAGCCGCCGACGCCGGCGAAGACCGCGACGGCGACCGCGACGCCGAACACCCCGCCGAGGATGCGCAACATCATGAAGGCCCCCGACGCCTGGCCCACCTCGGCCGGGCGCACGGCGCCGACCACCGCCTTCTGCGCCGCCGGCATCGCCATGGTCAACCCCACGCCGCCGACGACGAGCGCAGGCAGCAGCTGCGCGTATCCCGCACCGGCACCCGAGGCCACCGAGACCCAGCCCATGCCCGCGGTCTGCAGCGCCAACCCGCCGACCACGAACGCGCGCTCGCCGTAGCGGTCGGCCAACCGCCCCGCGATCGGCGCGCAGATCATGAGCGTCGCGGTCCACGGCACGAGCCGCAGGCCCGCGCCCAGCGGTCCGTCGCCCAGCACGACCTGGAAGTACTGCGCGAGGAAGAACAGCGTGCCGTACAGCGAGGCGAACACGCAGAAGTTCGCCGGGTTGGCCGTGGCGAACGCCCGCGACCGGAAGAACCGCATCGGCAGCATCGGCGCCGACGTGCGACGTTCCCAGAGCACGAAGGCGACCACGAGCCCCGACCCGAGCACCAGTGCGCCCAGCACCTCCGGGCTCGTCCAGCCCGCCGCGTTCCCACGCACCAGGCCCCAGACGACGCCGAAGGCGCTCAGCGTGACCAGCACGACGCCGCCGAGGTCGAACCGGCCGTTCGGGCCGGTGCTCTCGGCGACCCGCAGCGTCGTGAGCACGATCGCCAGCACCCCGACCGGCAGGTTCAGCCAGAAGATCCACTGCCAGGCCATGCCCTCGGTGACGACGCCCCCGACGAACGGGCCGCTGAACGTCGCCAGACCGGTGATGCCCAGGTACAGCCCCATCGCCCGACCCCGCTGCCGCCCCGGGAAGGCCGCGCTGAGCAGGGTCAGCGACAGCGGCAGCACCAATGCGGCCCCGGCACCCTGCAGCACCCGGGCGGCGATCAGCACCCCGATCGTCGGTGCCGACGCGCACGCCGCCGACGCAACGGTGAACACCGCCAACCCGACGACGAACGTGCGGCGCCTCCCGAACCGGTCGCCCAGCGCCGCCCCGGTCAGCAGCAGGACCGCGAACGCCATGTTGTAGGCGTTGACGGTCCACTCCAGCGTCTCGACCGATGCCCCCAGGTCGCGCCGGATCGCGCCGAGCGCCGTGGTCACCACCAGGCTGTCCAGGGCCATCATGAACGACGCCAGCGAGGCCAGCCCCAGCACCCAGGCCTGGTTGGACGTCATCCGACCCGTGTCGTTCTGCACCATCGTCTCCACTCGATCTCCATGAGATGCGGTCGTCTGACCGCGACCCGGCCTGATCCGGGCACGACGGGGCCGCACCGCGCTCAGGAGGAGCGGGTGAGCGGCCGACGCGGATCAGGTCCGGTGTCGGTCAGGGGCGCAGCGACCGGGGCAGCCCGAACCTCGCCAGCAGGGCGTTGTCCAGGAACCGGGTCACCGCGGTGATCCGGTCACCGCTCAGGCCCAGCACGAGCACCCCGTGCGCGTGCCGGATGGGGGTCCGCGGGTCGCGCAGGTAGCAGCCGAACGCCGGTTGGCCGTTCGCCCGGGTCGGGATCAGCACGTGCCGCTGCCCGGTCCGCAGCGCGACGGTGGCCAGGAAGTGCCGCACGGCGTCCCGGCCCCGGTACTCCAGCGGCAGCGGCGGCATCGACAGCGACGCGTCGTCGGCCAGCAGCGCCACGACCGCGTCGACGTCGCCGGCCTCGAACGCGCGGACGAACTCCGCCACGATCCGCCGTTCCCGCGGCGAGCCCGGCAGCGGGGCGCCGTCCCGGTCCGCACCCGGAAGCTCCTCGGCGAGGGTGCCGCGGGCCCGCTTCAGCGCACCGGTCACCGCGTCCTGGGTCGTGTCGAGGATGCGCGCCACCTCGGCGGTCCGGAACCCCAGGACGTCGCGCAGCACCAGCACCGCACGCTGGCGCGGCGGCAACTGCTGCAGCGCGGCCAGGAACGCCAACGACACCGACTCCCTGGCCTCGTAGCGCGCCTCCGGGCCGGGCACCTGGTCGGCGATCCCCTCCCACAGCGCGTCGGGGTAGGGCTCCAACCAGCTCGGCTCCGGACCTCGGTGCGACGGCTCGGGCAACGGAACCTCCGGCTGGTAGGTCGCGTACGCGGGCGGTCGGCGGGCACCGGCGCGCAGTGCGTTGAGACAGCGGTTCGTCGCGATCCGGTACAGCCAGGTCCGCACCGACGCGCGCTCCTGGTAGCCGTCGATGGCGCGCCACGCCGCCAACAGGGTCTCCTGCAGCAGGTCCTCGGCGTCCTGCACCGAGCCGAGGATGCGGTAGCAGTGCACCTGCAGCTCGTGCCGGTACGGATCGACGAGCGCGCGGAACGCCGCCCCGTCCCCCGCGCGCGCCAGCGCCAGCAGGTCCTGCGTCGAGCGCTCCGCGCCGGGCCCGCCCGCCGCGGCCCCGGCGTCCCCCGCCGCTGGGCTCCGTCCCATCGTGGCTCCTCCCGTGCCGATCCTCCACCGGGATGGACACCGCCGGTCCCGGGAAATGGTCGGTCGCGCCGGAATCAGCACGACACGACCGACCCGGCAGACCGGGAACCCGGCGATGTGGCGTCTAGAGCGCGCCGCGCTCCTCTCCGCGCGCGTCACCGTCCTGCGCCGTTCGGTGATCCCGCAGGACGGTGTAGGTGAGCCCGACCTTCCCGGCGGGCAGCTGCTCGACCGAGCGCAGCTCCAGCCGGTGCCGGTCCTCGGCACCGGCGAACAGCGGGGTGCCGATGCCGGCGACGAGCGGGTAGGTGATCAGCCGCAGCTCGTCGACGAGCCCGGCGTCCAGCAGCGCGACCACGACGCGGGCCCCGCCGACCAGGTAGATGTCCTTGCCGGGGAGCTGCTTGAGCGCGGCCACCTCGGACACGTCGCGGAGGAACGTCGTGTTCGGCAGGGTCGAGGTGGTCAGCGTGCGGGAGAGCACGTAGTGCGGGGTCCGCCCGATGAGCTCGGCCCACTCGCGCTCGGCCGCGGTCGGCGGCTCACCGGTGATCCAGGCCGGGGTCTGCGGCTTGTCCAGGATCGCGCCCCAGTACTGCTCGTAGCCCGGGTACATGCCCCCGCCCAGCAGGCAGGCGTCGATCTGCCGGGTCAGCCCGTAGTCCTCCGACCAGGCCTCGACCCAGTCGGCCATGCCCTCGGACCCCTCGGTCTTCCCGTCGAGGGAGACCTTCATGGCGGCGATGATCCTGCGCATCTGTGCGTCCTTCCGTCGTGCGGCGGTTCCCGGGAAGCCCCCGGTGCCCCACCGACGAACGGCACCGCGGCATCTCGACATCGCGCGTCGGGCAGTTCCGGATCCGGACGCGACGGCGCCCCACGCCCGATCCGTGCGCTTTGATGGCGGCATGAAGTACGTCCTGCTCATCTGCGACGACGAGGTCGACGCACCGACGAACGAGCAGCTCGCGGCCGACCCCGGGCACACGTCGTGGCTGCAGGAGCTGACCCGGCGCTCCGACGTGCAGGCCATGGCCCGCCTGCGGCCGGTGGTGGACGCGACCACCGTCCGCGTCCGCGACGGCCAGGCCTTGGTCTCGGACGGGCCGTTCGCCGAGACCAAGGACTTCGTCGGGGGCGTCGTCCTGCTCGAGTGCGCCGACCTCGACGAGGCGATCGCGATCGCGGCGGGCCACCCGTACGCGCGGCGGGGGTGCGTCGAGATCCGCCCCGTCTGGGAATGAGCGCGTCGGAGCGGGAGGTCCGGGCGGCCGTCGAGGCGGCGTACCGCGAGGAGTGGGGCCAGGTCGTCGCGACCATGATCCGGCTGACCGGGGACTGGGACCTGGCCGAGGACTGCGCGCAAGAGGCCTTCACCGCGGCGCTCACCGCCTGGCCGCGCGACGGGGTCCCGCGCCGCCCCGGAGCGTGGCTGACCACGACCGCCCGCAACCGGGCCACCGACCACGTCCGCCGCGACGCCGCGGGGGCGGTGAAGCTCCGCGCGCTCGCCGCGCTGCCGCCCGATCCGGACGACCCGGATCCGGAGGAGATCCCGGACGAGCGGCTGCGGCTGATCTTCACCTGCTGCCACCCCGCGCTGCCGTTCCCGGCCAGGGTGGCGCTCACGCTGCGCACGCTCGCCGGCCTGACCACCGCCGAGATCGCCCGCGCGCTCCTCACCGCCGAGACCACCATGGGCCAGCGGTTGAGCCGGGCCAAGCGCAAGATCCAGGAGGCCGGCATCCCCTACCGGGTGCCCCCGGCCGAGCTGCTGGCGCACCGGCTCGCCGCCGTGCTCGCCGTGCTGTACCTGATCTTCAACGAGGGCTACGGCGAGCAGGAGCAGCGGCGGGCCCTGACCGCCGAGGCCATCCGCCTGGCCAGGGTGCTGGTCGCGCTGATGCCCGCCGAACCCGAGCCGCGCGGGCTGCTCGCCCTCATGCTGCTGCACGAGTCCCGGCGCCCGACCCGCGTGCGCGACGGCGTGCTGGTCACCCTGGAGCAGCAGGACCGCACGCGGTGGGACCGCGCGCTCATCGACGAAGGCGTGCGCGTCCTGGACGAGGCGCTGGCGATGCGACACCCCGGCCCCTACCAGGTGCAGGCGGCGATCGCCGCCTGCCACGCCACGGCCCCCGACGCCGCCGCCACCGACTGGGCCCAGATCGCGGGCCTCTACGCGACGCTCGCCCGGCTCGCGCCCTCGCCCGTCGTCGAGCTCAACCGCGCCGTCGCCGTCGCCATGACCGACGGCATCCCCGCCGGGCTCGCCCTCGTCGACGCGATCGCGTCGTCCGGCCGGCTCGAGGGCTACCACCTGCTCCCCGCCACCCGCGCCGACCTCCTGCGCCGCCACGGGCGCCCGGGTGAAGCCCGAGCGTCCTACGAGCAGGCACTGGCGCTGGCGCCGAGCACGGCCGAGCGCCGCTACCTCGCCGAACGGCTGCGCGAGCTCGCGCCGGAGGACTGACCCGACCCCTCCCGGCCGGTGGTGGGTGCCGGCCCCGCTACCGGACCGGTCCAGCCGGGAGGCGGCCGGGCGGCGTCATGCCGTGACCGCGTCGGAGGCGACGGGGGCCGGTTGCGGGGCCCGGGGGGCCAGCGAGATGGCCGCGCCGCAGACGAGGGCGGCCAGGACGACGTAGACGGCGATCGCCGCGGAGGAGCCGAACTCGGCGAGCAGCAGGGTCGCCACGATCGGCACGGGCGCCGCGGTGAGCGCCCCGCCCAGGTGGTAGGCCAGCGACGAGCCGGTGTAGCGGGCCCGCGGCGGGAACAGCTCCGCGGTGAAGCCCGCGACCGCACCGTAGACCAGTGCGTGCAGGACGGGGAGGGCGAGCAGGTAGGCGGCGACGACGCCGGCGGTGGTGCCGGTGTCGAAGAGCGCGAAGACGGGGAAGGCGCCCAGCGCGACCGCGACGCACCCGATCATCAGGAAGTTCCGGGTGCCGATCCGGTCGGCCAGTACGGCGAGCAGCGGGAGGGTCACCACCTGCAGCGCGGCGGCCACCAGCAGCGCCGCCAGCACCAGGCCCCGGCTCAGCCCCAGGTGGACCGGGCCGTAGCTGAGGAAGAACGTGCTGGCCAGGTAGAAGATCGTGTTCGGGGCGAGCATGCAGAGCATGCCGACCACGAGCGCGCGCTTGGAGGAGCGCAGGACCTCCACCGCCGGGGCCTTGACGACGTCGCCGCGCTCCTGCAGCGCGAGGAACTCCGGCGACTCGCTCACCCGCAGGCGGATGTAGAGCCCCACCACGACCAGCAGCGCCGAGCACAGGAACGGCACCCGCCACCCCCAGCTCAGCAGCTGCTCCTCGGGCATGAGGGTGACCAGGAAGAACGCCCCGCTGGACAGGAACGTGCCGGCGGGCACCCCGGCCTGCGGGAAGCTGGCGTAGAACGCGCGGCGGTGCGGGGGCGCGTGCTCCAGGGACATGACCACCGCCCCGCCCCACTCGCCCCCGACGGCGAACCCCTGGACGAACCGCAGCACGACCAGCAGCACCGGCGCCCAGATCCCGATCGTCGCGTAGGTCGGCAGCAGCCCGACCGCGACCGTGCCCAGCCCCATCAGGACCACCGAGAGCACGAGCATCCGCTTGCGCCCGACCCGGTCGCCGAAGTGCCCGAACACCAGCCCGCCGAGTGGACGCGCGAGGAAGGCGACCGCGAGCGTCGCGAACCCGGCCAGCGCCCCGGCGACCGGATCCAGGGTGGGGAAGAACAGCGGGTTGAACACCAGCACGGTGGCCGCCCCGAAGACGAGGTAGTCGTACCACTCGATGGTGGTTCCGATGAAGCTGGCGACCGCGACCTTGGCGGGTGAGGGCGCCTGCCGGGCAGCCGGCACGGAATGCGTCGTCGTCATCTCGTGGCTCCTGGTTGGGGTTGTGGCTGGTACGGGGGGTGACGGGTTACTGGATGCTGCGGCCGCCGTCGACGTCCAGGCAGACGCCGGTGAGGAAGCCGGCCTGGTCGCAGGCCAGGAAGACGATGGCGGTGGCGACGTCGCGGGCGGATGCGGTGCGCGCCATCGGGATGCCGGCCACCCAGTCCGCGCGCAGGTCGTCGGGCAGGGCGGCCGACCCGGTGAGGCTCTTGACGAAGCCGGTCTCGGCGATCACCGGGTTGACCGCGTTGACCCGCACGTCGGGGGCGACCTCGACGGCGAGGCCGCGGGTCAGCGTGATGACCGCGCCCTTGGTGGCGTTGTAGACGGTCAGGCCCGGCCGCGGGCGCTTCGCCGCGATCGAGGCGACGTTGACGACCACTCCCCCGCCCCGGCGGCGCAGCGCGGGCACGGCGTACTTGCAGCCGAGGAACACGCTGCGCACGTTGACGGCGAGCTGCCGGTCGACCGCCTCGACGTCGAGGTCGACCAGTGCGCCCGCGCGGTGCGGCACCCCGGCGTTGTTCACCATGACGTCGACGCCGCCGAACGCCGACTCGGCGGTCTCGACGAGCCCGCGCACGGCGTCCGCGTCGGTCACGTCGGTGGTGACCGCGATGGCCGACGGCAGGCCGGCGGCCACCTCCTGGGCCCCCGCGGAGTCGATGTCGGAGACGACGACGTGCGCCCCGGCGTCGGCGAAGGCCCGCGCGGTCGCCGACCCGAACCCGCCCGCGGCGCCGGTCACGACGACGACCTTGTTCTCGAACGACAGCTCCATGCCAGCTCCTGCGGCTCGGGTTCCGGGTCAGTGGGGTGCGGTCATCCGCCGCGGGTCGAGCAGCTCGCGCAGCTCGTCCTCCGGCAGGTCGGTGCGCTCGCGGGCGACCTCGCGGATCGTGCGCCCGCTGCGACGGGCCTCGGCGGCGATGGCGGCCGCCTCGTCGTAGCCCAGGCGCGGGGCCAGCGCGGTGGCCGTCATGAGGCTGCGCTCGACCGCGGCCGGTCCGGCGTCGGTGGCCCGGATCCCGACGACGCACCGGTCGGCGAACACGCTCGCCGCGCCGGACAGCAGCTCGATCGACTCCAGCAGGCAGTAGGCGGCCACCGGGGTCATCACGGTGAGCTCGAAGTTCCCGCGGCCGCCGGCCAGCGCGATGGCGGCGTCGTTGCCGCTCACCTTGGCCGCGACCTGGCAGACGGCCTCGGCGACGATCGGGTTGGTCTTCCCCGGCATGATCGACGAGCCCATCGACAGGCTCGGCACCTCGATCTCGGCCAACCCCGTGCGGGGCCCGCTGCTCATCCAGCGCACGTCGTCGGCGATCTTGAGCAGGCTCACCGCGGCCGTGCGCAGCGCACCCGAGGCGAACACCACGGCGTCGAGGTTGTTCTGGGCCTGGAAGTGGTTCCCGGTCTCGCGCAGCTCCACCGCGAACTCCTCGACCAGCGCCGCGACGACCCGGCCGGCGAACTCGGGGTGGGTGTTGAGCCCGGTCCCGACCGCGGTGCCGCCCAGCGCCACCTCGGCGAGGCCGCGCTGGGCGGCGCGGAGCCGCTCGAGGCTGCGTTCGACCTGGCCGGCGTGGCCCAGGAACTCCTGCCCGAGCCGGATCGGCACCGCGTCCTGCAGGTGGGTGCGCCCGGTCTTGACCACCCCGTCGGTGGCCCGGGCGACCGCCCGCAGGGACTGCGCGAGGTGGGCGAACGCGGGCACCAGCCGGTGGGTGATCGCCGTCTGCGCGGCGAGGTGCACGACGGTGGGGGTCACGTCGTTGGACGACTGCCCGCGGTTGACGTGGTCGTTGGGGTGGACCGGGTGCTTGGCGCCCAGCGGCGCGCCCAGCAGCTGGTTCGCCCGGTTGGCGATGACCTCGTTGGCGTTCATGTTGGTGTTGGTGCCGCTGCCGGTCTGGAACACGTCGACCCGGAAGTGGCCGTCGAGCAGCCCGTCGGCGACCTCGCCCGCGGCGATCGCGATGGCCTCGGCGAGCGCCGGGTCGACCAGCCCGAGGCCGGCGTTGACGCGAGCGGCGGCCCGCTTGAGCGACCCGAGGCCGCGCAGGTAGCCGCGCGGCAGGCGCAGGTCGCTGATGGTGAACGTCTCGATCGCGCGCTGGGTCTGCGCCCCCCACAGGGCGCCGTCCGGCACGGCCACCGTCCCGCCGAAGTCGACCTCCTGCCGGGAACCCGCCAACCGCAGCGCCATCGGCTCCGCACTCCGCCTCGGCGGTTCGCTCGCGAGCTCGCTCACCGGCCCACGTCCACCGCGACGTACTTGACCTCGAGGTACTCCTCGATGCCTGCGCTGCCGCCCTCCCGGCCCAGACCCGAGCGCTTCATCCCGCCGAACGGGGCGGCCGGGTTGGACACGAAGCCGCGGTTGAGCCCGACCATGCCGGTCTCCAGGCCCTCGGCCAGCCGGATCGCCCGGCCGATGTCGCGCGTGTAGACGTAGCTCACCAACCCGGACTCGGTGTCGTTGGCCCGCTGCAGCACCTCCTGCTCGTCGGTGAAGGTGGAGATCGGCGCGACCGGTCCGAAGATCTCCTCGCGGGCCATGCGCGCGGAGGCCGGGACGTCGGTCAGCACGGTGGGCGGGTAGAAGTAGCCCGGGCCGGGGGGCACCGCGCCGCCGGTGCGGACGCGGGCGCCGCGGCCGACGGCGTCCTCGACGAGCGCGGCGACCTTGTCGCGCTGGACGGCGTCGATGAGCGGGCCGACGTCCACACCGTCGTCGACGCCACGACCCACCACGAGCGCGCCCATCCGGGCCGTGAGCCCCTCGGTGAACTCCTCGGCCACGTCCGCGTGCACGTGGAACCGGTTGGCCGCGATGCACGCCTCGCCGACGTTGCGCATCTTGGCGACCACCGCGCCCTCCACCGCGGCCTCGACGTCGGCGTCCGCGCACACGATGAACGGGGCGTTGCCGCCCAGCTCCATCGACGTGCGCAGCACCTGGTCGGCCGAGCTCGCGATCAGCGTGCGCCCGACCTCGGTCGAGCCGGTGAACGACAGCTTGCGCAGCCGGGGGTCGTGGAGCAGGGGCCCGGCGACCGCCGCGGGCGAGGAGGTGGTCACGACGTTGAGCACGCCGTCGGGCAGGCCCGCCTCGGCCAGCACCGAGGCCAGCGCCAGCGCGGTGAGCGGGGTCTGCTCGGCCGGCTTGAGGATCATCGTGCAGCCGGCCGCGACCGCGGGCCCGATCTTGCGGGTGGGCATGGCCAGCGGCACGTTCCACGGCGTGATCAGCAGGCTCGGGCCCACCGGCTGGCGCATCAGCAGGATCCGCCCCGAGCCGGCGGGGTCGACCGTCCAGTCGCCGCGGATGCGCACGGCCTCCTCGGCGAACCAGCGGAGGAACTCCGCGCCGTAGGCCACCTCGGCCCGCGACTCGGCCAGCGACTTGCCCATCTCCAGGGTGATCAGCAGCGCGATCTCCTCGGTGCGCGCCACGAGGATCTCGTAGGCGCGGCGCAGGACCTCGCCCCGCTCGCGCGGCGGGGTCGCGGCCCACCCGCCCTGCGCCGCCGACGCCGCGGCGAGCGCGTCGAGGGCGTCCTCCGCGGTACCGTCGGCGACCTCGCAGAGCGCCGCCCCGGTGGCCGGGTCCTCCACCGCGAACGTCCGCCCGCCGGTCGCCTCGCGGAATCGGCCGCCGACGAGCAGGCCCTTCTCGATCCGGTCGAGCACCGCGGTCGCCGGGACCGGTGCGGGAATGGTGGCGGTCATCGTATCGAGATCCTCACTTTCGGTGTCCGACTTCTGCTGCACGCTCACGGTGCCCACCGCAGTGGACTCCTGTCACGCTCGCCGGGAATGGCGGTGGACCGCGGCGGCGGAAAACCCCCCGATGACACCCGCCGTGGCCTGGACGTATTCACGATCGGGGGTCGGGTATTCAATTCCGGTCGGGTCGGGCGTTGCCGGCGTAGGATGCCGCCGTGCTGCCCGCGTCCGTGTCGATCGCCGCGGAACTGATCCCCCGACTCGCACTGCTGCACGCGATGACCGAGCACGGCCACCTGAGCGCGGCCGCGGAGTCGATCGGGGTGCCCCAACCCACCGCCACGCGCTGGCTCGACGCCCTCAACCGGTCCGTCGGGGTGGCACTGACCGAACGGGTCGGGCGCCGCGTCGAGCTCACCCCGGCCGGCCACGCGCTGGCCGAGACGGCCGGCGCGGTCCACCGCGAGCTGGCGATGGGCGTGGCCCGGGCGATCGAGGCCGCCGACCCCGGGCGCGGCCAGATCGTGTTCGGCTTCCTGCGCACGCAGGGCTCCACCCGAGCGCCCGAGCTGCTGCGCGGCTACCGCGCGGTCCGTCCCCGGGTCCGGTTCTCGCTGGTCCAGGCCGGGCACGAGGAGCTGGTCGAACAGCTGCACGCCGGCAGCATCGACATCGCCTTGACCGCGCTGCGCCCGACGGACACCGAGGTCGAGGCCATCGAGCTGTTCCGGGAGCCGTTCGTGCTGGTGGCCCCGGTCGAGCACCGGCTGGCCCGGCGGCCGATGGTGCACCTGCGCGACGTCCGCGACGAGACCTTCGTCGGCCTCAGCGCCGGGATCGCGCTGCGCCGCCCGGTCGACGAGATGTTCCGCGCGGCCAGGATCCGGCCGCGCTACGGCTTCGAGACCGAGGAGGTGGAGACCGTGCGCGGCCTCGTCGCCGCCGGTGTCGGGGTCGCGGTCCTGCCGTCCCGGCAGGGCGGCCCGAGCGCGGGCTCGATCGAGATCCCGATCGCGCCCACGCGCTACCGGACGATCGGCCTGATCGTCTCCTCCCGCCGTCGGCCGACCCCGGCGGCGGACAGCTTCCGCCTCTGGGCCGCGAGCCTGCCCCGCGCGGTCGGGTCGGGCTGAGGCCGGGGTGGGTCAGTACGTGATGACGGCCTTGAAGCGCACCTCACCGGCGCCGGCCTTGGCGTGCGCCTCCTCCGCCCGCTCCTTGGGGAAGGTCTCGACCAGCGTCCGGACCTCGCCCCTGGCCACGAAGTCGAGGGCCTCGACGAGGTGCTCGATGGTGTTGTGCGCCGAGCCGATGACCTGGTAGCTGTTCGAGGTCAGGGCGAGCGCCGGGAGGGCGAGCTCATCGGTGCCGATCCCCATCAGCACGACCTTCCCCCACGGCTTGAGCCCGTTCATCGCGTCGGCGACGGCGGCGTGCGAGCTGTTGGTGTGCAGCAGCACGTCGGCCCCGCCCGCCGCCTTGAGCGAGGCGCCGTCGGACACGACCTCGTCGGCGCCGAGCTCCAGGGCGAGGTCCTTCTTGTCGGGGCTGTGGGTCAGCGCGATGACGTGGAAGCCCGCGGCCTTCGCGTACTGCACGGCCAGGTGGCCCAGGCCACCGATGCCCGAGACCGCCACCCGGGCGCCCGGCTTGGGCTCGGCCCGGCGCAGGCCCGCCCAGACGGTGTAGCCGGCGCAGATGATGGGCGCGGCCTGTTCGTAGGACACCGCGTCGGGCAGCAGGACCGTCCCGCCGGCGTCGACCGCGACGTACTCGGCGTGCCCGCCGTCGACGGTGACCCCGGTCAGGGTGGGGCTGGCGCAGTTCGCGGCGGTCACGAAGCTGTTCGGGTGCTCCTCGTGGCAGAAGTCGCAGACCCCGCACATCTTCTGCGTCATGAACACCCCGACCCGGTCGCCGACCTCGCGCTTCGTCACGCCCTCGCCGACGGCGACGACCTCACCGGCGGCCTCGTGACCGGGGACGATCGGGAAGTCCCGGAACGACAGCACCCCGTCGGAGAGCCACAGGTCGGTCCCGCAGATCGCGCAGGCGCGGACCCGCACCAGCACGTCGTTCGGCCCGACCTGCGGCACGGGCCGGTCCCGCAGTTCCCACCGGCCCTTCGCCTGGTCGACGACGACGGACTTCATCTTCGCGGTCATCTTCGGACTCCTGTTCTCGCTGGGCGGCACGTGATGTGGGCATGCGGAACGCAGCACGGTGGTGTTTCGGGGAACCGGAACACGGTCGGGCACACCGCTCCGCAACGGACTCGATTCTGCGGCACCCGAACCGGGGGGCGCATCCGAATGCCCTTCCCGGCACCTCGCGCGGCCGCCCGATGCGATTCTCCGACAGCCCGCCATCTGGGCCTATTCACCGATGGCGGTCACCTATCCACCTTTGTGGCGCGGCGGACGGGACGGGCGCGGCGTTCGTTCACCAACGTCCACCAGCCCAGCGGGAACGGCCATTGACCGGAGGGGTGGGGCCGTCGACACCGGGTCCGGGATCCCAGCCCAACGCGCTCGAACACGAGGTGCTCTTCGCGGCCGACAAGATCTCCCTTGCCGGATGGCCGGCCGGCGACCAGGTGGAGGCGCTGCTGCACGACGAACGCCCGCCGAACCGTTCGTACGGTTCGGCGGGCGTTCTCGTGTCGGGATCGGGACGCCTACTCCGGTGCGGACTGCAGGGCGCGGACCTCGACCCGGGACTGCAGGGCGGCCGAGCACTGCTCGGCCCAGACGAGTGCCGCCTCCTGGTCGGCCGCCTCGATGATCCAGAAGCCGCCCACGTACTGGTCGGCCTTCACGAACGGCTCCGGGGTACGCCTGGGTCCGGCGCTCGTCGTCTCGACCGTGATCGCGGTCGACGGCGGCTCCAGACCGCCCGCGGTGACGAACGCGCCGGCCTCGTTCAGGTCGGTGTTGAACTTCTCCACCGCGGCCATCACCGCTTCCAGCTCAGCCGGGTCCATGTCCTGCATGGACTCCATCGTCGGCTCGTCGGCGGTGTCGTGCGGAAGGGTCAGGAAGTACTGGGTCATGGGACTCTGCTCCATCTCGAATCGTTGACGAACGGGTGAGGGGGTACTGGGGGCCGGACCCGCGGCGAGCGACGCGGCGGTCCGCCCGAGCTCGGCGAGCGGGACCCCGGCGACCGGGAGCGCGACGACCCGGACGGCGTACGGCCCGAGCGCGTGCTCCCACCGCCTGCGCAACGCCTCGACGGCGGCCGCACCGGCGGCGACGTCGGGGACGCCGGGAAAGAGGATCACGCCGGATCCCTGCCGCGTCATGTGCCGTGCCACAGCCCGGGTGGTCAGGAACCGTGCGGTGATCCGGTCACCGCCGGGGGCCTCAGGGACGCCGGGTTCACCGACCGAGATGTCGACGAGCCCGGCCCGCCGGGCGGTGGCGTCGGCGTGGTCGTCGACCGCGGCCCCGTCGAACACGTCGACGACCGCGGTCTCGACCTGTCCCCCGGCCGCCCGGATCTCCGCGGCGACCGCGTCGAGCGGCCCCGGGCGTGGACCGACCAGGAAGCATCGGGCACCCTCAGCGGCGAGGCCCTTCGCCACCGCGCCGCCGATCCGGCCGCCCGCGCCGTACACGACGGCGGTCCTGTTCTCCAGGATCATCTCGGCCTCCCCTGCCCGTCTCCGGTGTGCAGGACCCACCTTCGCGGCAGGCGGGCACCGGTCGCATCGGTCGAGTGACTGGCGTACCGGCGGACGATGACCGGGTTCAGCCGAGGTCGAGCTGCGCGAGCTCGGTACGCCGGGTCACGCCGAGCTTCGGGTACGCCCGGTACAGGTGGTGTCCGACGGTGCGAGGGCTGAGGAAGAGCCGCGCGGCGATCTCCTTGTTGCTCAGGCCCGCCGCGGCCAGCCGCACCGCCTGGGCCTCCTGCGGCGTGAGACGCGCGAGCAGGTCGCCGGCCTGCGGCCGGGCGACCGGCCGTTCGCCGATCGCGGCCAGCTCGGTGGCGGTGCGGTCGGCCCAGCAGCGGGCGCCGAGCCGGTCGAACCCCGCCAGCGCGGCCAGCAGCTGGGCCTTGGCCTCGGTGCGACGACGGCGGCGGCGCAGCCACTCGCCGTGGAGCAGGCGGGTGCGGGCGGTGTCGTAGGGCCCCGGATGCAGGCGGAGCGCCCGCTCGTAGTGGGACCCCGCATCGTCGTCGTCCAGCAGCGCCCGGCAGCGATGCGCCAGTGCCGCGGCGCCGGGATCACCGACCTGCCAGGCCCAGTGCTCGAACGCGGGCAGGTGGTCCCGCGCCCGGTCCGGCGTGCCCGCACGGACGGCGGCCTCCACGTGGTCCGGCACCGCGTGGATCAGATAGTCGTGCCGCGCGGGGCCGGAGCAGACCTCGTCGAGCGCGTCCGCCGCGGCACCGAACCGCCCGGCCGCGAGATCGAGCAGCGCCAGTCCCCACTGCGCGAGCGAGGTGTTGGCCAGCCGGCGTGCCGTTCCCTCGACGATCACGGTCGCGGCCAGCGACCGGCACCGCGCCTCGTCCCCGGCGACCGCGGCGAGCCAGACCGCCACCGCCTGCAGCGCGACCTTCTCGGTGTGCCAGCCCGCCTCCTCGGCGAGGTCGATCCCCTCGGTGGCGCTCGCCTCGGCCGCGCGGAACTCGCCGCCGAGGAGCTGGGCGATCGCGAGGAACTCCAGCGTGTACGGCATCCACCCCACGGCACCCGCCGCCCGCGCGTCGGCGAGCATCGCCGTCATGGCGGCGGTGGCCGCCTCGCTGTCCCCGAGCATCAGGCCGGAGATGCCCGCGACCACCCAGGCGTGGTAGTCGACCGCCCCGGTCCGCGCCGTGTCGAGCAGCCGCCGCATCGGCTCCACGGCGAGTTCCGGCCTGCCGTCGAGCAGCTCGGCCCACCCGGCCTCCGCCGCGATCGTCAGGTGCAGCGGCGAGCCGGCGGGGAGATCCAACGCCGTCAGGTGCCCGGTGGCCCGCCGGAGGTGCTCGAGTGCGCAGCCGTGCCGGGCGGCGTTCACCGCCTCGGTGAGCATCACGACGGCCCGTTCGGGGTCGCGTTCCAGCACCAGCTCGGCGGCCTCCATGGCCATGGCCGCGTCTGTGACCGGCGAGGTGCGGTCGTACTCGATCTGGGCCTGCACGAACAGCGCGTCGGCGGTGATGACCGGGTCGTCGGTGAGGGACGCGGCCTCCGCGGCGAGCCGGGCGGCACGGTCCGGCTTGCCCGCGTCCCATGCCGCCTGCGCCGCGACGGTGATCCGGCGAGCCCGCTGGGCCGGGTCCGTGCTGAGCCGTCCGGCCCGTTCGTACGCGGCGGACACCGCCATCGTGCCGCCGCGGTGCTGGGCCCGCACCGCGCTGCGTTCCAGCTCGGCGGCGACGGCGTCGTCCGGTCCGGTGGCCGCCGCGGCCAGGTGCCAGACCCGGCGGTCGGTCTCGTCCGGGCCGATCAGCGCGTCGGCGAACGCCCCGTGCACCGCGACCCGCTGGTGGTGCGGCGCGTCCTGGTAGGCAGCCGCCCGGATCAGCGGATGCCGGAACGTCACCGCGTCCGAGGCCACCGCGACCAGCTCGGCCCGCTCGGCGGGCTCCAGGTCGGCGGCCGACGCCCCGGACACGGAGGCGACCTGCAGGACCACGCCCAGACCGGCCGAGCCGTCGGCGGCGGCGGCCAGCAGCACCGTCCGGGTCGCCGCGGGGAGCTCCGCGATCTGGGCGCGGAACCCCTCCTGCACCCTGCGGACCACCGGCAGCGGGCCGACCTGCTCCACCGGGTCCGCCCGGCCCGCCTGCTGCGCCGCCCGGCGGGCACCGCCGAACTCGATGACGGCCAGCGGGTTGCCACGCGCCTCGTCCAGCACCCGCCTGCGCACCGGCTCGGTCAGCCCCGGTGCGTGCTCGTCCAGCAACGTCCGCGCGCCGACATCGCTCAGGCCGCCCAGCTGCAGCGTGTCGAGCCCGGGCGTGCGGAACGGGACGGCGGTCTCGCGCACTCCGAACAGCATCGCCACCGGGTCGGCCCGGAACCGGCGAGCGGCGAACAGCAGCGCGTCCGACGAGCCCTGGTCGAGCCACTGGGCGTCGTCGACCAGGCACAGCGTCGGCGTCTCGGCGGCCAGCTCCGCGAGCAGGGACAGCGTCGCGGCGCCGACCAGCAGCCGGTTCGGGGTCGGCGTGCCGGCCAGCCCGAGCGCCGCACGCAGCGCGTCGGCCTGCGGACCCGGAAGCGCGTCGAGCCGGTCCAGGTAGGGGTGCAGCATCATGTGCAACGCGCCGAACGCGAGCTCGGCATCCGACTCGATACCCACGCTGCGGAGCACGCGGTGCCGCCATGTCGTCGTCGCGTGGTCCAGCAGTGCCGATTTGCCGATCCCCGCCTCGCCGCGGACCACCAGGGCGCGGCTTCGCCCGGTCTGCGCCGCGGTCAGGACGTCCTCGACGGCGGCCTGCTCGTCGGCTCTCCCCACGAGCACGCCGCCAGCCTACCCGGGCCGGGCGGCGGGTTCGCGGGTCGCGCCGGGCAGGGTCCGACTCAGCCGGAGCCGTCCGACGCCGACCGGAAGCGCTCCCAGCGTTGCCCGGCCTGCGCGGGGGTACCGATGCCCTGCTGTCCCTGCCCGGACACGACGGCGTCGAGGTCGGTGAGGACCCAGGCAAGCACTCGGCGGTCTAGCCGGTTCGGCGAGCGCGACGCCCCAGCGCGAGCGACGCCCCCAGCAGCGACAGGCAGATCGAACCGATGAGGATGTTGACCTCGACACCCATGACCTTGTTGGCCGGCGAGTCGCGGAACTCCTCGTCGACCAGCGCGGTGCCCGGGAATGCGGCAGCGCCGTACATTCCCAGCCAGGGTGCGGACAACATCGCCGTCGCGATCAGCCGGTTGCGGTCCGGGTCTCCGTGGGGAGAGTTCACCAGCCGCAGGCCGACGGCGCCGAGCACCGTGCTCATGACGATGTACTGCGCGTTGTGGAACTTGGCATGCGCAGGCCAGCGGGGATTGCGCAGGTGCTGTCGGGCTGTCACAGGCAGCAGGGCGTCGACGGCGAGCGGCCCGACGGCCGTCCCCGCTGCGATCAGACCGACCAGCGCGCGCGACGCTTTCTTCCTTGCAGGCATGGGGATTCCTCGATTCAGCGCTTGACGGTGAAACCGGCGTCGACCGGCAGTGCGACTCCGGTGACGTAGCGGGCCTCGTCGGAGGCGAGCCAGGCGACGGCGTTGGCGATGTCGCGTGCCTCGACCATGGGCACGGGCAGCGCGTTCGTCATCGCCTGGCCCTGGCGGGCGGCGGCCTGCAGGACCGCCTGCACCTTGTCGTTGAGGATCATCGGGGTGTCCACCCCGGTGGGGTGCACGCTGTTCACCCTGATGCTGTGCCGGGCCAGGATGTTGGCGTAGGAGCGCATCAGACCGACGATCCCGTGCTTCGACGCGGTGTAGGCGAGACCGCCGGGTTCGGCGGAGTGGGCGCCCGCACCCATCCCGTTGAGCCCGGCCGTGGAGCTGATGAGGACGATCGAGCCACCCTCGCCCTGCTCGACCAGCAGCGGCCGGGCGACCTCGACCGTGTTGAAGGTGCCGGTGAGGTTGACCTCGATCCCGTCCGCCCACTGGGCGAGGGTCCCCTCCCCGGCCTCCGCGAGCGCGAAGACGCCGGCGTTGGCGACGACCACGTCGACCCGACCGAACAGGCCGACGCCCCGCTCGAAGGCGGCCTGCAGCGCCGCCCGGTCACGCACGTCCGCGACCTCGGCATGGATCCGGCGATCGAGCTTCTCCACCGCGCGCTCGGTCTCCTCGAGATCCTCGGCGGTGCCCAGCGGATAGGGCACGGTCTCGATCGGTGCGCAGATGTCGACCGCGATGATGTCGGCCCCCTCCTCGGCCAATCGGATCGCGTGCGCACGGCCCTGCCCGCGCGCCGCCCCGGTGATGAAGGCGACCTTGCCCTCGAACTTGCCCATCATGTGCTCGTCCCTTCATTGAATGATGTGGATCCGGTCGAGCGGGTCGGTGCCCGGCGCCGGCGTCGATGACCATCGCCGCCCCCGTGACGTGCCGACCGTTCGCCACCACGACGTAGAGGACCGCGCTGCTGACGGCGACGGGAGCGACGCCTGCCGCCCCGAAGGCCGATCGGGTCGCCTCGGTGCTCGGGCTGGTCAGCTCCGCCGCGGGAAGCCGCGGGCCGAGGACGCCAGGATCAGGCCGTGCCGGCCCGACCGGGACGGACGAGGGTTTCGAGCAGAGCCATCGCGGCGTCGTTGAGCTTCGCCAGGTCCGCCGCGCCGTCGCTCTCGACCCACTGGGCGTACGCGATGGAGAACACCTGGCTCCCCACGCGCGCGGCGAGACGGGCCGCCGTCTCCTCCACCCCGCGGCGCTGCAAGGCGTCGATGAACCCCGTCGCGATGTCGTGCTGCTTGATCAGGTCGCGTTCCAGCAGTCCCGGATTGGCCGCGATCACCGCATGGCGCTGGCGTTGCAGTTCCATGCCGGGACCGGTCCAGTCGAACTCGGCCAGGATCGTGGTCACGACGTGGAGCGGCTCCGAGACGTCGGGGGCATCGAGGACCGCCTGCACGAGCGTCGCGCGTATCCGCTCCGACTCGGCGAACAGCACCTCGGCCTTGTCCGCGAAGTACCGGAAGAACGTGCGGGTCGTGACACGCGCGCGGTCCGCGATCTCGACGACGCTCGTGCTCTCGAAACCTTGTTCCTCGAACAGCTCCAGAGCGGCCCTCGTCAGTCGGTCCGCACTGCCCTGTTCCCAGCGGGGCATGGCCTCACCCTACCGGCGTCATGTCGCGCCACGACACAGCTCGGCCTACGCCTGGACAGTGCCGCCATGGTGGCGGAGGAACAGTGCCGCACGATCGAGGGCCTGGTCCGCCTCGTCGAGGAGGCCCACGAAGTTCTGGAACACATGGGGTACTCCTGCTGTGACGTCGAGCAGCACGTCCACGCCGGCCGACACCGCGCGCGTCGCCGTGACGACCGCGTCGTCGAGCAGGACCTCATGGGAACCCGCCTGGAGCAACATCGGCGGGAACCCGGTCAGGTCGCCGCTGACGGCAGGACTCAGCAGCGGCTGACGCACGTCCGCCCCGGGGCAGTACATCGCGACGAACGGCCGCAGCCGCTCGCGTGTGAAGATCGGGTCGACGCCCTCCTTGGCGCCCATGCTCGCGCTGGTGAGGGTCAGGTCGAGGCTCGGCGAGAAGGCGACGATCGCCCCGGGAACGGGCAGCCCGCGTTCGCGGGCCTCCATGACGGTCGTGACGGCGAGGCCGCCACCGGCCGAGTCCCCGGCGAAGGCGATGTGCCCCGGATCGACTCCGTCATCGAGCAGCGCCCGGTAGGCGTCGACGCCGTCGTGGATCGCCGCCGGGAACGGATGCTCCGGTGCCAGCCGGTAGTCCAGCGAGAATGCGCGACTCCGCGAACGCGACACGAGATGGGCGGTCAGGGACAGCGATGTCTCCGGGGACCCGAGTGCCCAGGCGCCCCCGTGGAAGTACAGGATCGTCCCCCGAGGCTGCTGGTCAGCGGGCTCCAGCACGAGCGCACGACGAGTTCCCAACACCGTCTCGGATGTGCCGATCGCCTCCGGGACGACGCTCAGCGCCTGCCGCGCGGCGAACGCGGCGCGCATCTCCCCCAGGTCGCGCGGCACCGGCTGGGGCGCCCGCATGATCGCGTCGACCTTGGCTCGCTGTTCGCTGCTCACGTGGCGCCCGGCCCTCCGGAGACGACGACGACGGTCCGTCCCGCGGCATGCCCGGCTTCGTTGCGCGCCTGCGCGGCCGCGGTGTCGGCCAGCGGGAACCTCGACTCGACCGGGATGTGCAGCACCCCTTCGACGTGCAGCGCGGCGGCGGCGCGCAACGCGGCGGAGATGTCGGTGGGCGCGAACGAGACCTGCGCTCCGAGCCGCGGAGCGGTGAAGTCCGCGATGGACACCACCGTGGACGGATCGCCCGTGAGCTCGATGCAGTCCGCGATGACGCCCGAACCGGACACGTCCAACGCGGCGTCGACACCGTTCGGCGCCAGCGCGCGAACCCGGTCGACGAGCCCGTCCCCGTACGTCGTCGGCAGCGCACCCAGCTCGCGGAGGTAGTCCTGGTTGGCCGGGCTCGCGGTGCCGACGACGGTGATTCCCCGCTCTCGGGCGATCTGGACGGCAGCAGTGCCGACGCCGCCCGAAGCGCCACTGATCAGCAGGGTGTGGCCGGGCTCGACGCCGACCTGGTCGAGGATGCGGAACGCCGTCTCGACCGGGATCGGGTACCCGGCGGCTTCCTCGAAGGACAGGCTGTCGGGCTTCACCGCCCAGGCATCGAGCACCGCGTACTCGGCGAGGACGCCGACACCGACACCGAACACAGCGTCGCCGACCTCGACGTCGGACACGCCCTCACCGACCTGGTCGATCACCCCGGAAGCGTCCGAACCCGTACCGCTGGGCAGCTGGAGATCGATCATCTGGCGCATGTGACCTGCGCGGATCTTCCAGTCCAGGCCGTTGACCCCGGCAGCGCGCACCTCGATGCGAACCTGACCCGGCCCCGTGTGCGGCTCCTCGACGTCGACGAGAGCGAGCACCTCCGGAGGGCCGTACTGCTCGAATCGAATCGCCTTCATGACTCCCTCCCACTGTTCAGCGCGGTGATGACCCGGTGGCCGATCCGCCAGTGGCCGTCGTGACGGCGCATCGTGTCCACATGGTTCACGCTGTTGAGCGTGCCGTCCGCCATGATCATCAGACCTTTGGAGCGCGCCGTCGCCTCGTCCGGGCCCACCGCGGAGATGACGATGTTCGTCACGTGGTGCGTGCGTGGGGCTGCGGCGCCGAGCTTGGTGAATGCGACCCGGAGGCCCTCGATGCCTTCGAAGGTCCCCAGTCCGGCATCGGAGAGGTCGTAGACGATCTCCGGGGTGAAGATCTCGCCGAGGCGGTCCAGATGTGCCCCGTCGAAGATGTGCCCGTGCAAGGACAGGACCTCGGCGATCTGCAAGCGGTCGTCAGTGCTCAACATCGAATACATCCGTTCTCGTAGGGCTACCCGCGGTGAGTCTGATGTCGCGCTCCACATCGGTGGCGACCCAGTCCTCGATCACGGTGATGTAGCCGATCGGCCCGCGCCCGTACTGCCCGCCGTTGACCGACGGCCGGACGTCTTCGCGCTTTCCTTCGTTGTTGTAGTAGCTCGGCGTGCACTCCGACTCGTAGCGCGAGCGGTCGACGTGCACGCGAGCCATCTCGTCGGCCCAGCGCTGCTCGGCCTCCGGCGTGACCTCGGCGACGGTGACGCCGGCCCGCCGGAAGCGCGCGATCAGCGCTGCGATGTGCCTCGCCTGGTGCGACGCCACGTGCGGGAGATTGATCGAGATCGCCGCCTGCTCGACACCGCCGGTGAGGAACAGGTTCGGGAATCGGCTGGTCATCATGCCGTGCAGGCTGCGCATGCCGTCGCGCCAGTGGCCGGCCAGCGACACACCGTCTCGACCGATCAGGTCGTAGCCGCCTGCCTTGTAGGTGGGCGCCATCGCATCGAAGCCGGTGCCGTAGATGATCAGATCGACCTCGTACTCCACCCCGTCGAAGACGATCGCGCGCTCGGTGACGTGGTCCACGCCGCGGCCGTCGGTGTCGACCAGGGTGACGTTGTCGTTGTTGAACGCGGGGTAGTAGTCGTCGCTGAAGAGCGGGCGCTTGCAGAAGTAGTCGTACCAGGGTTGCAATGACGCCGCCGTGGTCGGATCCTCGACGATCTCCGTGACCCGCTGTCGGAGCTCCTGCATCTTCTGGAAGTCGACCGCCTGCATCATGGCGACGTCCGGCCTTCCGTTCGCCGCCGTCATCGCCGCCGCCATGCGTCGACCCATGTCCGTGGCTTCGTCGGCGATGAGATCCTCGACGGGCAGGCCCGCCATCATCTGCACGAAGTTGTCCATGCGCCTGCGCTGCCAACCGGGCTCCTGGCTGCGGAACCATTCCCGGTCGGTCGGCCGGTTGTTGCGGGCGTTGACGGTCGAAGGGGTGCGCTGGAACAGGTACACCTGCTGCGCACTCTCGGCGAGGTGCGGAAGGATCTGGATGCTGCTCGCGCCCGTGCCGATCAGCGCGACCCGCTTGTCGCCCAGCTTGTCGAGCTTTCCCGACCAGTCGCCCCCGGTGACGGTGTAATCCCACCGGCTGGAGTGGAACGACTTCCCCCGGAAGCCCTCGATCCCCTTGATGCCCGGCAGCTTGGCCCGACTCAGCGGACCGGTCCCGATCGTGAGGTACCGGGCGAGGACCAGGTCGTCGCGGTCGGTGCGCACCGCCCAGCGCGAGCGGCTCTCGTTCCACGTCACGTCGAGGACCGTCGTGCCGAGGAGGGCCCTGGAGTACAGGTCGAACTTCCGGCCGATCGCCCGGGCGTGCTCGAGCATCTCCGGGCCGCCTGCGTACTTCTCCGTCGGCACCGTGCCGACCTCTTCCAGCAGCGGCATGTAGATGTAGGACTCCATGTCGCAGCGCACGCCCGGGTACCGGTTCCAGTACCAGACCCCGCCGAAGTCCCCCGCCTGATCCACGATCAGGAAGTCCGTCGTTCCCGCCTTCTGCAGCTGGACCGCCATCTGCAGCCCCGACCACCCGCCACCCAGGACGAGGACATCCACCTCGGCGATCCGCGGCGCGCGCGGCCGCCCGCCCGGACTCGAGGCCAGATACGGGTCGGCCGCGAACGCGGCGAGCTCCCCACTGACGTCCAGGTACTGCGCGTTCCCGTCTGGTCGAAGTCTCTTGTCCCGCTCCTCCCGGTACTTCTGGCGCAGCCCGACCTGGTCGAACTCGCTCAGTGAAGTCTGACCAGCTCCCGCGGTGTCCTCCACGTTGACCACCCCATGCTGTTGTCGCGGTGTGACATCACACTAGCACCGATGTCACGCCGCGACATCAACTTTCTGTGGTTGTGGTCACGCCGCACCGGCGGCGACGCTGTGCAGGCCGTGGTGCAGGGGGCCATCGGGCAGCGGCTCCCCACCGACAGCCGCTAGCTGTCAGCTGGCACCGGTCCGCCCCACCCGGGGCGGTGCGCGCTGTCGAACCCCGCGCTATCGTCACCACCGGGCAGGGCGACCTCTTGTCGCACCCTCGGGTGCTGACCTCTGCAGCAAGACTGCTCGAGGCGCCCGGCCCGCCAAACCGCCCTCGTTCAGCAGTCTCCTAGTACTGCACCGACACTCGGTTCATGTCGGAAGCGGGTGGCTGAACCGCCCCGGGTCTGATGGAGGCTCCACGCCCGCGTGGAGAAGCTGATCATGGCACGGAGATCGGCGCACCCTCGTGAGGTGCGTGAACGCGCGGTTGCGTTGGTGTTCGAGCAGGTCAAGACGGGCCAGCACAACTCGCAGTGGGCGGCGATCTGCTCGATCGCGGCGAAGGTCGGCGTGTCCGGCGAGACCCTGCGCAAGTGGGTACGTCAGGCCGAGGTCGACGCCGGATCCCGGCCGGGTGTGGCCGGCCAGGCTCGCCGGGGGCCGTCGGAGACGGTGATACCGGCCCAGGTGCGCTCGATCGTGCTCGACCTGCTGCAGGCCACCGGGCTGTGCCGGGCCGAGACCCGGCACGCCATGCACCAGCAGGGCTGATCCGCGGGGGGCGGGTGCGGCCTACGCGAGCACGGCCGGACCGGTCGGGGCCGGGAAGGGCTGGCGGAAGGTGAACGCCCGCGGGGTCGGTCCCGCGGTGCCGAGCAGGTCGAGCCGCTCCAGCGCCTCGTCGACGGTCGGGGTGAGCCCGACCGGGACCCACCACAGCACCAGCGCCGCGGGCAGCCCGTGCGGGAGGAACCACTCCCGGCGCCGGCGCAGGTAGTCGAGGTGCTCGCTGTGGTAGGCGTAGGCCCGCAGCGCCTCGAGCGACTCCCACAGCGACAGCGTGATGATCACGTCCGGGGCGATCGGTCGGATGCCGGTCGCGTTGTCCTTGCCGTCCTCGGTGAGGCGCCAGACGAAGCCGGGCGAGCGGTCGGCGAGGTCGTTCATGGGGTCCATGCCCGCCATGAATCCGGCCGACGACGGGTGGTCCAGGGGTGCGCGCAGCCGCGCGACGTTGAACTGGGCGAGGTGGGAGGCCGTCATGCCCCCACCCCACCAGAGCGCCACCTCTATTGTCAATCAGATTTGTTTTTAGTCTGCTGCACGGTGACGCAGCAGCGACCCGGGGCCGCGTCCATGCGGGCGGCCCAGTCGTCCACCCCGGCGCCGGCCAGCAGCCCCTCGACCAGCGCCAGGTTCATCCCGCAGACGACCGGCGGGAACTCCGCGGCCAGTCGGTGGAACGGACAGTTGCGCAGCTCGATCCGGCCGCCGGAGGCGACCGGGTGGTAGCCGTGCGCGGCCAGCAGTTCGCCGGGGCCACCCATCCCACCACCGGGTCCACCGGGTCCACCGGTCCCGGCCCGTCGGCCGTGCTCGTAGGAGACCTCGTGCAGGACCGCCTCCGCACCGCTGCGCTCCACGGCCTCGGCGAGCAGCGCCGCCGCGGAGCGGTAGGCGCGCGGCGGCACGCTCACCGCGCGCTCCTCCGCGGCGGCGCGATAGAGCTTGGCCGGGCGCCCGGCGCCCGGTCCGGTCCGGCCCGAGCGGCGGGCGTAGGATGCCTCGAGCAGTCCCGCGTCGACCAGCTTGTCGAGGTGGAACGCGGCGAGCGTGCGCCCGACGCCGAGCGCGGCGGCGACCTCGTCCCGACCCACCGGGTCGGGCGCCGCGGTCGCCACCGCCTGGTAGGCCGCGCGGCGCACGTCGTCGCTCAGCGCCGCGACGGCGCGGAGGTCGCCCAGATCATCGGAGGTGGACACCGGTCGAGTGTATTGCCAACCGGTCTTGGTACTAGTACTGCAACGACACTCGGTTCATGTCGGTAGGTAGTGGCCGCGGCGGCGGTAGTGGCAGGCGCGGGCTTGGTACTGGCAGCGGCGCCAGAGTGACCAGCCATGACCTGCTCGACGCAGACGGCCGGGCAAGAACGAGCTCGGTGAGTAGTCGACGGATCTCGTTGGCCGACAGCGGGATCGGCCGTTCGCCGCTGGTTGCAGTTCCCCCTCTCGCTGCTCAGGGCCTGTTCGTGTTCTTGTTGGTGTTCGCGGGCTCGGGTGGCGGCGAGGTAGGCCAGCGCGAGCATCGCGAGGGTGATGTGGGCACACCACGCCCGCCAGGTCCGGACCTGGTAGTGATCCAGGCCGGCCTCGTTCTTCGCGGTCTGGAAGCACTCCTCGATCGCCCACCGCGCCCCGGCCACCCGGATCAACTCCCGCAACCCGGTGTCGTCGAGCACGAACACCCCGGTCACCGGGTCCCCGAGATGGCCAGGGCGTAGTCGCGCACGTCGTCACGCACGCCTTCGATGTCCCAGTCCGCGGTCCGCAGCAGCCGCTGCATCCCGTCCGGGGGAGACCGCTCCGGCGTGCTCGGCCAACGTCCAGCCGTCCTTGCGTTCCAGGCCCGCGAGCAGCCCCCGCACGTAGACACCGGCCCGAGCACGGGGCTCTTCACGCACGAACCGGCGCCCGATCAAGCTGATCGACCGCGTCCAGCCCGGCCACCCACCCGGCAACGTCCACCGCCCGGCGACCATCCTCAGTGGACCGGACTCGGCCCAAGCGACACGCCGTGAACACCCGCCGTTGCAGTACTAGCCCGCGGTGCGCCCCGACGGCACCAGTTCGGTCGCCGCACCGGCGCGCAGCCGGCGCGCGACGTCCGCCACGTCCCGGCCCGTGCACCGGGCGGCGGTGCGCACGCCGGCGCCCTGGAGACCGGAGACGGGGACAACGACGCCGCCGAGCTGGGACAGCATGTGGAACAGGGTCCGCAACGTGGCCTCGTGCCCGCCGTGCAGCAGGCCGTCGGCCGAGGCGAAGCCGGACCAGACGACCTCGGCCAGCCGCTCGCCCTCGAGGGTCCGCAGCTGCTGGAGGTAGGCCCTCAGCGGAGGCGCGAGGTTGCCGTACCGGCTCGGCGAACCGAGAACGACGGCGTCGGGCCAGTGCACGTCCTCGGACTCGACGAGGCCCTCGGCCGCACCGGCCCCCGGTGCGGCGTGGCCGGGCAGGCGACGGACCCGGACGACCGCGCCCACCTCCTCCGCGCCGGCCGCCACCTCCCTCGCCAACGCCTGCAGGATCCCCTGCCCGTGGTAGACGACTGACACCTTCGGCTGGTCCATGCGGTCACTCCTTCGAACGCGCTGCTGCGTGGTCGATCTCGGGCCGAGCGGCCACCGCCCGTGGACGGTGGCCGCTCGGCCGGCTCTGCCGGCGCGGCTACTGCTGGGCCAGCCACTTCTCGAAGGTGATCTCCCCGAGCTGCGCGTCCGGGCCCGGGACCAGCGTCCGCTCGCTCAGCCGCACGCCGGAGTAGGGCGCCTGCTCGTCGGTGACGACCTCGCGGGGGTCGCCCTTGGCTGCGAGCCCCTTGCGCACCAGCTCGTCGAGCCCGAACTGCTCGGGCCCGCCGATCTCGCGGATCCCGTTCACCGGCTCCCCCACCGTGACGCGCCCCAGCCCGGCGGCGACGTCGTCGGCGGCCATCGGCTGGATCAGGGCGGACGGGAGGCGGACCTTCCCGTCGACCGTGCTGAAGTCGGCGATGGCCTTGACGAACTCGAAGAACTGGGTGGCGTGCACGATCGAGTACGGCCGGCCGGATTCCCGGATCAGCTGCTCCTGCGCCGCCTTCGCGCGGAAGTAGCCCGATTCCTGCAGCCGGTCCGTGCCGACCACCGACAGCGCCACGTGGTGCCCGACGCCCGCCTTCGCGGAGTACTCGAGCAGGTTGGTGGTGGAGGTGCGGAAGAACTCCATGACGGGGTCGTCGGCGAACGACGGCGAGTTCGACACGTCCACCACGACCGCCGCGCCCTCGAGCACCTCGGCCAGCCCCTCCCCGGTGAGGGTGTTCACGCCCGTGTTCGGGGCGGCGGGTACCGCCTCGTGCCCGTGCTCGCCCAGCTTGGCCACCAGCTTCGAGCCGATCAGCCCGGTCCCACCGATCACAACGACCTTCACGATGTGCATCCCTTCGTTCGACGAACGCGACGCGGCCGCCGCTGCTCGGCGGGGCGCCCCGCAGCGAGGACAGGGCGGCCGGGCGATCCGTGACGCGGCCCCGCGCCCGGCGTCCGTGTCACGGACCGGTGCTCCGCGCTGTCCCGCTCCCGACGTACCGGCACCCACCGAGGGAGACGCATGGACGCGATGTCGCCGACGGACCCGACGTCGCTGGTGGACTCGGTCCGGATCCGGATGACCGGGCGCGCCGTCGACGAGGCGCACCGGCAGGCGACGCAGCTCGAGCTGCTGTTCGACCTGACGTTCGTGGTGGCGGTGGCCGCGGTGGTGGCGCAGCTCGGTCACGGGGTGGTCGACGGTCACGCGGTGGACAGCGTCGGGCCCTTCCTGCAGGTGTTCTTCGCGATCTGGTGGGCGTGGATGAACTTCACCTGGTTCGCCTCCTCCTACGACACCGACGACGTGCCCTACCGGCTGCTCGCGCTGCTGCAGATGGGCGGCGTGCTCGTGCTGGCCGCCGGGGTGCCGGCCGCGTTCGCCGGCGACTACCGCGCGGTCACCCTCGGGTACCTGGTGATGCGGGTGGGTCTGGTCGTGCTGTGGCTCCGGGCGGCGCGGGAGGACCCGCAGGGCCGCCGGACCGCGCGGCGCTACGCCGCCGGCGTCTCCGCCACCGAGGTGGCGTGGCTCCTGCGGCTGCTGCTGGCCGAGCTCGGCGTGCTGAGCGGCTCGGCGTTGGTCGTCGTGTTCGCCGCCCTGGTCGTGGCGGAACTGGCGGTGCCCGTCTGGGCCGAGCGCAGCCGGGGCACGAGCTGGCACCCCCACCACATCGCCGAGCGGTACGCGCTGTTCACGATCATCCTGCTCGGCGAGAGCGTCCTCGCGGTGTCGACCGGGATCGCCGACGTCCTCGCCTCCGGGCTGCGCTGGTCGCTCGTGGTGGTGGCGGGATCCGGGCTGGTGCTGCTGTTCGCGCTCTGGTGGCTCTACGAGCTGGAGCCCAGCGCCGACGGGCTGTCCACCCGGCGCGGGCGCTCGTTCCTCTGGGGCTACGGCCACTACGGCGTCTTCGCGGCGCTCGCCGCGCTCGGCGCGGGCCTCGAGGTCGCCGTGCGCCGGGCCGGCACACCCGACGGCCTCGGTGCGGGCTACGCCGTCGCGGTCCCCGCGGCGGTGTTCCTGGTGCTGCTGTGGGTGAGCCACTCCCCGGTCGTGCCGCGGTCGCGGGTCCGGCCCTCCACCCTGCTCGGGGCCGCCGTCCTGGTGCTGCTCGCGCCGGTGGCCGGTGCCGGTGCCGGTCCGGGGGTCGTCGTCGGTCTCATCGCGACGGTCGCCGTCGCGGCGGTCGCGGTGACAGTCGCTCGCCCGACCGGGCGCTCGGCACCGGGTCGCGGTCGCGCGCGCTACTGAGCGGGGGCGAGCAGGTCGGCCAGGCCGAAGCTGCGCCCCGCGGCCGGCAGGGTGGGCTCCCAGTCCGGTTGGAGGCTCAGGTAGCTCGCCGGGTCGGCGCGCAGCAGCCCGATCAGGACCTCCGCCACGATCCGGCCGCCGACCGGGCCGAGGCGGTCGCCGTCGCCGCGGTGCTCGGCCTCCTTGAGGAGGTAGAACCACAGCGGGGTGCCGTGCGGCCACCGCTGCCCCAGCTCGTCGGCGGTCAGCGGCGCCACGTCGAGGAGGCGGGCGACCGCCTCGCCGCCGGGCAGCCGGGTGGTGTCGCCGCGCAGCAGGTCGCGGACCGCGAGGGAGCGGTGGGCGGTGTCGTCGACCGTCCCGGTGACCTGCTCGGGCAGCCCGATGAGGCTGGCGGCGAGCCGGCCGTCGAGGCGCTTGGCCCGCTGCGCGGGCGGGTGTCCGGGCAGGTCGAAGACCTGGGCGAGGTCGAGCCGCCGGTCGGCGGGCAGCGGCCCGAACCCGAGCAGGTCCGGGAAGAGCGGCACCGCCGGGCCGCCCGCGACGAGCCGGTAGGCGTGCCGGATCTGCCCGTGGCCGTAGCGGAACGCCGCGTCGGCGAACTCCAGCGGGATGTACGCCTGCCCGGGCGGCGGCCGGAACCAGCGGCAGCCCTCGGCGAGCACCTGCTCGACCAGGTCCGCGCCCACGAGCCGGGGCAGGAAGTCGTGGACCACGATCCACTGGTAGTGCCGGCCGAGGGTGACCCGGGCCGTGTCGAAGACCTCGGCCTCGGGCACGCCGTTCGCGCGCAGCCGGTCGACGATCCGGTTGTGCGCCCGCAGCAGGGCGACGTGCAGGGCCAGCGCGAACAGGTGCACGTCGTTGCGCGGGTCGCCGATCAGGGCCACGCCCTGCTGGTTGCGCGGCACGTCGGCACCGTCCGGGCCGAGCAGGAACTTCGCCGGGTCGCCGAGGTCGAACAGGTACGGCGAGCCGACCGGTCCGTCGGAGTAGATGATCTCCAGGTCGAGCTTCGGGGTGCGCGCGTTGCGCAGCGCTCCCGGCTCGACGCCGCCGCCGATGGGCGAGCGGTCGGCGGTGATGTCGTGGGCGACCAGCTGGCCGAAGAACGGCCACCCGGCGGCGCCGGCCGCGTCGTCGCCGTCGGGGTCGCGCGGGTCCAGCACCTCGGCGGCGTCGCAGATCCCGCCGTCGCCGCCCGCGCGCACGAGCAGGCGGGGATCGGTGGCCAGCGGGTCCAGATCCGGGAACATGCGCCCGTAGCGCGCCGCCCCGGTCGGCCGATCGACGGCCCGGACCAGGCTCAGGCAGTGGTCCGGAGCGGCCACGCGGCTGCCGCGTGCATCGGGCGGAGCGCCGCCGGCAGGGCGGGAACTCCCTTCCACGGCCTCGACGGCGCCCAGGAGGCTGCGCAGCCCGATCTCCTCGCGCTCGATGTCCGCCGGATCGAACAGCCACTCGGCGATCGGTGCGGTGAAGGCCTCCTCCGCCGACCGCCCCCTCTCGGCCAGGGCCAGCTCTTCCCGGACCGTGCCCTCGAGGTCGTGCAGGAAGGCGTGGTCGCCGGTCGGGGTGCTCATTGCTTCCTCCATGGACGTCGGGCCTCCCCGCAGGACCGGGCGGGCGGGGGATCCGTGACGGGCCTGCGGGACGTCACGTCGGGCGCCCCGCCGGGTGCTCGTCCGCGGAGGCGCCGCACCCCGCCGCGGCCGCGGTGAGCAGGTCGATGAGGCACCCCATGTCGCCGGACCGCGCGGCGTGCCGGAACGCCTGCAGCAGCCCGTCCCGCTCCCCCGGATCGGTCGCGCCCTGCGGCCGCTCGACGAGGTGCTTGCGCGCGCGACGCGCGAGCTGCCGGGCGTTCACCTCACTGGTCCCGATGGCCGCGGCGATCTCGCGGAACGGGTAGTCGAAGGCCTCGCGGAGCACGTAGACGGCGCGTTCGACGGCGGTCAGCCGACCGCACAGGAGCTGGACCGCCAGCCCGAGCTCCTCACCGCGCACCGCCCGGAGCGCGGGGTCGACGGACCCGGACCCGCGCTCGGGCAGCGGTCCGCCGACGCTGACCTCCCGGCGCGCGCGGGCCGAGGTCACCGCGTTGAGCGCGAGCCGGGTCGTGACGGTGACGAGGAACGCGACCCGGTCGCGCACCTGCGCCCGGTCCGCGCCCTGCCAGCGGACCCACACGTCCTGGACGATGTCCTCGGCGTCGGCGGCCCCGCCGAGCACCTGGTAGGCGATCCCGAACAGCCGCGGGCGCACCCGCTCGAAGTCCGCCACCGCCTCGTCCACCTCGGACCGGAGCGGATCGGTCGCCGCGCTCCACTCGGTCCGGCGGTGCGAGGGGGTCGCGGCGACGAGCGAGCGCGCGGAACTCCTGATCGGATCCGCGCTCGACGAGCCCGAACCCGCAACGACGTCGACGGCGGAAAGGCGCATGGAGATCATCTCCTGGTGGCGGGCCGGGGCGCCGACCGGGCCCCCGTCCTGCGGGCCGCGGCGCTGTGACACGGCCACGGTCGTCCGGCCCCGGGGGCCGGTGCACCCGTCGGGGCCCCGGGCGCACCCCCCGGGACCCCCGGGCCGGGGCCCCGGGCCCCCGGGCGGAGGAGTCCGCCTCGCTCCGGTCGCACACGGCGACGATGACGATCGACTTCGCACCGCGCAGGGCGGCGGCGTGGTCCTCGCGTTCGTTCGACGCGGTGCCGAGCCTCTGCACCGCACGACGAGGACAAGGGCCGGCCGGTGGCCCGTGACAGCCCGCCGGTCCGGGGCTGTCACGGGGCGGCGCGCTGCTCGGTCCTGGGATTCGCCGGGAGCAGCAGCCGGACCCGGCTCCCCCGCCGACATCCCGAGGAGTTCGTGATGAGCCGTGCCATCGGAGTGCCGCACCGGACCGACAGCGGCGCCCCGCCCGCTCCGGAACCACCGGTCCCGTCGACCGCGGCCCGATCGCCGGAGGCCGGCCCGGATCCGGGCGCCCGCCGCTTCGGGCTCGGGACGGCGTCGGCGCTCGTGGTCGGCTCGGTGATCGGGACCGGTGTGTTCGCCCTGCCGTCCGCCCTCGCGGTGTTCGGCCCGATCTCGCTCGTCGCGTTCGTCCTCGTCACCGTCGGCGCCACCGCGCTGGCCCTGGCCTTCCGCGGACTCGCCGCGCGGCTGCCCGGTGCGGGCGGCCCGTACGTCTACGCCCGGGACGCGTTCGGGGAGTTCGCCGGGTTCCTCATCGCCTGGAGCTACTGGATCACCGCGTGGGCCGGGAACGCGGCGATCGTCGTCGCCTGGGTCGGCTACGTCGAGGTGTTCTGGAACACCGACCACCAGGTCGGGTGGTCGATCGTCATCGCGCTGTCCGGGCTGCTCGTGCCCGCACTGGTGAACCTGGCCGGGCTGCGCAGCTTCGCCGCGTTCCAGGTCGTCACCACCGTGCTCAAGTTCGTCCCGCTGCTGTTCATGGCCACCGTCGGCCTGCTCTTCATCAACACCGCGAACTTCGGCGACTTCAACGCCGGCGGGGAATCGTGGTGGGGCGCGATCAGCGCCGCGGGCGCCATCGCCCTGTTCAGCTACCTCGGCATCGAGACCGCGTCGGTCGCCGCGGCCCGGGTCCGCGATCCCGAGCGCAACGTGGGCCGCGCCACCGTGCTGGGCACCCTGGCCTGCGCGGCGGTCTACATCCTGGGCACCGTCACCGTCTTCGGCACCGTCGCCCACGACGACCTCGTCGGCTCCACCGCCCCGTTCACCGACTCGGCCAACGCGATCTTCGGCGGGCAGTGGGCCGGGGCCACGGTGGCCGTCGCCGCCGTCGTGTCCGGGTTCGGGGCGCTGGTCGGGTGGACGCTGATCGTGGCCGAGATGCCGCGGGCGGCCGCGCGGGACGGGCTGTTCCCGGCCCGGTTCGCCCGGCAGAGCCGCGCCGGGGTCCCCGCGTTCGGCATCGTCGTGTCGACCCTGCTGGCCGCCGGGCTCACCGTGGTCAGCTACACCAGCTTCGAGCAGGTGTTCATCACCGTCGTGCTGCTGTCGGTGCTGACCTCGGTCATCCCGTACCTGCTCTCCGCAGCGGCCCAGCTGTACTGGCTGCTCACCGAGGGCAGGCGGGCGCGGGTCGGGCACCTGGCCCGCGACGTCGCCGTCTCGGTGCTCGCGCTCGCCTTCGGGTTCTGGGCCCTGGCCGGCAGCGGCTACCAGGCCGTCTACTACGGGACGTTCTGCGTGCTGCTCGGGGTGCCGGTGTACGTGTGGGTCCGCGTCCGCCGCGGCGCGTACGGCGAGGTGCCCCGATGAGCGCGGCGCAGGGACTCGCCGTCCAGGGGCTCGGCCTCGAGGTGGCGGTCCACTCCGAGATCGGCGCGCTGCGCGAGGTCGTCGTGCACCGGCCGGGGCGCGAGCTCGACCGGCTGACCCCGGCCAACGCCGCGGACCTGCTGTTCGACGACGTGCTGTGGGCCGAGCGCGCCCGGGTGGAGCACGACGCGTTCGTCGAGGTGCTGCGTGGCCACGGCGTGCGGGTGCACCTGTTCGCCGAGCTGCTGGCGCAGGCCCTCGCGACGGAGACCGGGCGCGGCTTCGCGGTGGCCCGGGTGTGCACCGACCAGCGGTTCGGGCCCGCCCTGGCCCGGGAGCTGCGGGCGCTGTTCACCGACGCCGACCCGGTGCTGCTGGCCGACTTCCTCATCGGCGGGGTGCTCAAGTCCGACCTGGCCCCGCTCACCGCGTCCAGCGTGGTGTGGCAGAGCCTGGACATCGACGACCTGGTCCTCGCCCCGCTGCCCAACACGCTGTTCCAGCGCGACAACTCCGCGTGGATCGGGCGGGGGGTCGCGGTCAACCCGATGGCCAAGCCGGCCCGCAGCCGCGAGTCGATCAACACCCGGGCCGTGTACCGCCACCACCCGCTCTTCGCCGACGCCGACTTCACCAGCCTGTACGGCGACGACGACCTCGACCACGCCCCGGCCACCCTGGAGGGCGGCGACATCCACGTCGTCGCCGACGGCGTCGTGATGATCGGGATGGGTGAGCGCACCACGCCGATGGGCGTCGAGCTGCTGGCCCGACGGCTCTTCGCGGAGGGGCTCGCCCACCGCGTGCTGGCCGTCGAGCTGCCCAGGGCCCGCTCGGCGATGCACCTGGACACCGTGCTCACCATGGTCGACGTGGCCACCTTCGTGGCCTACCCCTACTTCGACCAGGCCGCGGCCCGGCTGTGGCTGCTCACCCCGTCCCCGGACGGGGACGGCGTCGAGGTCCAGCAGCGGTCCGGGCTGCGCGCCGCGCTCGCCGAGGCGATCGAGGACGACGGCGTCCGCATCCTCACCGCCATCGAGGACCGGCGCGAGGCCGAGCGCGAGCAGTGGAACGACGCCGACAACTTCCTGGCGATCGCCCCCGGCGTCGTCCTGGGCTACGAGCGCAACACCACCACCAACCAGATGCTGCGCGACCACGGCGTGACCGTGATCCCGCTGGCCGGCAGCGAGCTCGGCCGGGGCCGCGGGGGCGCGCGCTGCATGAGCTGCCCGATCGCGCGCGATCCCGTCCCGTCCCGGCAGGAGCCGTCATGACCCTCTCCGCCCCACCCCGTTCCCTGCTCACCGCGACCGACCTGGGCCGCGACGGCTTCCTGGAGCTGCTCGACCGGGCCGCGGAGCTCAAGGCGGCCAGGAAGGCGGGGCGCGAGCGGCCCGCCCTCACCGGTCGCAGCATCGCCCTGGTGTTCGAGAAGGCCTCCACCCGCACCCGCTGCGCGTTCGAGGTGGCCGCCTACGACCAGGGTGCCCACGTCACCTACCTGGGCCCGACGGGGTCGCACCTGGGTCGGGAGGAGAGCGTCGCGGACACCGCGCGGGTGCTGGGCGCGATGTTCGACGGCATCGAGTTCCGCGGGTTCGCCCAGGACACCGTCGAGGAGCTGGCCCGCCACGCCGGCGTGCCGGTCTGGAACGGTCTCACCGACCAGTGGCACCCGACCCAGATGCTCGCGGACGTCCTCACCATGCGCGAGCACCAGCCCGGCGACGTCGGCGCGATCAGCTTCTGCTTCACCGGCGACGGGCGCGGCAACATCGCCCGGTCGCTGCTGGTCACCGGCGCGATGCTGGGCATGGACGTGCGCATCGCCGCGCCGCGCGAGCTGTGGCCGCCGCGACCGGTGGTCGAGGACGCCGAACGCACCGCGCTGACCAGCGGCGCCCGGGTGACGGTGACCGAGGACCTCGCGGCCGCGCTGGACGGCGCCGCGTTCGTCTACACCGACGTGTGGGTCAGCATGGGCGAGGACGACGCCGAGTGGGACCGCCGGGTCCCGCTGCTCACGCCCTACCGCGTCACCGCCCGGGCCATGGCCGCGACCGGCCGCGCCGACACCCGGTTCCTGCACTGCCTGCCCGCCGTGCACGACACCACCACCGCCCTGGGCCGGCGGGTCCTGCAGCGCTACGGGCTCGCCGGGGCCGAGGTCACCGACGAGGTGTTCGCCTCGCCCGCCTCGGTGGTGTTCGAGCAGGCCGAGAACCGGCTGCACACGATCAAGGCCCTGCTCGTCGCGGCGCTGGGGCGATGACGTGCTGATCGTCGTCGCACTGGGCGGCAACGCCCTGCTGAACCGGGGCGAGCGCCCCGACGCGCAGGTGCAGCGCGCGCACGTCCGCACCGCCGCCCGCGCGCTCGCCCCGCTCGCCGCCGCGCACGCGCTGGTGCTGTGCCACGGCAACGGGCCGCAGATCGGGGTGCTCGCCGTCGAGAGCGAGAACGACCCCGCGCTCACCCACCCGTTCCCGCTGGACGCGCTCGGCGCCCAGACCCAGGGGATGATCGGGTACTGGCTGGCCCAGGAGCTGGCGAACGCCGGGGTGTCCCGGCCGGTCGTCGCGATCGTCACCCAGACCGTGATCGACGCCGACGACCCGGCGTTCTCGACGCCCACGAAGTTCGTCGGCCAGGGCTATCCCGAGCCGGAGGCCCGGCGGCTGGCCCGGGAGCACGGCTGGACCATCGCCCCGGACGGCACGGCCTGGCGCCGCGTCGTCGCCTCCCCTGCGCCGCGCGGGGTCGTCGAGCTGCCCACGATCGAACGGCTGGTGGGGACGGGCACCACGGTGATCTGCGGTGGCGGTGGCGGGGTACCGGTCGTCGCCGGGGAGCGCGCGCGCACCGAGGGCGCGCAGGCCGTCGTGGACAAGGACCTCACCGCCGCGCTGCTGGCCGTCGAGCTGGGCGCCGACCGCCTGGTCGTGCTCACCGACGTCGACGCGGTCAAGCGCGACTTCGGCACCCCACGGGAACGACCGCTGTCCGTCGTGCGGGTCAGCGAGCTGGGGGCCATGCGGTTCCCGGCCGGCTCGATGGCCCCCAAGGTCGAGGCCTGCGTCCGGTTCGTCACCGCGACCGGCCGCCCGGCGGCGGTCGGGGCGCTGCGGGACGCGTCCGCGGTGCTCGCCGGCACGGCCGGGACCACGATCCTCGCGGCCGTCGAGGCCCCCGCCCCTGTGGAGGCGGCGCGATGACCGCGACGAACCACCACGACGACCGCCGCGGAGGAACCATGGAACAGCTCGTCCCCGACCACCCGGTGACCGACACGACGTCGTCGTGGAGCGTCCACGGCGACCCCGCCCTGCTCGTGGAGGCCGCGCAGCGGCTGCGGCTCGGGATCGAGATGGGGGTGTACCGCTCCCACCCGCCCGGCGAGTACGCCATGTTCGGCCTGGCCCGGCTGCTCGACGCCGTCGCGTTCTCCATGCACGTCGACGGCGCGGTGCACCACACGGTCGTCTCGGGGGCGACGGAGATCGCCCACCACGTGCTGAAGTACCTCCTTCCGACGGTCCGAAGCGATGCGCACCGCGCGTGACGGGCGCCCGGGAGCGACCGTCGACACCGGAGCACTGGCCTACGCCTCCGGCCCGGGCCGCTGGTTGGTCGTCGCGGCCGCACTGGGCTCGGGCGTCGCCTTCCTCGACGGATCGGTGGTCACCCTCGCGCTGCCCGCGATCGGGCGCGATCTCGGCGGTGGGTTCACCCTTGCGCAGTGGGTGGTGGACGGCTACCTGCTGACCCTCGGGGCGCTCCTGCTGCTGGGCGGGGCGCTGGGCGACCGCCTCGGGCGGCGCCGGGTCTTCCTCGCCGGCCTCGTGGTCTTCACCGCCGCGTCGCTGGCCTGCGGGCTCGCGCCGTCCGGGGCGGCGCTGGTCGTCGCCCGGCTCGTGCAGGGCGTCGGCGGGGCGCTGCTGGTGCCCGGGAGCCTCGCCCTGATCGACTCCTCGATCCGGCCGGCGGACCGCGGGCGCGCGATCGGCACCTGGGCCGGCCTGGCCGGCATCGCCTCGGCCACCGGGCCGTTCGTCGGCGGGTACCTGATCGACGTCCTGTCCTGGCGCTGGGTGTTCCTCCTCAACGTCCCGCTCGCGGCCGCGGCCGCGCTGCTCACCCTGCGGCACGCGCCGGAGAGCCGGGACCGCCGCCCCGGCCGCCTCGACGTCGCCGGGTCGGTCGCGGTGACCGTCGGGCTCGCGGGCACGATCTTCGCCCTGATCGAGGTCCCGGCCCGCGGCTGGGACCCGGTCTCGGTGCTCGCCGCGGCCGCCGGGCTGATCGGCGTGGTGGCGTTCCCGGTGGTGGAGCGGCGGCGGAGCACGCCGCTGGTCCCGCCGGGGCTGTTCGGGTCCGCCCAGTTCGTCGGGGCCAACCTGGTGACCCTGGCCGTCTACGCCGCGCTGGGCGGGGCGCTGTTCCTGCTCGCGCTGCACCTGCAGCAGACGCTGGGCTACCCGGCGCTGGCCGCCGGTGCGGCGACCCTGCCGATGACCGCGCTGCTCGTGACCCTGTCGGGGCGGGTCGGCGCGCTCGCGCAGCGGATCGGGCCGCGGTGGCCGATGACGGTGGGCCCCGTGCTCGCCGCGGTCGGTCTGGGCCTGCTGGGCTCCGTCCGACCGGGATCGGAGTACCTCACCGGGGTGCTGCCCGGTGTGACCGTGCTCGGCGCCGGGATCGCGCTCACCGCGGCCCCGTTGTCCTCCGCGGTGCTCGCCTCGGTCCCCGCCGGCCACGTCGGCGCGGCGTCGGGCGTCAACAACGCGGTCTCCCGCATCGCCGGGCTGCTCGCGGTGGCGGTGCTGCCGGTGGTCGCCGGGATCGACATGTCGGTCACCGGCGCGCCGCTCGGTCCCGGGTTCGGACCCGCCATGTGGATCTGCGCCGGGCTGTGCGCCGTCGGTGGCGCGGTCGCCGCCGCGACGGTCGGGCGGGGCGCCCGCGTCCACGTCCACCCCCTGCCCGCGGTCGACCACCCCTGCACGGGTCGCGAGGTCCTGGCCCCGTCGAACGGATCCGGAAGGAGCGTCGCCCGATGAGGGAGTACGGCAGGCGGGCGCTGCGCGGTCTGCCCCGGCCGGTCGCGGCGGTGGTGGGCGGCGGGGGCGTGCTCGGGGCGGCGCAGGTCGGGGTGGGCTACGCGCTGGAGCAGCACGGGTTCGCCCCGGACCTGATCGTCGGCACCTCGGTGGGCGCACTCAACGGGGCGATCGCGGCAGGCCATCCCGGCTCGGCCGCGCCCTGGCTGGACCACGTGTGGACCCGGGCGCGCCGCCGCGAGGTCTTCCCGCTCGACTTCCGGCCCTCGCGGACCAGCCTGTGCGCCGATCGCGGGCTGCGCCGGCTGATCGCCCGGGCCGGCCTGCCGTCGCGGATCGAGCAGCTGGCGGTCCCGTTCACCGCGGTGGCCATGGACCTGGACGCCGGCGCCGAGGTGCTGCTCGACCACGGGGACCTCGAGTCGGCGCTGCTGGCCAGCGCGGCCGTTCCCGGGGTCCTGCCCCCGGTGGTCCGCGGGGGCCGGACCCTCGTCGACGGCGGGGTGATCGCCTACGTCCCGGTGCGGGCGGCCCGGCAGGCCGGGGCGGCCAGCGTGGTGGTGCTGTCGACCGGGCCGCAGAGCCGGCCGCCGTTCCCGACCGTCCCGCGCCCGCGGGCCGGGGCGATCGCCGCCCGGGCCGCGCTGCTGATGCTGCACCGGCAGGTCGAGCGCGACCTGCACGAGGTGGCCGCGCACATCCCGACCGTCGTGGTGCCGACGGGCATCGAGGCATGGCCCGCCCCCTGGGACTTCGGCCACTCCGAGCGGCTGATCGGCGTCGCGTCCCGCACCGCGGGGCGCTTCCTCGACCGGCTGCACGTCCGCGGGCCCGGCCTGTACCGGGCCGATGATCCGCCACAGCGCCGGTGCGACGCGCCGGCCCAGCGCAGGGAGGTCGGGCAGTGAGCAAGCCTGCGAGCGAACCATCGGCACAGCCGCCCGTGCGAAGCGCCGACCGAGCGCAGCGAGCGAGTGCGATGAGCACCATCGCGTTCCTCAACATCGGCATGCACGGGCACGTCAACCCGACGTTGCCGGTGGTGGCCGAGCTCGTCCGGCGCGGCCACCGCGTCAGCTACCACACCTCGCCCGCGTTCGCCGAGCAGATCGCGGCCACCGGCGCGACCGTGCACCTCTACCCCGGGGGCGACGCGCCGATCGTCGACGAGCCGACCCCGGTCGCGATGGTGGAGGGGCTCACCCGCACCGCGGTCCGCGTGCTGCCCGCCGTGCTGAGCGACCTGCGGCGCGTCCGGCCGGACCTGGTCGTGCACGGCTCGGCCTGCCCGTGGGGCGCCGTCGCCGCCCGCGAGCTCGCGGTGCCGGCGGCGTCGTCGTTCACCACGTTCGCGTTCAACCGGCACGTCCCCAGCCCCACCCGCGGTTCGTGGGCGCTGCTGGCCGCCGCGGCGGCCCGGCCCCGGTCGGTCCGGCGCTACCTGCGGTCGCGCTGGACGCTGCACCGCCGCTTCGACGCCCGGGGGCTGGCGCCGCTCGACCTGGTCGACATCCGCCAGCCGCTCAACCTGGTCTACACCTCGCGGGCGTTCCACCCCGCCGCCGACACCTTCGACCGGTCCTACGCGTTCGTCGGCCCGAGCCTGGGATCCCGTCCGCCCGACCCGTCGTTCCCGGTCGACCGGCTGCGGGACCCGGTGCTGTACGCCTCGCTGGGCACGGTGTTCGACGCCGGCCCACGGCAGTTGCGCGACCTCGCCGCCGCGCTCGCCCCGCTGGGCGCCACCGTGGTCGTCGCCACCGGGCGCACCGATCCCGCGGCGCTGGGTCCGCTGCCGGCCCACGTGCTCGCCCTCCGTTCGGTCCCGCAACCGGAGGTGCTGGACCGCGCCGCGCTGTTCGTCACCCACGGCGGGGTGAACGGCGTCAACGAGGCCCTGTACGCCGGGGTCCCGATGGTGGTGCTGCCGCAGGGCGGTGACCAGCCGATGGTGGCCCGCCGCGTCGTGGAGCTCGGTGCCGGCCTGTCGATCCGTCCCCGGGACGCGGGCGTGGGCCCCGTACGCGCACTGGCCCGGCGCCTGCTCGACGACACCCGCTTCCGGGCCGCCGCGGCCGCCCTGCGGGTCGCCCAGCGCGAGGCGGGCGGCTACCGGCGCGCCGCCGACGAGCTCGAGCGCTACCTGCGCCCGGCCGGCGCCGTCCGCCGACCGGTCCACGCCGATCCGCCACGGCTGGGCTGAGCGGTGTCTCCCACCGTCGTCGTCCTGCTGCTGCTCGCCGGGCTGTCCGAGGCCGTCGGGCGCCTCCTGCCCCTGGTGGCGCGCCGGTCCGGGGCCTCGCCGTCGACCACGGTCGGGCTGCTGCTGACCGGTGCACTGGTCGAGGGCACCGTGTTCGCGCTCTGGCCGCTCACCGCGTGGACCCTCGCCGAGCTGGTGCCGCCCGCCGCGCCACCCGCCGGCGCCGCGCCGACCTGGACACCGGGCCTGCTCGCCCCGCTGCTGCTCGCGGCGGTCCTCGCGTTCCCGGTGCTCGGGCCCCTGCTGCACCTGCTGCTCCTGGTGGGGGTCGGGGCCGGTCTCGCCGGCCCGCTCGCCGCCGCCACCGGGCTGGGCTGGGCGGCGGCCGCCGGGTGCGTGGCCGTCGCCGGGATCGGGCTCGGCCTCGCCGTCGAGGCCGTCCGGCGTCTGGTCGCCAGGATCGGGGTCGACCGGGCGGCGGAGCCGGTCCCATGACCGAGCTGCTGGTCGTGCTGCTGGTCGGCGGGGTGGGGCCGGTCCTGCTCGCCGAGGCCCTGCTCGCCCGCTACGAGGTGCTCGTCTACGCCGCCGGCTGGCGGGCCCCGGGCACCGAGCTCCCGGAGGGCGTGCCCTACGCCCTGGGTGCTCCGCCCGACCGACCCCCGGACGCCTACCTCGTCTACCTCGACGGCATCGGCAAGCGCCGCTTCCGCGACAGCCGCGACGGCGGCCGGCTGGTCCGGGCGCTGGTCGCCGGAGCGCCGGAGCTGCGGGTGCTGGGGCAGGTGCTGCCCTACTCCCCGCTGGCCGACCCGCTGGCCGACCGGCGGGTGTGGGCGTGGCTGCGCCGCCACGTCGGGCTGCTGCTGTTCCTGCACAACGCCATGCAGACCTTCGTCGCCGCCGACCGCCGGTACCGCCCCCTCTACAACCGCGCCGTCGGCACCCAGGTCGTCGCCCAGCTCCGGCTCGCGGGCTACCGGCCCGGCAGCGGCATCCCGGTGGTGCTGCTCAGCTACAGCGGCGGCACCCAGGTCGCCACCGGTGCGGTCGACGAGCTGCACGCCCGGCTGGGCGCCCCGCTCGTGCTGATCAACCTCGGCGGGTTCCACAACGGCGCCAACGACCTCACCCACGCCGCCCACGTCCACCGGCTCACCAGCGCCTGCGACCGGATCGAGCGGGTCGGCGCCTGGATCTTCCCGCAGCGCTGGCCGCTGCTTCGGGGCAGCGCGTGGAACCGGGTCGATCGGGCCGGGAAGGTCACGGTGCACCGGCTCGACCCGGCCACCCACGTCGGGCCGCGCAGCTACATCAGCCCCCTGGCCCGGCTGCCCGACGGCCGCACCCACCTCGACCGCACCGCCGACACCGTGATCGCGCTCGTCCGGGCCCGCACCGGCGCCGGTGCGTCGCGCGACGACCCGTAGCCGCGGGCGCGCCAGGGCGCGTCAGGTGCCGGTCAGCGCTCCGCGGAGCTTGCCGCGCGAATCGACGGCGAGCTTGGTGAAGATCTTGTGCAGGTGCCACTCGACCGTGCGCGGGCTGATGAACAGCTCGGCGCCGATCTCGGGGTTGGTCTTCCCATCGCCGGCCAGCCGGGCGATCTGCGCCTCCTGCGCGGTGAGGACCCCCCGCGCCGCGACCGCACCCCGGCTCACCGTCGCGCCGGTGGCCACAAGCTCCCGACGGGCGCGCTCGGCGAACGCCTCGGCGCCGAAGCCGCGCAGCATCTCGTGGGCGACGCGGAGCTGCTCGCGCGCGTCGCCGCGCCGGTCCTCCCGCCGCAGCCACTCGCCGTACACCAGGTGGGTGCGGGCGAGGTGGACGGCGACGCGGCAGCGCTCGAGCCGCTCGACGGCCTCGCGGTACAGCGCGTCGGCCGCCTCGCCGTCGGCGAGCAGCGCGCGGGACACGGCCAGCACGCCGAGGGCCCAGTCCGTGCCGCTGGCGACGGCGCGTTCCTCGAGCAGCCGCAGGGCCGCCGCGGCGGCCTCGGGCGCCCCGGCCCGCGCACCGGCCTCGACGAGCTCGACGAGGGCGAACCCGAAGACCCCCAGATCCTCGTGCTCGCAGGCCCGTTGCGCACCGGCCAGTGCGTCCTCGTAGCGGCCCAGCCCGTTGCACAGCACCGCGACCAGGTAGTCGCCCAGGCCGACGGCCCGCCCCTCGCCCCAACCGCTCGCCTCCCGGGCCTGGGCCTGGATCAGCGCCACCGCCTCCGCGTCGCCCCGCCACGCGGCGAGCAGCAGCGGGGCGTACCCCAGCGGCGCGTTGCCGGTCAGCCTCGTGATCGCCGCCGACTCCTCGATCAGCGTCGAGGCGATGTCGAACTCACCCGCGTGCACGTGCACGGCAGCCCGGTAGCTCAGGGCCAGGGGCAGGAAGTTGAGCGCGCCGGCCTCCCGAGCCCGGTGGACCGCGTGCGCGGCCAGCTCGTGCCAGGTCCGGTCGTCCCACAGGTCGCCGGCGACCAGCCAGGTCAACCAGAGCCAGCGCATCACGTCGTCCTGGTTGCGCTCGGCGTCGCGCCGAAACCCCCGCAGAGCGCGCTCCAACGGCGCCGCACCCGCGACGTAACCGTCGGTGTACCGGATCGCCAGGCCGTCCAGGAGCGCGTCCGCGAGCCGCGGGGGTCGCGGTCCCGGCGGGGCGGCGCGGGCGGCCTCGGCGACCTCCCGCACCCCGCTGCGTCCGCTCAGGCGCCCGGCGAAGACCGCTGCCCCGATCGCTTCCAGGTACGCCTCGCGCGCCTGACCCCCGTCGAGCCGTTCCAGCTGGTGGGCCGCGTCGAGCAGCAGCGGCAGCGCGTCACCCCCGCGCCGGCGGGCGAAGACGATCTGGGCGCGGATCCGGGCCAGCCACCCCCGCCGGAGCTCGTCCAGCGGGGCGATCTCCGCGGCGGCGAGCAGGTCGAGCGCCGCATCGGGGGCGCCGGCCTCGAAGGCGGCGCGGGCCGCGGCCACCGCCCGCGCTCCGCGTCCGGCCGGATCCGGCGTCAGCTCGGTCGCCCGCCGCAGGAACGCCGCCGCGGCGGCCACGCCGCCGCGGGCCTGGGCCCGGTCGGCCGACCGCTCCAGCTCGGCGGCCACCGCCTCGTCCGGTTCCACCGCCGCGTGGGCGCGGTGCCAGGCCCGGCGATCCGGGTCCGATCCGGGGTCGGTGGCCTCGGCCAGCGCGCGGTGCACCTCCTGGCGGTCCTGCGGGTGCGCGGCGCGGTAGGCGGCCGAACGCACCAGGGGGTGGTGGAACCGCACGCGCGCACCGAGCTCGATCAGCCCCACCGCCTCGGCCGCCACGACCGCACCGATCTCGATCCCGAGCCGCTCGGCCACCCGCCTGAGCAGCGGGACGTCCCCGACCGGTTCGGCCGCCGCCACGAGCAGCAGCCGTCGCGTCGAGGCCGGCAGGGTCCCGATGCGGCGCAGGAAGCTCTGCTCGATCCGACCGGCCAGCGGCCGCGCGTCGGGCCGGACGAACCCGCCGGCCAGCTCGGCCGCGGTCCGCCCCCGCGGCAGCTCCAGCAGGGCCAGCGGATTGCCGCGGGTCTCGGCGACGATCCGGTCGCGCACCCGCTCGTCGAGCCGGCCGGGGACCGCCGACTCCAGCAGCGCGCGGGCGTCCTCGTCGCGCAGACCGGTGATCACCAGCTCCGGCAACCCGACCAGCTGGTCCTCGTCCGGTCCGGGCGACAGGTCCGGGATCGGTCCGCGCACGGCGATCACCAGTGCCAGCCGCTCCGCCAGCAGCCTGCGCCCGACGAAGGCCAGCGTCTGCGCCGAGACCCGGTCCAGCCACTGGGCGTCGTCGACCACGCAGACCAGCGGCTGCTCCTCCGCCGCGTCGGCCAGCAGGCTGAGCACCGCCAACCCGACCAGGAAGCGGTCCGGTGGGTTCCCCGCGCTCAGCCCGAACGCGACGCACAGCGCGTCCCGCTGCGGCCCGGGGAGGTTGTCCAGGTGCCCCAGCAGCGGCGCGCACAGCTGGTGCAGCCCGGCGAAGGCCATCTCCATCTCGGACTCGACGCCAACCGCCCGCGCGACCCGGCACCCGGCCGCGCGCCCCAGCAGGTACTCCACCAGCGCGGACTTGCCCACCCCCGCCTCGCCGCGCAGGACCAGCACGCGGCTGCGGCCCTCCCGGGCGTCGGCGGTCAGCCGGTCCAGCGCCGCGCACTCGCTGCGCCGGCCGAGCAACCCGCGCCGAGGACCACCGTCCGACATCACCACCCCCCGCTGATGCCCGATACCCGGCCCGGCCCTGCGGACCGGACAGATCATCGCACCGCGCACCGGACGGACGACACGAAATGCCGCGGGCAGTCACGGCGGTCACGTCGGAGGTAGCCACGTTCCCCGACGGTGTCACGCACCCGGGGGCTGCGCGGTCCTCCCTCGGACAGCGGCACGACGAACCGCGGAACCACGACCGGGCCCGACGCGATGTCCGGTCGTCGGAACCGGGAGACGAGGGAACCGATCATGGCCGAGCCCGTCCTGGAGCGCGACGCGCAGCAGATCGCCGACGCGACCTCCACCCCGCCGCTGCTCTACGAGCTCGGCGTCGAAGGCGCCCGGAAGGTCCTCGACGACATCCAGGCCGCGCCCGTCCCCGAGCTCGAGGTCGACGAGAAGTGGATCACGGTCCCGGCGGACGTCGGCGACGTGCGGGTCCGCGTCGTCACCCCGCCCGGCACGACCGGCGTGCTCCCCGCCGTCCTCTACATCCACGGCGGCGGCTGGATCCTCGGCAACGCCGGCACCCACGACCGGCTCGTGCGCGAGCTCGCCGTCGGCGCAGGCGCCGCCGTCGTGTTCGTCGAGTACGACCGCTCGCCCGAGGCCCGCTACCCCGTCGCGATCGAGCAGGCCTACGCGACCGCTCGGTGGATCACCCGGGACGGTCTCGCCGAGGGCCTCGACGCCTCCCGCCTCGCCGTCGCCGGGGACTCCGTCGGCGGCAACATGAGCGCCGCGGTGGCGCTGCTGGCCGCGCGGCGCGGCGAGGTCCGGTTCGTGCACCAGTCGCTGTACTACCCGGTCACCGACGCCGCGCAGGACACCGCCAGCTACCGCGAGTTCGCCGAGGGCCCCTACCTCACGGCCAAGGCCATGGCCTGGTTCTGGGACGCCTACCTCCCCGACCGCGACGCGCGCGGCGCCAGCACGGTGTCCCCGCTGCGGGCGAGCCTGGACGAGCTCTCCGGACTGCCCGAGACCTTCCTGGTCGTCGACGAGAACGACGTCCTGCGCGACGAGGGCGAGGCCTTCGCGCGCCGGCTCGTCGAGGCCGGGGTCCGGACCACCAGCGTGCGCTACAACGCCACGCTGCACGACTTCATGATGCTCAACCCGCTCCGCCGGACCGCCGCCACCACCGGCGCGGTCGAGCAGGCGGTCGACATCCTCCGCCGGGCCCTCGCGGCCGATTGAGCACGGCCATCCACCACCCGCACGCACCCGAGGAGACACGACCATGTCCACAGAGAAGCCCGCGATCGTGCTCGTGCACGGCGCCTTCGCCGAGTCCGCGAGCTGGAACCGGGTCATCGCGCGGCTGCGCGAGGAGTCGTTCGAGGTCACCGCCGTCGCCAACCCGCTGCGCTCCGTCTCCGGTGACGCGGCGTACGTCCGCGACGTCGTCGCCGCGATCGGCAGGCCGGTGGTGCTCGTCGGCCACTCCTACGCCGGCATCGTGATCACCGAGGCGGCGTCGGGCAACGACGCGGTCGTCGGTCTCACCTACGTCGGGGCCTTCGCGCCCGAGCACGGCGAGTCGGCCTTCGAGCTGTCCGGCAAGTTCCCGGGCAGCACCCTCGGCGATGCCCTCGTGGCCTACCCGCTCGCGGCGGGCGGCGTCGAGCTCGCCATCGCCAAGGACGCGTTCCACCAGCAGTTCGCCGCCGACGTCCCGGCCGCGGAGGCCGCCGTCATGGCCGCCACCCAGCGCCCCGTCACCCAGGCCGCGCTGACCGAGGGGCTGCCCACCACCGCACCGGCGTGGCGGACGATCCCGTCCTGGTTCGTGTTCGGCACCGACGACCGCAACATCCCGGCCACGCTGCAGCGCTTCATGGCCGAGCGGGCCGGCTCCCGGGGGACCCGCGAGATCGCCGGGGCCTCCCACGCGCCCACCGTCTCCCGCCCGGACCAGGTGAGCGCCACGATCCTCGACACCGTCGCCGGGGTGACCGAGCAGTACCGCTAGCGCAGCCCGGCCGGACCGCCGCCGATCCTCCCCCGCCACCGGTCGGCGGCGGCCCGGCCCACCGGCACCCGACACCGACGGGAGCGACCGAAACGACCGACACGACGACGCGGCCGGCACCGCGGGAGCACGCCGTGCCGCCACCGGCCCGACCGGGCGATCCGCCTGACCCGTCCCGCACCGACCACCCCAGGAGCACGAGATGACCGTCGAGGCCACCACCACCACCTTCCGCACCGGCACCTGGTCCATCGACCCGGTCCACTCCTCGGTGTCCTTCACCGCCCGCCACCTGGGCGTCGCCAAGGTGCGGGGCACCTTCGACGCGTTCGAGGGCACCGTCACGACGGCCGCGGACCCGCGGCGGTCCTCGGTCGTCGCCACCATCCGGACGGCCTCGGTCAACACCCGGAACAGCCAGCGCGACGGGCACCTGCGCAGCAGGGACTTCCTGGACGTGGCGGCGTACCCGACGATGGCCTTCCGCTCCACCGCGATCCGGCCGCGGGACGGGGAGACCGTGCTCGTCGACGGGGAGCTGACGCTGCGCGGTGTCACCCGGCCGGTGACGCTGGCGGTGGAGGTCGGCGGCTTCGCCGACGGCCCGAACGGGTCCACCGTGGCCGGCTTCTCGGCCACCACCGAGATCGACCGCACGGACTTCGGCGTCACCGGCGGCCCGGCCGGCGCCATCGTCAGCGACCGGATCAGGATCGCGCTGGAGATCGAGGCCACGCTGACCGCCTGATCGCCGGTGCCGCCCCGAGCGCCGCCGTCGCCCCCGTCGGGCGACGGCGGCGTCCTCATCGGCCGCGCCCACCGGGCGGGAGGAGGACGCTGTCCGGTGTCACGTCCAGCCCCTTCCGCACGATGAACGCCCCTCGCCGCCGCGCGTCCCCGGTGACGATCAGTGCGTAGCAGTTCTGCACCTGCGCGCGGAACTCGGGCTCCGCCACGGCGGTGATCGGGCAGGAGAACCCCAGCGCCTCGTCGACCTCGACCTGGACGGCGCGGCGGAGCCGGTGCCGCGGTCGCGATCCCCCGCGGCGGATCTGCCGGACCGGATGGGCCACGAAGGTGGTGTCGAGCTGCAGCCCCGACAGGACCGCGCGCATCGCCTGCGCGACATCGACCCCATCCATCCGCACGACCGTGCCGGCGACGTGCTCGTCGCCGTCCGCATCGGTGAAGTAGGACGGGTCGACGACGGCCACTTCGTCCCCGTGCCCCATCGCCCACAGAAGGAACAGGACGTCGGACGGCAGGCGAGGATCCGGGCTCTTGATCATTCGAGGGCTCCTGTTCTCCGTCGGCACGCGGCCGACGCCCGCACGGGCGGGCCGGGTGTCGCTCGCTTTGCGCAGGACAGGACGAGAACCGGTTCCGTGACACCGGGCACCGCCCGGCACGGCGTCACGTCCGGCCGCGCCGCGCTGTCCTCGTTCGTGGAGGGAGTCCGGTCGAGCGTCCCACCCGCCACCGGACACCTCCGTCCGCACGTGGAGCAGGAGAGGTCACATGGACGGCAGGCACGCCCCGGCGACCCGGGCCGACGAGCGGGAGCGGTGGCCATGAGCCCGGTCGAGCAGCGGCTCGCGACCTCGGTGCTGGTGATCGGCGCCGGTGGTTCCGGCCTGCGTGCGGCGATCCAGCTGGCCGAGCGCGGCACCGACGTCCTGCTGGTGGGCAAGCGCCCCGCCGCGGACGCGCACACCACCCTCGCCGCGGGCGGCATCAACGCCGCCCTCGCCACCATGGACCCCGCCGACACCTGGCAGCAGCACGCCGCGGACACGCTCACGGAGAGCTACTTCCTCGCGGACCCGCGGACCGTCCGGATCGTCGCCGAAGGCGCGGCCGCGGGCGTCGCCGACCTGGAACGGTGGGGCATGCCGTTCGCCCGCGAACCGGACGGACGCATCTCGCAGCGGTTCTTCGGGGCGCACACCTTCCGCCGCACCGCCTTCGCCGGCGACTACACGGGCCTGGAGATCCAGCGCACCCTGGTGAACCGGGCCAGGGCGCTGGAGGTGCCGATCATCGACACGATGTACGTGACCCGGATCCTGACCCGGGACGGGACCGTGTTCGGCGCCTACGGCTTCGACACCGGGGACGGCACGCGCTACCTGGTCCACGCCGACGCCGTGGTCCTGGCCGCGGGCGGGCACACCCGCATCTGGCGGCGGACCTCCTCGCGGCGCGACGAGAACACCGGCGACTCGTTCCGGCTCGCCCTCACCGCCGGCGCGCGCATCCGCGACCCCGAGCTGGTGCAGTTCCACCCGTCGGGGCTGATCGAGCCGGAGGACGCGGCCGGGACGCTCGTGTCGGAGGCCGCGCGCGGTGAGGGCGGGGTCCTGCGCAACCGCCTCGGCGAGCGGTTCATGCAGCGCTACGACCCGGCCAGGATGGAGCTCTCCACCCGCGACCGGGTCGCCCTCGCCGCCTACACCGAGATCAAGCAGGGCCGGGGCACCCCGCGCGGCGGCGTGTGGCTCGACGTCTCGCACCTGCCCCGGGACACGATCATGCAGCGGCTCCCCCGCGTCCACCGGACGCTGATGGAGCTGCAGATGCTCGACATCACCACCACGCCGATGGAGGTCGCCCCGACCGCGCACTACTCCATGGGCGGGGTCTGGGTACGGCCGCAGGACCACGGCACCGGGGTCGCGGGGCTCTACGCCGTCGGGGAGGCGGCCAGCGGGCTGCACGGCGCCAACCGGCTCGGCGGCAACTCGCTGATCGAGCTGCTGGTGTACGGCCGGATCGTGGGCGACGCCGCCGCCGACTACTCGGCGGACCTCGACGCGCAGCCGCGCGGCGCGGGCGCCGTCGCCGAGGCGCGCGACGAGGTGGACCGGGTGCTCGCCGCGGACGGGCCGGAGAACGTGCGGTCCCTGCAGCGGGCGGTCCGCGACACCATGACCGAGCACGCCGGCGTCGTGCGCGACGAGACCGGCCTGCGCACGGGCCTCGCCCGTCTCGACGACATCGAGGCCGCCGCCGCGGACGTCGGGGTCCATCCGGACCTGGCCGGCTTCCAGGACCTCGCCCACGCGTTCGACCTGCGGTCCGCCCTGGTCGCGGCCCGGGCGACGGTGGAGGCGGCGATCGAGCGGCGCGAGACCCGCGGCTGCCACAACCGCTCGGACTTCCCCGAGATGGACGAGGCACTGCGGGTCAACCTCGTCTGGTCCGGCCCCGGGCGGCTGGTCCGGGAGCCGGTGGCCCAGACGCCGGTGGAGATCGCGGCGCTCGTCCGGGAGATCTCCACGGTCGGCAAGCTCCTGGAGTGAGGCGCTGTCCGGGCTCGCACCGCGGCGGAAGGGCTGCCGGCGCCGGGTCGGGCAGCGCGCCGGTGTCACGGATCGGGTCCGCGTCCGGTCCTGGTCGAGGCGGGCGGGCGCGCCCGCCGCGGACCGGACGATCGAGGGATGGCGAGATGGCGATCTCAGAGCCGCACGCGCTCCGCCCCGCGGAGGACGAGCGGGGGACGACGACCGCCGCTTGGCACGCCTCGAGCAGCGAGGACGTCCTCGCCCGCCTGGCGAGCGACCCGCGGGGCCTGAGCGCGGCCGAGGCCGTGCGGCGGCTGGCCGAGCACGGTCCGAACCGGCTCACCCGGCAGCGGGGCCCCTCGGCGTGGGCGGTGCTGGCGCGGCAGGTGGCCAGCCCGCTCATCTACGCGCTGCTGATCGCCGCCGTCGTGGCGTTCGCCCTGGGGGACCTCGCCGACGGCGCCGTGGTGCTCGGTGTGGTGGTGCTCAACGCGCTGATCGGGTTCGTCCAGGAGTACCGCGCGGGTCGGGCGATCCAGGCACTGACCCTGCTGGTGTCGGAACCGGCGACGGTGCGGCGCGACGGGCGCTGGACGCGGGTCGACGCCGCGGTCCTCGTCCCCGGGGACGTCGTGTCGGTCGAGGCGAGTGCCCGGGTCGTCGCCGACCTGAGGATCCTGCGGGCCGACGGCCTGCGGGTGGACGAGTCCACGCTCACCGGCGAGTCGGTGCCGGTGGACAAGTCGCCCGCACCGGTCGGGCCGGCCGCGGAGCTCGCCGAACGGCGGTCGATGCTGCACGGGGGCAGTCTCGTGGCCGCGGGCTCGGCCGTCGCCGCGGTGGTCGAGACCGGCGACCGGACGGAGCTGGGCCGCATCTCCGGGCTGCTGGGCGGTATCGAGAAGATCCGGACGCCGCTGACCCTGGGCATCGCCCGGCTGGGCTCGGTGGTCACCAGGGTCGTCGCGGTGGTGGCGGTGGTCCTGCTGGGGGTCGCGCTGCTGCGGGGGTTCCCCCTCGCCGACGCCGCCCTGGCCGCGATCACCCTCGCCGTCGCCGCGATCCCGGAGGGCCTGCCGGCGATCGTCACGATCGCGCTGGCGGTCGGCGTGCAGCGGATGGCCCGGCGGCGGGCGGTGGTCCGGGAGCTGCCCGCCGTCGAGACCCTGGGGTCCACCTCCGTGATCTGCACGGACAAGACCGGGACGCTGACCCGCAACGAGATGGTGCTCCGCCGGGCCTGGACGCCGCGGGGCGACGAGGCGGAGTTCGAGGGCGTCGGGTACGAGGCCGCCGGGCGGGTGGTGGTCGGGGGCCGCCCACCGACCCCCGCGGGCCGGGTCCGCGGTCCGCTGCGGGAGCTGCTGGTGGGCGCGGCTCTGGCGAACGAGGCGCGGCTGGACGACGCCGGCGAGCGGCGGGCCGTGCTGGGCGACCCGACCGACGGTGCGTTGCTGGTCGCGGCGGAACGGGGTGGCGTGGACCTCGCCGAGCTGTTCCGGGGGCACCCGCCGCGCGCTGTGCTGCCGTTCGACTCGGAGCGCCGCTACATGGCCAGCTCCCCCGAGCCGGGCACCGGGTGCACGCGTCGCGTCACCTACGTCAAGGGAGCCCCGGAAGTCCTGCTCGCGCGCGTGGACCCGACCGACGCCGAGAGCGCCGGCGCGGTGCTCGACGCCTACGCCGCCGACGGCCTGCGGGTCCTCGCGGTGTGCCGCCGCGACGACGACGGGAGCAGCGGCGCGGCCCTCGACGCCGCGGTCCTCGACGGCGGCCGGCTCGAGCTGCTCGGCCTGGTGGCGTTGATCGACCCGCTGCGGCCGCGGGTGGTGGACGCCGTGCGGGCGTGCCGGGGCGCAGGCATCGACGTCAAGATGATCACGGGTGACCACGCCGCCACCGCGGCGGCGATCGGCCGCGAGCTGGGCATCACCGGGCGGCAGCCGCCGATGACGGGCGCCGAGATCGCGGAGCTCTCCGCGGACGACCTGCGGGCCCGGGCCCGCGCCACCGGTGTCTTCGCCCGGGTGGCCCCGGAGCACAAGCTGAAGCTCGTGCGGGCGCTGCAGGCCGGGGGCGCGGTGACGGCGATGACCGGTGACGGGGTCAACGACGCCCCGGCCCTGCGCCAGGCCGACATCGGCGTGGCGATGGGGCGCGCCGGCACGGCGGCGGCCAAGGAGGCCGCCGACATCGTCCTCGGAGACGACGACTTCGCGACGATCCGCGCGGCCGTCGAGGAAGGGCGCCGGGTCTACGACAACCTGGTCAAGGCGCTGGCGTTCGCGCTGCCGACCAACGTCGGCGAGGCGCTGATCGTCCTGGTGGCGGTGCTGGCGTTCCCGGTGGTCGGGGGGACGCCGGTGCTGCCGATCGAGCCCGTGCAGATCCTCTGGATCAACCTGGTGGCCACGGTGTCGCTGGCCCTGCCGATCGCCTTCGAGGCCCAGGAGCCCGACTCGATGCGCAGGCCGCCCCGCGATCCGCAGGAGCGGCTGCTCTCGCGCTTCGTCGTCGTCCGCACGCTCTACGTCGGCGTGCTCATGACGGCGGTCGCGATCTCGCTGTTCCTCGCCGTCGCTGCGCTGACCGGGACCGCGGCGCACGCGGCACCGATCGCGCAGGCCCAGACGCTCGCCGTCACCTCGGTGGCCTTCTTCCAGATCTTCTACCTGCTGATGTGCCGGACGCTGACCGCACCGGTGCGCAGCATCGGCTGGACCTCGAACCGGTACGTCTTCGCCGGCATCGCGGTGCTGCTGGTGCTCCAGGCCGCGGTCGTGCACCTGCCGGTCCTGCAGGCCGTGTTCCGCACCGCTGACCTGACCGTCGGGCAGTGGGCACTGGCCGCGACGGCGGGCGCGGTGGTGGTCCCGGTGGTCGCGGTGGAGAAGTGGTGGCGGCGGCGGAGGACCGCCGTGGCGGCGTGACGTTCGGACGCAGACGACCCGCCGATCGACCCACGAGAGATCGCCACGGTCGCCGTCGGCCGCAGCAGCGTTGCCAGGGTCGTGAGCGGTGCATAACCTCGCTGAGTATGGCCGGGGGGCGGCTCCGGACGGGGCTGCGCGGTCGGCGCCGCGAGTGCGAGGCCCTGGACCGGCTGCTGGAGGACGTGCGGGCGGGTCAGAGCCGGGTGCTGGTGGTGCGCGGCGAGGCCGGCGTCGGCAAGTCCGCGCTCCTGGCGCACCTGCGGGCGCGGGCGTCGGGGTGTCGCATCGCCCGTGCCGCGGGCGTCGAGTCGGAGATGGAGCTCGCGTTCGCCGGCCTGCACCAGCTCTGCGCGCCGATGCTGGACCACCTGGAACGTCTGCCCGCGCCCCAGCGCGAGGCGCTCGGCACGGCGTTCGGCCTGACCGCCGGACCGGCGCCGGATCGCTTCCTGGTCGGCCTCGCGGTGCTCGGCCTGATCTCGGAGGTCGCCGAGCGGGAGCCGTTGCTCTGCGAGATCGACGACGCCCAATGGCTCGACCGCGCCTCCGCGCAGGTGCTCGCCTTCGTCGCCCGGCGCCTGCTGGCCGAGTCGGCCGCGATGGTCTTCGCCGTGCGGTCGGGCTCCGGGGGCCACGAGCACCCGGATCATCCGGAGCTGGCCGGCCTGCCGGAGCTCGCGGTCGGCGGGTTGACCGACCGCGACGCGAACGCGCTGCTCGACCAGGCGATCCGCGGCCGGCTCGACGAGCGGGTGCGCGACCGCATCGTCGCCGAGGCGCGCGGCAACCCCCTCGCGCTGCTGGAGCTGCCGCGCGAGCTGACGCCGGCCGAGCTGGCCGGCGGTTTCGGCCTCCCCGCCGCCCTGCCCGCTGCCCTGCCGCTGGCGGGGCGCATCGAGCAGAGCTTCCTGCGCAGGCTCGGGTCGCTGCCGCCCGACACCCAGCGACTGCTGCTCGTGGCAGCGGCGGAACCCGTCGGCGACGCCGCGCTCCTGCGGCGCGCGGCCGACCGGCTGCGGATCGCCCCGGACGCCGCGACGCCCGCGGTCGGCGAGGGCCTGGTCGAGTTCGGGGTCCACGTGCGCTTCCGGCACCCGCTCGTGCGCTCGGCCGTCTACCGCGCGGCGACGCCGGACGAGCGCCGGGCCGCGCACCGCGCGCTCGCCGAGGCGACCGACTCCGAGACCGATCTCGATCGCCGGGCGTGGCACCGCGCTCAGGCGGCGGTGGGACCCGACGACGAGGTCGCCGAGGAACTCCTGCGCACGGCGGGCAGGGCGCAGGCGCGCGGAGGTGTCGCCGCGACGGCCGCTTTCCTCGAACGAGCGGCGGCGCTCACCGCCGACGCGGCGCTGCAGGGCGCGCGAGCGCTCGCCGCGGCGCAGGCCAAGTTGGAGGCGGGCGCACCCGACGCGGCCCGGACCCTGGCCGCGACCGCCGGCCTCGCACCGCTCGACGAGCTCCGACGCGCGCTCCTGCAGCGCCTGCGCGCCCAGATCGCCTTCGCACTGGGCAACGGCGGTGAGGCGCCCCCGCTGCTGCTGGACGCCGCCGCGCGGCTGGTGCCGCTCGATGTCGGGTTGGCCCGCCAGACCTGCCTCGAAGCGCTCGCGGCCGGCATCTTCACCGGGCGCCTCGGCGATGGCCGGGACGCGCGGACGATCGCGCGCACCGCGACGACGGCGTCCCAGCCCCCCGGCGCGACCGACCTGCTGCTGGACGGCTTGGCCACGCGGGTCACGGAGGGCTACGCGGCCAGCGTCCCGATCCTGCGGAGTGCGCTGGCCGCCTTCCGCGACGACGACCTCCCCGCCGACGCCCAGCGCTGGTTGTGGCTGGCGTGCCGCGTCGCGGCGGACCTCTGGGACCACGAGACGTGGGACGAGCTGAGCAGGCGCGGCGTCCGGCTCGCGCGCGACGCGGGCGCCCTCGACGTCCTGCCCACCGCGGCCCAGTACCGCGCGGGTGCCCACGTCCACGCCGGGGAGTACGACGCCGCGTCGGTGCTGATGGAGGAGGCCGCGGCCATCACCCACGCCACGGGAACCGCGTCCTTGGCCGATCCGTCGGGCATGCTCCCCGCCTACCGCGGCCACGAGGCCGAGGCACTGGTGCTGATCGAAGCGGCCCGCCGGGAGGCGACGGCTCGGGGCCAGGGGATGGCGCTGAGCCTGAACGAGTGCGCGCACGCCGTGCTGTGCAACGGCCTCGGCCGGTACGGGGATGCGCTCGCCGCCGCGGAACGCGCGTGCGCCCAGGCGGAGCTCTCCCTGTACGGCCTGGCGCTGGTGGAGCTCGTCGAGGCGGCCGTCCGCTGCGACGCGGGTCGGCTCGCCGCCTCGGCGCTGGAGCGGCTCTGCGCCCGCACCGGGGCCAGCGGCAGCGACTGGGCCCTCGGCATCGAGGCCCGGTCGCGAGGGCTGGCCACGACCGGCCCGTCGGCCGAGGTCCACTACCGGGAGGCGATCGAGCGGTTGTCCCGCGGCCGCCTGGTCCCGCACCTGGCCCGCGCCCACCTCGTCTACGGCGAGTGGCTCCGGCGCGAGAACCGACGCAGCGAGGCGCGCGAGCAGCTGCGCACCGCGCACGGGATGCTGGACCGGATCGGGGCCGAGGCGTTCGCCGAGCGCGCGCGCCGCGAGCTGGCCGCGACCGGTGAGCGGGTGCGCAGGCAGACCGTCGACAGCTACGACGAGCTCACCTCCCAGGAGCTGCAGATCGCCCGGCTCGCCGGCCGCGGGCGGACGAACCCGCAGATCGGCGCGGAGCTCTTCCTCAGCCCGCGGACCGTCGAATGGCACCTGCACAACGTGTTCGCGAAGCTGGGCATCACCTCGCGCAGGGCGCTGGCGAAGGCGCTGCCCGACCGCGGGCGCCTCGTCGCCGCATCCCGTTCGGCGCCCTCGGGCTGAGGCCGGCGCCTGCCGGAGGGGTGAGCCGGGCAGTCGTTCCGCCCGTCGACGCCGGGGCACGCGTGTCACGACCCGCGCCCCTGTCCGGTCCTCGTCGATGCGCACCCCGGTCGACGCCGCCGGCGGGACCCCGAGGAGATGACGATGAGCGATGAGTCCACTGCCCCCGAGCCCACGCCGGGTACCCGGCCGGTCGTCGTGGGCGTCGACGGATCCGACGGCGCCCTCGATGCCGTGAACTGGGCGGCCGTCGAGGCGCACCGGCGCGCGGCCCCGCTGCGCGTCGTCACCGCCTTCGCCTGGGCGCCCGAGCGCGGGCACCCCGGTCTGCGCGAGCACTACCGCGCCGACCTGCTGCAGCGCGCACGCGAGCACCTCCGCACCGGCGCCGTCACCGTGGCCGAGCGCGCCGTCTCCGGCCTGCGGGTCTGCGCCGAGGTGGTGGTGGGCCCACCGATCGCCACCCTCTACGAGGAGTCCCGTCGCGCTCAGCTGCTGGTGCTGGGCAACCGCGGCCTGGGCGGGCTGGGCGGGTTGCTGGTCGGGTCGGTGGCCGTCGGGCTGTCCGCGCACGCCGCCTGCCCGGTCGTCGTCGTGCGCGGCGAGGACCGCGACCCCCTCTCCCCGCGCCCGGTCGTCCTCGGAGTGGACGGGTCGCCGACGAGCGAGGCCGCGACCGCGTTCGCCTTCGACGCGGCCGCCGCCCGCGACGCGCCGCTGGTCGCCGTGCGCACCGTGCCGGACTCGACGATCGACGCGCGGATCGCCCCGTTGATCGACTGGGACGCCGTGCTCGACACCCAGCGGACCCTGCTGACCGAGCACCTCGGCGGCTGGGCGGACAAGCACCCCGACGTGGCGCTCACCCCGGTGGTCGTCCGCGGCGGCGCGGCGACCGCGCTCGTGGAGCGGTCCCGCGCGGCCCAGCTCGTCGTGGTCGGGTCCCGCGGTCGCGGCGGCTTCGCCGGGCTGGTCCTCGGATCGGTCAGCCACGGCGTCCTGCACCACAGCCACTGCCCGGTCGCGATCGTCCGTCCCGACACGGCGGGCGCGGGCGGACCGGCGTGAGCCCGGCCGTGCGGAGACGACGATGACCGGGCGATCCCCCGCCGACCGGCCCGTGGTGGTGGGGGTCGACGGATCTGCGAGCGCCCTCGCGGCGGGGCGGTGGGCAGCCGCGGAGGCCGTGCGCCGCGGCACCCGACTGCGGCTGGTCACCGCGCTCACCTACGCGCCGAACCGGGTGGTCGAGCCGACCCGACTCAGCGGGCAGGTGCGCGACGTGCTGACCGAGCACGCCCGCAGCGGGCTCGTGGACGCCGCGGCGGCCGCCCGGCAGGTCGCGCCGGATCTGGAGGTCTCCGCCGGGACGCGCACCGGTTTCCCCGTCGACGTGCTCGCCGGGCAGGCCCACGAGGCCGGCCTCCTGGTGCTCGGCAACCGGGGCCGGGGCGGGCTGGCCGGGCTGCTGGTCGGCTCGGTCACCGTCGCGCTGGCCGCCCGGGCGAGCTGCCCGGTCGTCGTCGTCCGCGAGGACCACCCCGCGGCCGGACCGGTCGTCCTGGGGGTGGACGGGGAGCACGGCAGCGACGCCGCGATCGCCTTCGCCCACGAGTCGGCGGCGGCCCGCGGAGTGCCGCTGATCGCCGTGCACACCTGGACCGGCACCGAGTTCGCCCCGGCCGGACCGCCGGTCCTGGACTGGGACGCGGTACTCGAGCAGGAGCGGGCGGTGCTGGCCGAGCGGCTGGCCCCCTGGTCGGAGAAGTACCCCGACCTGCGGGTCCACCGCACGGTCGGCCGGCACGGGGCGGCCGCGGCCCTGGTCCGGTTGTCCGAGCAGGCCCAACTCGTCGTCGTGGGGTCGCACGGCCACGGCAACCTCGCCGGGCTGCTGCTCGGGTCGGTCAGCCACTCCGTGCTGCACCGCAGCCACTGCCCGGTCGCGATCGTCCGTCCGGAGGCCGGCGGGTCCGCCGGAGCGCCCTGACCCCGCGTCAGGGGCCGCTCAGCGCGGCGCGGAGCTTGCCACGCGAGTCCACGCCGAGCTTCGCGAAGACCTTGTGCAGGTGCCACTCGACCGTGCGCGGGCTGATGAACAGCTCGGCGCCGATCTCCGGGTTCGTCCTGCCCTCACCGGCGAGACGGGCGATCTGCGCTTCCTGCGCGGTGAGCGCCCCGGCCGCCTTGGCCGAACGCCGGCGCACCGATTCGCCGATGGCCACCAACTCGCGGCGGGCGCGCTCGGCGAACGCGGTCGCACCGAAGCCGTCCAGCATCTCGTGGGCGGTCCGCAGGTGCCGGCCCGCCTCCCGGCGCCGGCCCTCGCGGCGCAGCCACTCGCCGTACACGAGGTGGGTGCGGGCGAGGTGGACGGCGACGCTGCTGCGCCCCAGGCGCTCGACGGCCTCGCGGTAGAGCACCTCGGCGGCATCGCCGGGAGCGAGCAGCGCGCGGGACCGGGCCAGCACCCCGAGGGCCCAGTCCGTGCCGGCGGCGGCCGTCCGTTCCTCCAGCCTGCGCAGGGCGGTGGCGGCCGCCCCGACGTCGCCGGCCCGGGCGCCGGCCTCCACCAGTTCGAGCAGGGTGAAGCCGAAGACCCCCAGGTCCTCGTGCTCGTAGGCGAGCCCCGCCACCGCCAGCGCGGCCTGGTACCGGCCCCATCCGTTGTGCATCAACGCCGTGAGGTAGGCGGCCGCGCCGCGCGGGCGACCCTCGCCCCAGGTGAGGGCCTCCCGGGTCTTGGCGTCGAGCCACGCCGGGTGCCCGGCGTCCTCACCGCGCCATGCGACGAGCAGCGCCGGGGAGTACCCCAGCATCGTGATGCCCGTCAGCTCGGTGAGCGCGTCGGACTCCTCGATCAAGGCCGAGGCGGCGTCGAACTCCCCGCTGTGCAGGTGCACCGCGGCGCGGTAGCTGACGGCGAGCGGGAGGAAGTTGAGCGCACCGGACGCGCGGGCCCGTCCGACCGCGAGCGTGGTCAGCTCCTGCCACGTCGTGTCGTCCCACAGATCAGCGGCGATCGGCCAGGTCAACCAGAGCCAGCGCATCACCTCGTCCGCGGTGCCCCCGACGTCGCGCCGGAAGGCCTCCAGGGCGCGCTTCAACGGTGCCGCACCGCCGGCGTAACCCTCGGTGAACAGGGTCACGACGCCGTCGAGCAACAGGTCCACCGGTCGGGGAGACCGCACGGGCCGGGGCGCCGCGCGAGCGGCCTCGGCCACCTCGCGCAGTCCGCTGCGGCCGACGAGGCGCCCGGCGAAGACGGCCGCGCCGACCGCTTCGAGGTACGCCTCGCGCGCCTGCCCGGCATCGACCCGTTGCAGCCGGTCGGCCGCGTCGAGCAGCAGCGGCAGGGCGTCGCCGCCGCGGCGGCGGGCGTAGACGATCTGGCCCCGCAGCCGAGCCAGCCGCGCCCGGCGGAGCTCGTCCAGCGGGCCCATCTCGGCGGCGGCGAGGAGGTCGAGCGCCGCGTCGGGCGCTCCGGCCTCGAAGGTCGTCCGGGCCGCGGCCAGTGCCCGCGCCCCACGCCGAACCGGGTCCGGGGTCAGCTCGGTCGCCCGCCGCAGGAACGCCGACGCGGCCGCCACGCCGCCGCGGCCCTGCGCGCGGTCGGCCGACCGCTCCAGTTCGGCGGCCACCGCCTCGTCGGGACCCACCGCGGCATGGGCCCGGTGCCACGCCCGGCGGTCCGGGTCGGACCCCGGATCGGTCGCCTCGGCCAGTGCGCGGTGCACCTCCCGTCGATCCTGCGGATCCGCCGCCCGGTAGGCCGCCGAGCGCACGAGCGGATGCCGGAACCGCACCCGGGCCCCGATCTCCACCAGACCCGCCGCCTCGGCAGGCGCGGCCGCGCCCAATCCGATCCCGAACCGCTCGACCACCCGTCCGAGCAACGGCGCGTCCCCCACCGGCTCGGCTGCCGCCACCAGCAGCAGCCGCTGCGTCGTGACCGGCAGCGCCCCGATGCGCCGCAGGAAGCTCTGCTCGATCCGGCCGGCCAGCGGGCGCGCATCCGGGCGCACGAACCCGCCCGCCAGCTCCGCCGCGCTCAACCCCTGCGGCAGCTCCAGCAGTGCCAGCGGGTTCCCGCGGGTCTCGGCGAGGATCCGGTCGCGGACCCGCTCGTCGAGCCGTCCCGGGACCGCCGACTCCAGCAGCGCACGCGCATCGTCGTCACGCAGGCCCGAGATCACCAGCTCCGGAAGACCGACCAGGTGGTCGTCGTCCGCGACCGCGGCCGGCCCGAGCGTCGCCCCGCGCACCGCGAACACCATCGCGACCCGCTCGGCCAGCAACCGCCGCGCGACGAAGGCCAGGGTCCGCGCCGAGACGTCGTCCAGCCACTGGGCGTCGTCGACCACGCAGACCAGCGGCTGCCCCTCAGCCACTTCGGCCAGCAGGCTCAGCACCGCCAGACCGACCAGGAAGCGGTCCGGTGGACTCCCGGCGCTCAAGCCGAACGCCACGCACAACGCGTCACGCTGAGGGCTCGGCAGGCGGTCCAGGTGCTCCAGCATCGGGGCGCACAGCTGGTGCAGGCCGGCGAACGCCATCTCCATCTCCGCCTCGACGCCCACCGCCCGCGCCACCCGGGACGCCACCGCGCGCTGCACCAGGTACTCCAGGAGCGCGGACTTGCCGACGCCCGCCTCCCCGCGCAGCACCAGCACCCGGCTCCGACCCGCCCCCGCGTCGGCCAGCAGTCGATCGAGCGCCTCGCACTCGCGGCGGCGGCCCCGCAGCCCGCGACGACGAGCGCCGTCCGACATCACCACCCCCGCTGGAGTCGGCGGGCCGACCCGTGCCCCGGACAGGATCGAACCGATCTTCGCACTCCCGGGGAACCGAGGACAGAAGTCCTCGGGAGGAGACGGCCGACGACATCGATGTCGAGCGCGCGCCGTGGCGCTACCCCGGATGGCCGTTGGCGGGCCTCGGCCGGCCATTTACGGTTCCAGGACCGGCTCGTTGCGACCCTGCGGGTGGTCGTGCAAGGCGCAGGACATCGCGGAGCCAACCGCCTTGCCGTTTGCCAGCTCGACGCACTCGCCGAGGAGGCGACCCCCGTGAGCGAACCTTCCGTCCAGGGCGATCCGCGCATCCAGACCTCGGCGACCCAGAGCCGGTCCCGCACGCTGTTCGGGATCGGCTCCGGCAACGCGATGGAATGGTTCGACTGGGGGGTCTACACCACCTTCACGCCGTTCTTCGCCTCCCAGTTCTTCCACACCGGCGACACCGTCTCCGACGTGCTGAGCACGCTCGTCGTCTTCGCGGTCGGGTTCATCGCCAGACCCTTCGGCGGTTGGCTGTTCGGCTGGATCGCCGACCGGAGGGGCCGGAAGCTGTCGATGGCGCTGACCGTGGCGCTGACCTCCCTCGGGAGCCTCGCGATCGGGCTCAGCCCGAACTACGCCGCGATCGGCGTCGGCGCGTCGATCATCCTGGTGCTGGCCCGCCTCGCCCAAGGCCTCGCCCACGGCGGTGAGCTGCCCTCGGCCCAGACCTACATCGCGGAGGCGGCCCCGAAGCAGCGGCGCGGCCTCTGGTCGAGCCTCATCTACTTCTCGGGCACCATCGGGCAGCTCACGGGCACCCTGCTGGCGGCCGTCCTCTCCACGTGGCTGTCCCGGGAGGCGATGAACGCCTACGGCTGGCGCGCCCCGTTCATCCTGGGCGGCGTCTTCGGCCTCTACGCGCTCTACATGCGGGTGCGGATGCACGAGACCGAGGTGTTCGTCGACGAGGCCGTCCGCGACGACCCCACCGCGGCCGACGGGGCGAGCCCGCAGACGAGGAAGGGCGTCATCTGGCAGACCGTCAAGGAACACCCCAAGCTGCTGTTCCAGGTCGTGGGCATCACCATGGGCGGTACGGTCCTCTACTACGCATGGGCGATCTCGGCTCCGGCCTATGCGATCAACGTCCTGGACGTTCCCGCGGCGGGCGCCCTCTGGGCGGGCGTCGCGGCCCAGGTGGTCTTCCTGGTCGTGCTCCCGATCTGGGGGGTGGTGTCCGACCGCATCGGTCGCAAGCCCGTGCTGATCGCCTCCGTCGTCGGCGTGGCGGTGCTGAGCTACCCGCTGAACGCGATGCTCAGCACGTCGCCGTGGTCGCTGTTCTTCGCGATGTCGATCGCGCTCGTCTTCCTGGGCGGCTCCGCGGCCGTCGTACCCGCCGTGTTCGCCGAGATCTTCCCGACCCGGATCCGCGCCGTCGGTCTGGCGGTGCCGTACTCGATCGCGGTCGCGCTCTTCGGCGGCACCGCGCCCTACCTCCAGACCTACTTCGCCGACCTCGACATGACGAGCACGTTCGTCTGGTACAGCGTCGCGCTCGGCCTCATATCCGGCCTCGTCATCCTCACCCTCCCCGAGACCAAGGGCATCGACCTCAAGCACAGGTCCGTCGGCGCGCACGGGCGGCGCAAGTCCCTCCGCGCCACGGCCGCCTGAGCCCCGTCGCCCGGTCACCCGACGGCCGGTGCTCCTCCCCCAGCCGCGTTCACAGATATTACGACGAATGGCCTACCCAGGCATTCTGCTCGGCAGCTGCGCGTGGGTCAACGTGTCGATGCTGGGCGAGCTTTTTCATCGCCGCTACCCTGCGGGCATGACCACGGATGATTACCGGAGTGGCACCGGTATCGACACGACGGTCCCGCACTCGGCACGTATCTGGAACTACTGGCTCGGCGGCAAGGACAACTACCCGGTGGACCGCGAAGCCGGCGAGGCCTGGCTCGCGATCGACCCCGAGATGGGCGTGGCCGTCAAGGCGTCCCGGGAATTTCTCCAGCGCGCTGTGCGCTACCTGGCCCGCGAGGCCGGCATTCGTCAGTTCCTCGACATCGGCACCGGACTGCCGACGGCCGACAACACCCATGAGGTCGCCCAGCGCGTCGCCCCGGACGCCCGGATCGTCTACGTCGACAACGACCCGCTCATCCTGGCCCACGCCAGGGCGCTGATGACCAGCACCCCGGAGGGCGCGACGCACTACATGCACACCGACATGCGCGACGCCGCGCACCTGCTCGAACTCGCGAGCGAGCACCTCGACCTCGGCAAGCCCGTGGCCGTCGTGCTCCAGATGGTGCTCGGGCACCTGCCCACCGAACAGGAGGTCCGCGCCCTCATCCGCGCCCTCGTGGACGCCGTGGTCCCCGGCAGCTACCTGCTCATCTGCGACGCCATCGAGACCGAGGAGGCCCAGGCAGCCCAGAAGGCCGGTCAGCAGTACAACCACAGCGGCGCCGTGCCCTACCACGTCCACCCCCTGGCCGTCCTGCGCAGCCGCTTCGACGGCCTGGAGTTCGTCGAACCCGGGCTGGTGTCGGCGCCCCGGTGGCGACCCGACGACCGCGACGGGCTGCCGTCCGTCGGCCTCGGCGAGCCGGAACCGGTCACGAACGTCTTCGGCGGTCTGGCGCGCAAGCCGACCTCCTGGGCCGCATCGACAAGGGCCTCGGACCCGAGCTGAGCGTGACGTAACAGCGTTGCGCTACGATCGGGGACGTGAGCCCCAGATCGCGGGACCCGGACCTCCGCTCGACCGCCGTACGGGTCGCGGCGCGGGTGCTGGCCGAGGAGGGTCCCGTGGCGCTCACCGCCCGCCGGGTCGCCCGCGAGGTCGGCGCGTCCACGACCGCCGTGTACACCTACTTCGGCGGGATGGAGGAGCTGCGCCGGGAGGTGCGGCGGGTGGGGTTCGCCCAACTCGACGACCGGGCGGTCGCGCTCGGCGTCACCGATGATCCGGTGGCCGACCTCGCCGCGCTGACCGAGGTCTACTTCGGGTTCGGGCTCGACGAGCCGCACCTGTACCGGGCGCTGTTCGTGGACCGGCCCGCCGACGGGGACGACGAGGGCAAGGGCGCGTTCGACCGGTTGGTCGCCGAGATCGGCCGCTGCGTCGACACCGGACGGTTCGGGGCCGGTGCCGCCGGCCTCGGGCCCGTGTGGGCGGCGCAGCTGTGGAGCATGCGGCACGGCATGGTGAGCCTGTGCCACTCCGGCGCTCTGGGGGGCGAGCAGGCGAGGTTCGTCCTGGCCGACATGCTCGTCCGGCTCGCGACCGGCTACGGCGACGACCCGCGCCGGGCCGAGCGGTCGATCGCGCGCGGGCTGCGTCGCGCGGGATCGGGCGGTTGAGGTGGCCCGCACGGATCTGCCCTGCTTCGCATTGCGCACGTTCCGCGCCGACGGGTCCGGCGTCGTCACACCGGTCTGGCTGGCGCCCCACGGCGACGCGCTGGTCGGGTTCACCCCGGCGCGGTCGGGCAAGGCGCGGCGCATCGCGGCCGACCCGCGGGTGGAGGTGGCGCCCGCGACGTTCGACGGCGAGCCGCTGGCCCCGTTCCGGCCGGGAACGGCGCGGATCGTCACCGGTCCGGCGCTGGCCCCGGTGCGGGCCGCGCTGCGGGCCCGCTACGGCCGCGGGTTCCGCGTGCTGCGCCTGGTGACGCTGCTCGGTCGGGCCCGCCGCCGCGGCGGTCCCGGCGTCGGGGTGGTCGTGCGGGAGGTGGCGACGTGAGGCGACCTGGACGACGTGGGTCGCGTCGCCGCCTTCGTCGCGCCCGACCGGGCCCGGGCCATGACTCGACCCAGGTCAACATCTCCTGCGGCGGGCACGCGGACCAACGGGGCGTCGGCGCCGCGGGCGGGCTGCTCCCGGTCCGGTGCGCCGCGCGGTGGTCGGTGGATGATGGGGAGATGACCGACCGGCTGTCCTGGGACGAGGCCCGGCTGTGCGCGTACTACGCCGCGGCAGCACTGCCGGCCCGTTCGGTACCCCTCGACCAGGCGCTGGGCGGCGTGCTCGCCGAGCCGCTGACCGCCCCGGTGGCGCTGCCCACGGCCGACACCTCGGCGATGGACGGCTACGCGGTGCGCGGCGCGCCGCCGTGGCGGGTCGTCGAGACCGCCGACCGGTCCCTGGAGGACGGCCAGGCGTGCGCGGTCGTGACCGGCGCCCCGGTGCCCAAGGCGACCGACGCGGTACTGCCCGCGGAGCATGCGCAGCGCTCCGGGGACCTGCTGCGCGGGCGGGCCACCCCGGCTGCGGGCATGCACGTCCGCCCCGCGGGCGAGGAGTGCGCCGCCGGCGACTACCTGGTGGCGACGGGCACGGTGGCCGGCCCCACGGTGCTCGGCCTGGCCGCCGCGCTCGGCCACGACACGCTCCGCGTGCACCCCACGCCCGCGGTGCGCGCGGTGATCAGCGGTGACGAGCTCGTCGACTCCGGCCCGCCGTCCCCCGGCCGGGTGCGCGACGCGGTCGGCCCGATGCTGCCCGGCCTGGTCGCCGCGGCCGGGGGCCGGTGGGCGGGCGCGGTCCGCGTGCCCGACGTCCCGACCGTGCTGCGCGCCGCGCTCGCACAGGCCCACGCGGACGTCGTGCTGGTCACCGGGGCGTCCGGGCAGGGCCCGGCCGACCACCTGCGGTCGGTGCTCGCGGCCGCGGGCGCCGAGCTGCTGGTCGACGGGGTCGCCTGCCGGCCGGGCCACCCGCAGACCATGGCCCGGCTCCCGGACGGCCGGCTGCTGGTGGGCCTGCCCGGCAACCCGCTGGCCGCGCTGGTCGCGTTCCTGACCCTGGCCGCCGCCGCGCTGGCCGGCCTCGGCGGCCGGGAGCTGCCCGAGCTGGCCCGGCTGCCCGCCCACGACGTGCGGCCGCACCCGACCGAGCACCGGATCGTGCCGGTGCGGGTGCGCGCCGGGGTCGCCCGACCGGTCGGGTACGACGGCGCGGCCATGCTGCGCGGCGCCGCCGTGGCCGACCGGCTCGCCGTGGTCAGCCCCGCCGACGCCGCTTCCGTGCGACTGCTACCCGACCCGGGAGGTTCGCCGTGGGCCTCCTGACCGCGCCGTCGACGGCCCGCTGACGACCTGGTCACCGACCTCACGCGGCTGGGCCGCCTCGCGGCCCGGGTCGAGCAGTACTACCGCGACGTCGCCACCGCGCTGACCGCCGTCGGCGTGCGCGGTGCGCGGGCCAGCAGTCCCCGGATCATCGCGGTGACCTCGTCCGGCGCCTGCTCGGCCATGAAATGGCCCCAGGCCCGGGTGCGGTGGTCCAGGTCGTCGGCCCACTGCCGCCACAGGGCCACGGCGTCGTACCCCAGCGCGGCCCCCCAGTCCTGCTGGACGACCGCGACCGGCATGGCCAGCCGCCGCCCGGCGTCGCGGTCGACCCGGTCGTGCTCGATGTCGATCCCGGCCGAGGCGCGGTAGTCCGCCACGATCGAGGCAACGGCCCCCCGGGAGGCGCGCAGGTACTCCGCACGCACGTCGGGCGGTATCGCCGCCGGATCGGCGCCCCAGGCGTCGAGGAAGTACCCGAAGAAGGCGTCGGCGCTGCGGGAGATCATCTCCTCCGGCAGACCGGGTGGCTGCGCCATCAGGAAGAGGTGGAAGGCGACCGCCGCGTCGGCGCCGTGCAGGATGTCCCACATGTCGAGGGTCGGCAGGACGTCGAGGATGCCGAGGTGAGTGATCGTCTCCGGGTGGTCGAGACCGGCCCGCACGGCGACCAGGGCGCCGCGGTCGTGCCCGACCAGAGCGAACCGCTCGGCGCCGAGGTGGGCGGCGGCGGCCACGACGTCCGCGGCCATCGTGCGCTTCGCGTAGACCTCACCGGTGCCGGCCTCCGGCTTGTCGCTGGCCCCGTACCCGCGCAGGTCCGGGCAGATGACCTGGTGGTCGACGGCGAGGGCGGCGGCCACGTGCCGCCACATCAGGTGGGTCTGGGGGAAGCCGTGCAGCAGCACGACCGCCGGGCCGGAACCCGCCGTCGCCACGTTCAGGACCGTCCCGTCGGCGGTGGGGACGCGCTCGGTGCGGAATCCGGGGATCTCGGGGGGCATGGCTGTTCCTCTCGTTCGGACGGATTCCAGCCTCGCCCCGCCCGATCAGCATCCGGTCAGTACCGATGACGCGACGGACGGCCGCTGCCGGGATCACCGTGCTCGGGCCGGTGACTGCGCGGGACGGTGCGGGGGCGGAGATCGACCTGCGGGGACCTCGGCACACCGCCGTGCTGGCCCGGTTGATCGTGGCCCGGGGTCGTGTCGTGCCGGTCACTCAGCTGGTGGACGACCTGTGGGAGGACGCGCCGCTGCCGCGCAACCCCGTCGGATCGGTGCGCACCTTCGTCTCGGCGCTGCGCGCCGACCTCGAGCCCGCCCGCCCGCCCGGAACAGCATCCCGACTGATCGTCACCGAAGGTCCTGGTTACGCGTTCCGTGCGACGCCGGGGCTCCTCGACGGCGCCCGGTTCGAGTCGGCGGTCGCGGGCTCGGCCGGTACGGGTGACGCCGTGAGTGCGGTCGCAACGCTGCGTGCGGCACTGGCCCTGTGGCGGGGCCCGGCGTACGCCGACTTCCCGGACGCGTCCTGGGCGCGCGCCGAGCGCGCCCGCCTCGGCCAGCTCAGGCTGTCCGCCGTGGAACGGCTCGGCGAGGCACTGCTCGCCGCCGGCCGACCCGCCGACGCCGTCCCCGACCTCGACGCCCACGTCACCGACCACCCCTGGCGCGAGGAGGGATGGCGGCTGCTCGCGCTCGCCCTCTACCGCAGCGACCGCACCGGGGACGCGCTCGCCGTCCTGCGCCGGGCCCGCCGCGAGCTCGTCGAGCAGCTCGGCAGCGACCCCGGTCCGCGGCTGGCCGCGCTGGAGGTCGACATCCTGCGCCGCGCGCCCCATCTCGACCCGCCTCCCGAGCGACCGGTACCGGGCGTGCACAGCACCCTCACCCGGGCCGCCGCGGCGTGGGACCCGGACATCGGCCCCCGCGCCACCCTGACCTCGGCGACCACGCTGCTCGCCGGCCTCGCCGTGCACGGCGGCGGACCGGCGGAGGCGACCGTCCAGCACGCCGCGACCGTGGCGGCGGCCGAGGAACTCGACGACCCGCACCTCACCGCCCAGGTGATCACCGGGTTCGACGTGCCCAGCGTCTGGACCCGGCCCGACGACCCGGCCGCCTCCCGGCAGCTGGTCGCGGCCGCCGAGCGCACGCTGCGCCGGCTCGGCGGTGCTGCGCCGGTCCGGACCCGGGTGCGCCTGCTCACCGCGATCGCCCGGGAGAGCCGCGGGAGCACCGACCCACGGGGCCGCGAGGCCGCGGCGCAGGCCGAGCGCCTCGCCCGCGCGCACGGCGACCCGGCGCTGCTGGCGACCGCCCTGAACGGCCGGTTCCTGCACTGCTTCGACCGGGCAGGGCTCGCCGCCCGCCGCGACGACATCGGTGTGGAGATCCTCGACCTGGGGATGCGGCAGGAGTCGGCCACCTCGATCGCGCTCGGGCACCTGATCCGACTGCAGGCCCGCTGCGCGCTCGACGACCTCGCCGGTGCCGAGCAGCACGCGCAGGCACTGATCGAGCTGGACCAGCGGTACGAACGCCCGCTGGTCCGGGTGTTCGTCACCTGGTTCCACGCGCTGCGCGCCGACCTCGGCGGGGATCCGCGCGTCGAGACCCGCTACCGCGACGCCGCGCGCCTGCTCGACGGCGCCGGGATGCCCGGCCTGACCGAAGGGCTCCTCGCGCTCACGCTGGTCGCCCGCCGCCTGCGGCGGGGGGAACCGGCAGACCCGATCGACTCCCTCGGACCGCTCGGGCCCTACGAGCCGTGGATCGCCCCGCACCTGCTGCTCGCCGCCGGGCAGCGGGAGAAGGCCACGGCCGCGGTGCAGGCGCTGCCCGAACCCCCGCCCGGCCACCTGCTCGAGGTCCTGTGGTGCCTCGCCGGACGAGCGGGCCTGGCCGTCGGGAACCGGGAGGTCGTCGCCCGCGCAGCACACGCACTCGGCCCCGCCGGTGGTGAGCTGGCGGGTGCGGGGACCGGGATGCTGTCCGCCGGACCGGTCGACGATCACCTCGACGCACTGCGCGCGACCGCCGCGGGAGGAACGCCACCGGCGATCCCTCCGACCGATCCGTGAGCCGTTCCCGCCCCATCGGCGACCGGTCGGAGATCACGTACGTGCGCGGTTCCGCCGCGCGATCTCGGTGCTGAGAGCGGTGGCGAAACTCGTCCACCCCGCATACGGCGGCAGCGCGATGCCCGCCGCCCGGTCCAGCCGGTACGTGCGCCGGGTCATCATCGGAGTCGATCTGCGCGGACGCCGCCGTCGTCGCGGCGCCTCACGATCGTCGCAGTGAACCCTCCGGCCGTCGCGGCGGTGGCGGCGAGCAGCAGGAAGCCCAGTAGGTAGCTGCCCGAGGCGCCGTAGACCACGCCCATCACCAGGGGCGGGAAGAATCCGCCGAGCCCACCCGCCGCGCCGACCACACCGGTGACCGCCCCGACCTGCTCGGCCTGGACCATCCGGGCGACGAGCGCGAACACGGCTCCGGTACCGGCCCCGAGCGCCGCGGCCATCGCGAGGAACGACGCCGTGGCGATGGGGATCAGCGGCAGCTGGAACGAGGCGAGGACGGCGCAGACCGCGACCACGGCGAACGCCGTGACCAGCACGAGGACCGGGCGGACCCGGTCGCTGAGCCAGCCGCCGACCGGGCGCATCGCGACGGCGAGTACGACGAAGCCGGCGGTGCGCAGGGCGGCGTCCGGGCGGTCGAGCCCGTAGGCGGTGGTGAGGTAGGTGGGCAGGTACACGCTGAACGCGACGAACCCGCCGAAGGCGACGGCGTACAGGAACGACAACTGCCACGTCGCGGGCATCCGCAGGGTGATCGCCAGCCTGCCGAGCACGGTCCCGCCCGGGGTCGGGCGGCCGACGGGGTCGCGGAGCAGCAGGTACGCGGCGGCGGCGTAGAGCACGAGGACGACGGCGACCAGGTCGAACGGGAAGCCGGGCCCGATCGCGGTGCTGAGCTGCACGGTGGTGAACGCCGAGATCGCGGTGCCGCCCATGCCGGCACCGAAGACGCCCAGCGCCAGCCCGCGCCGCGCGGGTGGGTACCAGGCGTTGACGAAGGGGACGCCGATCGCGAAGGTCGTGCCCCCGAGCCCGAGGAAGAACCCGCCGACCAGGTAGCCGGCCAGGGAGTCGGCGAAGTGGCCGAGGTAGAGCACGGGCACGACGGTGAGCAGCGCGACGACCGGGAACATGCGACGCGCCCCGAGCCGGTCGGTCAACGCGCCGACGGGGATGCGCCCCAACGACCCGACCACGACCGGGACCGCGACCAGCAGCGCCTGCTCGAACGCCGAGGCACCCAGTTGCTCGCGCAACGTCGCGCCCAAGGGGGAGAGCAGGGCCCACGCCCAGAACGTGATCGCGAAACCGATCGTGGCGACGGCGAGCATCAGCGCCGGCCGCCCGCCGGCGCCGGCCGTCGTGGCGATGCGGTCGGGCCGGGAAGGTGTTCCGCTCACGCCGTGCTCCTTCCAGTTCGTCGAGAACGCGAGATCGGGTGCCATGAGAACCGCCCCCTGCCGATACGACTGTCCCTGATGGGACGCGGCGGACCGGCGGGACGAAAGACCCCCATCACCCGGACTTTGGTCGTCGTCGGGTGCGCATCGATTGTCCGGCGCCGCACCCGCTGACATCGTGGCGGCCAGTCGAGGGGAAGGCATGGCTCCGATGACCCGAAGCGGAACGGACGGGCCGGCGGCGGATGCGCTGCTGCGGACCGGGCGGTTCTTCACCCGCCGCGACACCTCGCCGGACCTGCGAGCGGTGTACCGGGAGGGCGGCCGCGACGGGGACGCCTTCTACCGGGACCGGTGGAGCCACGACAAGGTGGTGCGCTCCACGCACGGGGTGAACTGCACCGGGTCGTGCTCGTGGAAGGTCTACGTCAAGGACGGGATCATCACCTGGGAGGCCCAGCAGACCGACTACCCCTCGGTCGGACCGGACTCCCCGGAGTACGAGCCGCGCGGCTGCCCGCGCGGTGCCGCGTTCTCCTGGTACACCTACTCACCCACCCGGGTGCGCTATCCCTACGCCCGCGGGGTGCTGGTGGAGATGTACCGGGAGGCGAAGGCCCGCCTCGGCGACCCGGTCGAGGCCTGGGCGGAGGTCACCACCGACCCGGACAGGCGCCGCCGCTACCAGTCCGCCCGCGGCAAGGGCGGGCACGTGCGGGTGGGCTGGGACGAGGCGGTGGAGATCGTCGCCGCCGCGCACGTGCACACGATCAAGACCTACGGACCGGACCGGGTCGCCGGGTTCTCCCCGATCCCGGCGATGTCGATGGTCAGCCACGCGGCCGGGTCGCGGTTCATCGAGCTCGTCGGCGGGGCCATGACCTCGTTCTACGACTGGTACGCCGACCTGCCGGTGGCCTCCCCGCAGGTGTTCGGCGACCAGACCGACGTGCCCGAGTCCGGCGACTGGTGGAACGCCACCTACCTGCTGATGTGGGGCTCGAACGTCCCGGTGACCCGCACCCCGGACGCGCACTGGATGGCCGAGGCGCGCTACAAGGGCCAGAAGGTCGTCGTGGTGTCGCCGGACTACGCCGACAACACCAAGTTCGCCGACACCTGGCTGCCCGCCCAGCCCGGCACCGACGGGGCGATGGCGATGGCCATGGGCCACGTCATGCTCAAGGAGTTCTTCGTCGACCGGCGGGTGCCGTTCTTCGTCGACTACGTGCAGCGCTTCACCGACCTGCCGTTCCTGGTCACGCTGGAGGAGCAGGACGGGGCGCACGTGCCCGGCAAGTTCCTCACCGCGGCCGACCTCGGCGAGGAGGGCGAGGGCGTGGCCTGGAAGACCGTGCTGCTCGACGGGCGCACCGGGGAGCCGGTGGTGCCCAACGGCTCGCTCGGGTTCCGCTACACCGGGTCGGGCGCCGGCCGGTGGAACCTGGACCTGGGGGAGGTGGCCCCGCAGCTGACGCTGCTCGGCGGCGAGACCGCCGAGGTGCTGCTGCCCCGCTTCGACGCCCTGGACGGCTCCGGCGGCGTGCTGCGCCGCGGGGTGCCGGTGCGCCGGGTCGGCGGGCGGCTGGTCACGACGGTGTTCGACCTGATGCTCGCCCAGTACGGGGTGCACCGCGACGGGCTGCCCGGCGTCTGGCCGTCGGGCTACGACGACCCCGCGGAGCCCTACACCCCGGCCTGGCAGGAGGGGATCACCTCGGTGCCCGCCGACCAGGTCGTCCGGATCGCCCGGGAGATGGCCGCCAACTCCGAGGAGTCCGGCGGCCGCACCATGATCATCATGGGGGCCGGGATCTGCCAGTGGTTCCACGGCGACGCCACCTACCGCGCGGTGCTCGCGCTGCTGCTGCTCACCGGGTCGATGGGCCGCAACGGCGGCGGCTGGGCGCACTACGTGGGCCAGGAGAAGTGCCGCCCGGTCACCGGCTGGGCGACGATGGCGATGGCCACCGACTGGCAGCGCCCGCCGCGGCAGATGATCGGCACCGCGTTCTGGTACACCCACACCGACCAGTGGCGCTACGACGGCTACCGGGCCGACGCCCTCACCTCCCCGCTGGCCCGCGGGCACCTCGCCGGCATGCACACCATGGACACGATCGCGCTGTCGGCGCGGCTGGGCTGGATGCCGTCCTACCCGCAGTTCGACCGCAACCCCCTCGACGTCGCCGACGAGGCCGCGGCGGCGGGCCAGGACGTCGCGGAGCACGTCGCCGGGCGGCTCCGGGACGGGACGCTCCGGTTCGCGATCGAGGACCCGGACGCGCCGCAGAACTGGCCGCGCTGCCTCACCCTGTGGCGGGCCAACCTGCTCGGTTCCTCGGCCAAGGGCGACGAGTACTTCCTCAAGCACCTGCTCGGCACGCACAACGACCTGACCGCCGACCAGACCCCACCCGACCGCAGGCCCCGCGACGTCACCTGGCGCGACGGCGACCCACCCGAGGGCAAGCTCGACCTGCTGCTGTCGCTGGACTTCCGGATGACCAGCTCCACGCTGCTGTCCGACGTCGTGCTGCCGGCCGCGACCTGGTACGAGAAGCACGACCTGAACACCACCGACATGCACCCGTACGTGCACGCCTTCACCCCGGCGATCGACCCGCCGTTCGAGTCGCGCACCGACTTCGACGCCTTCCAGGCCATCGGCCGCCGGTTCAGCGAGCTGGCCCGCACGCACCTCGGGGTCCGCCGGGACGTCGTCGCCGTGCCGCTGCAGCACGACACCCCCGGCGAGACCGCGCAGCCCGGCGGCCGGGTGCTGGACTGGCGCGCCGGTGAGGTCGAGGCGGTGCCGGGGCGCACGATGCCGAACTTCGTGGCCGTCGAGCGCGACTACCCGGCCGTCGCGGAGAAGATGGCCAGCATCGGGCCGCTGGTCGACCGGCTCGGGATGACGACGAAGGCGGTCACCTACCACCCCGACGAGGAGATCGCCCACCTGTCGGCGAAGAACGGGGTGATGCTCGGGGGCGCCGGCGACGGCCGCCCGGCCGTCGACACCGACGCCAAGATGGCCGAGGCCATCCTCGCGCTGTCCGCGACGACCAACGGCCGGCTCGCCGTGCAGGGCCTCCGGGAGCTCGAGCGCCGCACCGGGACCCCGCTGGTCGACCTGGCCGAGGGCAGCGAGGAACGCCGGATCACCTTCGCCGACACCCAGGCCCGCCCGGTCCCGGTGATCACCAGCCCGGAGTGGTCGGGCAGCGAGACCGGCGGGCGGCGCTACGCCCCGTTCACGGTCAACGTCGAGCGGCTCAAGCCGTGGCACACCCTCACCGGCCGGATGCACTTCCTGCTCGACCACGACTGGACGCACGAGATGGGCGAGGCCCTGCCGATCTACCGCGCGCCGCTGGACATGCACAAGCTCTTCGGCGCCGGCACCCCCGGTGACCGGGGCGCGGACGGGGCGTCGGTGACCGTGCGCTACCTGACCCCGCACTCCAAGTGGTCCATCCACTCGGAGTACCAGGACAACCTGCTGATGCTGTCGCTGTCGCGGGGCGGCCCCACGGTGTGGATGAGCGAGGCCGACGCGGCCGCGATCGCGGTGCGGGACAACGACTGGGTGGAGGCGGTGAACCGCAACGGCGTGCTGGTGGCCCGGGCCATCGTCACCCACCGGATGCCGCCCGGCACGGTGTTCGTCTACCACGCCCAGGAGCGGGTGGTGAACGTGCCGAAGTCGGAGGCGACCGGCCGGCGCGGCGGCATCCACAACTCGCTGACCCGGATCCTGGTCAAACCCACCCACCTGATCGGCGGCTACGCCCAGCTGTCGTTCGCGTTCAACTACCTCGGCCCGACCGGCAACCAGCGTGACGAGGTGACCGTCGTCCGGCGGCGGAACTCGCAGGAGGTGGAGTACTGATGCGCGTGATGGCCCAGATGGGCATGGTCATGAACCTCGACAAGTGCATCGGCTGCCACACCTGCTCGGTCACCTGCAAGCAGGCCTGGACCAACCGCAGCGGCGTCGAGTACGTGTGGTTCAACAACGTGGAGACCCGCCCCGGGCAGGGCTACCCGCGCCGCTACCAGGACCAGGAGCAGTGGAAGGGCGGCTGGGTGCGCAACCGCCGCGGACGGCTCACGCTGAAGGCCGGTGGCCGGTGGCGCAAGCTGATGACGATCTTCGCCAACCCGGTGCTGCCGAACATCCGCGACTACTACGAGCCGTGGACCTACGACTACGAGATGCTCACCGACGCCCCCCTCGGCGACGACTTCCCGGTCGCCCAGCCGAAGTCGTTGATCTCCGGCGAGCCGATGGCGATCGAGTGGAGCGCGAACTGGGACGACGACCTCGGCGGCGCGCCGGAGCACGCTCCGCGTGATCCCATCGTGGAGCGGCTGCGCCGCGAGTCCGAGGATGCGGTCAAGCTGGACTACGAGCAGGCGTTCATGTTCTTCCTGCCGCGGATCTGCGAGCACTGCCTGAACCCGTCGTGCGTCGCGTCCTGCCCGTCCGGGGCGATGTACAAGCGGGTCGAGGACGGGATCGTGCTGGTCGACCAGGACCAGTGCCGGGGCTGGCGGATGTGCGTCACCGGCTGCCCGTACAAGAAGGTGTACTTCAACCACCGCACCGGCAAGGCCGAGAAGTGCACGTTCTGCTACCCGCGCGTCGAGGTCGGCCTGCCCACGGTGTGCAGCGAGACCTGCGTCGGGCGGCTGCGCTACATCGGGCTGTTCCTCTACGACGCCGATCGGGTCACCGCGGCGGCGTCGGTGGCCGACGAGCGCGACCTCTACGAATCCCAGCTGGACCTGCTGCTCGACCCGCACGATCCCGCGGTGATCGCCCAGGCCCGCGCGGACGGCATCGCCGAGGACTGGCTCGCCGCCGCCCGGCGCTCGCCGGTCTACAAGCTGGCCAAGCAGTACCGGGTGGCGCTGCCGCTGCACCCGGAGTTCCGGACCATGCCGATGGTCTGGTACATCCCGCCGCTCTCGCCGGTGGTCGACCGGCTCACCGAGACCGGCCACGACGGTGAGGACGCCGGCAACCTGTTCGGCGCCATCGACGCCCTGCGCATCCCGATCTCCTACCTGGCCGAGCTGTTCACCGCGGGCGACCCCGAACCGGTGCGCGGTGTGCTGCAGAAGCTGGCGGCCATGCGCGCCTACATGCGCGATGTGACCCTGGACCGACCCCGTGACGAGTCGGTGGCGGGCGCGGTCGGGATGACCGGCCGGGAGATCGTCGAGATGTACCGGCTGCTCGCCATCGCCAAGTACGAGGAGCGCTACGTCATCCCCACCGCCTACGAGGGCGAGGCCCACCAGCTCGAGGAGCTCGCCTGCAGCCTCGACGTCGACGGCGGGCCCGGCATGGTCGGCAGCGGCCCGTTCGGCGAGGGCTCCGGGTCGCCGATGCCGGTGTCGGTGGAGACCTTCCACGCCCTGCGGCACCGCCAGACCGGCGACCGGGTCACCGACCCGGAGGACCGCGGGGCCCGGATCAACCTGCTCAACTGGGACGGCAAGGGCCGCCCGGCCGGGCTGTTCCCGCCACCCCACGAGTCCCCGCCCGACGAGGCACCGCCGGGCCCCGGCGACATCACCGGCCGCAGCGCGGCGACACCGTCCTCGTCCGATCCCGGGGTGGACCGGTGACCATCCGCGCGTCCGACCAGGCCGTGGTGCTCCAGGCGGCGTCGGTGTGCCTGCAGTACCCCGACGACACCGTGCTGGCGAGCCTCCCGCTGGTCCGCCGGGCCGTCGACGAGCTGCCGGGCGGCCGACCGCGCGAGCGGCTGACCGCGTTCCTCGACGCCGCGGCGGCCACCCCGCCGACCCGGATGACCCGGCACTACGTCGAGGTGTTCGACCTGCGGAAGCGGTGCTGCCTCTACCTCACCTGGTGGACCGACGGCGAGACCCGGCGGCGCGGGGGCTCGCTGGCCGCGCTCAAGGGGCGCTACCGCGCGGCCGGCGTCGAACTCGACACCACCGAGCTGCCCGACTTCCTGCCGGCGGTCCTGGAGTTCGCCGCCGTCGCCGACCTGGCCGCCGGCCTGCAGCTGCTGCAGGAGCACCGGGCGGGCCTCGAGCTGCTGCGCCTGGCCCTGCTCGGCGCCGGCACGCCCTACGCCGGGCCGGTCGAGGCGGTCTGCGCGCTGCTGCCCGGGCCCTCCCCCGCCGACGTCGCGACGGCCAAGGCGCTGGCCCGCAACGGGCCACCGCGCGAGCAGGTCGGGCTCGACCTCGCGCCGTTCGGCGTGCGACCGGGAGGGACCTCGTGAACGGGATCGACGTGCTGCTCTGGGGCGTGCTGCCCTACCTGATGGTCGTGGTGCTGGTCGGCGGCACGATCTGGCGCTACCGCTACGACAAGTTCGGCTGGACCACCCGCTCCTCGGAGCTGTACGAATCACGTCTGCTGCGCATCGGCAGCCCGCTGTTCCACTTCGGGCTCCTGGTCGTGATCGTCGGACACGTGATCGGGCTGGTCATCCCGAAGAGCTGGACCGACGCCGCCGGGCTCAGCCAGGAGGCCTACCACGTGCAGGCGCTGCTGCTCGGCGCCATCGCCGGGTTCTGCACCCTGGTCGGGGTCGGGATCCTCGTCTACCGGCGGCGCACCACCGGCCCGGTCTTCCGGGCCACCACCCGCAACGACAAGCTGATGTACGTCGTGCTGGTCGCCGCGATCGTCGCCGGGCTGGCCACCACGCTGCTCGGGGCCGCGGGCGGCGAGGAGCACAACTACCGGCTCACCGTCTCCCCGTGGTTCCGGTCGCTGTTCGTGCTGCAGCCCGACGTCGCCGCGATGAGCGGGTCCGGTCTCGCGTTCCAGCTGCACACGCTGATCGGGATGGTGCTGTTCACGATCTGGCCGTTCACCCGGCTCGTGCACGCGTTCACCGCGCCCGTCCACTACCTGTTCCGGCCCTACATCGTCTACCGCAGCCGCCGCCCCGGCGCCGCCCGACCGACGCGGCCCGGCTGGGACCGGACGAGGTGAGGCGCGGTGGACCACGGGGGCCGCGTCCGAGCACGTCCAGGACCGTCCGTGGCCGCCGTCCGGGCTGTCGATGACGAGGGCCGCACCACCGGCGGCGCTGGGGCACGTCAGGCTGAGCGAGCGGTGGCCTCTTCCCCACCCGGTCAGCAAGATCGTGTGCAGATGCACATTCATCTGCACGTGCAGCGTGCCTCCCGCGCAGCATCCTCGGCAGACGTCGGATCGAGTGATACTGACGCCATGCGCACCTAGGGAAGCACCACCATGACGAAGCACTCCGGTCTCACACATCCCGGCAACGGCTCCACCACGTGTCTGCGACACCCCGCAGCCGACCACGATCGTGGGGTGAGCGAGCGGATCTACGACTACATCCGCACCGGCCGCCTCGACCGGCACGACCACCACGGAGAGCGTCCGACACCGCCTTCGGCTCGGACCTGAACTGCGCCGGACCCACTGGGCACCGCAGCACCGACACCCGAGACGGAGAACAGTCGGGGCGTCGGACTGGGCGACCACCACCGACGCGACGTCCGCGGCGACTGACGCTGCCGGGTACGCGGCAGCGCTCAGCCCGCCGGCGGCTGCGGCGGCGGGTCGGCGGCGGGCTGCTGCAGGGTGACCGGGGTGGAGCCGAACCGCAGGTCGTGCTGACGGCGCAGCCACGCCCGCTGCGCCCAGGCGTACCGGCCGAGGACCCGGGCACCGCGCCTGGCCAGCCCGTAGCGCCAGGTGCCGGCGCGGGCATCGCCCTGTCCCCTGGCCTCCTGCCGCTGCAGTGCCTGCGCGCGGCGCACCTCCGGCTCCCGCTCGGCCTGCACGGCGCGGCACGCCGCGTCCAGCGCACCGCGGTCGACCCCGGCTCCGCCGGCGGCCAGCGGGACGAGGTGGTTGGCGGCCACCACCACGTCGCGCAGGGCGAGGTTGATGCCCTGGGCGCGGACCGGCGACATCGGGTGGGCGGCGTCGCCGAGCAGCAGCACGCCGGGCGCCCACCACAGCGGGGCCAGCCCGACCAGCACGTTCAGCCGCAGCGGCCGGGAGACCTCGGCGCGGTGGGCCAGCACGTGGTCGACCAGCCAGGGCGGGGCCGAGCGCAGCGCGGTCGGCAGCCAGTCGCCGTCGCGGAACTCGCCCAGCCCGCCCTTGGGCATGATCAGCCCGCACTGCAGCCGGTCGTCCCAGGAGGTGTAGGCGACCAGGGGGTGACAGCCCCGGCGCACCAGGATGTGGAAGTCGCAGTGCTCGCGCAGGGCCTGCGGCGCCGGCGCCTTGAACCACAGCACGTCGTAGCCCTCCGCGGCCCGGGTGAGGTCGAGCCCGGAGCGGGTGCGCACCGAGGAGCCCCGTCCGTCGCATCCGACCACGAGGTCGGCGGACCAGACGACCTCCTCCCCCGCTGCCGTCACCGCCCGCACCCCGACGACCCGGCCGGTCTCGTCCCGCACGACGTCGGCGAAGCGCGCGCCCAGGTGGACCTGGGCGCCCGGGTGGGCGCGCACCTGCTCGACGACCCGCTCCAGCAGGGCGACGGGCGAGGCGATGCGGAAGGCGCGGTCCCCGAGCTCGGCGACCGGCTCGGGGACCGCGAACACCTCCTCGCCGTCGATGCTGATCCGCCAGCTCCGCACGACCCGGCCGGGCACCTCGGCCAGCAGCCGGCCCAGGCCCATCTGCTGCAGCGCCTCGATGCCGAGCGGCATCAGCCCCTCGCCGCGGAACACATCGCCGAGCGCGGTCTCGCGGTCCACCAGGCGCACCTCGGCGCCGCGGCGGGCCAGCAGCAGGGCCAGGGTCGCCCCGGCCGGTCCGGCACCGACGATCACGACCTTCATGTTCTCCCCCTCGACCGGGAGCACTCTAATGCAACGTCGCGTTGCAAGGCAACTGACCGTTGCTTTAAGCTGGACGCACCATGCCGATCCCGCCCCCGCACCGCCCCGGCGGCCGCAGCGCCCGCATCACCCGCGCCGTCCACGCCGCGACCGTCCACGCGCTGACCGAGCACGGCCTCGACGGGCTCAGCATCGAGGCCGTCGCGGCCCGCGCGGAGGTCAACAAGACGACGATCTACCGCCGGTGGGGGACCCGGGAGGCGCTGGTCGCCGACGCGCTGACGGCGAACACGGGCCGGCAGGTCACGGTGCCCGACACCGGCAGCAGCCGGGAGGACCTGGTGGTGTTCGCCCGCCAGGTCCGCGACGCGATCCTGGCCCCCACCAGCCGCGCACTGATGTCGGCGCTGTCGGCCGGCCGCCACCACCGGGAGCTGGCCGAGATCGGCCGGCGCTACTGGGCCGACCGGCTCGCCGCCGTGCGCCCGCTGATCGAGCGGGCGGTGCAGCGCGGCGAACTGCCGGCCGACGCGGATCCCGACGTCGTCGTCACCCGAATCGTGGGCCCGATCTGGTTCGCCGTGTCCGGTCCGGGTCTCGCGGTGGACGACGACTTCGTGGCGGGCTGCGTCGACACCGTGCTCGCCGGCACGACGAGCCCGGCTGCAGGGGACCAGAGCCGGTAGGCCGTGCCGGTCGAGCAGACCGCTGCGCAGATCGGGCCGGCCATCGGCGCCGGCCCGGGCTTCCCTGCTCGGCTCGGTCGGAAATTCGCGGAACCACCGGAGGCTCCGATCCGGCCTTCCCTTGACCTCCAGGTCAACGGGCTGCCATGGCTCCGGCGCCCGGTAGCGCGTCCACCCGACGCAGTTGCCGCCACCCCAGCACCGCGAACCAGACCAGCACCGGTAGCTGCAGGACGTAGCCGAGCTGCTCGACCGCAGGGGACGGGCCGGCGGTCCCGGTCGTCCACGGCAGCGCGACGGCGGCCAGCCCGCATCCCGCCGCGACAGCGCCGCACAGCCGCATCGACCGGGGCAGGGCGAGCCGGACCGCGGCCGCGGCCAGCGCTGCGGCCCAGAGCAGCCCGGCCAGGTTCACCTCCCACTTCGCGGCGAGCAGCAGGGCGCGGGCCGCGGCCACGGCCGCCGGGTCGGTCTCCGCGGCGAGCTGGGTCACCGCGAGGTTGCCTGCGTCGTGCAGCACGCCGGCCAGCCCAGCTGCGGCCAGCAGGCCGCCGGGCAGCGCGGCGCGCGGCACGCCCGCGGCCAAGGTCATCCCGGCGGCGGTCAGTCCGATCCAGCCCAGTACGTCGAAGGCCAGTTCGGCCAGGTGCAGGCCAACCTGGGCACGGACCGCGGTCAGGGCCGCCGTCGGGTCGGCCGGGTTGAGGGTGAGCCCGGCGGGCACCACGATGGCAACGCTGACGAGCATGAGGGCCGGCGAGGTCAGCAGCAGGACGCCGGCGACGCGCCGGTCGGTCGATGTCATGATCGGGGACGCTAGAACTCTGCCGCAGAGAGAAGGTCAAGCCCACGATGTGGCGGATCGGGCAGGTCGCGCGCATGGCCGGGGTCTCGGCCCGCACCCTGCGCCACTACGACCGGATCGGGCTGCTCGCCCCCGCAGCCGTCGGCCACGCCACCGGCTACCGCTGGTACGGGGTGGCCGAACTGGCCCGACTGGAGCGGATCCGCGGGCTGCAGCGCCTCGGGCTACCCCTGCACCGCATCGTCGAGGTACTCGACGCACCCGACGCGCAGGTGCGCCAAGCCCTGCAGGAGACCGTGGCCGTCCTGCACGACGACATCGCCGCGTTGACCGCGACCGCCGCGCGCGCCGCGGAGCACCTGGCCGCGGCGAGGACGATCTTGCCTCAGCAGCCCACGGTCGGCGCCCGCCGGCTGCGGATGCACCGCGTGCGGGTGGAACACCCGGCGGAGCTGGCCGGGATGTGCGGCGGGCCGGAGACACTCCTGCTGACCTGGCTGGACGGCCCACCGGAGGGCGGGTTCACTGCGGCGTGGGCCGGTGTCGGCGGCGAGCCGCTCACCCTGCCGGTCCGCGACGTGGCGCGGACGATCGTGCCGGCCGGGACCGGCGTGGTCCGAGCCGGGCGGGAGCTGTTCGACTGGGTGGACCGGCAGGGACTGGCGGTCGCCGGGCCGACGCTGGAGGAGCACCTGGTCGACGGGGACGGGGCCCGCGCCGCGGCACTCGAGGTGCCCGTGCGCCCCACGGGCGGCCAGTCGACGGCCCCTACGATCAACTGAAACTCCCCCCGCGCCGTCCTGGAGCGGTGTCGTCGCGCTCCGCCTGGGCTCACCACGTTCCGGGCGAAGATCACGCTTCAGCTCGATGGGATGGGGTCCTTCAGTCCTCAGGATGGGCGCGGACCGCCAGTAGCGCGACGTCGTCGTCGACGCTGCCGCCGATGGCGTCCAGCAATCCGTCGCACAGCTCGTCGAGACCGGCCCGGGCGCGACGGGTCACCTCCGCGACGAGCCAGTCGAACCCGGTGTCGAGGTCGGCACCGCGGCGTTCGACCAGGCCGTCGGTGTAGAGCAGCAGCGTCGAACCCGGCTCCAGGAGCTGTTCGTGGTCGTGGCGCGGCTGGTCGAACCGGGCGCCGAGCAGGCGGTCCGGCCGCGCGTCCAGGAGCCGCACGGCGCCGTCCGGCCCGACGAGCACCGGCGGTGGGTGACCAGCGCTGCTCCAGCGGAAGGTCCGCCACCCCGGTGCGTGCCGCGGTGTCTGCTCGATCTTGCCGAACACCGCGGTGGCCAGCTCGGACACGGCGAGCTGGCCCATGGCCGCATCCAGCGCCCCCAAGATCGCCGAGGGCGGCTCGTCGATCACGCAGGCGATCCCGCGCAGCAGGTTGCGCAACTGCCCCATCGCCGCGGCCGCGTCCCGATCATGACCGGCGACGTCGCCCACGGCCAGGCACAACGCGCCACTGGGGACCATGAACGCGTCGTACCAGTCCCCGCCGACCTGCGCGTCGGCGGCAGCGGGCACGTAGCGCACCGCCAGTTCGAGGTGGTCGGGCTGGAACGGAGCGGTCAACATGCTGCGCTGCAGCACCTCCGACATGCGGCGGGTCTGCTGGGCGGCGACCTGTTCGGCCTGCCGGGCCTGGATCCGCTCCAGGCCGTAGCCGCACTGGGCCGCCAGGGCACCCAACACGTCCATCTCCGCAGAGCCGAACTCGTGCGACTGCGCCCACCCGATGGTCAACGAGCCCAGGATCGGCCCATCGGTGCGCAGCGGCAACGACACCCACGCCTGGCACCCGGTGTCACCGAGCACCTGGCGCATCTGGGGCGCCCACGCCAACGAGGCCTGCTCGTCAGGCAGGACGACCGGTCGACCGGAAGCGGCGGCGACGCACGCCGGCAGCGGGCCGTCCAGCGGCAGCTGCGCGTACTCGGTCTGCGTGTGCTCGCCCAGGGAGGAGGTGATCGCCAGGTCGAGCCGGTCGCCGTTGCGCACCCCCACTGCACCACCATCGGCACCGAGCGCAGCCAAACCCTGCCCGACCACGATCCCGGTGAGGTCCTGCACGGATTGCGCTCGCGACAGCCGCAGCGCGACGTCCGACACCGCCGTGAGCCGGACCCGAGCGGCCGCCTCGGCCTGCCACGCCGCCTGCAGCTCCTGCGCTCGCACCAAGGCATCACCACCGACGACGGCACCATCGACGACGGCACGAGTGCCTTGGCCGCGCTCGCCCTCGCTCACGACGAACTCGGTGATCTCCTCCGGACGATGCAGCACCAGCACCACCCGGCCGTCCTCGTCCACCACGGGGACGTTGACGATGCTCCAGTGGCGCTCCACGTACCGACCGGTGGCCGGGTCCAGCACGTCGTACCGCTGCGGAACCATGCGCTCCGCCCGCCCGCCGGCCAGGACGCGCCGCAACGACGCCGCCACCGCCTGGCTCCCCGACCCCTGCGGAGCTGCCGGGTTGTCCGGGAACGAACTCACCAACCTCGTCCCCAGCAACTGCTCCCGCGAACGCGAAGACGCCGCGCAGTACGCCCGGTTCACCTCCACGATCACCAGGTCGGCGTCGACGACTGCATAGGCCGAGGGAGCCTGGGCGAACAGTCGAGCGTAGTCCACGTCCAAGACCGCAGCCTCTGCCATACACGTGCCTACCCGTTGTTCGTCCCGACGGCACATCGTCGCCGGCCGCCTGGTCGAGAAGCCGAGGTCCTGCATCCACCTCCCGCGAATCCCTCACCGACCTGCGGAGACAGGCTGCTCCTAGGTCGAGGGAGGTCTCGCCCCTCGCGCAGATGCATCACCGCCGACAGCCCGGCCGACCAGCGTCGGCTCTAGCCCCACCACACAGTCCTCCGGGTGCGCACTCCACGTGACCGACGTCATGTTGAAGGTGGTACCTCGGTACAGGCTTAGCGTTGTGCCGTCAGCTGGAGACGGTGCTGCGGAGGTAGCGACATGGCGGTGGAGGTCACCGAGGAGACGGTCGACCAGAAGGTCGGGGCGTCGCCGGTCCCGGTCGTGCTGGAGTTCTTCGCGAGCTGGTGCGGCGATTGCCGCCGGGTCGCGCCCGTCCTCGACAAGCTGGCCGAGGAGTTCGCGGCCACGGTGAAGTTCGTCGAGGTCAACGCCGATGAGAGCCCGGGGCTGGTGGAGCGGTTCGGGGTGTCGTCGACGCCGACGCTGTTCGTCCTCGACCGTGGGCAGCAGGTGGCGTCGATGGTGGGTGCGCAGCCGGAGCCGATGCTGCGGGGCCTGTTCGAGGCGGCCGCGAACCGCATCGAGGGCGGGCGGTCGGAACTGGCGTGGGTGCCGGCGGACGCGTGCACGTTGCCGACCGCGGACCGCCCGACCCGGCTGGCGGAGTTCGAGGGCCTGTTCGCGTCGCTGCGGGGGCTGCGCCGGGAGGAGCCGGGCTGGTTGCGGCTGCGCCTCGACGACGGCGAGGGGATCGAGGAGCAGGCCCGTGCGCTGACTGCGCGGGAGGCCGGGTGCTGCTCGTTCTTCGACTTCGCCGTGCAGCGCCAGGCCGATGAGGTGGTGGTCGATGTGCGGGTGCCGGCGAGCCGGGTCGTGGTGCTCGACGGGCTGACCGCGCAGGCTGAGGCCGCCTACGCGGCGCGGGTGTGAAGGAGCCGGTGATGGGGGGACGGCGATGAGGTCGGGGCAGTTGGCCGCGGCGGCGGGGGTGAACGTGCAGACGCTGCGCTACTACGAACGCCGCGGCCTGCTGCCCGAGCCCCGTCGCACCCTGGGCGGGTACCGCGAGTACGACGACGACGCGGTCGCGCTGCTGCGGGTGGTCAAGTCCGCGCAGCGGCTGGGCTTCACCCTCGACGAGGTCACCGAACTGCTCGACGCCGGCCGCCGCCGGCACCCGACCCCGGACCTGCAGCAGCGCGCCCGGGCGAAGTTGGCCGAGGTCGAGGACCGCATGGCCGACCTGGCCCGCATCCGCGACGGGCTGCTGCAGGTCGTGCGGGCCCGCTGCGACAGCCTCACCAACTGCACGTGCCCGGACTGCCCGCTCCCGTTCGTCGAGCCGGCCGAGGTCCGCCCCTTCCCCGCCTCCGGAGAGTCCCCGTGAGCCTCGACCCGCGCGACGACCTGCTCGTGCCCTCCGCCTTCCCCACCAGCACCCCCGGCGAGACCGATGCGGGGGTCGAACACGATGCGGGCGCGCAGCAGGCTCGCCGCGGTGCTGGCCGTCCTCGCGTGCGTGGGCTGCCGGCACGGATCAGGACGTCGCTCGGTTCGTGCCGCCGGCGGCCGTGCCGCTCAGCTCGCAGCAGCCGGCTTCACATCGGGCGAGCGCGGTCTCGATGCTGCCCTGCAACGCGGTGAGCTCGGCCAGTCGCGCCCGGGTCCGGTCCAGCACCGCGTCGAGCCGCCACCGCTCCGTCTCGCAGGTCGCCCCACCGCCGTCGTGAGCCCTCAGCGCGTCCGCGACCTCGTCCAAGGTCATCCCCAGACCCTGCAGGCGTCGGGCCAGCGTGATCGTGTCGACCGCGGCCTGGGAGTAGAGCCGGTAGCCCGACGGCAATCGCTGCGCGGGAGGGAGGAGCCTGCGGCGCTCGTAGTAGCGCACGGTGTCGACGCTGACCCCGGCCCGCCGCGCGACGGCACCGATCTTCAGCAGCGACTCTTGACTCTGGACCATGGTCCGGACTTTACGGTGGCCAGGATCGACAAGGAAGCCCGACGCCGAGGAGCCAACCGATGACCCGCACCGACGACCGGGCGACCGACTCGCCGGCACAGCCGCCGCTGCCGGCCGTGGTGTGCGACATGACCGACGCACCCGACACCGGCGAGCAGCGGCTGCAGGAGTACGCCCGCCTCTTCGCCACCGCGTTCATCTCCCGGGAACGCACCTCCACCGGGATGCGGTGGCGGCTGCGGGCCGACGACGGGATCGAGGCGTTGGCCCGGGATCTGGCCGCCCGGGAGAACGCCTGCTGCGCGTTCATGTCCACCACCATCACCACCACCGACGGTGAGGTGCTGTGGGACTCGACGACCATCGACGATCCGGCTGCCCGCGCCGTTCTGGACCTGCTCCACGAGCTGCCCGAGGCCCGGCTGACCGACGCCGACGAGGTGCACGAGCGTTTCGTCCGGACGACCGGCGTGCCCATCGTCATCACCGACGGCCCCGTCACCCGGCGCGCGACACCCGAGGAGATCCGCGGCGGGCCCACCCCGCTGGAGAGCTGAACCCGGCAAGGTCGACGCGATGGTCCGGCCCGTCTCGACGGCCGCGACCCCGGCCGACGACCATCCGACATCGGGCCCGTGCTCCCGTGCGACCGGCCTGGCACGGACCCACTCGGCCGCTGGTCAGCGCGGTCATCGCAGCGCGACTCCCGCCGGAAGGCCGAGCAGGTCCAGTTCGGCGCGGGTGGGCAGGCCCTCCCAGTCACCCCGGGTGGCCACCGCGAAGGCGCCGGCCGCGTTGCCCCGGGCCAGCCGACCCGGCACGTCCAGCCCGTCGAGCAGGGCGGAGAGGTACCCGGCGGTGAAGGCGTCGCCCGCGCCCACCGAGTCGACGACACCCACCCGGTGCCCAGCAGCGGTGTGCTCGCCGTCGGCGCTCAGCGCGCGGGCGCCATCGGCCCCGAGCTTGACCACCACCTCGCAGCCCGCCTCGCGCAACGCCACCACCCCACCGACCAGCTCCAGCTCCTCCGGGGAGCCGATTACCACGTCGGCCTCGCGGGCCAGCGCGCCCAGCGCCGCCGCGGCCGCCTCCGACGACCACAACCGGGCCCGGAAGTTCACGTCCAGGCAGACCCGCCACCCCGGATGCGCCACGGCGCGGCGCACGGCGTCGAGCGGGCCCGGCCCGAGCGCCGCGGTCACCCCCGTCACGTGCAGCAACCGCGCCCCAGCGGCCAGCACGTCGCCCAGGTCATCGGGCTCCAGGCGGGAACCCGCCGAGCCCGCCCGGTGGTACTCGACCCGGGTCACGTCGGGCAGGCGCTGCTCGAACAGCACCAGCCCGGTGGCCGCGTCCGGGTCGACGCGCAGGGCGAGTTCGACCCCCTCGGCGCGCAGAGTGCGCTCGACCAGCGCCCCGCTCTCGTCCGCTCCGACCCGCCCGGCGAAGCGCACCACGTGCCCGAGCCGGGCCAGCCCGATCGCCGCGTTGGACTCGGCGCCGGCGATCGAGAGGCGGGCCGCGCCACCCAGGCGCACCGGCCCGTCGGCGCGCACCGCCACCATCGCCTCGCCGAAGGTCAGGACGTCCACCGGGGCCAGCACCTCGGGGTTCACCGGGCGGCCGCCAGGAACGCCCGGGCCCGCTCCCGCAGCGCGCCCAGGTCCCCGCCGCGGGCGGCGTCACCGACCAGCGGGCCACCCGCGCCGACGGCCAGCGCCCCGGCGTCCAGGTACGGGCGCACGTCCTCGACGCCCACCCCGCCGACCGGGACCAGGTCGACGTCCGGGAACGGGTCGCGCAGCGCCCGCAGGTACGCCGGGCCGTGCAGGCTCGCCGGGAACACCTTCACCGCCACGGCGCCGGCCCGCACCGCGGCCAGCACCTCGGTCGGGGTGAACGCCCCGGCCACCACCGGCAGCCCCAGCCCCACCGCCGCGTCCACACCGGGCCCGAGGGCCGGGGTGAGCGCGAACGCCGCCCCGGCGTCGCGGGCGCGCACCGCGTCGTCACGGGTGAGCACGGTGCCGGCGCCGACCCGGTCGCCGAGCTCGGCGACCGCGCGCTCGATCACCCCGAGCGCCCCGTTCGTGGTCAGCGACACCTCCACCAGCCCGATGCCCTCCTCGGCCAGCGCGAGCACGGTGCGCAGCGCCGCGCCGGCGTCGTCGCCGCGCACGATGCCGAGCACGGGGTGCTCGGCGAGCCGTCCTAGCAGGTCCATGTGTCCCCTCACCATTCCGCGAACGATCCGTCGGGGTGCCGCCACACGGGCGAGCGCCACCGGTGGCCGGCGGCGTCCGCGAACGCGAACGGCGCGCGGTCCAGCACGTAGTCCAGCAGCTCTGCGCCGGCGTTGTAGTGGATGCCGATGCTCTGCTCCTGGATCAGGAAGTCGGGCGTCGCGAACGCCACCTGCAGGCTCGCCGCCAGCGCCAGCGGCCCGAGCGGGCAGTGCGGCGCGAGCAGCACGTCGTGGTCGACCGCACGGGCGTGGGTGGGGACCGGGTCCTGGTGGGGGTGGCGGTGCACGAGCGCGTCGCGTAGCGCCAGCGCAGGCTCGATGAACACGTCCATCCGGGCCAGCATCTCGTTGTGCGTGGCCCGCAGGATGGCCCCGGTGGAGCCGCAGGTCGGCGGCGGTCGCGACGGCCGGGTCCGCCCCGACGGCCTCGGCGAGGTCGCGCAGCACCTCACGGGTCTCCCCCGCCTCGCTGCGCCAGCGGATGGCGTCGGCGTCGAGCAGGTTCCACCGCTCCCGCGGCAGCACCGTCGTGCCGCGCCTCTGCCGGGCCTCGAGCAGGCCCTTCGCGGTGAGCACCCCGATCGCCCCGCGCAGCACGGTGAGGCTCGGGTCGAGCTCCGACCCCAGCACGGACAGGTCGAGCACGGCGCCCCGGGCCAGCTCCCCGGAGACGATCCGGGCGCCCCGCACCGCGACCGCCTGCCCGTGCAGGCCTCGCCCGTCGTAGCCGCCGCTCACAGTCCCCCCACCGAGCCGTCCCTTCACGAGGAGTCCTTCACCGTGCTCCAGCCGCCGTCCACGGTCAGGCTGGCACCGGTGACGAACGACGCGTCGTCACCGACCAGGAAGGCGATCGCCGCGGCGACCTCGTCCGGGCGGCCCAGCCGCCCGATCGCGGTCTGCGCGGCGCTGCGCCGCCGGTCCTCCTCACCGATACCGTCCCACGCCGCGGTGAGCACCGGGCCCGACGGTCGGCGCCGGATGGTCCGCGAGCTCACCGGCCAGGGCGATGCCCTCCGAGCGGGCTACACCGCTGTCGCGGACCGGCCGGTGCCGGCGGCCTGGGCGATGCACCTGCTCCTCGACGTGCCCGCGGAATCCGTGGCGCTCGCAGCCGACGTGCCCGTGCGCATCGACTCGCTGTTCGGCGGCGCCCGCCACCGGCTCGCACCGAGCCCCGCCGGGGCGTGGCAGCCCTGGGGCGAAATCCGCTCCCGCCTCCTGCGCGGCGCGGGGCTGGGCCGCAAAGGCCTTCACCAGGCCCGGCCGCACGACCGGGATCGGCGACGAGCAGGCACGGTCCCCCGATGTCGACGGCGGGTTCGCCGCCCCGTCAGATGTCGGTAGGTCTTCACGGCCTGGCGCCACCGAGAACCTCGGCGGTGGCTGGCGATGACCCGGGGCTGTCGCACTCCCCGCCAGGGATGACTACGGTGACGGCTACCTGCGGCATTGACGGGAGCACGACCTGGCGGATCTCGTGGGCCGGCGCCCAGAGCGTGAAGCGATCGAGAAGTTCCTCTCGCTGGCCCGGTCCGGGCGCAGCGGCTCTCTCGTGGTGCGCGGGGAGGCCGGAATCGGGAAGACCGCCGTGCTCGAGCACGCTCGGCAGGCGGCTCTCGCCGCAGCCTTCCGGGTGGAGTCCTCGGTCGGCGTCGAATCCGAGACGCAGTTCGCGTTCGCTGGGCTGCACCAACTGTGTGCTCCCCTGCTGGATCGCAGCGGCACGCTGCCCGAGCCGCAGCAGGCCGCTCTCGGAGTGGCGTTCGGACTCCACGGTGGCGCCGCGCCGGACCGGTTCCTGGTCGGGCTGGCCATCCTCAACCTGATGGCCGAGGTCGCCGAGGAGGAGCCGCTGCTGTGCCTCGTCGACGACGCGCAGTGGCTGGACGAGTCATCGGCGCAGGTGCTGGCCTTCGTGGCGCGGCGGGTGGGGGCCGAGAGGTTGGCCATCGTGTTCGGGTTGCGCGACTCCGACGAGGGCGACCACCTTCCGCTCGCCGGGTTGCCGGAGCTACGTCTGGAGCGGCTCGGCGAGTCCGATGCCCGTGCGCTGCTCAGCGCTGCGGTGCGCACACCGCTGCATGAGGGGGCGCGCGAGCGGATCCTCGCCGAAGCGGGCGGCAACCCGTTGGCGCTGCTGGAGCTGCCCCGCAACATACGGCCGGCGCACTTGGCCGGCGGGTTCGAGCTGCCCGACGCGCTGAGCGTCCCGCGCCGCGTGGAGGAGAGCTTCCGACGCCGTTCAGCCAGCTTGCCGCCCGAGACGCAGCTGCTGCTGCTGGTCGCCGCGTCCGAGTCGACGGGCGACGTGGCACTGCTGTGGCGCGCGATCGCGCACCTGGGCCTCGCTCGCGAGGTTGCCACGCCCGCGGAGGTCGCCGGGCTGCTGGAGATCGGTGTCCGGGTGCGGTTCCACCACCCGCTGGTGCGGTCCGCGGTGTACCAGGCAGCCACGCCGCCGGACCGTCGTCGCGCCCACGGCGCGCTCGCCGAGGCGACCGACCCACGAGCCGACCCGGATCGCCGTGCCTGGCACCGCGCGCAAGCGGTGCTCGGAGCTGACGAAGAAGTCGCCGAAGGGTTGGAGCGCTCGGCCGGACGGGCACGCGCCCGCGGGGGTGTGGCCGCCGCGGCCGCGTTCCTGCAGCGCGCGGCCGAGCTGTCTCCTGAGCCTGCCGCTCGCGCGAGGCGGGCGCTGGAGGGCGCCCACGCCAAGTACGAGGCCGGTGCGCCCGAGGCCGCCCGCGAGCTGCTGGCAGTCGCGGCCTCCGGGCCACTGGACGCCCTGCCACGCGCCCGCCTCGAGCTGCTCCGCGCCCAGATCGCGTTCTACCAGAGCCGAGGCAGCGAGGTGCCGGGGATGCTGCTGGACGCCGCCAAGACCCTCACCCCGCTCGATGCGGCCCTGGCCCGTGAGACCTACCTGCACGCGCTCGACGCGGCACTCGTGACCGGCGACCCCGACCGCGGCGTGTTGGAGGTCGCCGAGGCTGCTCGGGCCGCGCCTGCACCGCCCGGGTCGCCGCAGCCGCCGGACCTGTTGCTCGATGGCCTCGTGACGACCTTCACGCGCGGGTACGAGGCGGGCGTGCCCGAGCTGCGCCGGGCGTTGCTCGCCTTCGCCCGCCACGAGCCGAGCGCGGGGTCCACGGGCGAGGGCGACGACCACCGCTGGTTGTGGTTGGTCAGCAGGGCCGCCATGGCGGTCTTCGATGACGACCTCGCCCACGTCCTCGCGGAGCGTCACGTGCGGCTGGCACGTGACGGCGCGCTGGCGACGCTCCCGGCTGCGCTCCTCGTCCAGTCCGTCATGCTGGTGCTCGCCGGTGAGCTCGCTCGCGCCTCCGAGCTGGCCGACGTGCAGACCTCGATCGCCGACTCGACGACGGCAGTGCCGTTGCTCCACGCCCAGCTCATCCTCGCCGCCTGGCGCGGCCGCTCGCACGAGACGGGCGAGATCCAGGCGACCCTCGTCGGAGAAGCTGCCAGACGTGGGGACGACACGGAGGTCTCGCTGGCGCAGTACGCCCTGGCGGTGCTGCACAACGGTTTCGGAGAGTACCCAGCGGCCCAGACCGCCGCGACGCGGGCGTTCCAGTCGGACGAGCTGACGCACAGCAACCTGGCCCACCCCGAGCTCGTCGAGTCAGCAGTCCGTGCCGGTCAGCCGGAACGCGCGGTCGAGGCGATGGAGCAGCTCTGCTCCCGGGCTCGTGCCAGCGGCACGCCGTGGGCGCTCGGGATGGCGGCACGCTCACAGGCGCTCATGAGCACCGGATCGGCGGCCGAGGATCGGTATCGCGAGGCGATCGGGCAGCTCAGGCACAGCCGGATGGGCGGCTACCTCGCTCGTACCCATCTCGTCTACGGCGAGTGGCTCCGTCGTGAGGGCCGCCGCCGAGACGCCCGGGACCAGCTCCGTACCGCCCACCAGCTCCTCACCGACATGGGCGCGGAAGCGTTCGCCGCCCGCGCCGCCCGCGAGCTCGGGGCGACGGGCGAGCACCCACGCGCACGAACCGCCCAGCCGACCGACGAGCTCACCACCCAGGAGTCGCACGTCGCACGGCTGGTGGTCACCGGAGCGACCTCCCGCGAGGTCGGCGCACAGCTGTTCCTCAGCCCCCGGACCATCGAGGCCCACCTGCGCAACATCTTCCGCAAGCTCGGCATCACCTCACGCCGCGAGCTCAGAGAGCTCCACCTTCCCTGACCGGACCCGGTGCGGCTGCGCCGGAGATCGCTGGCTCCTACCGACGCGAAAGCCGGGCCGCGACGGTCAGCCTGGAACGATGTACCCGTCACGGCCGCCATCGACGGCGAGGGTGTGGTGACGGCGCTGGAGGCGGCACGCCTCGCTGGTGTGGGTCGCTTCGCGGCAGGCGGATCCTCGAGCTGGCTCAGGGCTCGACGCCGATCGCTCGAGCAGTGCTGGCGAACGTTCCGCAACTCCGAGCGTCAGAGCGCCGTCATCGGCCAGCACGGCCAACGACTCCACGGCATCGACGGGCGGCAGCACCCGTTGGACGAACGTCAGGAACGGGTGGTGCTGCGGCTCAGGTGGCGTCCCTCCGGGAGTCCGTCGGTCGCGCTTCGGCTCGCAGGAGTTGCTGGACGCGGCGGAAGACGTCGACCTGGGCGGGGTTGTAGAGCTCCCGCATCGCAGCCGCCGCGATCCGGGTGGCCGACCGGGCCCCGCGCGGGGCCGGGTCCACCAGCTCCGGGTGCTCGTCCCGGATCCGGCGGATGTGCGGGGCCATGCGTTCGGCGAGGTCCTGGCGCGCCTCCTCGCCGGCGTCGGCGGGGAGGGTGTCGAACTCGCCGTCGGTCGGGTCCGGGGGCTGGTTGCGCAGCATCTCGGCGTAGGCGTCGAGGTGCCCCGGCCCCAGGACCCGAGTCATGATGAGGATGAGCGACCGGTCGGCCTCCGACAGCTCCGCCGCGCCCGCCGTCACGAGGTCAGCGGGCAGATCAGCCGGCGCGTGGTGCCTCAGGATCAGGCCGAGCTCCACGCGCGCCCGCGTCAGCCGCTCGATGGTGGCGCCCAGCTCCGCGTCCAGGGTGCGCAGCGCGTCGACGGGATGGTGGTCGTCCTCGCCCAGCTCGGCGATCCGGGCCAGCGAGAACCCGAGGTCGACCAGCCGCTTGATGCGCAGCAGCCGCAGGAGGTGGGTGACGCCGTACTGCTTGTAGCCGTTCGACTGCCGCTCCGGCTCCGCCAGCAGGCCGACCTCGTGGTAGTGCCGGACCGCCCGCAGGCTGGTCCCGGCGAGGTCGGCGATCTCCCGCGTGCTCCAGGCCATGGACCCAGCACACACCCTGCCCTCGCGGCATGGTCAAGCCGGACCGACTCGAGCCCGACCGCCGACCCCACCGCCGGTGCTGTTCACGGTGCGATTGTCGGTCACTGTGATCATGTGGAGTTCTGGTGGCCGACGAAGTCGAACTCGATCTCGAAGGCCCCCGTGCGATACGGGATGGCCGACGTCGTCAGCCCGCGCGGGCTGACGTACAGGGCCACCTGCCACCAGTGGTTGAGCAGCGGGGCGTGGGCCATGCGGATCTTGCCCACGACCTGGGTCCACATGTGCAGGGTGTCGCGGGTGGGGGTCCAGTCCGAGACCCGCACGCTCGGCCAGCTCGTCGCAGAGTTGATCGTCTCAGCGCTGCTCATCGGTACTCCGGGTTGGCGTTGTCGGGGTGAGAACCGGTGTCCCAGGCCGTGCGCAGGTTGCCGTGGGCCGGGAAGCCACCGGCGCGTCGGACCGTCGACGCGACGTGGAGCAGGTTGTGGGTCATGAACGCGATGTTGCGGTTGGTGAAGTCGCAGTTGATGTACATCGCGCGCAGCCCGGTGAAGTCGGGCTCCTGCGTCACGGATCCGTCCATGAGACGTTCTCCCTCGTTCATGCCGCGTCCACGTCGGACGTCGTAGCGCGCCGCCCGCCCAGGT
>NZ_JAGSOV010000074.1 GCF_023898865.1 Pseudonocardia humida
AGGAGCGACGGTGGAGATCCACCAGATACCGGCACTCGCAGACCTCGTCCGGACAGGACAGCCACAACCCGCGTGGGCACAACTCATGACAGAGAAACGGCGAAAGACACTCATCGTCTGCATTCCCCGCCACGACACCATCCACGCGCCGATCCCAACCACGAAATCCACGCAGTAATCACCAGAGAGCCGGATGCGAGGAAACCCGCACGTCCGGTTCGGGCCCGGGGCCGCCGGAAAAGGACCCGCCACATCGGCGGGCACCTCGCCGGCGGCCTACCGGGGCACCCGCCGCACCCGTCCCGGCGCGCGCACCGGTCACGATCATGGCGCCACTCCCGGCCGGGAGCGGGCACGACGTCCGGACCGCCCCTAGGCTGAGCGGTATGTCCCGGTTCCTGGCGAGGCTGCTGGACTCCGCCCACAGCTCCGAGCACGGCATGACCACCGGCGCCCCGGTCGCGCCCGTGCGCCGGACGTGGCCGGAGGTGCACGCCGTGGCGACCCGGATGGCGGGCGCGCTCCGCGCGGGCGCGGACGACGTCCCCGCCGTCGGGAAGGGCACCGCGGTCGGGGTGCTGGCGGGCGAGCCCGCGTCGATCGCGCCGGCCGCGCAGGCCGTCTGGCTGGCCGGCGGCAGCGTCACGATGCTGCACCAGCCGACCGCGCGCACCGACCTGGCGGCCTGGGCCGAGGACACGGTGACCGTGCTCACCATGATCGACGCCGGGCTGGTGCTGCTCGGCCCGCCCTTCGACGCGCTCGCCCCGGTGCTGGCCGAGCGGTCGATCCCGTTCCGCACGATCTCCTCGCTCGAGGCCGCGGGCGCGGCCGCCGTCGAGCCCGACGCCCACGCCGCCGACGAGGACGACACCGCCCTGCTCCAGCTGACCAGCGGGTCGACCGCGGAGCCCAAGGCGGTGCGGATCACCCACCGCAACCTCGAGGCCAACATCGCGGGCATGATCGAGGCCTCGCGGCTCGACATCGAGCGCGACACGATGATCTCCTGGCTGCCGCTGTTCCACGACATGGGCATGGTCGGGTTCATGACCGTGCCCATGGCCGTCGGCCTGGAGCTGGTCACGGTCACCCCGGTCGACTTCCTGTCCCGCCCGCTGCTGTGGGCCGAGCTGATCTCCACCTACGGCGGCACCGTCACCGCCGCGCCGAACTTCGCCTACGCCGTGCTGGGTCGCCAGCTGGCCCGCGCCGAGGACGGCGCGCTCGACCTGTCCTCGCTGCGGATCGCGCTGAACGGGGCCGAGCCCATCGACCCCGACGCCGTCGCCGCCTTCACCGCGGCCGGGGCGCGGTTCGGGCTGCGCCCGGAGTCGGTGCTGGCCGCGTACGGCATGGCCGAGACGGCGCTCGGGGTGTCGTTCGCCCCCGTCGAGCAGGGGCTGCAGGTCGACGCGATCGACGCCGAGCAGTTGGAGGCGCACCGGCGGGCCGTGCCGGTCGCGGCCGGGGCCACCGGCCGGGGCGTCCGCCGGTTCCCGCTGCTCGGGCCGCCGCTGCCGGGCATCGAGGCCCGCGTCGTCGGCGAGGACGGCGCCGTGCTCGGCGACCGCGAGGTCGGCGTGATCCACCTGCGCGGCGAGTCGGTGACCCCCGGCTACCTCACCGTCGACGGCCCGATCGACACCCAGGACGAGGAGGGCTGGCTCGACACCGGCGACGAGGGCTACCTCGTCGACGGCGCGGTGGTCGTCTGCGGCCGGCGCAAGGACGTGATCATCATGGGTGGCCGCAACATCTACCCGACCGACATCGAACGGGCCGCCGTGCAGGCCGCCGACGTGCGGGCGGGCAACGCGGTCGCGGTCCGGCTGTTCGCCGGCGACGAGCGCCACCGGGAGTCGTTCCTGGTCGCCGTGGAGTCGCGCAAGGCGGGCGACGAGGAGGCCGAGAAGGCCATCGCCAAGGACGTCACCCGGCAGGTGCTCACCGCCGTCGGGGTGCGCCCCGCGCGGGTGGTGGTGCTCGGCCCGGGCAGCCTCCCCAAGACCCCGTCCGGCAAGCTGCGCCGCGCCGCGACGGGTCAACTCCTCGCCGAGCGCGTCTGACCCCGTTCCGACGGGCGGGTGAGCAGGGGGAGCAGGACGGTGTCGACGATCTCCGCCAGCTCGTCGGGCCCGGGTGGGGCGCCCCGGCGCAGGAAGGACTCCACCACAAGCGCCGGACCGGTCCGGACCAGCAGCGGCGTCACGGCGGCCGGCTCGGCCCCGGAGCGCTCGGCGGCCCGCCGTAGGACGCCGGCCATCCGTTCCAGGCGCGGTCCCAGCACCCGCTCGCCGAACGTGTCGCGCAGCCCGGGCTCGCGCAGCAGCTCGGCCATGACCTCCAGGCCGGGGAAGCCGCTGCGCCCGGCCAGCGTGTCGGCGACCGCGGCGAGTGCGGCGACCACCTCGTCGCGGACCGGAGCGCTGGGATCGGGATCCGGCGGTTCCGGGGCCACGCAATGGCGGAGCGCGTCGAGCACGAGATCGCGCTTGGTGGGCCAGCGCCGGTAGAGCGCGGCCTTGCCCGTCCCGGCCCGGTGGGCGACCGCGTCCATCGTCAGCCCCGCATAGCCGGTCAGGGCGAGCTCGTCGAGTGCGGCGCGGTGGATGGCCCGCGCGAGCGCCGCGCCGCGGCGGCGCGGTCGGCCCGGAGGGGTTCCGGAGGCGGCGGGCACGTTCGAACAGTAGACGGTTGCGTTCACTACGGGTCGGTGCGAGGCTGAGCGCCATAGGGAACGTGATCGTTCACTAAAGGTGGTGCGGGGTGGATCGGACGGGTGTCCTGGTGGTCGGGGCCGGCCCGGCGGGGCTGGGCCTGGCGATCGTGCTCGCCGAGCGCGGGCTGGACGTGCGAATCATCGACCGCGCCGCCGCCCCCGCCGCCGAGTCGCGTGCGGCGGTCGTGCACGTCCGGACCCTGGAGCTGTGGGACCGGCTCGGGGTGGCCGAGCGGGCCGTCGCAGAGGGTGTGCAGATCACCCGGGCCGAGGTGTTCGAGCGCGGCCGGCGGCTGGGCGTGGTGCCGCTGCGGGTCGACCGCACCCCGTTCCCGTTCGCCCTGGGGCTGGGGCAGGATCGCACCGAGCGGCTGCTGGCCGAGCGCCTCGGCGAGCTCGGGGTGCGGGTCGAGCGCTCGACCGAGCTCGTCGCCGTGTCCGCCGCCTCCGACGGCGCCCGGGTGCGCATCCGGGCGGGCGGCGCGGAGCGCGAGGTCGCGGCCCGGTGGTTGGTCGGCGCCGACGGCGCGCGCAGCGCGGTGCGGCGCGCGGCCGGGCTGGGCTTCGCCGGCCGCACCCACCCCCAGACCGGGCTGCTCGCCGACGTGCGGTTCGCCGGCTCCACCGGATCGCCCGGCCGCATCCGCCTGCACCTCACCGCAGGCGGATTCGTCGGCATCCTCCCGCTCGACGGCGGGCGGCACCGCATCTTCGGTGCCGTGCCGCCCGACCTCGTCCCGACGGACCCCGCTCCCCGCGTCGACATCGGCCGGGAGCAGCTGCAGCAGTGGCTCGACGAGCGGTTCGACGCCGGTGCCCGGATCGACTCCGTCGCCTGGACCAGGCTCTTCCGGGTGCACTGCCGGATCGCCGAGCGCTTCCGCCGCGGCCCGGTGCTGCTCGTCGGGGACGCCGCGCACCTGCACAGCCCGGCCGGGGGGCAGGGCATGAACCTCGCTGTGGGCGACGCGGTCAACCTCGGGTGGAAGCTGGCCGCGGTGGTGGCGGGCGAGGCCCGGGAGCGGCTGCTCGACTCCTACGAGGCGGAGCGCAGACCGGTCGCGCAGCGCGTGCTGCGCGGCACCGACCGCGGGTTCGTCGTGGAGACCACCGCGCACCCGGCGGCCGTGTGGGCGAGGGCGCACCTCGCCGGCCTGCTGCTGCCCGCGGTCCTGCGGCTCCCGCCCGTACGGGCGGCGTGGCGGGGATGTTCGCCCAGACCTGGATCCGGTACCGGGGCAGCCCGGTGGTCTCCGGGCGGGCCGCCCGGCGCGGTCCGCGGCCCGGCGACCGCGTCCCCATCGGGCGCGGTGGTGGCCTCCGCCACCGGGCGCTGCTGCTCGACGGCACCGACGAGCAGCAACGGGCGGTGGAGTCGGTCGTGGGCCGGTACGGCGTCGCGATCCCGGTCCAGCGGCTGGCCCGCGGCCGCGGTGCGGCGTGGTTGCTGGTCCTGCGACCCGACGGCCACCTCGGCTACGCCGGTCCCGCCGACGACCTCACGGCCCTGGCCGCCCACCTCGACCGGTGCCACCCGCCCCGGAGCGCGTCGAGAACGACGTCCGGGGACCAGCCGGGCCGGTGAGCGAGCTCCCGACCCGACGGGCCCGGTCAGCCGGAGAGGGCGTGGAAGCGGTTCTGGGCCGGTTCGAGGCCGTCCGAGAGCAGGGCCTCGGCGGCGTCGGCGGCCAGGTCGACGGCGAGGTCGAGCTCCTTGGCCTCGGCGCCGGAGAACCGCTTGAGCACGTAGTCGGCCGGGTCCTGGCGGCCCGGCGGGCGGCCGATGCCGAACCGCACGCGCAGGTAGTCCTTCGTGGCCAGCGAGCGGCTGATCGAGCGCAGCCCGTTGTGGCCGCCCTCACCGCCGCCCAGCTTGAGCCGCACCACCCCGAAGCCGAGGTCGAGGTCGTCGTGGACGACCACGAGATCGGCCGGTTCGACCGAGAAGTACTTCAGCAGCCCGGCCACCGGCCCGCCGGAGACGTTCATGAACGTCCGCGGCTTGGCCAGCACGACCTTGCGGCCGGCCAGCCTGCCCTCCAGCACGTCGGAGTTGCTGCGGTGCCGGGAGAACCGGCCACCGCCGGCCCGCGCCGCCAGCAGTTCGACGACGCGGAAACCGACGTTGTGCCGGGTCTGGGCGTACTCCGGACCCGGGTTGCCGAGCCCGACCACCAGAGCGGGGCCCGGCGCCACGGATCAGCTCTCCGCGGAACCGGAGTCCGACGACTCCGCGGCGGACTCGTCGGACTCGGTGGAGGACGCCTGCTCCTCGGACTGCGGGGCGTCCTCGACCACGCCGGCACCCTCGGTGTCGATCTCGGCCTCGAGGTCGGCCGCGGTCGGCGCGGGCACGACGTTGACCACGAGCGCCTCGGGGTCGGTGACCAGCGTGGTGCCGCGGGGCAGCTCGACGTCGCCGGCGTTGATCTGGGTGCCGGCCGCCTTGCCCTCCACGGAGACCTCGATCTGCTCCGGGATGCCGGACACGTCGGCCTCGACCTGGATGGTGCTGAGGTCCTGCTGGATCAGCGTGTTGGGGGCGGCGTCGCCGGTCACCACGACCTGCACGTCGACTTGGACCTTCTCGCCGCGCGTGATGACGAGCAGGTCGACGTGCTCGATGTAGGGGCGGATCGGGTGGCTGACCACGGTCTTGGTCAGCGCGAGCTGCGGGGTGCCGCCGATGTTCAGCGTGAGCACGGCGTTGCGCCCCTGGTCGCGGACGATGGCCTTGAACTCGAGCTCCGGCAGCGAGAGGTGCTGCGGGTCGGTGCCGTGCCCGTAGAGCACGGCGGGGATCTTGCCCGCGCGGCGGGTACGGCGGGCGGCGCCCTTGCCGAACTCCGTGCGGGTCTCGGCGTCGATACGGGCTTCGGCCACGGTACTTCTCCTCGATCGGCGAGCTGCTGGTGCGCAGGACATGCGGCGAGGCAGCCGGCCGATGGCCGAGGCTGCGTCGATAACGGCGGGAGTAACTGCACCCGCCCTCGCCGCGGAACCTCCACAACGATACGCGATCCCAGCTCAGGGCCCGGTGGGTGGGGTCGGGCCCGGGGGGATCAGGCGTTGCCGTCGAAGAGCGAGGTGACCGAGCCGTCGTCGAAGACCTCGTGGATGGCGCGGGCCACCAGCGGGGCGATCGGCAGCACCGTCATGCCGGGGAAACGCTTCTCGTCGGGGATGGGCAGGGTGTCGGTGAAGATCACCTCGCGGGCGCCGCTGGACGACAGCCGATCGACCGCGGGCCCGGACAGCACGCCGTGAGTGGCCGCCACGATCACGTCCGACGCGCCGTCCTTGAGCAGCACCTCGACCGTCTTCGCGACCGTGCCGCCCGTGTCGATCATGTCGTCGATGACCACGCAGAGCCGGCCCTCGACCTCGCCGACCACCCGGTTGGCCACGGCCTCGTTGGGCTTGCGCGGGTCGCGCGTCTTGTGGATGAACGCCAGCGGGGTGCCGCCCAGCGTCTCCGCCCAGCGCTCGGCCAGCCGGACCCTTCCGGAGTCGGGCGAGACCACGGCCAGGTCGTGGTCGGCGTAGGTGCGCTTGATGTGCTGGGCCAGCACCGGCAGCGCGAACAGGTGGTCGACCGGGCCGTCGAAGAAGCCCTGGATCTGCGCGGTGTGCAGGTCGACGGTCATGATCCGGTCGGCGCCCGCGGTCTTGAACATGTCCGCGATCAGCCGGGCCGAGATCGGCTCGCGGCCGCGGTGCTTCTTGTCCTGGCGCGCGTAGCCCCAGAACGGCATGACCACGGTGATCCGCTTGGCGGAGGCCCGCTTGAGCGCGTCGACCATGATCAGGTGTTCCATGATCTGGTCGTTGATCGGGGCGGAGTGCGACTGCAGGACGAACGCGTCGCAGCCGCGCACGGACTCCTCGAACCGGACGAAGATCTCCCCGTTGGCGAAGGAGTACGCCGACTGCGGGGTGATCGTGACGTCCAGGTGCTTGGCGACCTGCTCGGCCAGCTCGGGGTGCGCCCGGCCGGAGAAGAGCATCAGGTTCTTCTTGGGGGTCGCCGACATCGAGCTCACCGGGTGGTACCTCCATCAGGGGGGTCGTTCGGTTCGGGTGCCCGGGTGGCGGCCAGGGCGGCCTCCGCGGACGGGGTGCCCGGCCGCTTGCGCGCCACCCACCCCTCGATGATGCGCTGTTCGCCGGCGGAAACCGACAACGCCCCCGGTGGCACGTCGTGGCGCAGGACCGTCCCGGCCCCGGTGTAGGCGCCGTCACCGACCCGCACCGGCGCGACGAACATGTTGTCCGATCCGGTGCGGACGTGGTCGCCGACGACGCTGCGCTGCTTCTGCACGCCGTCGTAGTTGACGAACACCGACGCCGCGCCGATGTTCGAGTGCTCGCCGATGTCGGCGTCGCCGACGTAGCTCAGGTGCGGCACCTTGCTGCCCGCGCCGATGTCGGAGTTCTTCACCTCGACGAACGTGCCGATCTTGCCGCGATCGCCGAGCCGGGTGCCGGGGCGCAGGAACGCGAACGGCCCGACGTCGGCGCCGGCGCCGATCACGGCCCGGGTGCCGTGGGTGCGCACCACCCGGGCGCCCTCGCCGATCTCGCAGTCGGTCAGGGTGGTGTCGGGCCCGACCTCGGCACGCGTGCCGACCGCGCTGCGCCCGTGCAGCTGGGTGCCGGGGTGCAGCACCACGTCGGGGGACAGCTCGACCTGCACGTCGACCCACGTGGTGGCCGGGTCGACGACCGTCACCCCGGCCCGCATCCAGGCCGTGACGACCCGGCAGTTGAGCTCCGCGCGCACCTCGGCCAGCTGGACCCGGTCGTTCACCCCGGACACCTGCCAGGTGTCGGGGCAGCGCACGCCGCGCACGCCGAGCCCGTCGTCGTGGGCGATGCCGATGAGGTCGGTCAGGTAGAGCTCGCCCTGCTCGTTGTCGGTGCCCAGGCGGTCCAGGCCCGCGGTGAGGAAGGCGCCGTCGAAGACGTAGACACCGGAGTTGATCTCGCGGACGGCGCGCTGCTCCGGGGACGCGTCGCGCTGCTCGACGATCGCGGTGACGGTGCCGTCGACGTCGCGCAGGATGCGGCCGTAGCCGGTCGGGTCGTCGAGCTCGGTGGTGAGCAGCGTGACGGCGGCGCCCGCGGCGGCGTGCTCGTCGAGCAGGCCCTGCAGGGTGGCCGGCTCCAGCAGCGGCACGTCGCCGTAGGTGACCAGGACGGGGCCGGTCAGGTCGGCGGGCAGCGAGCCCATCGCGCAACCGACCGCGTGGCCGGTGCCCAGCTGCTTGTCCTGCTCGGCGGCCAGCACCGGGCGACCCAGCTCGCCGCCGAGCGCGGCGACGGTCTCGCCGACCTCCTTGCGGCCGTGGCCGAGCACCACGACCAGGTGCTCGGGCTGCAGCTCGGCGACGGCGTGCACGGCGTGGCCGAGCAGGCTGCGCCCGCCGATGGCGTGCAGCACCTTGGGCACCGCGGAGCGCATGCGGGTGCCCTCGCCCGCCGCGAGCACCACGGCGGCGGTCGGATGGGCGCTCGGGGGTGCCTGTCCGGGACGGTCGAGCATGGGGTGGCTGCTCCTGCCGGATCTCGGGCCCCGCGGCGGACCGCCGCGGACGGACGGCGTCGAACCGGACGGGGCGGGGTGTGCGGGCCGTGGGAGGTCCGGCGAATCCTACGTCGTGGCGCCGTCCCGGGCGGCGACGACGGTGCGGGGCGGCCCGTTCCCGCGCCATCGGGCTGGCCGGGTCACCTGTCCGGGGAGCGGACCGGTGAGCGGCGCGCCGCCATACCAGTCGCATTCGGCCCTGGTCGAGCGACCGTTCGCCGTTGATCCAGTACCGGTCGTCTCACTGTCCGTGAACGCGGGAGGTCCTCAGGCGTCTTGTGTTGTTGAGGGGCGACGAGAGCCGCCAACCCGTTTGGAGAGGTCAATGCCTACGCGCACCGCACGGACAGCATGGAACGGCAGCCTGCAGGAGGGGGAGGGCCAGGTCGAGCTGGCCAGCAGCGGGGTGGGTAGTTTCCCGGTCAGCTTCCCCCGGCGCTCGGCGGACGACGCCGGGGGAGTGACCAGCCCGGAGGAGTTGATCGCGGCGGCGCACTCGGCCTGCTACTCGATGGCGCTGTCCGCGGAGATCGCGCGGGCCGGGGGTACCCCCGGGTCGCTCGACGTCTCGGCCGACGTCTCACTGGGACCGGACCCCGCAGGCGGGTTCGCGATCACGGGCATCGCACTCAAGGTCCGCGGCCGGGTCGAGGGGCTCGACGCCGCGGGGTTCGACCAGGCCGCCCAGGCGGCGAAGGACGGCTGCCCGGTGAGCAAGGCGCTCACCGGCACCACGATCACGCTGGACGCCGCGCTCGCCTGATGCGGTCCAGCGCCGGAACGCCGCAGAACGAAGGAGCAGGGATGAGGTGCACGGGCAACGGACGGCCGCCCGAGCCGCCGCCCCCGCGACCGAACGGTCGCTGAGGTAGCGCGTTCGGGCGGGGGGCCCCACCGGAAGGGGGGGGGCCCCCCCCCGCAGCCCCCCCCCCCCCGCGCGGGGGGGTCGCGCGGGGGGGGGGGGCCCCCACCCTCCGGGGGGGGCCCACCGCCGCTCTACCGCCCGCGCCCGGCAGGCCTGCCGTCGGGCCCGAAGCGCCTGCGCAGCGAGAACGCCCGCGGGGTGGGGCCGTAGCGGCGCAGGTGCTGCAGCCGCCGTACGGCGTCGGCCACGCCGGGCGGCTCGTCCCCCCGCACCCACCACAGCGCCGTCGACGGCTGCTCGGTCGGCAGGAACCACCGCGACCTGCGGCGCAGGTAGCCGGCGTGCGCGCTGCGGTAGACGAAGTCGTGCAGCGCGGCGTAGTCCGCCCACAGCGACACGTTGACGATCACCGGCCCGGCGTCGTCGGTCAGCACCCGGTGCCCGGCCCGGTCGCGGGCCACGAACCCGGGACTGGCGTCGGCGAGCCGGTTGACCGCGTCGAGCGCCTCGGTGAAGCCGCGCATGACGGGGTCGTCGAGCGGGGCGCGCATCCGCGCCACGTTCACCTGGGCCAGCCGGTGCACCTACTCCGCCACCCACACGGCCAGGTCGACCTCGTTGGCCTCGGGGTCGGCCAGCGTCCAGTAGTCGGGGGCGTTCGAGCGCACGACCCGCCCGCCCGCGGCCACCGCCGCGGCGATGCGGTTCCGCACCTGGTCGGGCGCCAGGTACACGTCGACGTGGACGCGGTTGCGCTGCGGGCGCGGCGCAGCCATGTCCTGGAACCAGAACGTCGGCCCCCGGCGGGCCGGATCGACCACGTCCTCCTCGCCGAGCTCCTGGTAGCCGAGCACGGCCCGCCAGAACGGCCGCACGTCCGCGATCACCAGCGCGTCGATCGCGACCTGGACGTGCTGCACGGCGGCGGGCTCGGCCGCGGCGCCCAACCCACGCGCGGCCACCGAGATCCTCCGCGCCAGCTCCACGTCCCCCGCGGTCAGCCCCTCCGGCCCGTCGCCGACCGGGCGCACGTCGACGCTGTCCGGGCGCAGGTCGACGTCGGGCCGGCCGATCCCGGCGGCCGGCTCGCCGATCGCGGCCACGAGCGCGACGCCCGTCGCGTAGGAGCCGGTGCGGAAGCGCGCGCACACCCACGTACCGCCCAGGACGGCGCGCCAGTCGTCGACGCCGGGTGAGCCCAGGAACCGGCGCGCGGTGATGCGATCGGCCATCACGGGACCGTACCGAGACGCGGGAAGCCGGACGCCGATCCGTGTCCGCGAGTGGGCGCACCGAGGTCGCGGCCCGAATGGCGGCCTGCGGCGGGCCTGCTCCGCCGCCAGGATTCGAACCTGGACCATCGGAACCAAAATCCGAGGTGCTGCCGTTACACCACGGCGGACAGGCCTCCATCCTGTCACGCACCGCCAACGCCATTGATCCGGTCGGGGTCCTGCGATTGCGGCACCGCCACCCGGGTTCCACGATGACGTGCAGCCGTCCAGCCCGGGTTGACCTAACCTCGCAAAAGCGACGGCGGACGAGGACGACGCCACCGCCGCCGGACGTCCCCGACCCCCGAGGAGCCGCATGACCGCCGAGTCCGTCGCCCCGCCCCCGTCCGGAGCCCGCACCGAGAACCCGCTCACGGCGGGGCCGAACCCGGTCGTCTCCGGGCGGCGCACCGCGTTCCAGCACGCGATGATCTACGTGTTCGTGGCGACGCCGATGGTGGCCCTGGTCGCCGCGGTGCCGCTGGCCTGGGGCTGGGGCGTCGACTGGCACGACCTGGTGCTGCTGGGCGTCTTCTACTCGATCGCCGTGCTGGGCATCACCGTCGGCTTCCACCGGCACTTCACCCACAAGGCGTTCAAGGCCAAGCCGTGGCTGCGGGTCGCGATGGCGATCACCGGCTCGCTGGCCGTGCAGGGCAACGTGCTGAACTGGGTGGCCGACCACCGCCGCCACCACGCCTTCTCCGACCGGGAGGGCGACCCGCACTCGCCGTGGCTGTTCGGGACCTCGCCCGCCGCGGTGGCCAAGGGCTTCCTGCACGCCCACATGACCTGGTTCTTCGACCGCGACGAGACCAACCAGCGCCGCTTCGTGCCCGACCTGCTCGCCGACCGGGCCATCCGCCGGGTCAGCCGGACGTTCGGCATCTGGGTGGCGGTGAGCCTGCTGCTGCCCGCCGTGCTGGGCGGGCTGATCTCCTGGTCGTGGGCGGGGGTGGTCACCGGGTTCTTCTGGGGCGGGCTGGTGCGCCTCGCGGTGTCCAACCACGTCACCTGGTCGATCAACTCGATCTGCCACATGATCGGGGAGCGGCCCTTCCGGTCGCGCGACCGGTCGCGCAACTTCTGGCCGCTGGCGATCCTGTCGATGGGCGAGTCCTGGCACAACCTGCACCACGCCGACCCCACCTGCGCCCGCCACGGCGTGCTGCGCGGGCAGATCGACATCTCGGCCCGGCTGATCTGGATCTTCGAGAAGCTCGGGTGGGCCTACGACGTGCGCTGGCCGACCACCCGGCGCCTGGAGAAGCTGCGCGCCGAGACCTGATCGGGTCCCGTGGTGAACCCGCCGTGACGGTCCGGTGGCCCGTCGCGGCCGGGTTCGCGCATCCGGGTGACCCTCCCACGGGCGAGTGCTGCACCCTTCGTGGAACACTTGCCGCCCGAAAGCCCGGCGCAGGCCGGCGCGCGGCCGCGACCTGACGGGGGTGTACGAGGGTGCTGAGCCTGTTACCCGAGCGCCTCGACCACATGATGCTGCTCGGCGCGCACTGCCACGACATCGCCGTCGGCGCCGGCGGCTCCCTGCTGGAGCTGTGCCGCGCCCACCCCGGCGTCGGCGTCTCGGCCCTGGTGCTCACCGGCGGCGGCTCGCTGCGCGAGGAGGAGGAGCGCGCCGCGCTGGCCGCGTTCTGCCCCGGCGCCCGGCTCGAGGTCACCGTCCTGGACCTGCCCGACGGACGCGTCCCCACCCGGTGGGAGCGCGCCAAGCTGGCGCTGGAGGAGCTGCGCTCGCACGCCGAACCCGACCTGATCTTCGCCCCGTCCCCGCACGACGCCCACCAGGACCACCGCGCCCTGGCCGACCTGGTGCCCAGCGCCTTCCGCGACCACCTCACCCTCGGCTACGAGATCCTCAAGTGGGAGGGCGACCTCACCCAGCCCTCGGTCTACCTGCCGCTGGCCGAGCCGGTGCTGCGGGAGAAGGTCGCCAAGCTGCACGAGCACTACGGCTCCCAGCGCGACCGCAGCTGGTTCGACGCCGAGACCTTCGGCGGCCTGGCCCGCATCCGCGGCGTGCAGTGCCGGGCCCGCTTCGCCGAGGCCTTCCACATCGCCAAGCTGGTGCTGGGCGTGGCCCCGCTGACCGGCGCCGAGTTCGTCGACGCGGAGATGGCGTAGCCGCACGCCCGCCGATGTCCGTCCCCTGGGGCACTATCGGGGGCATGTGTCGGAACATCCGGGTGCTGCACAACTTCGAACCCCCCGCCACCGAGGACGAGGTGCACGGGGCGGCGCTGCAGTACGTCCGCAAGATCAGCGGGTCGGCCTCGCCGTCCCAGGCGAACCGGGCGGCGTTCGACCGGGCGGTTGCGGCCGTGGCCGACGCCACCCGCGAGCTGCTGGACTCGCTGGTGACGACGGCGCCGCCGAAGGACCGGGAGGTCGAGGCGGCCAAGGCGCGGGAGCGGGCGGCGGTGCGCTACGGGAACTGAGCCCGGCTGTCGTCGGGCCTCCGGCTTCTCTCGAGGGCCTCCGGCTCTCCGATCGGCGCGGTGGGCCGGGTCCTCGCAGACCTGGGTGGGTGTTCCTCGCAACGCAGCGGGGGCGTCGCAGCGCCAGCCGGGTGCTCGCAGCGCGCCGGCGGGCTGCGACGACCCAGCCAGGGCTGCGAGGAGCGCCGAACAGCCCTGATCGGAGGCACTGCCGGCCACCCAGGACCGCCGGGGAGATCAGACCGGCGTCACCCGCAGGATCTTGTCGTCGCGCCCGTTCGACGTCGACACCAGCAGCGACCCGTCCGGCGCCAGCCGCACCCCGCGCAACCGCCCGAACTCCCCGTCCAGCGGCGCCGGCGTCAGCACCTCGGCGACCGAGCCGTCGGCGGCCAGTCGCATGAGCAGCAGCTTCTGCCCGCGCAGCGCGCCGACGGCGAGCGCGCCGTCGAGGTCCCCCCACTGCGGGCCGGAGATGAACCCGGCGCCGGAGATGGCCTCGACCGGGCTGCCGGAGCTCCAGATGGCCGCGACGGCGTCGGGGAAGCGCTCCAGGTCGGTCATCGGGACGTCCTCGTCGTAGCCGCCGACGGTGCCGCCCTGGGAGGGGTCCCAGCCGTAGTTGGCGCCGGGTTCGAGGCGGTTGACCTCGTCGTCGGTGTCGGGGCCGTGCTCGGCGGAGAACACGTCGCCGGTGGTGGGCTGCACGGTGACGCCCTGCACGTTGCGGTGGCCGTAGGTGTAGATCAGCCGGCGGGCCGGGTTGGGGTCGTCGACGAAGGGGTTGTCGGGGGCGGGGCCGCCGGTCTCGATGTCGATGTGCAGGACCTTGCCGCCCAGCGAGTTGAGGTCCTGGGGGATGGCGCCGCGGGCGGTGTCGCCGGTGCCGATGTAGACGGTGCCGTCGGGGGCGAGGGTGGTGCGGCAGCCGGAGTGGCGGCCCGACGGGTTGATCGGGAGCCCGCCGAGCAGCGGGTTGGCCACCCGGGTGGCGGACGTGGCGTCGGTGGAGAGCTCCCAGGTGACCAGGCGGATGTCGGTGGCGGTGTCCTCGACCTGGTTGGTCTGGCAGGTGCTGAACCGGCGGGTGCGGTCGAAGTCGGCGTGCACCACCAGGCCCATCAGGCCGCCCTCGCCGTTGACGAGGACGTCGGAGAAGTCGGCGTCGACGGGGGTGACGGTGGCGCCCGGCTCGGTGCTCGACAGCAGCGAGACGCCGCCGTCGCGCTCGGTGAACAGGACCCGCCCGTCGGGCAGGAAGCCCATGTCCCAGACGTGGTCCAGCCCGTCGGCGAGCACCTCGACCTGCAGGTCGGGCACGCCGGTGCGCGGGGCGGCGACGGGCGTGGCGGCCGCGGTCGTGGTCGTCACGGGGGCCCGGGGTGGGGCGGCGGCGGGCGCGGCCGAGCAGCCGACCGCCGTCACCGCTGCGGTGACGACGAGCGCCACGATCGTGCGCCGGCCGGCCCTCCGCCATGACCCTGCGCGGGTCGCCCGGTCCCGATCCGGTGACCCGTCCCCCCGTCGTGCTCGATGCCGCGGCATGGGGGGATTCTGCCGAGGTCCGGGTGAGAGCGCCGTGTGCAGGGTCCGTCCGGGCGGGATCGGGCCGCCGCGGGGTCGCTACCGTCTGCTCCCATGGCCCGCAGCTACCTCCGCTTCCCCCACTTGCACGGCGACACGCTCGTCTTCGTGGCCGAGAACGACGTGTGGACGGCTCCGCTGAGCGGCGGCCGGGCCTATCGGCTCACCGCCGACGACGTCCCGGCCTCGGCCCCGTTCCTGTCCCCGGACGGCACCCGGGTGGCCTGGACGACGTTGCGCCACGGCGTGCCCGAGGTGTACGTGACCGACCTGGACGGCGGCGGGGCCCGCCGGCTGACCTACTGGGGCGACCCGCGGGCCCGCACGCTGGGCTGGACCGCCGACGGCGAGGTGCTGGCGCTGAGCGCCGCCGGGATGGCCGCGCACGGGCGGGCCTGGGCGTACGCGGTCCCGGCCGACGGGGGTGTGCCGCGCCGGCTCGACCTGGGCCCGTGCTCGGGGGCGGCGCTGTCCGCCGACGGTCCGGTCGTGCTGCTGAGCAGCGTGATGACCGAGCCCGCGGCCTGGAAGCGCTACCGCGGCGGCACCGTGGGCAAGCTGTGGCTCGACCCGGACGGTTCGGGGGAGTTCCGCCGGTTCGCCGCCGAGCTGGACGGCAACATCACCGCGCCGCTGCTGGTCGGCTCGGGCGACGGGCGGCGGGTGGCGTTCCTGTCCGACCACGAGGGCTGGGGCAACCTGTACTCGCTCGCGCTGGACGGCTCCGACCTGCGCCGCCACACCGACCACGGCGGCGACGGCGCCCCGGCGTTCTACGCCCGCCACGCCACCACCGACGGCGAGCGCGTCGTCTACGAGTCGGCGGGCGAGCTCTACCTGGTGGAGTCGCTCGACGCGGGCGGCGCACCGCGCCGGCTCGACGTCCGCCTCGGCGGCCCGCGGCGGGCCCGCGAGCCGTTCCGGGTGGACGCGGCCCACGAGCTCAGCTGGGCCCAGCCCGACCGCACCGGGCGCTCCAGCGTGGCGCTGGTGCGCGGCACCGTGCACCGGCTCACCCACCGCGACGGCCCGGCCCGCACCCTGCTCGCCGAGCCGGGGGTGCGGGCGCGGCTGGCCGGTCCGCTGGGCCCCGACCGCGCGGTGTGGGTGGACGACGCCGAGGGCGAGGACGCCGTCTGCATCGCCCCGCTCGACGCGCTCGCCGAGGACGCGGCCCCCCTCGCCCGGTACGGGGCGGGCGAGGTCGGGCGGGTGCTGGAGCTGGCGCCGTCGCCGGACGGGAAGGCCGTGGCGCTGGCCGCGCACGACGGCAGGCTGCTGGTGCTCGACACCGGCTCCGGTGAGCTGCGCGAGCTGGCCCGCGGCGCCGACGGGGAGGTCTCGGACCTGTCGTGGTCGCCGGACAGCGCCTGGCTGGCCTACTGCGATCCGGTGGAGTCCGGGCTGACCCGGATCATGATCGCCCGGCTGGCCGACGACACGCTGGTCGCGGTGACCGCGCCGCGGTTCGTCGACGCCGACCCGGTGTTCACCTCCGACGGCAAGTACCTGGCGTTCCTGTCGCGGCGCACGTTCGACCCGATGTACGACCAGCACTCGTTCGACCTGGCGTTCCCGGTGTCCTGGCGGCCCTACCTGGTGCCGCTCGCGGCGCGCACGCCGTCGCCGTTCGGGGCCAGCCCGGACGGGCGGCCCGTCTCGCCGGGCGACGAGGGCCCCGACGACCTGCCCGCCCCGGAGCCGACCGACGGCGACGAGGACGCCGCCGGCGCGGACAAGCCCGACGAGGTGGCCACGCCCGAAGGCCGCTCCGACGACCCGCCGGAGGTCGTCGTCGACGTCGACGGCCTGGCCGAGCGGGTCGTGCCGATCCCGGTGGCCGCCGCCCGCTACAGCGGCATGCAGGCGGGCAAGGACTGCCTGCTCTGGTACCGGCTGCCGGTGTCGGGGGTGCTGGGCGACGCGCAGGCCGAGACGAACGAGCGCCGGAAGCGGCCGGTGCTGGAGCGCTTCGACCTGACCCGGCGCAAGCTCGACGTGATCGCCGACCCGGTGTCCTGGTTCGCGGTCAGCGGCGACGGCCAGCGACTGGTCGTCGCCGACCGGGAGACGCTGCGGGTGCTGCGCACCGACCGGTCCGGGTCGAACGCGCCGGAGAACGACGACGCCGACGAGTACGTGGTCGACACCCGCCGGATCGTGGTCACCGTCGACCCGTCCCGCGAGTGGCGCCAGATGTTCGACGAGGCCGGCAGGCTGATGCGCGACCACTTCTGGGTCGAGGACATGGCCGGGGTCGACTGGGCGGCCGAGATGGACCGCTACCGCCCGCTGGTCGACGCCGTCGGCAGCCACCACGACCTCGTCGACCTGCTCTGGGAGCTGCAGGGCGAGCTGGGCACCTCGCACGCCTACGTGCGCGGCGGCGGCGACGGCGACGCCTCGGGCAGGCCGGGCCTGCTCGGCGCCGACCTGGAACCCGCCGAGGAGGGCTGGGTGGTCACCCGGGTGCTGCCGCCGGAGACCTCGGCCCCGGCCGCCCGCAGCCCGCTGTCCGGGCCGGGGGTTGACGTGCGCGCGGGCGACGTGGTCCTGGAGGTCGGCGGGGTGCCGGTCGACCCGGCGTGGGGCCCGGCGCCGCTGTTGGTCTCGCGCGCAGGCGAGCTGGTCGAGCTGACGGTGCGCTCGGGCCCGGACCGCGCCGACGCCGGGGAGACCCGCCGCGTCGTGGTGCGCCCGCTGCACTCCGAGGCCGCGCTGCGCTACCAGGACTGGGTGGCGGGGCGGCGGGCGTTCGTCGCCGACCGCTCCGACGGCCGCCTCGGCTACCTGCACGTCCCGGACATGATGGCGCCGGGGTGGGCGCAGCTGCACCGCGACCTCGGCCGGGAGACCTCCCGCGACGGCCTCCTGCTGGACGTGCGCGGCAACGGTGGCGGGCACGTCTCCCAGCTGGTGGTGGAGAAGCTGGCCCGCCGGGTGATCGGGTGGGACGCCCCGCGGCACCGCCAGCCCACGACCTACCCGATGGACGCCCCGCGCGGCCCGGTCATCGCGGTGGCCGACGAGATGGCCGGCTCCGACGGCGACATCGTCACCGCGGCGATCAAGCGGCTGGGCATCGGCCCGGTCGTCGGGGTGCGCACGTGGGGCGGGGTGATCGGCATCGACAGCCGCTACGACCTCGTCGACGGCACCGGCGTCACCCAGCCCCGCTACGCCACCTGGTTCGACGACACCGGGTGGGACGTGGAGAACCACGGCGTCGACCCGGACGTGGAGGTGGTGGTGCGCCCGCAGGACTGGGTCGCGGGCGCCGACCCGCAGCTGGAGCGGGCGATCGAGATGGCCATGGCCGCGCTGGAGGAGCGCCCGGCGGCCCGGCCGCCGGACCCGGCGACCCGGCCGTCCCGGGTGCGTCCGGCGCTGCCGCCGCGCCCCGCCTGAGGCCGGGGCCGTCGTTGCGGTGGAGGTTCAGGAAGGCCACCTTCCTGGACCCCGCCGCACCGCCGCCGTCAGCGGGTGCGGTCGGTGCCCGACGCCCGCACGGTGACCTCGTAGTGCCGCACGGTCGTGGCGAAGTCGATCAGCGCGGCCTCGGCCGCGGGCTCCACGACCGCGCGGCCGGGTTCATCGCCCGCGAAGCGCTCGATGGCCGCGCGCGTCTCCCACCGGGTGACGACCAGCAGGTGCGTGCGGTCGCCGGTGCCGTCCTCCATCAGCTCGGCCCCCAGGAAGCCGTCGAGCCCGTGCAGCTGGGGCAGGACGGTCCCGGTGAAGTGCTCCCGGTACCGGTCGGCGCCCTCGGCCGTCGCGCTCGCGCTCCAGACCCGCGCGATCACCGCGCGGCTCCGGCGCCTGCCCGCGCGGCCGGCAGGTCCAGCACCCAGTTCTGCCCCACGAGGTCGTGGCCGAAGCTGCGGTGCGGCTCGGAGTCGACGAGCCGGAAGCCGTGGGCCTGGTAGATCCGGCGGGCGGCGGCCAGCACGTCGTTGGTCCACAGCGTGATCCGCCGGTAGCCGGCGGCCGCGGCGAACTCGAGGCAGGTCGACACCAGCCGGTCGCCGAGGCCGAGGCCGCGGGCCGCCGGGTCGACGAGCAGGATCCGCAGCTTCGCCGTGGGTCCGTCGGCGTCCTCGTCGGGCACGCAGAAGACGCACCCCCGGCGCACCCCGTCGACCTCGGCGATCCACGCCGCCCGCCCCGCGGTGTCGTCGTCAGCCGCGTAGTCGGCCACGATGCGCGCCACCAGCGCCTCGAATGAGGGATCCCAGCCGAACTCCGCGGCGTAGACCTCGCCGTGCGCCATCACCACCCAGCCCAGGTCGCCGGGCGCGCCCAGCTCGCGGATGCGCACCCGGCCGTCGCCGCGCGCGTCCCCCACCGCTCGTCCGGACATCCTCGCTCCTCCCCATCGGCTGACTGAAACAACTGTTTCAGTCAGCATGCCCTGACGTCCGCCTCGCAACAAGGCCGGGGACACCGGCGTTCGGGCTCAGGGGCGGCTGGGGGTGATTCCCGGATCCCGTCTACCCCCTCGCGCGGTGTGATCGGCTCGACGACAAGGAGGGCCGATGTGATCGAGGTCAGAGGCCTCACGAAGCGGTACGGCCGCACCACCGCCGTCGACGACCTGACGTTCGACGTGCGACCGGGCACCGTGACCGGCTTCCTGGGGCCCAACGGGTCCGGCAAGTCGACGACCATGCGGATGGTCCTGGGCCTGGACCGGCCCGACGCGGGCGAGGCACGGGTGGCCGGCAAGCGCTACGCCGAGCTGCGCGACCCGCTGCGCACGGTCGGCGCGCTGCTGGACGCCAAGTGGGTGCACCCCAACCGGTCGGCGCGCTCGCACCTGCGCTGGCTGGCCCGGGCCAACGGGCTGCCGGCCGGGCGGGTGGACGAGGTGCTGGACACCGTCGGGCTGACGGCGGTGGCCGGCAAGCGGGCCGGCGCGTTCTCGCTGGGCATGTCCCAGCGGTTGGGCATCGCCGCGGCACTGCTCGGCGACCCGCAGGTCCTGCTGTTCGACGAGCCGGTCAACGGGCTCGACCCGGAGGGCATCCTGTGGATCCGCCGGCTGATGCAGCGGCTGGCCGCCGAGGGCCGCACGGTCCTGGTGTCCAGCCACCTGCTCTCGGAGATGGCGCTGACGGCGACCGAGCTGGTGGTGATCGGGCGCGGGCGGCTGGTCGCCCAGGGCCCGACGGCGCAGTTCGTCGACAGCGGGGCCGACGTCCTCGTCCGCGGCCCGCGCCCGGACGCCATCGCCGCGGCCCTGCGGGCGGCGGGCTTCGAGGTCGCCGAGGAGCAGGCGGGGCTGCTGGTCACCGGCGGGACGACCGAGCGGGTGGGGGAGGCCGTGGGGGCGGCGGGGCTCGTGCTGCACGAGCTGACGCTGCGCCGCGGCTCGCTGGAGGAGGCGTTCATGGAGATCACCAAGCAGGACGTGGAGTACGCCTCGACCGGGGCGGGGGTTCCGGCATGAGTGCGGCGGGGCTCATCGCGGCCGAGCGGATCAAGCTGGCCTCGGTGCGCTCGCCGTGGTGGTGCGCGGGGCTGGCCGTGGCCGGGGTGATCGGGCTGACCGGGCTGCTGGTCCTGGTCGAACCCGGCGGGATGGCGGACGCACCGGGCGGCTCGAACCCGTTCCTGCTGTTCGGGTTGATGCTGGTGCTCGTGCTGGCGGCGGTGTCGGTGACCACCGAGTACCGCTACTCCACGATCCGGATGACGTTCGAGGCCGTGCCGAACCGGACCGCGGCCGTGCTGGCCAAGACCGTCGTGGTGGCGGTGGTGAGCGGCGTGATCGGGCTGGTCGCGTCCCTCGGGGCGTGGGCGGCGATGTGGCTGCTCGACCCGCTCTCCGACACCGCGCTGCGCACCTCCGACGACTGGTGGGTCGTGCTCAGCCCGGCGCCGGTGTTCGCGGCCTGCGCCGTGCTCGCGCTGGCGGTGGGGATCCTGGTGCGGCACACCGCGGCCGCGGTGTCGATCGTGCTCGTGTGGCCGCTGATGGGCGAGCAGCTCGTCTCGTTCATCCCGGGGTTCGGTCCCGCGGTGCAGCCGTGGCTGCCGTTCGTCAACGCCGGCAACGCCATGACGGCGGGCGGCGGGGACCTCCCGTTCAGCCCGGTGGGCTCGCTGGCCTACGTGACCGGGCTGGCCGCCGCGCTGCTGGTCGCGGCGATCGTGGTGGTCAACCGGCGCGACGCCTGACCGGGGTGCCAGGGTGGGGCCGTGGTCTCCCGACGCAAGGTCCTGCTGGGCGGGGCCGGGGTCGCGGTCGGCGCGCTCGCCGGCGGGTTCGCGGCCGTCGAGCTGGGCCGGGTGCCCGGGCGGGTCGAGCCGGGCGAGGCGCTCGGCCGCTGCGCCGGCCCCGCCCCGCCCCCCGACGGGCCCGGCCCGGAGGTCCGCAGCGCGCTGCTGCCGTCGCGGTTCCGTGGCCGGGACGTGCCGTGGGCGCTGGCCCTGCCGCCGGGCGCGCCGACGGCCGGGCTGCCGGTCGTCCTGGTCCTGCACGGGCGGGGCGGGACGGCCCGCTCGGCCTTCGACGAGCTCGGCCTGCACCACGTGCTGGCCCGGCACGTCGCCGGGGGCGGGCGGCCGTTCGCGCTGGCCTCCGCCGACGGCGACATCGCCTACTGGCACCCCCGCGCCTCCGGCGACGACCCCCTGGGCATGCTCGTGCACGAGGTGCTCCCGGCGCTGGGGGCGCTGGGGCTCGCCGCCGACCGGATCGGCGCGTGGGGCTGGTCAATGGGCGGCTACGGGGCGCTGCTGCTGGCGCGGGAGTCCGAACGGGGCGCCCTGGGCGGGGTCCGAGTCGCCGCCGCGGCCGCGGCCAGCCCGGCCCTGTTCGCCTCCCCCGCCGCGACCGGCCAAGGCTCCTTCGACGGCCCCGCCGACTTCGCCCGGTGGGGCGACCTGCTGGCCGACCCGGGCGTCTCGACCACCCCGCTGCGCGTCGCGTGCGGCGACAACGACGCCTTCACCGAGGCGACCCGCCGCTACCGCGACGCCGTGCACCCCACCCCCGCCGGCGGCATCACCCCCGGCTGCCACGACAACGGCTACTGGGCCGCCGAGGCGGTCGCCGCACTCGCCTTCCTCGCCGACCACCTGGGGCGGTGACGCCTGGTCGAACGAGAGCCACTCTCGTCCGGAGGGGTGGGACGGAAGCCGACCGCTCGCCACGGTCGAGCAGACCGACGGCCCGGTGCACGACCCGACTCGTTCGGGTGCTCAGTGCCGACAATCGCCGAGATCGTCGGTCGACGCACCGTGTGCCCGCATAGCGTGGACGGCGGTAGCGGGGGAGCGGCGAGTGGCCGCATCGGCGAGGGGGGAACCGATGGCGGCGGGCGGTCAGGTGAGGTTTCACCGCGGTCGCCGGTTCTGGCGGCTCGTCGTGCCGGTCGTGTCGGCCACCGGTGTGCTGGCCGCGTTCCGCCTGAGCCCATGGCCGGGTGCGCTGGTCATCCGGGCCGTCTTCGAGGCCAACAACGCACGGGTCACAGCCGCGATGGCGGGGCACGCGCCGGCGACGGACGTCCAGCGGATCACGGACCAGCAGTACCGGGTCGGGGACGAGGACGCGCTGCTCGACGTGTACTTCCCGGCGGCGGCCCCGGCCGGTGCACGGCTGCCGGTCATCGTGTGGACGCACGGTGGTGCCTGGTTGTCCGGCAGCAAGGACGACGCCGCCCCGTACTTCGAACTGCTGGCCGCGCAGGGCTTCACGGTGGTGGCCCCGAACTACACGCTGGCGCCCAGGAAACCGTATCCGGCCCAGCTCCACCAGCTCAACCGGGCGCACGCCTACGTCGTGGAGAACGCCGAGCGGTTTCATGCCGACACCGGCACGGTGTTCCTCGCCGGGGACTCGGCGGGTGCCCAGTTGTCGAGCCAACTGGCCGCCCTGATCACCAATCCGGCGCACGCCGCGGAGGTGGGGATCGTTCCGTCGCTGAGTCCGGCGCAGCTGTGCGGGGTCGTACTCAACTGCGGCATCTACCGGATGGAGCGCCTCACCCATCCGTCGCCGACGCTGCCCAGGCTGGTGGGATGGGGCAACGACGTCGCGACCTGGGCGTACGCGGGAACGCGCGACTTCTCCGATCCGGTGATCCGGCAGATGTCGCCCTACCACCACGTGACGGCGGACTTCCCGCCCACCTTCATCAGCGGCGGCAACGGTGACCCCCTCACCGAAGCGCAGTCCGAACCGTTCGCCGACAAGCTGCGCTCGCTCGGTGTGCGAACGACCTCGCTGTTCCATCCGGTGGACCACGAACCGGCGCTGCCGCACGAGTACCAGTTCGACCTCGGCACCGAGGAGGGCCGCGTCGCGCTCGCCACGACGGTCGAGTTCCTCCGGGATCAGCTGGCCGAGGCCGGGTGATGGGGCGGGAGCCCACGGACCGCGGCGACAGGCCCGGTGCGCCGGTCACGACCAGGTCACGCCGCGACCGATGAACAGCTCGGTCGGTTGGCCGACCTGCTGCCCGGCCGGGTCCGCGTTGGCCGGCGAGCCGGAGGTCGGGGCCATGGCCGAGGCGGTCGCCGCCCGGCACGGGCGGCTCAACGTGCTGGTCGGCAAACGCGGGCTCGCGGGCACCGGCGGACCGACCCCACGAGCGTTCGCTCGTGGAGAGGGAGCGTGCTGACCAGCAGCGCCTCGTACCGGTCGTGCCTGGCGCAGCCACCGGTCGGCCGTGCGGTGGGCGAGGTGGTCGCGGGATGGGCGGGTGCCCTGAGCAGGAGGCGCGATGGGAGCGCCGTCCGCGAGCGCGACGCCGGTCGCGCGCGTCACCCGGACGTGCGTACCGATGTGCTCGCAGGTGCACGTGCGGTGAGGTGGCACCGTCGGGCGTAGGCTGGTTGCGAGGCCGCGCCCGGGCACTTCGACGGGCAGTGGTCTGTTCTGCGTGCGCTCATCTGCCCGGGGGGATTCCCGCATCGTGGCCAAGCTGTCCGGTCTGCTCCGTTCCGTCCTGTTCGACTCCGGTATCCGCTCCGTCGTCGACGCCGCTCGCGATGTCCGGCCCGTGGGTGTGCCTTCCCTGCAGGTCGAAGGGCCCTCGGCGCTGCGCCCGTTCCTGGCGGCGGGGCTCGGGTCGGCCGAGGGGGCCGATCGCACGGTCCTGGCCGTCACGGCCACCGACCGGGAGGCGGAGGACCTGGGGGCGGCCGCGGTCGAGCTGCTCGGGCCCGACGCCGTCGCGGTGCTGCCGAGCTGGGAGACGCTGCCGCACGAGCGGCTCTCGCCCCGGCCCGACACGGTGGGCAGGCGGCTGTCGATCTTCCGGCGGCTGTCGGACCCGGCGGCGGCGCCGCGGGTCGTGGTCGCGGCCGCGCGCAGCCTGATCCAGCCGATCGCGCCGGGGTTGGGGGCGCTGGAGCCGGTGCGGTTGCGCGTCGGCGACACCCACGACTTCGACGAGCTGCTGGTGCGGCTGGTCGAGCTGGCCTACACGCGGGTCGAGATGGTCACCGCGCGCGGCGAGTTCGCGGTGCGCGGCGGCATCGTCGACGTCTTCGCGCCGACGGCCGACCACCCGGTGCGCGTCGAGTTCTGGGGCGACGAGGTCAGCGAGCTGCGCTCGTTCTCGGTGGCCGACCAGCGCTCGGTCGGGCCGGTCGAGGAGCTGCTGGCGCCCGGGTGCCGGGAGCTGCTGCTGACCACCGAGGTGCGCGACCGGGCCGCCGCGCTGGCCCGCCGCTACGAGAACAACCCGCAGCTGCGCGAGCTGCTCGAGCACCTGGCCGAGGGAATGCCCGCGGAGGGCATGGAGTCGCTCGTCCCGGCGCTCGTCGACGGCGAGCTGCAGCTGCTCACCGACCTGCTGCCGGCGGGCGCGCTGGTGCTGCTGGCCGACCCGGAGCGCATCCGGACCCGCAGCGCCGACCTGGTCCGCACCGGGCAGGAGTTCCTGGCCGCGTCCTGGTTCGCCGCCGGCATGGCCGACGACGCCACCGCGCCGATCGACGTGGGCGCCTCGGCCTACCGCGACCTCGCCGAGGTGCTCGAGCACGCGGTCGCGTCCGGGCGCCCGGTGCTCACCCTGAGCCCGCTGCTGTCCGGCCGCGAGGACGTCATGGCCCCCGAGGTGCACGAGGTCGAGTCCTACCGCGGCGACACCGACCGCGCACTGGTCGACCTGCGGGCGCACGTCGCGGCGGGCGGCACCGCGGTGCTGGTGGTCGGCGGGCAGGGCACCGCGAAGCGGTCGCTGGAGCAGCTGCGCGAGGCGGACGTGCCGGCCACCCTGGCCGACGCGCTGCCCGACGTGCCCGACAAGGGCCTGGTCACGGTCACCTGCGGGCGGATCCCCAACGGGTTCACCGCCGGGGAGCTGGTCGTGCTCTCCGAGGCCGACCTGACCGGCAACCGGGCCGGCGTCACCGAGACCCGAAAGCTGCCCACCCGCCGGCGCAACGCCGTCGACCTGGTCACGCTCAAGCCCGGCGACTACGTCGTGCACGGCCAGCACGGCATCGGCCGGTTCGTGGAGATGCGCGAGCGCACCGTCGGCGGGGCCACCCGCGAGTACCTGGTGCTGGAGTACGCCAGCTCCAAGCGGGGCCAGCCCGCCGACCGCCTGTTCGTGCCCACCGACGCCCTCGACGAGGTCAGCCGCTACGTCGGCGGCGAGATCCCGACGCTGAACAAGCTCGGCGGCGCCGACTGGGCCAAGACCAAGGGCCGGGCCCGCAAGGCCGTGCGCCAGATCGCCGCCCAGCTGGTGCAGCTCTACGCCGCCCGGCAGTCGGCGCCCGGGCACGCCTTCCCGCCCGACACGCCGTGGCAGCGCGAGATGGAGGACGCCTTCGCCTACACCGAGACGCCCGACCAGCTCGCGGCGATCGACGAGGTCAAGGCGGACATGGAGCGCCCGGTCCCGATGGACCGGGTGATCTCCGGGGACGTCGGGTTCGGCAAGACCGAGATCGCGGTGCGGGCGGCGTTCAAGGCGGTGCAGGGCGGCAAGCAGGTGGCGGTGCTGGTGCCGACCACGCTGCTGGCCACCCAGCACCTGGACACGTTCACCGAGCGGATGCGGGCGTTCCCGGTGACCGTCAAGGGGCTGTCCCGGTTCACCGACGCCGCCGAGGCCAAGCAGACGATCGCCGGGTTGGCCGACGGCTCGGTCGACGTCGTCGTCGGCACCCATCGGCTGCTGCAGACCGGCGTGCGCTGGAAGGACCTCGGCCTGGTGATCGTCGACGAGGAGCAGCGCTTCGGCGTCGAGCACAAGGAGCACATCACCGCGCTGCGCACCCACGTCGACGTGCTGACGCTCTCGGCCACGCCGATCCCGCGCACGCTGGAGATGAGCCTGGCCGGCATCCGCGAGCTGTCCACGATCACCACCCCGCCCGAGGACCGCCACCCCACGCTCACCTACGTCGGCGCCTACGACGAGAAGCAGGTGACCGCCTCCATCCGGCGCGAGCTGCTGCGCGACGGCCAGGTGTTCTACGTGCACAACCGGGTGTCGACCATCGACCGGGCGGCGCGCAGGATCCGCGAGCTGGTGCCGGAGGCGCGGGTGGCGGTGGCGCACGGCCAGATGAACGAGGAGGTGCTGGAGCGCACGGTCAACGGGTTCTGGCACAACGAGTACGACGTGCTGGTCTGCACGACGATCGTGGAGAACGGGCTGGACATCTCCAACGCCAACACGCTGATCGTGGAGCGCTCGGACACCCTGGGCCTGTCGCAGCTGCACCAGTTGCGCGGGCGGGTCGGGCGCGGCCGCGAGCGCGGCTACGCCTACTTCCTGTTCCCCCCGGAGCACCCGCTCACCGAGACCGCGCACGACCGGCTGGCCACCATCGCCCAGCACTCCGAGCTGGGCGCGGGCGCCGCGGTGGCGATGAAGGACCTGGAGATCCGCGGCGCGGGCAACATCCTGGGCGCCGAGCAGTCCGGGCACATCGCCGGCGTCGGCTTCGACCTCTACATCCGGCTCGTCGGCGAGGCGGTCGCGGCGTTCCGCCAGCAGGCCGGGGCGGGGGAGGGCGAGACCGAGGAGGCGCTGACCGAGGTCCGCGTCGACCTGCCGATCGACGCGCACGTCCCGCACGACTACGTCACCGGCGAGCGGCTGCGCCTGGAGGTCTACCGCAAGATCGCCGAGGCGCCCGACCAGGCGGCGCTGGACGCGATCGTCGACGAGCTGACCGACCGCTACGGCGAGCCGCCCGCCGCGGTGCGCAACCTGCTGGCGGTGGCGGCGTTCCGGCAGAACTGCCGGGCGCTGGGCGTGGCCGAGGTGGCCGCGGCGGGCAACCAGATCCGGATCGGCCCGGTCGAGCTGCCCGACTCGGCCCAGATGCGGCTCAAGCGGCTGCACCCGAAGGCCGCATACAAGCCGGCGGCCCGGGCGGTGCTCGTGCCCAAGCCGGTGGAGGGCGGGCGCATCGGCGGGGCCCCGCTGCGCGACGTCGCCCTGCTGGACTGGTGCGCGAAGCTGCTGACCGACCTGCTGGTCCCGCGGCAGGCACCGGCGGCGGCCGGTCGGGTGTAGCCTCCTCGAGCCGCTCGCCGGAGCGGCCACGAGACCCCGCGGGCAGCGGCCGCCCGGCGGCCCCGACCTCTGGGAGTGCGGTGACCGAGCACCCCGTCCCGCACCGGCGGCCGACGCCGCGCAGCGTGCTGGCCGGGCTGATCCGGCCGGCCGGGGCCGGTGAGCCGCGGGCGACGGCGGAGTTCCTGCACCGGTCCGCGCAGAGCTACGCCGGCCTGGGCCGGGCGGTGGTCGGGGTGCTCGGGGCGCTGATCGCGCCGTTCGCCGGGCCGCCGATCGGGGTGGCCGCGTGCGTGGCCGTCTCGGCGTGCTTCGCGGCGTGGAGCCTGTGGTACGGCTGGCGGACGCGCACCGACCCGAACCCCGTGCTGTGCGGCATCGACGTCGGCGTGCTGTGCGCGCTGGCGCTGGCCCAGCCGCTGCTGGTCGACCCCGACCTGACCCTGCAGCTGGCCGGCTGGGTCACGCCGGTGGTCTCGTTCGGGGCGGTCGCCATGCAGTGGCACTTCCCGGTCCGCTCGGGGCTGCTCTGCGCCGGGGCGATCGGGGTCGCGCTGGTGGTCGGGGCCGCGCTGAGCCCGGGCATCGGGCTGGGCGCCGCGCTGCTGGCCGGTGGCGTCTGGACGGTCGTCGAGGCGCTGCTCTCCCGGCTGCTGTGGCGGCTGGTGCAGCGCGGGGCGCGGATCGCCGACGAGGTCATGGCGCGCGGCTTCGCCCAGGAGCGGCAGGCCGAGACCGCCGCCGCCCGCCGCTCCGACCAGCGCCTGCACTGGTCGACGGTGCACGACACGGCGGCCAGCACGCTGCTGATGGTCGGGCTCGGCGAGGTCCGCGGCGACGAGCCGTGGCTGGCCGACCAGCTCCGGCGCGACATCGCGACCCTCGACGGCGGGCCGGCCGAGCCCGACGAGTGGTGCGACCTCGTCGCGGCGCTGGCCGGGGTGGCCGGGCGGGCGAAGGTCGAGGTGGCGCTCGACCTCCCGGTGGACGGGCCGGTGCTGGTGCCGGGTCCGGTCGGCCAGGCGGTCGAGGGGGCGGTCGGGGAGGCGCTGGAGAACGTCCGGCGCCACGCCGGCACCGGCCGTGCCGCCCTGGCTCTCACCGGCGTCGTCGACCGGCTGGTCGTGACGGTCAGCGACCGTGGGGCGGGCTTCGCGCCCTCCGCGGTGCCGCGGTCCCGGCACGGCCTCGTGCTGTCGATCCGCGAGCGGATGGCCCGGGTCGGCGGCTCGGCCGACATCCGCTCCGCGCCCGGCTCGGGCACCGTGGTGGAGCTGGGGTGGTCGCGTGGCTGACCAACCGCTGGGCCGGCTGCTGCTGCGCGGGGTGCGCGAGGCGCAGTCGATGATCCTGGTCGCGATCCTGCTGCTGCTCGACCTGCCCAGCCTGCTGGGCAGCCAGGCCGCGTACTCGCCGCAGTGGCTCGGCTGGCTCTGGTACGGCCTGCTGGTCGCGGTGGCCGCGGTCGACGTCGTGCTGGGGGTGCGGCACCGGTTCTGGGGGCGGGCGGCCTGGCCCGGCGCGCTCTTCGTGCTGGCCGTGTCGACCGCCGCGGCGGCGTCGCTGCCCACCGCGGAGCTGCTGGGCCCGGCCCACTACACCTTCGGCGTGGTCGGCTGGTTCGGCCTGGTGATCTTCGTCGACCACCGCGTCCGGCACGTGGTGGCGTTCGTCGTGCTGCACGTCGCGGTCACCGCGGTGCTGCTGGCCTGGCGCGGCGTGCTGGCCGACGAGGCGGTCACGCTGGCCACCGTGGCCCTGGGCGTCGGCTCGTTCCAGTTCGCGCTGATGGCGGCGACGCTGGTGCTGCGGGGGATGGCCGACCGCGCCACCGAGGTCGCGGTGGCCCAGGCCGAGGTGGCCACCCAGGAGGCCATCGCGCGGGAGGTGCACGCCGACCGGAAGGCCCGCTACGCGGCGCTGCGCGAGGCCGCGCTGCCGCTGCTGCGCGGGATCGCCGATGGCGCGTTGTCGCCATCCGACCACGTGGTGCAGCGGGCCGCGGCCGTCGAGGCGGCCCGGCTGCGCAGGCTGTTCAGCGAGCACGGCGACGGGGCGACGCCGCTGGCCGCGGAGGTGGAGTCGCTGGTGGACGTGGTCGCACGGCGGGGCGTGCAGGTCCGCTACGCCGCCCGCCCGCTGCCCGTCGAGCCCCCGCCCGAGGTACGCCGGTCGTTGGTGGAGGCGATCAGCGGTGTACTACTGGTGACCGCGCGGACGGCCCGCGTGACAGTCGGGGGCACCGGGAGCGATGTGACGGTGAGCGTGGTCACCGACGGCGACGTCGGTGGTCCGGTGCGCGGTGCGCCGGATGCGGAGCACGTGCGGACGTCGACCGTGGTCGACGGGGGTCGGACCTGGGTGGAGGCCAGATGGCTGATCCCCTAGCCGGGCCGAGGGGGCCCACGGTGGTGATCGTGGACGACCACCCGGCGATCGTCGACGGGGTGCGCGGGTGGTGCGCGGCGGCGGATCCGCCGATCGAGGTCGTGGACAGCGGGAACCGGCCCGCGGTGGCGTTCGCCGGCGCGGGTGCGGGTGCCGACGTGGTGGTGTTCGACCTCCTCTACGGCAACCAGCCGGATTTCTCGTCGTTACGACGGTTGGTCGAGGCGGGGCGCCGGGTCGTCGTGTACTCCCAGGAGGACTCGGCCGACACGGTGCTGCGCTGTGTGGAGCTGGGCGTGGCCACGTACCTGACCAAGTTCGAGGGCGACGAGCACCTGGTGCCGGCCATCCACGCCGTCGCGGCGGGCGGCACGTACACCGGCCCGGTGCTCAGCGGCGTCCTCGCAGGCGACCGAAGACCCGGGCGACCCGTGCTCAGCGAGCGCGAGCGCGAGGTCCTGATCGCCTGGTTCGAGTGCGAGTCCAAGCAACTGGTGGCGCGCAAGCTGCACATCTCGGTGAAGACCGTGGACACGCACATCGAGCGCGTCCGCATGAAGTACGCCGACACGGGCCGCCCGGCCACGTCGAAGTCCGCGCTGATGATCCGCGCGTTGCAGGACGGCATCGTGGACCTCGAGGACTTCGACGACCGCGGCGACGGTCGGGGCGAACGCTGATTCGCCCCGCGCGCGGCACCGGGGTGCGGCCGGCTCCCCTCCAGAACACCGGCCGCACCCCGTTGCGCGCTGGCGGGGCGAGTCAAGAAGTTACGGCGGGTCCGGTCGCCGCCGTGTCGGGTGAACACCCCACACGACGGGTGAATGTTCAACTGCGACCCTCGGACCGCCGGATCCGACGACGTGAGAGGGTGTTCGGCGTGCGTAGGCAGGTTGTGCGGGTCATCGTGGCCGTGACGGCAGCGGGAGCGGTGGCGACCGGGTGCAGCGGCCTCGGGCAGCCCGGGTCCGCAGCGGTCGTCGGCGATCGGTCCGTGCCGTTGGAGACCGTGCAGAGCCAGATGCAGGCGGCGTTGGACAAGCCCGACCAGATGGCGCGCCTCGGCGCCGACGGGCGCGGGCCCGACGACATCGCCCGCGGGCTGGTCACCCAGCAGGTCCTGCACGAGCTGGTCACCCGGGAGGCCGCCGAGCGCCGCGTCACGGTCACCGAGCAGCAGGTCGACTCGTCGCTGGCCGACCAGGGCGGCGCCGCCTCCATCCTGGAGAACACCTTCCTCGACGAGGCCGGGCTGCGCGAGCGCGTCCGCGACCAGCTGCTGGCCGCGGAGATGGCCCGCGACGTCGTCGGCGGGCTGTCGGTCACCGCCGACCTGGTCGCGGCCACCTCCCGCGAGGAGGCCGACCGCACGGCGCGGACGCTGCTCGCCGGCGGCCCGGCCGCCGAGGCCCTGTTCGCCAACCCGGACACCGCCGCCCGCGGCCAGACCTACCAGGCCGTCACCGCGCCCGAGGCGGCCGCGACGGTGCTGTTCAGCACGCCGGCCGGCGGGGTGGCGGCCTTCCAGCCCGACCCGGGCCGCGCCACCTGGATCGTGCTGCGGGTGACCGAGAGCCGCACCGACGTGCAGACGCCGCCGGAGGCGGTCAGCGCGCTCAGCCAGTCCGACCTGGTCGGCATCGGCTACCGCCTGCTGCAGCCGGTGGCCGACGAGGTCGGCGTCACGGTGAACCCGCGCTACGGCGTGTGGGACCCGATCAGCCTGCAGGTGGTCGCCGAGGAGGACGTCTCCGGCGAGATCCTGCTGCCGAACGCGCCGGCCGCGGGCTGAGCCGGCGGTGCCGGGCACCCTCGTCGTCCTCCCCGCGCGGTACCCGGGGGCCGTGCCGGCCGCCGCGGTGCCCGCGCTGCGCTCGGCCGCCGTCGTGCACGCCGACGCCACGCTCCCCGACGACGTGCTCGCCGAGCTGGGCGCCGTGCGCCGGGTCGACGGCGAGCCGTTCGAGGTCCTGCTGACCAGCGACCCCCACCACCCCGACGCGGCCACCGCCGAGCGGGTGCTGGCCGCGCCCGCGCCGGCCGGGTCGGCGCTGCTGGACGCGGTGGCCGTGATGGACCGGCTGCGCTCGCCCGGCGGCTGCCCGTGGGACGCCGAGCAGACCCACACGTCCCTGCTGCAGTACCTGGTCGAGGAGTGCTACGAGCTCTACCAGGCCGTCGAGGACGGCGACCGCGACGCCACCCGCGAGGAGCTGGGCGACGTCCTGCTGCAGGTCCTGTTCCACGCCCGGATCGCCGCCGAGCACCCGGACGCCCCGTTCACCGTCGACGACGTGGCCGCCGACCTGGTGGCCAAGCTCGTCGGCAGGCACCCGCACGTCTTCGCGGGCAGCGAGGTGGTCGACACGGCCGAGCGCCAGGAGCACCGCTGGGAGGAGCTCAAGCGGGCCGAGAAGAGTCGCGAGTCCAGCGTGGACGGCGTGCCGCTCGGCCAGCCCGCGGTCGCGCTGGCCGCCAAGCTGACCAGCCGCACGGCCCGCGCCGGGCTGCCCGCCGACCTGCTGCCGGTCGGCCCCCAGGTGGGGGAGCGGCTGTTCGCGCTGGCCGCCGCGGCCCGGTTGGCCGGCATCGACCCGGAGGCCGAGCTGCGCGGGGCCGCCCGCCGCTTCGCCGACGCCGTCCGGGCCGCCGAGAAGGCCGCGCACGCCGACGGCGTCGACCCGCACGCCATGGACTCGGCGGCCTGGCGGACGTACTGGCAGGTCAGCGCGCCGTCGTCCTGACGGGGGTCGCCCCTGAGCGGGTACCGCGGGCGCCGTCGCTACGGTGGGTGTGTGGCCGCCGAGCGCAGACGCCCCGCCGTCCTGGCTCTCGGCGTCGTCGTCGCCGCGATGGCCATGCTCCTCGGGCTCGTCGTGGTCGTCGGGCTGGTGCTGGCGTCGCGCATCGACAACGCGGAGCTGCCGCCCGCCCGCGGCGCGGGCGACGGGATCGTCGAGGCCGACGTCGCCCCGGACACGCCCGCCCCGCAGCCGCCCGCCCTCGACCCGGGCACCGACCTGGCCGCCTGGGCCGGCGGGGTCGCCGAGGCCCAGGGCCTGCCCGAGCGGGTGGTGCGGGCCTACGGCGCGGCCGAGCTGGCGCTGCGCGCCGAGAACCCGGACTGCCGGCTGTCCTGGGCGACGCTCGCCGGGATCGGCCGGGTGGAGTCGCACCACGGGCAGATCGGCCAGGCCGACGTCGACTCCGACGGCGTGGCCCGCCCGTCGATCATCGGCGTCCCGCTGGACGGCACCGAGGGCACCCGGGAGATCCTCGACACCGACGGCGGCCTCCTCGACGGCGACACCCTCCTGGACCGCGCCGTCGGGCCGATGCAGTTCCTGCCGACCACCTGGGAGCGGTTCGGCGCCGACGGCAACGGCGACGGCGTGAACGACCCCCAGCAGATCGACGACGCCGCCCTGGCCGCGGGCAACTACCTGTGCGCCGGGGGCCGCGACACCGGCACCGGCCCCGGCTGGTGGGCGGGCGTGCTCACCTACAACAACTCGAACGCCTACGGCCGGCTGGTCTGGGCCGCCGTCGAGCGCTACACCGGGCCGCCCCCGTCCGGCGGGTGATCCGGCGCCACAACCGGGTTAGCCTGCGGCATGGACGAGCTGTCGCCCGCCTACCTGAGATCGCTGCCCCTGCACGCGGTCACCGAGGTCTACGGCGAGCCGGGGCTGCGGCGGCGTCTCGAGCTGGAGCTCGAGGCCCTGGCCGACACCGGGGTCGACCGCGTCCCGATCGACAGGGCGTTCGCGCTCGCCGACCGGCTCCACCGCGCCGACCGCCGCGTCCGTGAGCCCGTCGTCAACCACCTGCTGCGGGTCACCCTGCGCATCCTGTGCCACTACCGCATCCGCGACGTGGACGTGCTGGTCGCGGCGCTGCTGCACGACGCGGTGGAGGACCACCCCGCCGAGCTGGCCGGCGGCTCCCCGCTCGACCCGACCGCTGCGGCGCTCGGCGTGATCGCCCGCGACTTCGGCACCCGCGTCGCCGCGGTGGTCGAGGCGGTCACCAACCCGGAGTACGACCCGGACCGCGACAAGGACGAGCAGTACCGCGAGCACGTCGCGGACAGCCTGGCCGCGTCGCCGTGGGCACGGGTGGTCAAGTTCTCCGACTTCACCGACAACGGGGTGGGCATCCTCTACACGACCGGCCCCAAGGTGCGCCGCGCCGCCGTCAAGTACGGCCCGCTGGTCCCGGTGCTGCGCGAGCTGCTCGACCTGCCCGACACCCCGCTCGCCCCCGACGTCCGCCGCCACGTCGCCGCGCAGTTCGACCTGGCCGAGTCCCGCTTCGCCGCCATCCTGCAGCCCACGTCCTGAGCTGCGCCTCCGGCCGCATCTGTCCGGCCCTCGCAGCGTCAAGGGGGTGTCACAGCCTTGCGTGGGTCGTCGCAGCGCGCCGACGGGCTGCGACGACCCACCCAGGGCTGCGAGACGACGGGATTCCAATGATCGACACGGGCAGAGCCAGGCCGATCAGCCCTCCAACAGCGACTGCCCCCAGTAAGCGCCCTCGCCGAGGCCCGCGGGACACGCGAACACCGCCGAGCCGGTGTGCTCGATGTACTCCATGAGGTCGTCGCTGTTGGCCAGCGCGCTCTGCATCGGCACGAACTGCGCGTGCGGGTCGCGCAGGAACGCGATGAAGAACAGCCCCGCGTTCAGGTGCCCCTGCCCGTCGCTGCCGTCGACGAAGTTGTAGCCGCGGCGCAGGATCCGCACGCCGCCGAGGTTGTCGGCGGAGGCCAGCCGGATGTGCGCGATCGTCGGGATCACCGGCTCGCCCGTGGGGCCGGTCGCGGTGTAGTCGGCGAGGTCGAACTCGGACTGCTCGCCCAGCGGCGCGCCCTCGCCCTTGTCCCGGCCGATGATCCGCTCCTGCTCGGACAGCGACGTGCGGTCCCAGATCTCGATGTGCATCCGGATCCGCCGGGCCACCAGGTAGCTGCCGCCGTCGAGCCAGGCCGGGCCGTCGCCGGGCTGGACCCACACGTGCCGGTCGAGCTCGGCGCCGTCCTCGGCCTTGACGTTGTGGGTGCCGTCCTTGAAGCCGAACAGGTTGCGCGGGGTGGCCTGCGCGGTCGACGTCGACGACGTGCGCCCGAACCCGAGCTGCGACCAGCGCACCGCGGTGGTGCCGAAGCCCATCCGCACCAGGTTGCGCACGGCGTGCACGGCGACCTGCGGGTCCTGGGAGCAGGCCTGGATGCAGAGGTCGCCGCCGGAGGTCGCCGGGTCGAGCTGGTCGCCGGTGAACGCGGGCAGCGGGGCCAGGCCCGGGGGCATCCGGTCGGTCAGCCCCAGCTTCTCGATCAGCCCGGCGCCCACCCCGAAGGTGAGGGTCAACGACGAGGCCGGGAGGCCGAGGGCCTCGCCGGTGTCGTCGGGCGGGGCGTCCGGGTTGCGGTTCACCGCGCCGCCGGGGGTGGTCTCGGCCCCGGCGACCATCCGCTCGGCGGCGGCGGTCCACTTCTCGAGCAGGCCGATGACGCGCTCGCGGTTGTCCGTCGTGAGGTCGAGTGCGACGAAGTGCAGCCGGTCCTGGGCCGGGGTGACGATCCCGGCCTGGTGCCGACCGCGGAACGGCACCACGGACTCGGCGCCGCTCAGCGCGGGCCGCTCGGCGGTGGCCGAGCAGCCGGCCACGGCGCCGACCCCGGCCAGCGCGGCCCCGGCCCCGGCCCAGCCGAACAAGTGCCGCCGGGAGAGCCCGGTCATGCGGTGACGACGCCCGCGACCTGGCTGATCGGCTCGCCCAGCGCGTCGACGGCATCGCTCATCTTGCGCGTGTCGTCCGCGGTCAGCTCGGTGTAGAGCTTGTAGCCGTCGCCGACGCGGTAGGTCTCCAGCAGGTCGTCGACGGCCTCGAAGCGCTCGTCGAGCAGCGGGCCCAGGGTCGGGTCCTTCTCGTCGATCACCGGGCGCAGCGCGGCCACGGCTCCCTGGGAGCCCTCGACGTTGGCCTTGAAGTCCCAGAGGTCGGTGTGGGAGTAGCGGTCCTCCTCACCGGTGATCTTGCCGGTGGCCACCTCGTCGAGCAGCTCCTTGGCCCCGTTGGCCAGCTGCACGGGGGTCAGCTCGAGGGCGGCGACGCGGGTCTGCAGGTCCCTGGCGTCAGCCATCAGCTGGTCGCCGATGGCCCCGGAGTCGGGCTGCAGGCCGTCGACCCACAGGTCCTTCTCCAGGCGGTGGAAGCCGGTGAACTCCACGCCGGGGTCGCGCTCGTCGTCCTCGCGGCCGTCCATCTTCGGGTCGAGGTCGCCGAAGGACTCGGCCACCGGCTCGATGCGCTCCCAGTAGGTGCGCGAGACCGGGAACAGCGCCTTGGCCCCCTCGACGTCGCCGGCCTTGACGGCGTCGACGAACTCCTGGGTCTTGGGCAGGAACGCCTCGATCTGCGAGGTGACCCAGCGCTTGTAGCCCGCGGTGGCCTCGGCGAGGCGGGTGTCCTGGTCGACCGAGCGGGTCGCGGTGCCGGTGACGGCGAACGGGGCGCGGATGCCGTCGCCGACCATGCCGGGCTTGCAGGCGGTCTCGTAGTCGCCGCCGTCGGGCACCTCGACGATCAGCTGGCGGGTGAGGCCGGGGCCGATGTTCTCGACCTCGCCCATGATCCGGTCGCCGACGCCGTAGAGGTAGAACTCGGTGACCTTCGAGCCGGTGTTGCTGACCGCGAAGGTGATCGTCCCGGCGGGCGCATCGGCGGCCGAGACGTCGCAGGCGGTGTCGCCGGCGTCGACCGCGATCGGGCCGCCGCCCGCCGCGCCGCCCCCGGCGTCGCCGCCGGTCGCCTGCGGGGCGGTGCTGGTGCAGCCGGCCATGGCGAGGACGGCGAGCGCGCCGGTGCACACCGACGTGCGCAGGCCCGGGCGAGACGTGCGGGACATGGTTCTCCTCGAACGGGGGGGTGGGACGGGCGAGTGGGACCGCTACCGGGAGCCGGGGGCGGTCGGCGAGGTCGACCGCGCGTGTTGCGGTCGCAGGAACAGGGGCAGCACCACGCCCACGTAGGCGACCCAGACGACCGCCTCGAGCACCGTGGTCCGCGGCGAGAAGTTGAAGACGCCCTTGAGGAGGGTGCCGTACCAGGAGTCCGGCGGGACGGCGGCGCTGACGTCGAACGCGAGCGTGTTCAGCCCGGGCAGGATCGCGGCCTCCTGCAGGTCGTGCACCCCGTAGGCGAGCACGCCCGCGGCCACGAAGATCAGCAGCGCGCCGGTGACGGTGAAGAACCGGCCCAGGTCGAGGCTGACCGCGCCGCGGTAGATCAGCCAGGCGAGCGCGACCGCCACGGCGATGCCGAGCAGGAAGCCGATCAGCGGCTCGGTGGTCCGGCCGGCGGCCTGCGCGGCGGTGAAGAAGAACAGCGCGGTCTCCAGGCCCTCGCGGCCGACGGCGAGCGCGGACATCACGACGACCGCCGTGGACCCCAGCTGGATCGCGTCCTCCATGCGCCCGCGCAGCTCGGCGGAGATCGACCGGGCGGCCCGGCGCATCCAGAAGATCATCCAGGTGACGAAGCCGACCGCGATGATGGACAGCGCACCGCCGAGCGCCTCCTGGGCCTCGAACGTGAGCTGCTGCTGGGCCAGGGCCAGGCCGACGGTGACGGCGGCGCTGACCGCGACCGCGATGCCCACGCCCAGCCAGACCTTGGGCAGCACGGAGCGGCGGTCGGTGCGGACCAGGAACGCGATCAGGATGCTGACGACGAGGGCCGCTTCCAGCCCCTCGCGCAAACCGATCAGGAAATTGCCGAGCACGTCATACCCCGTGATCCCCACTCCGGCCCGTCGTTATTAGGACCTCCTCATCGACGGCATGGTGAGGCTAGCTTGCCGAACGGAGCAGAGGAAGGGTTGCGCACGGCACAGAATTCGGCCGCCGCCGGGCTAATCCGGTGGTACGTCCGGATTAGCGGTTCTCATCGGAATTGCCGGATTCGGCGTCGCTGAGCGCCATCCGCGCCCGCACCTCGCCCAGCGCCTCCTGGTACTCCGGGCGCGGGTCCATCGCGGCGGCCATCTTCAGCTGGGCGTGCGCCTCGCCGAGCCTGCCCTGCCGGTGCAGCGCCTTGCCCAGCGCGAAGCGGGCGTAGTGGTCGGCCGGGTCGAGGTCGACCACCCGGGCGAACGCGGCCTCGGCCCGCTCCAGCTGCGCGGAGTTCAGGTAGGCGCGCCCGGCCAGCAGCTGGACCGAGACGGAGTCCGGCTGGCTCTCCAGCACCGGGACCAGGGCCTGCAGGGCGTCCAGCGGCCGCTGCCGGGCGATGAGCATCTCGGCCCGGCGGAACGACTCGAAGATGCCGTCGGAGGCTGGCTGGCTCGTCATGGTCGTTCCCAGAGTAGGTGTCCGCGGGGCCCACGGCGAGGGCTTGACACGCCACGGCCCGGCGAACGGCGGGGGTGCGGGGGCGCCGACTACGCTGACCGACGAACGCAAAGGCGAGGACCCGACGGGAGCACTGGTGGCGGTCATCGAGCAGGTCGGCGCACGGGAGATCCTCGACTCGCGGGGCAACCCGACGGTGGAGGTCGAGGTCGCCCTCGACGACGGGACGCTGGCCAGGGCCGCGGTCCCCTCGGGGGCGTCGACCGGCGAGCACGAGGCCGTCGAGCTGCGCGACGGCGACCCGCTGCGCTTCGGCGGCAAGGGCGTGGAGAAGGCCGTCACCGCGGTCCTCGACGAGATCGGCCCGGAGCTGGCCGGCATGGAGGCGGTCGACCAGCGCCTGGTCGACCAGCGCCTGGTCGACCTGGACGGCACCCCCGACAAGTCCCGGCTGGGCGCCAACGCCCTGCTCGGGGTGTCGCTGGCGGTGGCGAAGGCGGCCGCCGAGTCGTCCGGGCTGGAGCTGTTCCGCTACGTCGGCGGCCCGAACGCGCACGTCCTGCCGGTGCCGATGATGAACATCATCAACGGTGGCGCGCACGCCGACAGCTCGGTCGACGTGCAGGAGTTCATGATCGCCCCGGTCGGCGCCGACTCGTTCCGCGAGGCGCTGCGCTGGGGTGCGGAGGTCTACCAGGCGCTCAAGTCGGTGCTCAAGAGCAAGGGCCTGGCCACCGGGCTGGGCGACGAGGGCGGCTTCGCCCCCGACCTGCCCGGCACCCGCGCCGCGCTCGACCTGATCGCCGAGGCCGTGGAGAAGACCGGCTACGCGCTGGGCCGCGACATCGCGCTGGCCCTGGACGTGGCGGCCACCGAGTTCCACCGCGACGGCGTCTACTCCTACGAGGGCAGGCAGCTCAGCTCGGCGGAGCTCTCGGAGGTCTACTCCGAGCTGGTGCACGACTACCCGCTGGTCTCCATCGAGGACCCGCTGTCGGAGGACGACTGGGACGGCTGGGTCGCGCTGACCACCAGCCTGGGCGAGCGCGTCCAGATCGTCGGCGACGACCTGTTCGTCACCAACCCCGAGCGCCTCGACGACGGCATCAACCGCGGTGCCGCGAACGCGCTGCTGGTGAAGGTCAACCAGATCGGCACGCTGTCGGAGACGCTGGACGCGGTCACCCTGGCCCACTCCTCGGGCTACCGCTGCATGATGAGCCACCGCTCCGGCGAGACCGAGGACACCACGATCGCCGACCTGGCCGTGGCCACCGGCTGCGGGCAGATCAAGACCGGTGCCCCGGCCCGCTCCGAGCGGGTGGCGAAGTACAACCAGCTGCTGCGCATCGAGGAGGCCCTCGGTGACGCCGCCCGCTACGCGGGCGACCTGGCCTTCCCGCGGTCGGCCTCCGGGGCCGGGGCCTGATCGACAGGCGGCGGGCGTGAGCGAGGAGCGCGGGCGGGGCCGGGTGCGCAAGCCCCGGCCGCGCACCGACGGCGCCACGCCCACCACGCGCCGCCGCAAGCAGGAGCCGCGGCTGGCCCGCACGCACACGCGCGGCGTCGTGGCGGTCACCAGCGACCTGCTGGGGCTGTCCTCGGCGAAGCGGGCCGCGATCCTGGCCATGGTGGTGTGCGCGGTCGCGCTGACGGTCGCCGTGCCGCTGCGCAACTACGTCGGCCAGCGCCAGGAGCTGGCCGCGGTCGGCGAGCAGCAGCGCGTGCTGGCCGCCGAGGTCGAGCGGCTGACCGAGGAGCGGGCCCGGCTGGCCGACCCGGCCGAGGCCGCCGCCCAGGCCCGCACCAGGCTGGGCTACGTCGACCCGGGCGAGGTGCCCTACGTGGTGCAGCTCCCCGGCGCCGGGGAGCCGCCGCCCGCCCCGGAGGTCGGCAGCGGCCTCACCTGGTACCAGGCGCTGTGGCGAGATGTGAGCGGGGAGGAACGGTGACCGGAATCGCGGCGGCCGACGCTGCGGCGGTGGCGGCCCAGCTGGGGCGCCCGCCGCGGGCGGTGCGCGAGGTGGCGCACCGCTGCCCGTGCGGCCTCCCGTCGGTGGTGCAGACCGCGCCCCGGCTGGAGGACGGCACCCCCTTCCCGACGCTGTACTACCTGACCTGCTCGCGGCTGAGCTCCCGGCTGAGCACGCTGGAGGCGGCCGGGCGGATGCGGGAGATGACCGAGCGCCTCGCCGACGACCCCGAGCTGGCCGCCGCCTACGAGCGCGCCCACGAGGCCTACCTGGCCGAGCGCGACGCCATCGAGTCCCTGGGCACGCGGGTGAGCGCGGGCGGGATGCCCGACCGGGTCAAGTGCCTGCACGTGCACGCGGCGCACGCGCTGGCCGCCGGGCCGGGGGTCAACCCGTTCGGCGACGAGGCGCTGGCCGAGGTCGGGGAGTGGTGGGTGGCGGGGCCCTGCGCCTCGGTGCCCTGGCGCGCGAGATGTACGTGATGGGGCTTCGGACGCGCTGTTGAGCCCCACCACGTACATCTGATCATGCGGGCCTCACCCCACGTGCGGCGTCACCCGCTCCAGCAGCGCCACCGTGTGCGCCTCGGCGGGCAGCGTGCCGATCGTGCGCCAGGGGCCCTCCGGGGAGAACCGGGAGGCGATGAACCCGGAGCCCACCTCGGACGGCGCGTGTCGCAGCAGCAGGCTGCCCTGCAGGCACAGCGCCACCATCTCGGCCAGCCGCCGGGCCCGGCGCTCCTCGCGCCCGCGCAGCTCGGCGTGCAGGTCCTGGATGCCGCGGTCGAACCAGCGGTCCAGGCCCTTGGCCGCCTCCACCTCGGCGAGCACCGCCTCCACCGGAGCGGCGTCGTGGTTGAGCGCGCGTAGCACGTCCAGCGCGGTGACGTTGCCCGAGCCCTCCCACACCGAGTTCAGCGGCGCCTCCCGGTAGAGCCGGGGCAGCCCGGAGTCCTCGATGTAGCCGTTGCCGCCCAGGCACTCCAGCGCCTCGGCGACCAGCGTCGGCGTGCGCTTGCAGACCAGGTACTTCGACGCCGGCAGGGCCAGCCGCAGCAGGTCGTGCTCGCCGCGGTCGACCGCGCCGGCCAGCCGCATGCCCAGCGCGGTGGACGCCTCGGACTCCAGCGCCATGTCGGCGACCACCGTCTGCATCAGCGGCTTGTCGGCCAGCAACGAGCCGAAGGCGTGCCGGTGGGCGATGTGGTGGGTCGCCTCGCTGAGCGCGGCCCGGATCAGCGCGGACGAGCCGAGCACGCAGTCCAGCCGGGTCATCGAGACCATGTCGATGATCGTCCGGACGCCGCGGCCCTCCTCGCCGAGGCGCCAGCCGGTGGCGTCGGCGTACTCGATCTCGGCCGAGGCGTTGGAGCGGTTGCCGAGCTTGTCCTTGAGCCGCTGCAGCCGGATGCCGTTGCGGGTGCCGTCGGGCAGGACGCGGGGCAGCACGAAGCAGGTGAGCCCGCCGGGGGCCTGGGCCAGGGTGAGGAACAGGTCGTTCATCGGGGCCGAGGTGAACCACTTGTGCCCGACGATCCGGTACGTGCCCTCCGCGGTCGGCGTGGCCGTGCTGCTGATGGCCCGCACGTCCGAGCCGCCCTGCTTCTCGGTCATCGACATGCCGGCCAGCAGCCCGGCCTTGCCGCCCGGCTCGGCCAGCCCGAACTCGTAGCTGTGCGAGAGCAGGCCCGGCTCGTAGAGCGCGGCCAGCTCCGGGTCGTGGCGCAGGGCGGGCACGGCGGCGTAGGACATCGAGATGGGGCAGCCGTGCCCCGCCTCCAGCTGGCTGGCCAGGTAGAACCCGGCGGCCCGCGCCACGTGCGCCCCGGTGCCGGGCTCCTGGCCCCACGGTGCGCCGTGCAGGCCCCAGCCCACCGCGTTGCCCATCAGCCAGTGCCAGGAGGGGTGGAACTCGACCTCGTCGATGCGGTGGCCGTAGCGGTCGTGGGTGTGCAGGACGGGCGGGTTGGCGTTGGCCAGCACGGCGTGCTCGCGGGCCTTGGCCGAGGTGACCAGGCGGGCGAGGTCGGCCAGGAACGGCAGCGCGCCCTCGGCGCCCTCGCGGGCGATGGCGCTGGTCAGGGCGGGGTCGCAGGCGAGCGCGTCGAAGCCGGACAGCGGCGGCGACTGGTTCTCGACGTCGTGGGTGTGCAGCGGGGACCCCCGACCGGACGAGTGGGCGGGCCGCGCCGAGGCGGCCGGCGCGACGGCGCCGTTGCTGCCGTTGCGGGCCTGCGCGGGCACCGGGCCGTCGCCCGGGAGGGCGCCGTCGTCGATCGCCTGGGGGCTGTCCTGCGGGGTGCGGGCCCGCGGGACGGCGGTGTCCGGCGGGTCGGCGCGGTGCGCGTCCGCCGGCGCGGTCCCCTGTCCCGGTAACTCGGCCACGGGCCGAGCGTATCCAGCGGAGCAACACGTGGCGCTGACGCGCGCCGAGCGGATCGGCGTCGGTACGGTGGCCGCGCACCGCCCGGTCGGCCGATCCGGGCCTCGCCGGAAGGGGCACGGATGTCGCGCGTGGGCGCCATCGACTGCGGGACGAACTCGATCCGCCTGCTCATCGCCGACGTCACCGAGGTCCACGGCGGCCTCGACCTTCGCGACCTGCACCGCGAGATGCGCATCGTCCGGCTGGGCCAGGGCGTCGACGCGACCGGCGAGTTCGCTCCGGAGGCCCTCGACCGCACCCGCGCCGCTCTCGTCGACTACGCGGTGGCGCTGCGCCGCAAGGGCGTGGAGCGGATCCGGATGACCGCGACGAGCGCGGCGCGCGACGCCGGCAACCGCGAGGAGTTCTTCACCATGGTCCGCGAGACCATCGGCGTCGAGGCCGAGGTGATCAGCGGCGAGGAGGAGGCCACCCTCTCGTTCGTCGGCGCCGTCGGCGACCTCGACCCGGAGGACGGCCCGTTCCTGGTCACCGACGTCGGCGGCGGCTCGACCGAGCTGGTGGTCGGCTCGCTCGTCGACGGCGCGGCCCGGGTGGATGCCGCCCACTCCGCCGACGTCGGCAGCGTCCGGATCACCGAGCGCTGCCTGGCGGGCGACCCCCCGACCGCCGACGAGGTGGCCGCGGCCCGGGAGGTCACCGGCGCCGTCCTGGACGCCGCGTTCGCCGCGGTCCCGGTCGAGGACGTGCGCACCTGGGTGGGGGTGGCCGGCACGACCACCACGCTCTCCGCGGTCGCCCTGCGCCTGACCGAGTACGACCCGGAGGCCGTGCACCTGTCCCGGCTGTCCGTCGACGACGTGCACCGCGTCTGCGCCGAGCTCCTCGGGATGAGCCGGGCCGAGCGCGGGATGCACGCGGCCATCCACCCGGGCCGCATCGACGTGATCGGCGGTGGCGCGCTGGTCGTCGACACCCTCGCCCGCGAGCTGGCCTCCCGGGTGGGCGTGCGCGAGATGGTCGTCAGCGAGCACGACATCCTCGACGGCATCGCCCGCTCCATCGCCTGACCCCTCCGTCGAGAACGAAGTCGTCGTCGTTTTGGACCGGTCCAACCGACAACGGCTTCGTTCTCGACGGG
>NZ_JAGSOV010000075.1 GCF_023898865.1 Pseudonocardia humida
CCCCCCCCCCCCCCGCCGCCGCCCCCGGGGGGGCCCGCCCCCCCCCCCCCCCCCCCCCCCCCCCCCCCCCCCCCCCCCCGGGGTGGGGGTGGGGGTTAGCGCTCGACGACGACCCGCTCGTTGGGGACGCAATGGGTCATCCGCAGGCCCGCGACGTCCCGGGGGCCGTTCTTGCCCAGGTTGGTCAGGCGCTGCTGGTCCTCCTCGGACAGCGTCTGGCTCTGCAGCGGCGGCAGCTGCCGGACGTCGTCGGGGGAGATGCCCAGGCCCTCGCCGACCCGCAGGCCCAGCTCGTCGTCGCAGAGCAGGAAGTGCCAGACCATGCGCTCCTGGACGTCGCGGACGGCCTGGGAGATGTTGGCGACCAGGTTCGCGACCAGGTCGTCCTTCTCCCACTGCTCCATCAGCTGGTAGCGCTGGCCGGCCTGCTTGTAGTCCTGGGTCAGCGGGATCCGCTTGCGGGTCAGCCGGCCGCGGACCTCCGGGCCCACCTCGTCCTCGGTGGGGTACTGCGCCTCGCGCAGCCCGCCGGTGATCGAGGGCTCGTAGTTGACGTGCGGGTTCTGCCCGGGCGCGAGGTCGGTGCCGTAGGACATCTGGCCGCCGCGCTGGTTGGTGCGCACGGTGGCGTTCTTCGCCGAGTTCACCGGCAGCTGCAGGTAGTTCGGGCCCACCCGGTAGCGCTGGGTGTCGCTGTAGGAGAACGTCCGTCCGACCAGCATCTTGTCGTCGGAGAACTCCAGGCCGTCGACGAGTACGCCGGTGCCCATGGCGATCTGCTCGTTCTCGTTGTGGTGGTCGGCGACGTTGCGGTTGAGCGTCATCGTGCCCACGAGCTTGGGCTCGAAGTCGTTCTCCGGCCACACCTTGGTGTCGTCGAGCGGGTCGAAGTCGAGCTCGGGGTGGTCCTCGTCGCTCATCAGCTGGACGTAGAGGTCCCACTGCGGGTACTCGCCGCGCTCGATGGCGGTGTAGAGGTCCTCCGAGGCGTGCCCGAGGTTGCCGGCCTGGATGTTGGCCGCGTCCTGCTCGGTCAGGCTCTTGACGCCCTGCCGCGGGATCCAGTGGTACTTGACCAGGTGCGACTCGCCCTGGGCGTTGACCCACCGGTAGGTGTTCACCCCGAAGCCCTGCATGTGCCGGTAGTCGGCCGGGATGCCGCGCGGGCTGAACAGGTTGACCAGCATGTGCATCGACTCCGGGGTCTGGGACATGAAGTCGAAGATCCGGGCCGGCTCCTGCTTGAACGTGACCGGGTCGGGCTTGAGCGAGTGGATGACGTCGGGGAACTTGACGGCGTCGCGGATGAAGAACACCGCGAGGTTGTTGCCGACCAGGTCCCAGTTGCCGTCCTCGGTGTAGAACTTCACCGCGAAGCCGCGCGGGTCGCGGGTGGCCTCCGAGGAGTCGCGCCCGCCGATCACGGTGGAGAACCGGATGGCCAGGTCGGTCTTCTTGCCCGGCTCGGCGAACAGCTTGGCCCGGGTGTAGGTCGCGATCGGCTCGTCGCCCCACTTGCCGGTGGCCTCGAACTCGCCGTAGGCGACGAAGCCGCGGGCGTGCACCACGCGCTCCGGGATCCGCTCCCGGTCGAAGTGGCTGATCTTCTCCAGGAAGTGGTAGTTCTCCAGCGTCGCCGGGCCGCGGGCGCCGATGGTGCGCTGGTTCTGGTTGTCGTGGATCGGATGACCCTGGCGGTCGGTGAGGACCTCGCGCTCGTCGCCGGACGTCGGGCCCTGGCTCGCCACGTCGGTCATGGTCTCTCCTGTTCCTCGCGAACTCGTGCGACTGCTCCTGCGACTACTGGCACCGGGGCGGGCCCGGCAGTCACGTCGGCAAGGTCGACGGCGGAGCCCGCAGCTGGATCGGCGCGGGGCGGCCGGCGGGCTCGATGCGCGCGTCTTCTTCTGGAACCGTTCCAGCAACCGATGGCGTACCCGGGCGGGCCGTGGCCAAACCGCCCGGCCCGCGACCGATCGGGGAGCGGGAATGTGGCCGGTCGGCCGGAGGTCTGGCCGGTCGGCCACCGACGGCGCCACGGCCGGCGGGCAGCGTGGTGGGCATGGGGGAACCGGAGCGGGCCGCGCTGCGGCTGGACGGGATGACCAAGGCGTTCTCCGGGCGGCCGGCCGCGGACCGGGTGAGCCTGACCGTGCCGACGGGGTCGGTGACCGGGCTGATCGGCCCGAACGGGGCGGGCAAGACGACGTCGTTGGCGATGGCGGTCGGGCTGCTGCGCCCGGATGCGGGCACCGCGCTGGTGCACGGCGTGGACGTGTGGGCCGACCCGGTGCGGGCCAAGCAGCTGCTCGGCGTGCTGCCCGACGGGCTGGCCCTGCCCGAGCGGCTGACCGGCGGCGAGCTGCTGACCTACTGGGGCCTGCTGCGCGGGCTGGACGCCGACGTGGTCCGGGCCCGCGCCGGCGAGCTGCTGCAGGTGCTGGAGCTCGACGCGGCCGAGGACGCCGGCGTGCTGGTCGCGGAGTACTCGACCGGGATGCGCAAGAAGATCGGGTTGGCCACCGCGCTGCTGCACCGTCCGTCGGTGCTGGTGCTCGACGAGCCCTTCGAGGCGGTCGACCCGGTCTCGGCGCGGGTGCTGCGGGCGATCCTGCGCCGGTTCGTCGCCGCCGGGGGGTCGGTGGTGATCTCGTCGCACGTGATGGCCCTGGTCGAGGACCTGTGCGACCGGGCGGCGGTGATCGCCCAGGGCCGGGTGCTGACGGAGTGGGCGCTGGCCGACATGCGCGGCGCGGCGGGGTCGCTGGAGGAGGCGTTCGTCGCGCTCGTGGGCGAGCGCGCGGTCGGGGAGGAGGAGCTGACGTGGTTGGCCGGCTGATCCGGCTGCGGTTCGCCATCCAGCGCCACACGACGGCGTGGAAGCGGCAGCTGGGGCTGGGGCTGGGTCTCGTGGCGGGCGCGCTGACGTGGGCGGCGGTGCTGCTGGCCGCGCCGGCGGGCCGGGCCGACGTGCTGGCCTTCGCCCTGGCCGGCTGGCTGGCGGGGTGGCTGGTGGGGCCGGTGCTCACCTCCGGGGCCGCGGTACTGCGCCCGGAGTACTTCGCGCTGCTGCCCCTGCCGCGCCGCCGGCTCGGGTTCGGCCTGCTGGCCTCGGTGTTCGTCGGGGTCGGCGCCGCGGTGACGGCCCTGGCCGTGCTGGCCGTGATCGCCTACGCGGTGGTCGCCGCGGAGGCACCGGCCGTCGCGGTGGCCGCGGTCGCGGTCGCGGTGCTGGCCGCGGCCCTGCTGCTCGTGCTCGTCGTCGCCCTCTCCCGGGCCACCTACGCGCTGGTGGGCGCGGCCATGCGCACCCGGGTGGGCGTGGAGCTGGCCGCGGTCCAGTACGGCCTGCTGCTGTCCGGCACGATCGCCGGGTGGCTGCTGGTCTCGCCGGTGGTCAACGGCGTCCCGGTCTTCCTGGCCGGCGGCTTCGCCGGGGGACCCGCCGGCACGGTGCTGGGGTGGTGGCTGCCCAGCGGATGGCCGCTGCGCGCGGTGGACGCCGCGCTCGCCGGGGACGTCCCCGCCGCCCTCGGCTGGCTCACCGCGCTGGCCGTGGCGGCCGGCCTGGCCGCGCTGGCCGCGGCGGTGCTGCTGGCGCCCGCGGTCGGGCCGCGGACCGCGCGCCGGCGCCACCGGCCGCTGGGCAGCCGGGCGCTCACCGGCCCCCGACTGCTGCCGGCCACCCCGCTGGGCGCGGTGCTGGGCAAGGAGCTGCGGTCGTGGTGGCGCGACCCGTGGCGCAGCCTGGAGATCCGCACGGCCATCTGGTTCGGGATCTTCACCGCCCTGTTCGGGGTCCTGGGCGGGATGCCCGAGGTCGCCCTGCTCGCCGGCCCCGCCGTCGCCCTGGTCGTGGCGCTCACCGGCGCCAACCTGTACGGCCAGGACGGCACCGCGCTGTGGCAGCTGGTCGTGGCGCAGAGCCCGCGGGCGCTGCGGGCCGACGTCCGCGGCCGCCAGCTGGGCATGGCCGTCGCGTTCGGCGTGCCCGCGGCGCTGCTGTCGGTGCCGACCGTGGCGCTCGCCGGGGGGACCGGGTACGCGCTCCCGGTCGCGGCCGTCGTCGTCGCGGCGCTGGGCGTGGGCAGCGGGCTCGCGGCGGTCGTGTCGGTGGTGGCGGCGACGCCGGGGGTCGAACCGCACGAGCGGGTCAACGCGAACGACGCCGGGGAGAACAGCCTCGCCATCCAGGTGTCGTTCTGGCTGATGATGGTGCTGCTCGCGCCGACGCTGGCGATGGCCGTCGGGCTGGCCTTCGCCCCGGACCCGTCCGGCTGGTTCGCCGCCGCGACCGCGGCGGTGGCGGTGGGCAGCGCGCTGGTCGGGAGCTGGGCCGGGGGAGCGGTCGCCGTCGCCCGGCTGCAGGCGCGGCTGCCCGAGACGTTCGCCCGGCTCCGCTACCCGGGCACGGTCGTCACCGCCGCCGGCGGTGACGTGCTGGACCGGCTCGCCCACCAGGCGGAGGCGGCCGCGGTGCAGGCCGCCGCGGCCCGCGAGGTGCGGACCGGTCGATGACCGGCCCGGCGCGGGTGGACGCGACCGGGATGTCCGGTTCTCCGGCCTATCCTGGGCGGGTGCTGCCCACCGCGCGCACCCCGGTCGACGCCTGGATGCTGCCCGGCGCGCTGTCGCGGCCGGCCGGCCGGTCCGGCGCCCGGCGGACCACCCGCGACTGGCTGGTCGACCTGGCCGCGTTCCTGCTGGCGGTCGGCTGGGCGCTGGGGGAGCTGCAGAGCCTGCGGCTGAACGTGTTCGCCCTGCCGCAGTGGCTGCTCGTGCTGGACCCGGCGCTCGGCGTCGCCGCGTGCCTGGCGGTGTGGTGGCGGCGCCGGTTCCCGACCGCGCTCACCGCGGCGGTCGGGGCCGCCTGCGCCATCAGCAACACCGCGGCCGGGGCGCTGTTCGTGCTGCTGTTCACCGTCGCCCTGCACCGCGGCTGGACCCGGGCGGTCCCGCTGGTCCTCGGCACGGCCGTGCTCAGCGTCCCGTACATCTACAGCTACCTGGGCGTGGTGTTCGGCAGTCCGCTGCTGATGCTGCTGGCGATCCTGCTGATGATGCTGCTCAGCGTCACCGCCGGACTGGCCGTGCGGGCCCGCCGGCAGCTGGTGCTGAGCCTGCGGGAGCAGGTCGAGGCCGAGCGGCGCGAGCACGGCCTGCGCCTGGCCGCGGCCCAGCGCGCCGAGCGCCAGCGCATCGCCCGCGAGATGCACGACGTGCTCGCCCACCGGATCTCGCTGCTCTCGGTGCACGCCGGGGCGCTGGAGTACCGGCTGGGCCGGGCCCGCGAGGGGATCGCGTCACCGCCGTCACCGCAGGAGCTGGGCGAGGCCGCGGGCGTCGTCCGCTCGACAGCGCACCAGGCGCTGGAGGAGCTCCAGCAGGTGCTGCGGCTGCTGCGCGGCCCGGACGTCGACGCGCGGGACCGCGAGGACGGCCGGGCCGCCCCGCAGCCCACCCTGGCCCAGCTGCCGCGGCTGCTCGACGAGGCCCGCGCCGGCGGGCAGCGGGTGGACGCCGAGCTGCCCGACGACCTCGACGCGCTGCCGCAGGCCGTGCAGCGCACCCTGTTCCGGGTCGTGCAGGAGGCCCTGACGAACGCGCGCAAGCACGCCCCGGGCGCCCGGGTGGTGCTGTCGGGGCGGGCCGAGCGCGGCGGCGAGGCGGTGCTGCGGGTGAGCAACGCGGTGCCGGTCGGGGTGACCGCGGCGGAGATCCCGGGCGCGGGCACCGGGCTGCTCGGGCTGGCCGAGCGGGTCGCCGTGCACGGCGGGGAGCTGGCCAGCGGGGTCGACCGCGGGGAGTTCCGGGTGTGCGCGCGGGTGCCGTGGCCGCGCTGAACGAGGGGTCGACCGACCCGGCGGCGGGGCCGGTCCGCGTCCTGCTCGTCGACGACGACCCGCTGGTGCGCTCCGGGCTGACGATGATGCTGACCGGGGCAGGCGACATCGAGGTGGTCGGCGGCGTCGGCGACGGGGCGGAGGTGGCCGACGCGGTGGCCCGGCTGCGCCCGCGCGTCGTGCTGATGGACATCCGGATGCCGGTGCTCGACGGCATCGCCGCCACCCGCGCGCTGGCCGCGCGCGGCGACCCGGCCCGCCGGCCCGCGGTGGTCGTGCTGACCACCTTCGGCGCCGACGACAACGTGCTGGCCGCGGTGCGCGCCGGGGCGGCCGGGTTCCTGCTCAAGCACACGCCGCCGGCGGAGATCGTGGCCGCGGTGCGCCGGGCCGCGGCCGGGGAGCCGGTGCTGTCGCCGGCGGCGGCCCGCGCCCTGATGGAGCTGACCCGTCGGGGCGGCGGTGCCCGCCCGGCCGCGGCCGAGCGTCTGGCCCGGCTGACCGACCGGGAGCGGGAGGTGGCCGTCGCGCTGGCCGAGGGGCTGACCAACGCCGAGATCGCCGCCCGGCTGCACCTGTCGGTGTCCAGCGTGAAGGCCACCGTCTCCGCGGCGCTGACCCGGCTCGACCTGACCAACCGGGTGCAGCTGGCGATCCTCGCCCACGAGGCCGGCCCGGCGACCGGGGACGGGCGGGGCCGAACCGGCGCCTAGCTAGCCGTCGCCGAGGAACGCCGCCAGGTCCGCGCTCTGCTGCACCCGGCTCGGCTCGTGCACGTACATCATGTGGCCGGCCTCGTAGTAGCGGACCTCGACGTTGGCGCGCAGCTCGTCCGGGATCGGCAGCCGGGCCAGCACGCTCTCCGCGGCGAAGTACGGGGTCGCGCCGTCGTGGTAGCCGCAGGCCACGTGCACCCGCAGGTGCGGGTTGGCCCGCATCGCCGCCGACAGCCTGCCCACCACCGACACCCCGCGCCCCTCGAACTCCTTGTACGACCAGGGGTGCACGCGGGAGGTGAGGATCTCGTACGGCAGGTCGCTCTCGTAGCCGAGGGTGCCGCGCACGTGCGTGTGGAGCGCCGCGGTGTACGGACCGGTGATGGCCGCGATCGACGGGTCGTAGCTGAGGCCCTCGCCGGCGTCGTCGTCCTCCCAGCCGGTGAACCGGCCGTCGATCCGCCCGACCGTGCGCCCCTCCTCGCGCAGGAGCTCGCGGAAGAAGCGCTGGTGCTCCGGGCGCAGCCGGACCCGGTGCAGGTAGCCGGCGCTCAGCCCGGTCAGCCCGGCGAGCCGGGCGAGCACCCGGTCGCGGTCGGCGTCGGGCAGCCGGTGGCCGCGGGCCAGTGCCCACGGGTACTCGCCCGCGGCGAAGTCCTCGGCGTCGGCGAGCACCTCGGGCAGCGCCCGCTCACCCGCCCGGCCGTGGAAGTGCGCGATGGCCGCGTAGGTCGGCAGGAACAGCGGGTAGGGCTGGTCGTTGCCCTCGGTGAACCGGATGGTGCCCATGTCCAGCACGCTGGAGATCAGCATCAGGCCGTTGAGGTACATGCCGTGGCGGTCCTGCAGGTGCTCGGCCAGCGCGGCCGCGCGCAGCGTGCCGTAGGACTCCGCGGCGAGGTACTTCGGCGAGCCCCAGCGCAGGTTGCGGGTCACCCACAGCCGGATCACCTCCCCGATGGACTCGACGTCGGGGGTGTAGCCGTGGAAGTCGGCGGGCTTGCCGCCGGCCACCGCGCGCGAGTAGCCGGTCGAGACGGGGTCGATGAACAGCAGGTCGGAGTGGGCGAGCAGGGTCTCGGCGTTGTCGGCCAGCCCCCACGGCGGGGCGGTGAGCGCGCCCGCGTCGCCCATCACGACCCGGCGCGGGCCGAGCAGCCCCAGGTGCAGCCACACGCTCGACGAGCCGGGTCCGCCGTTGAAGGCCACGGTCACCGGGCGGGTGGCGGGGTCGGCGCCGTCGAGGGTGTAGGCGGTCACGAACACCTCGGCGTGCGGGCGGTGGCCCTCGAACGTGCCGTCGGTGTGCTTCTCGTGGCGCAGCACGATCCGCCCGGCGGCCGCGGTGTAGGCGAGCTCGCCATCGGACGTGCGTAGCGTGTGGGACGTGGTGACGAGGTCGTCGGCGGGCTCGGGCGGGGTGTCGGACTCGGGCAGCTCCTCGGGTTCCTCGCTCACCCGATCGAGCCTAGGTCAGCTCGACGCCGACCTGGTCGACTGCCGCGCCTGCCCCCGGTTGGTGCAGTGGCGGGAGAAGGTGGCGGCGGAGAAGCGCGCGGCCTACCGGCACGAGGAGTACTGGGGCCGGCCGGTGCCCGGCATCGGGCCGCCGGACGCGAGGCTGCTGGTCGTCGGGCTGGCCCCGGCCGCGCACGGCGGCAACCGGACCGGGCGGATGTTCACCGGCGACCGCTCCGGCGACGTGCTCTACGCCGCGCTGCACGCCGTCGGCCTGGCCAACCAGCCCACGTCGGTGCGCAAGGGCGACGGGCTGGCGCTGCGCGACACCCGGATCACCGCGCCGGTGCACTGCGCCCCGCCGGACAACAAGCCGACCCCGCAGGAGCGCGACACGTGCTCGCGGTGGCTGCGCGCCGAGCTGGCGCTGCTCGTGCCGCGGGCCGTGGTCGTGCTCGGCGGGTGGGGGTGGCAGGCGCTGCTGCCGGTGCTCGACGACGCCGGGTGGGCGGTGCCCCGCCCGCGGCCGCGGTTCGGCCACGGCGTGCGGGTCGACCTCGACGGCGCCCGGGGCCCGCTCGCGGTCTTCGGCTGCTACCACGTGAGCCAGCAGAACACCTTCACGGGACGGTTGACACCCGCCATGCTGGAGCAGGTCCTGCGGACGGCGGCCGAGGCGGCCGGCATCCTCCGCTGAATCGTCGCCGCCGGCTGAATCGTCGCCGCCGGCTGAATCGTCGCTGCCGTCTGAATCGTCACAGACCTCACCCCCGAGAGGGAGGTGGGCAAGCCCCGGAAGTGGGAACATAAGGGACATGGCGAGCAACGCGAGGATCGTCGTGGTCGGCGGCGGCTACGTCGGCATGTACACGGCGCTGCGGCTGCAGAAGCGGCTGCGTCGCGGCGAGGCCGAGGTCACCGTGATCGACCCCCAGTCGCACATGACCTACCAACCCTTCCTCCCCGAGGCGGCGGCCGGCTCCATCGAGCCGCGCCACGTGGTGGTGCCGCTGCGCAAGGTGCTGCGCAAGTGCCAGCACCTCACCGGCCGGGTCTCCGCGATCAGCCACGCCCGCCGCGAGGTCACGGTCGAGCTGAGCGCCGGGCGCACCACCACCGTCGGCTACGACTACCTGGTCGTCGCCCCGGGTTCGGTGGCCCGCACGCTGCCGATCCCCGGCCTGGCCGAGCACGGCATCGCGTTCAAGACCGTCGGCGAGGCCATCTACCTGCGCAACCACGTGCTGTCCCGGCTCGACGCCGCGGCCACCACCCTCGACCCGGCGCTGCGCAGGCGGCTGTTGACCTTCCTGGTCGTCGGCGGCGGCTACGCCGGCATCGAGGCGCTCGCCGAGCTGGCCGACATGGCCCGCTACGCGAGCCGCTACTACGACACCATCAACCGCGAGGACATCCGCTGGGTGCTGGTCGAGGCGGCCAACCGGATCATGCCCGAGGTGGGCCCGAAGATGGGCCGCTACACCGTCGAGCGGCTGCTCGACGCCAACATCGAGGTCAACCTGGACACCCGGGTGAAGACGATGGAGGGCGGCCACGTCGAGCTCGACGACGGCCAGGCCTTCGACACCGACACCATCATCTGGACCGCGGGCGTCAAGCCCAACCCCATGCTGGAGAGCACCGACCTGCCCCGCGACTCCCGCGGCCGCGTCGAGTGCGGCGCCGACCTGCAGGTCGTCGGGATGCCCGAGGTGTTCAGCGCGGGCGACTGCGCCTCGGTGCCCGACCTGTCCAAGGACGACCCGGAGGCCCGCACCAGCCCCTCGGCCCAGCACGCCGTGCGCCAGGCCAAGGTGCTGGCCGACAACGTCGTCGCCCGGCTGCGCGACAAGCCGCTGACGGACTACAAGCACAGCTACGCGGGCTCGGTGGCCAGCCTGGGGCTCTACAAGGGCGTCGCCGAGATCTACGGCATCAAGCTGCGCGGCATCGTGGCCTGGTTCATGCACCGCACCTACCACGTGAGCCGGATGCCCACCTGGAACCGGCGCGTCCGGATCGTCGTCGACTGGACCTCGGCGCTGTTCTTCGGCCGCGAGGTCGTGGCGCTGGGCCAGATCAACGACCCCCGCGCCGACTTCGACCGGGTGGCCCGCAACCGCCCGCCGGTGGACGCCGGGTCGGGGTCGCCGGTGGGCCCGGGCCCCGACACCGACCCGCGCCCGGTCGGGGGTACCCCGGAGCGGCGCGAGGTCGAGGCGACCACCGAGTCCACCCCCAGCCGGACGGCCTGACGGCCCGTTCCGCGCTCACGCCGGCGAGCCGCCCGACGGGGCTCGCCGGCGTCGGCGGCGTCCATGGGCGGCCGGCCCGGGCCGGCCGGGCAGCGTCCGAGCCGGACGTCACCGACCGTGATGTCGGGTCGGCCACCGTGTGCCTCACGGTCGTCCTCCCGGGGTAGCGACCGGGGTCCGGCCCGCGTTATTGTCGCGCTGGGCATCGGGCCAAGTCGGCGGTCTCCCGCCAACGGGTTATCCGGCCGCCGGGCCGCGGTATTTGTACGCTGTTGCCGCGCCCCCGTAGCCCAACCGGCAGAGGCAGGCCCCTTAAAAGGGTCCCAGTGTGGGTTCGACTCCCACCGGGGGCACACGCGGCGTGTCGTGGCGCTTCGCCGGGGCTCCGGGCGGTCGGGAATCGTCGCCGATCGCTCCCGGGGATGTCTCGTCGATCGCGTTCCGGGTGTCCGGCCCGACGTTTCCGGTTTCGGTTCCACGATAATCCCCGGCTGCGCGGTACGACGTTTATCGACGTCGTCGATCAAGAGGATTCCCAGGTCGTGGGCCTGGCGCCCCGCTCCGCGAGCAACGCGTCAAAGGTTGTTCGCCCGCCGTCCGCTCGTCGCCGGTGGGAGCGGTCTCGTGGGACGACGGTCGCCGTCCGCGTTCGGGCGGTGCGCGGCGGGGTGGGCATCGGGCCTTCGCGGGTGGACCCTCAGCCGACGATCTCGTGCCAGCGCCGGCGGCGCACGGCGGCCAGGTGCTCCTCGGCGACGAGCGTGTCGGGGTGCGTGGCGCCCAGCGTCCGCGCCCGCCCCTCCACCACGGCCTGGTACTCCCGCTCGGCCTCGGTCAGGCGGTCGGCCAGCCGGTAGGCGAACGCCAGGCGCTGCCGGGCCTCGAGGGTCTGCTCGTCCTCGCCGCCCAGGGTGGCCCGCAGCCCGTTCCGCAGCTCCTCGAGCTGCGTGCTCGCGTCGTCGTAGCGGCGGGCCCGCCGGTAGAGCGTGGCCAGGGTGCTGCGCGCGGCCAGGGTGTCGGGGTGGTTCTCGCCCAGCCCGGCCAGGGCCCGGGCCAGCACGTGCTCGCAGTCGGTGACGGTGGCGGACGGGTCCACGGGTGCTCCTCGCGTCGAACGGGGCGTTATGTCCGGCACACGGAGGCAGGAGCACGGCAGTTCAGACCAACATCATGATGACGCCGAGTGACGGAGCGGCGCGCCGGGACCTGGTCTATGGCACGGGTCACGCTCGTCCGGTCGGCGATCGCCCGAACCCGGCGCCGGCTCGGCCGCGGTCATGCGCGAGGCCGGATCCACCTCAGTCCGCGTCGACGTCGACGTCGTCGAGCGCGGCCAGCATCTGCCCGAGCACGCGCACGCAGGCCCGCACCTCGGCGGCGGTCAGGTCGCCGCCGACCTTGCGCAGCAGGTCGTGCTCCCGGCTGGTGACGGCGTCGATGGTCGCCCGGCCCGCCTCGGTCAGGCTGGCCAGCCGCGAGCGGCGGTGGGCCGGGTTGTCGACCATCTCGACCTGCCCGGCGGCCACGGCCTCGTTCACCATCCGCTGCACGAACTGCCGGCTCAGCGACTGCGCCCGGCCCATCTGCGGGACCGTCATCGGCCCGTTGCGGGACAGCAGGTCGAGCACGGCGCGCACGCCCACCGAGACGCCCGAGACCGGGGCGTCGCGCTCGACGGCGCGCAGCACGCGCCGGTAGAGCGGTCCGACGACCAGGTAGACCTCGGCGAGGCGGTCGGCGAGCGCGTCGGGGTCCAGCGGGGCGTCGGCCATGGCGCACATCTTGGCACCTGGGTTGTCAATCGTGTGGCGCTATGACACCTTGGTTGTCATGAGTACCTCGGAGCTGAGCCGGGTCGAGATCCCCGACGGGCACCTCGCGTACCGCGACACCGGGGCCGGCGTGCCCGTCGTGCTGCTCCACGGCGGCACCCTCGACCACCGGATGTGGGACGGGCAGGTCGGTCCGCTCGTGGCGGCGGGCCACCGGGTGATCGCCGTCGACGCGCGCGGGCACGGCGCCTCGTCCACCGCCACCGCGCCCTTCCGCCACTGCGACGACGTGGCCGTGCTGCTGCGGGCGCTCGACACCGGCCCGGCCGTGCTGGTCGGGGTGTCGATGGGCGCCTCCACCGTCCTCGACGTCGCGCTGGAGCACCCCGAGCTGGCCAGGGCGCTGGTCATCAGCGGGGCCGGCACCAGCGAACCCGACTTCCGCGACCCGTGGATCCTGCGCATGCAGGCCGACTGGCGGCGCGCCGCGGAGGCCGCCGACGCCGAGGCGTGGATCGAGACCTTCCTGCGGCTGGGCGCCGGACCGCACCGCGACGTGGTCGCCGCCGACCCGGAGGTGATGGCCCGCACCAGGGCCATGGCCCTGGACACCATCACCGCGCACGTCCCGACCGGGCCCGACGGCCGCCCCACCGCGCCCGCACCGCCCACCCCGGTCGCCCGGACCTGGGAGCGGCTGCCCGGGGTGACCGCCCCGCTGCTGGCGATCATCGGCGGCATCGACTCCGACGACCACATCGCGATGGCCGAGCGCGCCGCCGGGCTCGTCGCACACGGCCGCACGGCGACGGTGGGCGGGACCGCGCACTACCCGAACATGGAGCGCCCCGACCTGTTCGACGCGATCCTGCTGCGGTTCCTCGCCGAGCACGCCCGCTGAGGGGCCGGGTACGGGGTCAGGTGCGCCGCTGGACGCCGGCGTACCCGTCCCGGTCGACGCCGTCGGTCCAGGCCGCGGCCGAGGTCGGGTCGGGGATGTCCGCCGGCACCGGCAGCCCGAACCGCCGGTGCGTGCCGTCGCGGTCGGGGGAGCCGTTCTCGCAGACCAGCAGCCGGGCCGCGGCGCCGTGGATGCCTGCGGGCAGCTCGTAGAGGCGCAGCTCGCGCCCGGGGTTGCCGGGGTCCGGCTCGGCCGCGCCGACCTGGGGGAGCCCGGCCTCGGCGGCGAACCGGTCCCAGCCGCGCCGCTCCACGGCGCAGCGGCGCAGGTCGGCGTCGGGCTCGGCGAGGATCCGGGACACCTCCCAGCCGTCGCCCTCGACCAGGTCGGCGGGCACCGGGGTGCCCCGCCAGGCGTGCACCTCGACGCCGTCGGCGTAGGCCATCGCCGGGCCGTCGGCGGCGTGCGGTGCGCCGAGCCGGTCGTGGCGCAGCACGGTGGGCCGCTCGGTGAGGACGACGGCGTCCGGGAGCGGCCACCACCAGCCCGTGCGGCGCACCGCGTCGTCCAGCGCGGCGAGGCGCTCGGGCACCGCCACCCCGGCGGCGGCGAAGGCCTGCCGGTGGCGGGCCAGCAGGTACGCCTCCGCCCACGGGTCGACCGCCTCGGCGAGCCGGGCGCGCACCGGGTCGGCCGCCGGCTCGCGCAGCCGCCCGGCCAGGTGCGCGCGCAGCGGGCCGGAGAAGCCGCGCCACAGCCGTCCGCCGAGCCGCTCGCCGTCGAACTCGGCGCCCAGCCGCTCCCACAGCAGCTCGGCGCGGCCGTGGCCGAGCTCGCGGCGCAGCCGGGACCGCAGGCTGCGCCACAGCTCGCCGGCGGCGTCGGGCCCGGTGGGCCGGCCGGGGCGTCCGCTCGCGGCGCCGTCCCACTGCAGGTGCAGCTCGTCGAGGATGCGCCGGGCGGCGCCCGGCCCCGCCCAGCGCGCCAACGCGTCGGGCGCGACCGGCCGGCCGCCGAGCGCGGCGGTGGCCACGGCCCCGCCCAGCGGCGAGCTCATCCACAGCGTGCGCTGCGGCGGCGGGAGGCCGGCCGTGGCGTAGGCGGCGTGCACGGCGCCCTCGGCCGCGGGCCGGTCGCAGCGCGCCGTCGAGCGGGCGACCTCGAGCCACCCGACCCGTTCGGCGGCGCAGTCGGCGAGCTGCCGCTCGGTGAGCTCGATGCCGGGCCCCGGGGTCGGCGTGCGCTGCCCGGTGGTCCTCAGTCGGCGACCCGCCGGACGACGTCGGCCCGCTCGCGCTGGCGACGGATCTCGTACGTGCCCGGGCCGAAGGCGTTGGCCCCGTGCTCCTCGCTGTGCACGAGGTAGGCCGTGGCCCCGACCGGCACCGTCAGCACGCCCAGCACCGGCCCCGACGGGCCGGGGTCGCGGACGTCGAAGCGGCAGGCCGGACCGTCGCAGGACAGCAGGGTGTGGGAGTCGGGCACGAGGTCGACCCCGCCGGGCGGCACCGGCGTCGTCGCGGGCGCGGCGAGCGGGCGCGGCAGCGCGATCAGGTCGCCCTGGCACTGCGCGCCGCTGATCACCGGCACGTCGAGCGCGTCGACGACCTCGACGCCCGGGCGGTCCAGGACGGCGGCGAGAGTGGTCATGGGGGTTCCTTCCGGTGGGGCGCGCGGCGACGACCACCGGCTGCAGCGTTCGGCGGAACATCCATCGCCCGGTCGGAGCTGGCTCGGCGGGGGAGCGGTCGCCTGGATGATCGGCGCGCGGCGCGACCGGTGTCAACGGACCCGGCAGGTTCCGGCCACCTCGGGCGGTCCGATGTAGACCCGGTCCGGGGCTCGGTAGGTCCCATCGGGCGGGCCGACACCGGACGGTCGGCCGCCGGTCAGCGCCGGCCGACGGTGACCGGTTCGGTGACCGACCGGTCCGGGTCGGGCCCGCCCTGCTCGGCGCGCCCGGCCAGCGGCAGGCTCGCGGCCGGCCGCACCGCGGCGGGGCGCTCGACGGCCAGCTCGTCGGTGATGCGCCGGTGCAGGCGGGCGAGCTCCTGGCGGGCGGTGTGGCGCAGCTCCTCGAGCCGCTCGACCTCGGCCGCCAGCTCGTCGCGGCGGCGCACCACCGCCTGCTCGGTCTCCCGCACGGCGTCCGCGCGCGCCGCGCGGATCGCCTCCTCGGCGTCGCGGTGCATGGCCTCGACGTCCCGGCGGGCCGCCGCGCGCAGCTGCCGCGCCTCGGCGCGGGCGGCCTCCAGCACGGCGGCGCTCTCCTGCTCGCGGGTCTCGAAGGCCGCGGCGCGGCGGGCGGACTCGGCCTCCAGCGCCGACGCCCGCAGCGCGAGGCTGCGCTCGACCTCCCGGCGCCGGGTGTCGGCCTCGGCCTGGGCGTGCTGCAGCAGCGCCGCGGCGTCGCCCGCCGCGGCCGACCGCGCCTCCCTGGCCTCGGCCTCCGCCAGCCACAGCAGCCGTTCGGCCCGCTGCCCGTAGTCCGGGCCCGGCTCGGGGGCCGGGGCGGGCGGCGGGGCCTGCCGCATCGCCGTGCGCACCTCGCGCAGCTCCTGCTCGACCAGCTCGCCGCGGCGCCGCTCGGCCGCCAGCCGGTGCGCCGTCTCGGTGCGCTGCTCCTCGGCGGCGGCCAGCTGCCGGGTGAGCTCGGCGACGCGGCGGTCGACCTGGGCGCGGTCGTAGCCGTTGCGGGCCGCGCCGAAGGAGCCGTCCGCGGCCGCGGCCGGCTCGTCGGCCGGGCGGCCGAACGCGGACGAGCGCTGCCGCCCCCCGAACAGCCCGCCGCGCGCGGGCGCCGCGGCCCGTCCGGTGGGCTGCGGCGGGGGCGCGGGCTCGGTGGCGCCGGCGGGCGTGGACGGGGCCCACAGGTCGATCGATGCCGGATCGGGTCGAGCGCCGGGATCGGTCGGCACGACGCGACCACCTCCAACCGCGCGCGGGAGCGGACGCGGGATCGTCGGGCAGGGAGCACCCGGGACGGCCGGCACGACGCCGCGGCCGGGCCGGGACCATCCCCGACGTGCACGGTAACCGCCGGGGCGCGGGTTAGGTAGCCCGATCGACCCGGGTGTTGCTGGGCCGACAGGACCTGGCGCGCTGCGCCGTGCGGCGATCCCCGCCATCCCGGCCGGTCCCCGCCGCCCCTCCCCGCCCGGGTGGGAGCGGCCCGTCCCGTCCGGGCGTCCGGGGCTCAGGCGAGGGTGCGCAGGATCGCGGCGAGCTCGTCGGGACGGTTCTCCGGGACCATGTGGGTGGTCGCGATCTCGTGGTAGCGCCAGGCGGGGCTCTCGCGGGCGTGCCGGGCGAAGGGTTCGAAGACCGCGCCGTCGGGGTCGGCGGTGGCGCGGACGTAGGTGAGGCCGAGGCCGCGTTCCTCCAGCGGCACCGCCAGGCGCACGGGCTCGGTGAAGGTGCCCAGCGGCTGCGGCACCCGGCGCCGGGCCGCCCGCTCGGCGGCGGCCGGGTCCTCGTACTGCCGGACCGGGGCCGGCGCCGACCAGGGGGCGCCCAGCTCGGGGAGGCCGGCCGGCGGTGGGCCGCCGGTCAGGGTGGCGACGCTGTCGCCGTCGCGGGGGACGAACGCGTCGAGGTAGACGACCTCGCGGACCCGGTCGCCGATGAGGTCGAGCGCCGCGCTGACGACCATGCCGCCGTAGGAGTAGCCGAGCAGGACGACGTCGCGCAGGTCCTCGTAGCGGATGGCGTTGACCACGTCGAGGACGTGCAGGGAGAGGTCGACGTGCGGGCCGGTCAGGTGGGCGCGCTCACCGATGCCGGTGAGGCTGGGCGAGACGGCCTCGTGGCCGTCGGCGTGCAGGAGGCCGCGCACGGCCCGGAACGCGTACGAACCGCCCCAGGCCCCGTGCACCAGTACGAATGCGGTCACGGGTGCACGGTGCCAGCCGTGGCCGGGATCAGCGAGCGGGCACGCCCGGGTCGCGCGGGCCGGCGGTCTCCGCGGCGCGCCGGGCCGACAGCGGGCCGCGGGCTCGGCTGGCCAGCCAGTCGCGGCCCTTCTGCAGGACCCTGGTCAGGGTGGTCGGGCCGCGCCGCTTCTCGATGGCGTCACCGACCTTGCCCAGCAGCCAGCCGAGCAGCGGAGCGCCGACCGCGAGGATCAGCCACATCCGCAGCCGCGCCGACAGGAACGCCCACATCTCGGCCTCCGTTCCGGGCCCCGTGCCCGACGGGCGGAGCGTAGCCAGCCGCGCCCGGTCCCGCCGGTTCTGCCGGGATCGGGGCGACTACCTGGGCGGACGCGCCGCGGCGGCGTAGGCTGGGCACGTGGCTGGCGACCGTCCGGCCGTTGCGGGCCTGTTGCTCTACCTGCTGATCGCGGCGACCCCGACGCTGGTGTTCTGGGTGTCGCTGCGGGTGCTGCCTGCCCTCGTGGCCAGGGTGGCCGAGCGCAGGCGGTCCCGCCACCAGCCCACCGCGACTCCGCTGGAGTCCACCGTCGCCGACCTGCGCCGCCTGCGCCGCGAGGTCCGCTCCCGGGAGCAGCGCACCCACGTCCGCCGCACGGCCGTGCTGGCCGCCTACGACGACGCGCTGCTCGACGTGTGCCGGCAGGTCGAGGTGGACGCGCCGCTGGCCACGGCGGTCGGTCACGATCGGGTATACGCGCGCCTGATCACCGAGGCCGCGTTGGAGGATGCCGGGATCGCGCTCGACCCGCCGCCGGGGGCGCGCCGGCCCGACACCGGCGGCCAGCAGTAAAGTCGGTTTTACCGAGCGGGAACGTGCGGCGCAGGACCTGCGTTGAACGAGACGGACGCTCGACACGCTTCCGAGGAGGAACAGGTGCGCACCAGCAGCAACCCGGCGTTCCGCAACCTGCCCGGTGGGCAGGGCGGCGGATACGCCGGCTTCGGCCCCCAGGGCGACGCCACGGGGCGTGCGCCCGACACAGCGGCGCGGGGAGACCGCTCCGGCGTCGACCAGCGTCCGCTGACCGTCGACGACGTCGTCATCAAGACCTCCATCACCGCGGGCACAGCGCTGGTCACCGGCGTGCTCACCGCCCTGACCGGGCAGTACTGGCTCGTCCTCCCGGCCTTCATCATCGGCCTGGTCCTGTCGCTGGTCGTCATCTTCCGGCAGAGCTCGAACCCCGCACTGGTGCTGGGCTACTCCGCGGCCATGGGTGTCGCGCTGGGCGGCATCAGCGGGGTGTTCAACAGCATCTACCCGGGCATCGCCGTGCAGGCGGTCATCGGCACCGCCGGGGTGTTCCTCGGCATGCTGGTCGTCTACAAGACCGGCGCCGTGCGGGTCACCCCGCGCTTCCAGCGCTGGATGATGGGCGCCCTCATCGGCGTCCTGGTCCTGGTGCTGGTCCGGTTCGTCTCGCAGGCCTTCTTCGGCGACGCGCTGGGCATGGGCAGCGGCGGCTTCCTGTCGATCGTGATCAGCCTGGTCATCATCGGCGTGGCGGCGTTCAGCCTCCTGCTCGACTTCGACATGGCCGACCGCGCGGTCCGCGAGGGCGCGCCGGCCGGTTTCGCCTGGTACGTGGCCTTCGGCCTGATGACCACCCTGGTCTGGCTCTACATCGAGATCCTGCGGCTGCTGAGCTACTTCCGCGAGTGATCCCGCACTAGTACGACCCAGTACGACGACGGCGGCCGGCCCCTCGGGGACCGGCCGCCGTCGTCGTGCGCGGGGTGTCAGTTCAGGCGCTCGATGACCATCGCCATGCCCTGCCCGCCGCCGACGCACATCGTCTCCAGCCCGATGGTCTTGTCGTGCGTGCGCAGGCCGTTGATCAGCGTGGTGGTGATCCGGGCGCCGGTCATGCCGAACGGGTGGCCGAGCGCGATGGCGCCGCCGTTGACGTTGAGCTTGTCCTCGTCGATGCCCAGGTCGCGGGCCGACGGGATGACCTGGGCCGCGAACGCCTCGTTGATCTCCACGAGGTCGACGTCGTCGATGCTCATGCCCGCCCTGGCCAGCGCCTGCTTCGAGGCCTCCACCGGGCCCAGGCCCATGATCTCCGGCGACAGCCCGGACACGCCGGTGGAGACGATCCGGGCCAGCGGGGTGAGCCCGAGCTCGGCCGCCTTGGTGTCCGACATGATCACCAGCGCCGCGGCGCCGTCGTTGAGCGGGCAGCAGTTGCCCGCGGTGACCCGCCCGTTGGGCCGGAAGACCGGCTTGAGCCCGGCCACGCCCTCGTAGGTGACGCCGGCGCGCGGCCCGTCGTCGGAGGAGACGACGGTGCCGTCGGGCAGCGTGACCGGGGTGATCTCGCGGGCGAAGAAGCCGTTGGCGATCGACTTCTCGGCCAGGTTCTGCGACCGCACGCCGAAGCGGTCCATGTCCTCGCGGCTGACGTCCTTGAGCCGGGCCAGGTTCTCCGCGGTCTGGCCCATGGCGATGTAGACGTCGGGCAGCGCCTCCTGCGAGCGCGGGTCGTCCCACGACTCCGCACCGGCCTCGGCGGCCTGCTTGCCGCGCGCCTGCGCGTCGGCGAACAGCGGGTTGCGGGTGTCGGGCCAGGCGTCCGAGCTGCCCTTCGCCAGGCGCGAGACGGTCTCCACGCCCGCGGAGATGAACACGTCGCCCTCGCCGGCGCGGATCGCGTGCATCGCCATGCGGGTGGTCTGCAGTGACGACGAGCAGTACCGGGTGACCGTCGTGCCGGGGAGGGTGTCGTACCCGAGTAGCACCGCGACGACGCGGGCCATGTTGAAGCCCTGCTCGCCGCCGGGCAGGCCGCAGCCGAGCATGAGGTCGTCGATGTCGGTGGGGTCGAGGGCCGGGACCTGGTCGAGCGCGGCGCGCACGATCTGCGCGGTCAGGTCGTCGGGGCGGATCGTGGTCATCGACCCCTTGCCTGCGCGGCCGATGGGGGACCGGGCCGCCGCGACGATCACAGCTTCGGGCATCGTCGGTGTCTCCTGCCTGTTGGTGGGTACGACCAGGATCGTACTTCGCGGTAACCCCGGGTGGAGCGTTCCCGACCGGTGCGCGGCGCCCTGATCCGGCCGCGCGGAACTGTCGGGGGCGCACGGCATGCTCGGCGCATGGCCACGTGGAAGGACGTCGAGGACGCCGAGCCGGAGTTCGCCGCACGCGTGCGGAAGATCTTCGACGCCGGCGAGAACAAGATCATCGCGACGCTCCGGGCCGACGGCTCGCCGCGGGTCTCCGGCATCGAGGCCCAGTTCCGCGACGGCGAGGTGACCTTCGGGTCGATGCCGGGCTCGCGCAAGGGGGCCGACCTCCGCCGAGACCCGCGGTTCGCGCTGCACGCCCCGTCACCCGACCCGCCCCAGGACAAGACCACCTGGGCGGGTGACGCCAAGCTCTCCGGACGGGCGGTGCCCGTCGGAGCGCTCACCGAGGGTCCCGAGGGCGAGCACTTCCGCGCCGAGATCGATGAGGTCGTCGTCACCCGGTTGAACGACTCGGCCACCATGCTCGTGATCGAGTCATGGCGGCCGGGCGGCGGTCTGCGGCGGGTCGAACGGGCATGACCCCCGCGGGCGGTGCGCCGCTACCGGCCGCCGCGCGAGTGTGCCCATTCGCCGACCCGGCACTGACCTGCGGGTGATTCGACTGAACCATCGGGGAAGGCAGTCACTGCGCACGACGGTCCGGCCGATCCCCAGCGGCCGGTTCGCTCCCCACCTGAAGGGTTTCTCCTGATGTCCGTCCGAGATCTGATCGGTGTGGAACCGCACCCTGCTCCGCACCAGGTGTGGCTCCGGACCCGGAAGTCGGACTCCTGACCGGCCGGCAGCGCTCCCAGCACGACCGCCCGACGGTGTCGGACCTCATCTCGGCCAACGGCACCGGCCGGCACAGCACTGGGGGACGCGACGACGGATCCGGACGCCACGGCGAGCGCCGTACGGCGTCCGGCGGGTACGGCACGCCCACCGACTCCGGCCGCTACCGCGCGGCCGGCCGCCACGGCGATGCCGACGCCGCCACCGGTCACGACGCGGAGCGGTCCGGCCGCTACCGGGCCGAACCCCGCGGCGCCGACACCTCCGGGGCCTACCGCGTCGACCCGTACGGCACCGGCTCGTACCGCACCGGGGCCGAGCGCTACGGCACCGGCCGCTACGACGCCGACCGCTACGGCACCGACGGCCCCGCCGACGAGGCGGCCACCGCGGGCCGCCGCTCCACCGCCCGCCGGGCCGCCGGTCGCCACGACGCGAACGCCCAGGACTCCGGTGCGTTCGGCACCGGCCGCCGGGCGGCGCGGCTGAGCGCCGAGGCCGCCGAGGCGCCGGTCACCGGCCGCCGCCGGGCCGACCGCCGCGCCGCCGACGAGCGCGCCGACCGTTCGCCCGTCGAGCGCTCGGCCGCCGACCGTTCCGGCACCGACCGCTCCGGCACCGACCGTTCCGCCGCCGACCGGTTCGACTCCGGCCGCCACGGCGTGCCCGACGGGATCGGCACGACCGGTCGCCGGGCCGCGCGCCGCGCCGTCGAGCAGGCCGGGACCGACCGCCCGGCCACCCGCGCCGACTCCGAGGCGAGCGGCCGCTACACCGCCACCCCGTCCGACCGCAGCGGGCGCTACTCGGCGACCGGTTCCTGGTCCGCCGAGGACCCGGGCTTCGGCCGGGGTGCCCTGGGCTCGACCGACCGGCCCGCGACGGGCCGGCCGAGCCGCGCCGAGACCCGTGCCGAACGCCGCGCCGAGCGCGGCACCTCCGCCGAGGCCACCGGACGGCGCAGCAGGCGCGCCGAGCGGGAGGCCGCGGCCGACCGCGGCGTCGACACCGGCCGGCGCGCCGGTCGCGCCGCCGAGGACGAGCGCCCCGCTCCCGCCGAGGTCACCGGCACGTCCCGGCGCAGCCGGCGCGCGGAGCGCGCCGAGGCGGCCCGCGCCGGCGAGACCACCAGCCGCCGCAGCCGGCGCACCGAGCCCGACGAGTCGGCGCGCGCCGCGGCCACGGGTCGCTCCGCCGGGCCCGCCGAGGGCACCGGCCGCTTCCGCTACACCGGCACCGACTCCGGGCCCGTCGAGCTGCCCGGCCGCGCCCCGGCGGGCCCCGTGCCGAACGCCGTGTCCAGCACCGCCCAGTACCGCCGGGCCGGGTCGACCGGCCCCGAGCGGGCCGCGGCGGGCGAGGGCACCGGTCGCTACTCCGCGACCGGCAGCGGCGGCTACGAGCGCCCCGCCCCCGGCGCCACCGGCCGCTACCCGGTCGCCGACGGACGCCCCGACGGTCGCCCCGGCGACAGCGGACCGATCCGCACCGCACCCGGCCAGGGCGACGCCGCCCGCAGCGGTCGCTACCCGGCGCCGTACGGCACCGGGCCCGACCCGATGGCCGGGCCCGCCCCCACCGGCAACTACCCGGTCCGGCCGGCCACCGACAGCGGACCGGGGTTCCCCCCGGCCGCGGCGAGCGGTCGGTTCCCCCGGCCGGAGGCCCCGGCGCCGCGCCGCCCCGACGACAGCGGTCCGACGCAGGTCGTCGGCGGCACCGGCCGCTACCCGCAGAACGGGCGCCCCGGCGTCCCGCCCGTCCAGGCGCCTGCCGCGGCCACCGGGCGCTACGGCGTCCCGGGCACCGACCCGCGCCGCCGTGCGGACGACAGCGGTCCCGCGACCGTCGCCGACGGCGACCCGCGCAGCGGCCGCTACGCCGCGGGCGCGGTGCCCGCCGCGGCCACCGGCTCCTACGACCCGGCCGCAGGCACCTCGCGCTACCCCCGTCCCGACGTCGTGGCCCCGCGGGGCCCGGCGGACCACCGACGCCCCGGCCACCCGTCGGGCCCGGCCCCCCACCAGGACGTCACGGCGCCCTACCGGCCGGAGGAGCGGCGCGCTCCCGCCCGCGCCGCGGTCGCGCCCGGCCGTCCCGAGGAGGACGCCACCCGGATCGAGGCCGTCGGCTCCGACTCCGGCCCGCACCTGCAGGTCTCTGAGCTCGTGCCGGTGCAGCGCGCGCCGGAGCACTGGCCCGGCACCGGCCGGCCGATGTCCGGCCCGCAGGGCGAGTGGGCGCCCGCGCCGGAGGGTTCGGCGGGCGAGGTCGGCGGCGAGCTGGTGCCCTGGAAGGAGGGCACCGTCGGCGTCCAGACCATCGACCTGGTCAAGGACTACGGCAGCGGCCCCGGCGCCGTCCGCGCGCTGGCCGGGCTCTCGGTGTCCGCCGAGCGCAACCGGTTCACCGCCATCATGGGGCCGTCCGGCTCGGGCAAGTCGACGCTGCTGCACTGCATGGCCGGGTTGGACGCCCCGACCAGCGGCCGGGTGCTGCTGGGCCCGACCGACCTCACCCAGCTGCCGGAGAAGAAGCTCACCAAGCTGCGCCGCGACCGGATCGGGTTCGTCTTCCAGTCCTACGCCCTGCTGCCCCAGCTCAGCGTGAAGCAGAACATCACGCTGCCGCTGGAGGTGGCCGGTCGCAAGGTCGACGGGCAGTGGCTGAAGACCGTCGTCGAGGCGCTCGACCTGGGCCGCGTGCTCAAGCAGCGCCCGACCCGGCTGTCCGGGGGCCAGCAGCAGCGGGTGGCGATGGCCAGGGCGCTGCTGCCGCGGCCCGACGTCGTCTTCGCCGACGAGCCCACCGGCGCCCTGGACGCGACGACGGCGCGGGAGATGCTGCAGTTCCTGCGCACCTCGGTGCACGAGCTGGGGCAGACCATCGTGATGGTCACCCACGACCCGCTGGCCGCCGAGCACACCGACCACGTGCTGCTGCTGCACCAGGGCGCGCTGGCCGCGCAGATCGCCAACCCGACGGCCCCGGTGGTGCTGGAGGCGCTGACCGTCCTCGACCGCATGCCGGCCGACGGGTGGATGACCGGCGGCTACCGGGCCGCGGCGATCGGTGGCGGCTACCCGGGCGGCACCGGGGTCTACCCGGCCGCGTCGGCCGCCGCCTCCCGGCTGGCGCTGCCGGCCGGCCCGTCCGCCAGACCCGCGTAGGCACGGGTGCGCGCCGCCGTCCTGCGCGCCGTGCTCATCGAGAGCTGGCGCCGGCCCGGGCGCCAGCTGCTCATCGGGCTGGTGGTCGCGGTGGCGACGGCGTTCGCGGCGGCGTCGCTGCTGCTCACCGACAGCGCGCGCAGCGCGATCGTGCGCGAGCTGGCCGGTACGCCGCCCTCGGTGGCGCTGGTGGTGACCGCGCCGGCCACGGCGGGAGCGCCGTCGGTGGCGCAGGCGCCCGTCATCGGCGAGGAGCCCCCGCCGGGGGTGTCGGCGGCGGTGGCGCAGCGGGTCCAGCGCACCCCGGGGGTGGCCGCGGTGGCCGGGTTCGGGGCGGGCGGCGTGCTGCTGTCGGCCCCCGGCGCCCCGGGCGACGGCGAGCCGTGGACGGCCATGTCGGTGGTCGACGGGCCGCTGTCGCGGTTCCCGGTGGTCGCCGGGCGCCTGCCGACCGGGTTCGACGAGGCCGCGGTCAGCGAGGACACCGCCCGCAGGCGAGGGCTGCAGCCCGGCGCCACGGTCACGCTCAGCGGCGCCGACGGGCGGGCCATCCCCTTCACCGTGACCGGGGTGGCCACCGTGCGCCTGCAGGCCGTCAACACGGTGCTGCTGCGCCCCGACATGCTCACCCGGATGACCGGGGCCGACCCGACCCAGCTCGACGTGCTGCTGGCGCCCGGCGCCTCGCCGTCGGACGTGGGCCCACGGCTGGCCGCCGCGGTCGGCGGTGCCGCCGTGGTGACCGACGCGGTCTCGGTGCGCGCGGCCGAGCTGAGCAGCGCGTTCGGGTCGCTGGAGGGCATCTTCGCCGCGCTGGCCGTGTTCGGCGGCACCGCGGTGCTGGCCGCCGCGCTCACCACGTCCTGCGTGTACGCGACGGTGGCCGCGGGCAGGCGGCGCACGGTGCTGCTGCTGCGCCGCGTCGGGGCCGACCGCGGGCAGCTGCTGCGCGCGCTGCTGGTCGACGCGGCCAGCACCGGGCTGGCCGCGGGTCTGCTCGGGGTGGGGCTGTCGCTGCTGCTGGTGGACGGGGTGCGGCTGGCCATCCGGCAGCTGCTGGGCCAGGACCTGCCCGCGCCCCCGGTGCCCCCGGGCCTGATGGCCGCCTGCGTGGTCGGCGCCACGCTCGTCACCGTGGCCGCCGCCGTCGGGTCGGCGATGCGGGCGAGCGGTGAGCACCCCGCCGCCGCGGACGAGGGCAGCGAGCCGGTACGCAGCCCGCTCTGGACGACCCTCCGGCTGGTCGCGGCCGGGGCGCTGGGCGCCGGGGCGGCCGCCGCGGTGGTGCTGGCCGCCGGGACGGCCGATCCCACGGTCGCGCTCGCCCTGGTCTCCGGCGCCGGGGTGGCGGCGTTCGGCGCGGTGGTGTCGGCCGGCCCGGTGCTGCTGCCCGGGGTGGCCTGGCTGCTGGGCACGGCGCTGTCGCCGATCATCGGCATGTCCGGGCGGCTGGCCGTGCGCTCGACCCGCAACGCCCCGAACCGGGCCAGCACGACCGCCGCCGCGCTCGTCCTTGCGAGCCTGCTGCTGGCGGTGGTGCTGGTCGGCCTGGAGTCGATGAGCTCCTCGGTGCAGGACCGCATCGAGTCGAAGTTCCCCGCCGACGTGACGGCGGTCGCGGCCGGTCAGCAGGCGCTGCCCGCCGACCTGCCGCAGCGGATCGCCGCGCTGCCCGAGGCCGGGCAGGTGGCCCTCGTGCAGAGCGCCACGATGCGCTCCGGCGAGGCCAGCATGGACCTCACCGCCGTCGACACGGCCGCCTTCCCCGCGCTGTGCGACGGCGCCACCGACGCCGGTTCGCTGGCCGATCTCGCGCCCGGCACCGTCGCGCTGGACCGCGCCCAGGCCGCGGCGTGGGGGGTGGGGCTCGGCGATCCGCTGACCTTCGACGTGCCCGGCGCACCCGTCGAGCTGCGGGTCGTCGCGGTGTACCGGTCCAGCGGGGTGCTGGGCCCGATGACGGTGCACCCCACCGACCTGCCGCGCATCGTGCCCGACCCGCCGACCAGCCGGCAGCTGCTGGTCGACCCGGACGGCGGGGCGGACGTGGAGGCGCTGCGCACCGCGGTCTCCACCGCCGTGGCCGCCGATCCGGGGGTGCTCGTGCAGGTGCCCGCCGACCTGCGCAGCGAGCTGTCCGGCACGATGGACCTGACCCGGGGCGTGGCGTTCGGGCTGATCGCGGCGACGGTGCTGGTTGCGGTGTGCGGGGTGGCCGTGGCGCTGGCGCTGGCCGTCCGCGAGCGGCACCGCGAGTCGACGACGCTGCGCGCGCTGGGGCTGACCCCGGCGCAGGCGGTGGCCTCGATCGGGGTGGAGAGCACCCTGCTCGGGTTGGCGGGCGTGGTCATCGGCACCGGTCTGGGCGTGCTGTTCGGGGTGCTGGCGGTGGCGGTGCTGCAGGAGCGCGCGGTGGTGCCCGTCGGGACGCTGCTGCTCTCGGCGGTGGCGCTGGTCGCGGTGGCCGCACTGGCGGGCACCCTGCCCGCGGTGGCGGCCGCACGCCGCCGTCCCATCCCGACGGCCGACTGAATCGCCCGAACAGAGTCTATTCGGTAAGGCTGCTCGGCGTATGCCGTACAGCTATTCGACGGTTCGTACAGGGCCTCCCGAAAGCCATGGAGAACTGTCGCCGCTCATCATTCGCGCGCCTCACCGGTGTGCGGATCGCTGTTGGCCACCCTCGGTCACCGGGCCGCGGGACCTCGTTCAGTACGACGCGACCGGGCCGTTCACGCCCACATGGCGGCCGGGTCGCCCGCCGATCGCGGCGACGACCGGAATGCGCGTGCCGTCACGGGCCGGAATTGCCGTGAGGTACCTGTCGGGTGGTGTTCGCGCACCCGACTTGCCGCCCGCCGACGATTCCTGCTGCACTTCACGGCAGATCGGCTGAACAGCCGATCGGGAAAGTCCGTCCGGCGGCTCGCCCCCCGACCCGCCGGGCGGACTCCACCCCGAAGACCCGCTCGAGAAGGGCACCGCCGTGGATGTGCTCAGCGCCACCCTCGTCGCCGAGGAGGGGCCCGTCTCCTTCGCGCACTACCTGGCGGGCGACCGGAGCGCGGAGCTGTCCGAGGTGGGCAAGGCGCAGGCGGTCTGCGGGCGGGTCTTCCTCCCCGCGGCCCTCGCCGCCCCGCTCGGGCGCCCCTGCCCGCTCTGCGAGGCCGTGATCGGCCTGGCCCTGTCCCACGGCCAGGACGCGGCCGCGGCGGGCGCACGGCGCGGCTGAGGCCCGGCCCGGAGCCGTCCTGGGTGGAGTGTCCTCAGCCGACCGGGCGGTCGGCGATCAGCTTGCGCAGCTTGGCCATCGCCCGGTGCTGCATCACCCGGACCGCCCCCGCGCTCGAGCCCATGATCTGCGCGGTCTCCTCGGCCGAGTAGTGCAGCGCGACCCGCAGCACCAGCACCTCCCGGTAGTTCTCCGGGATCTCCCCGAGCAGCGTGCGCAGCTCGTCGACCTGGCTGCCCAGCACCGCGCGCAGCTCCGGACCGGGGCCGCCGTCGGCCTCGTCGGGCATCCCGTCGGTGGGGTCGGAGCGGTCGCGCCCGGCCACCCGGAACGCGTCGACCACCTTGTTGCTGGCGATGCCGAACACGAACGCCATCACCGGCTTCTCGCCGCTGCGGTAGCGCGGTAGCGCCCCGCAGAGCGCCAGCAGGACGTCCTGCGCGACGTCCTCGGCGGTCTGCAACCCGACGGCCCGGCTGCCCATGCGCGCCCGGCAGTAGCCGAGCACGGGCTGGCGCACCAGCTCCAGCAGCCGGCTCACCGATCCGCGGTCGCCGGTCGCGGCCGCCGCGGCCAGCCGGTCCAGCTCGGCGTCCCGGCGGGCCGCCTCCCCTCCCGGATCGTCTCGTCTCCCGGCTCGCACCGGCACACGCCCCTCCCGTGCGTGGTGGATCCCGCCGCGGCCAGCCGTGACGGGTGGGCGCGCCGCCACCGTCCGATGTGCCCTTCGGGCCGGTGACGTGCCCCTGGAGCGCGAACAGTAGCCCGTCGCGGAGGGCGCAGGCGCCCCGAAGGAGCGCCTCCGGCACCATCCGTACGAATTCGTACAGGCGCCGAGCGGTAACGCTGGGTGATATGTGGAACGACTTCAGCCACGCCCGCACACCGTCGTCGCACAAGGAGCCCGATGGCACAGGACCCTCCTACCGGGGCGGACGCCTCCGACCCGGATCCGCGCGACGTCCGCGACCGCGCGGACCTCGCCGCCGCCCTGCTGTCGCTCAAGGCGAGATCGAACCTCAGCTACAGACGACTCGAACGTGTGACGGCCGAGGCGCCCGGGGCGCGGTTCGGGCTGCCCTTCACGACCATCCGGGACTACATCCAGGGTCGCTCGCTGCCGACCGCCGACCGCCTCGACCAGATCGTCTGGGCGTGCCGGGTGACCGATCCGGAGCAGCGCGCGGAGTGGGCGCGCGCGCTGCGCCGGGTGATCGACGCGGGAGCCCAGACCCACACCGCCGACCCGTACCGGGGGCTCACCCCCTACGTCGAGGACGACGCCGAGCGCTTCCACGGCCGCGCGGGGCTCGTCGCCGAGCTGGTCGGCCGATTATCGGCGGCGGGGGCGGCGGGCGGTGGCCTGGTGGCCGTGGTCGGTGCGTCCGGGGCGGGCACCACCTCGGTGCTGCGCGCCGGGCTGATGGCCGCGCTGCGCCGGGAGGCGCCCAACCGCCCGGTCCGCTACGGCACGCCCGGATCCGACCCGGCCGGGCAGCTGGCCGAGCTGCTCGGCGCCGACCGGCCCCGCCCCGGCGCCCCAGCCCCGGTCGTCGTCCTCGACCAGCTCGAACAGCTCTTCACCGCGTCGGCCCCGGCCCGCGCGGCGTTCCTGACGATGCTGGAGGAGGCCACCACCGGCCCGCAGGGCACTGTCGTCGTGGTGGGGCTGCGCGCCGACCGGCTCGACCGCGCCCGCCGCGAGCCGGTGCTGGCGGCCGCCCTCGACGCCGGACCCGTGGTCGTCGGCGCGATGGCCCCCGACGAGCTGCGGCAGGCGATCGTCGGGCCGGCCACCGGGGCGGGCCGGGCCGTCGGCGACGGCCTGGTCGAGCTGCTGCTGCACGAGCTGCGTGACGGCTCGGCCGGGGGAGCGCACGCACCGGGCGCGCTGCCGCTGCTGTCGCTGGCCCTGTCGGCGACCTGGGCGAGCGCGGCGGGCGCCGAGCTCACCGTGGCCGACTACCGGGCGGGCGGTGGGCTGGACGGGGCCGCGACGCGGGTCGCCGAGGCCGTCTACGCCGGTCTGGGCGTCGAGGAGCAGCGGATCGTGCGCACGGTGCTGCTGCGCCTGGTCCGGGTCGCCGACGACGCCGAGCCCGCCCGCAGGCGGGCGCCGGTCGACGAGCTGGCCGAGCTGGCCGAGGCGGCGCCGGTCGTCGACCGGCTGGTGGCGGCCCGGGTGCTCACCCTCGGCGAGGGCACCGTCGAGATCACCCACGACGTGCTGCTGCACTGCTGGCCGCGGCTGGTCGGCTGGCTGGCCGAGGACCGCTCCGGGCACGCGGTGCGCGGTGCGCTGGCCGAGGCCGCCCGCCGCTGGCAGGACGGCGGCACCGACCCCGGCCTGCTGCTGCGCGGCCGCCCGCTGGCCGACGCCGTCGACTGGGCCGCCGGCACGGCCGGCGACGAGCTGGCGCCCAGCGAGCTGCACTTCCTGCGGGCCAGCCTGGAGCGCGACGCCACCGACCACGCCGTCCAGCGCGGCAGGGCGCGGCGGCTGCTGGTCGCCGTCGTGGTGCTCGCCGTGGTGACGACGGCGCTGATCGGCGTCACCGCGCTGGCCCTGCTCGGCGGCCCGGAACCGATCGTCGAGTGCCCGGCGCCGCCACCGGCCGCGCTCGTGATCACCCCGGGGGCGCCGCAGCGGTGAGGGCGCGGACTGCTACACGGGGCGCGGGTGGTCGACCGACTGCTCGCGCCTGCGGGCCGCCACCCGCCGGTAGCTGTAGACGAGCAGGCCCAGCAGGATCAGCCCGGACAGGATCAGGCTCGACCCGGTGGGCCAGCCGCCCAGCGGCACCCGCGGCCCCAGCAGGCCCCAGGTCACCCCGACGCCGACCAACCCGAGCCCGAACAGCACGGACAGGGTGATCCGCAGTGGGGAGGACACGCTGTCCTCGGCGGCCTTCATCGCCCGGTCCTGCACCGGGTCGACGTACTTGTCCACGGAGGGGAACTGGGTGGACAGCACCAGCAGCCCGGCCAGCACCAGCAGCAGCCCCGGCCCGGGCAGCACCAGCAGCGCGATCCCGACCAGCAGCAGCAGCCCGCCTGCGACCAGGGCCAGCGCCCGCTTCGCCGGGTTGGACCCTCGTTGATCAGCCATGGCGGTGTGCCCCCTGTCCTGTCGGGCGCTCAACGTACGACACCCCGACGCCGTTCCGCCGCGAGTGCGACGATTGGAGCATGCGCTACGTGGAGCACATCTCCGATCTGGTCGGGAACACGCCGCTGGTGCGCCTGGGCGCGGTCGCGGACGGCATTCGGGCCACCGTGCTCGCCAAGGTCGAGTACATGAACCCCGGCGGGAGTGTGAAGGACCGCATCGCCAAGCGCATGGTCGAGGCGGCCGAGGCCGCCGGCGAGCTGCGCCCGGGCGGCACGATCGTGGAGCCCACGTCGGGCAACACCGGCGTCGGCCTGGCCATGATCGCCCAGCGCAAGGGCTACAAGTGCGTGTTCGTCTGCCCGGACAAGGTCAGCGAGGACAAGCGCAACGTGCTGCGCGCCTACGGGGCGGAGGTCGTCGTCTGCCCGACGGCGGTCGACCCCGACCACCCCGACTCCTACTACAAGGTGTCCGACCGGCTGGTCGGCGAGATCGACGGCGCCTGGAAGCCCAACCAGTACGCCAACGTGAACAACCCGCTCTCGCACTACGAGGGCACCGGCCCGGAGATCTGGGAGCAGACCGACGGGAGGATCACCCACTTCGTGGCCGGCATCGGCACCGGCGGCACGATCTCGGGCACCGGGCGCTACCTCAAGGAGGTCTCCGACGGGCGGGTGCAGATCGTCGGCGCCGACCCCGAGGGCTCGGTGTACTCCGGCGGCACCGGCCGGCCGTACCTGGTCGAGGGCGTCGGTGAGGACTTCTGGCCGACCACCTACGACAAGGACGTCTGCGACCGGATCATCGCCGTCTCCGACGGCGACTCCTTCGCGATGACCCGGCGGCTGGCCAACGAGGAGGCGCTGCTGGTCGGCGGCTCGTGCGGGATGGCCGCGGTGGCCGCGCTGCGGTTGGCCGCCGAGCTGCCCGAGGACGCCGTCGTGGTCGTGCTGCTGCCCGACGGCGGGCGCGGCTACCTGGGCAAGGTCTTCGACGACCGGTGGATGGCGGGCTACGGTTTCCTGCCGCCCGCGCAGGGCTCCACCGTCGGCGACGTGCTGCGCCGCAAGGACGGCCGGATCCCCGACCTCGTGCACGCCCACCCGAACGAGACCGTCGCCGACGCCGTGCAGTACCTGCGCGAGTTCCACGTCTCCCAGATGCCGGTCGTGCGCGCCGAGCCGCCGGTGATGGCGGCCGAGGTCGCCGGTTCGGTCATCGAGCGCGACCTGCTCGACGCGCTGTTCACCGGGCGCGCGCAGCTGTCCGACCGCCTCGACAAGCACATGTCGCCCGCGCTGCCCACGATCGGGGCGGGGGAGCCGCTGGACACGGCGATGAGCGCGTTCGCCGACGCCGACGCCGCGCTGGTGCTGGTGGACGGCAAGCCCGCCGGGGTGGTGACCCGCTCGGACGTGCTGGCGTTCCTGGGCGGCTGAGGGGTGGTCCCCGCGCCGCGTCGATCACGTTCTGGCGCACCGCGCACACCCGTTGGCCACCGCGCACATGTCAGGACGTGTGCGCGGTGGCCACGGGGTGCGCGCGGTCGTCCTGGAGGGGCGCTGCGGGGCGGATCGGGGAGGCGCTGGTCACGAGGGCGCGCCCGGCCCGAGTGGATCTGGAGCCCAGGTCACGGGGCGGTGCGGAATGACCCGGGCGGCGGCGGCGCTGTACCCGGTATGCCGGCCAGAAGAGACTCCGACGCTGCCCGTAGCGTGACCGCCATGCGCGGCTTCTCGACCAATGCCATCCACGCGGGCCAGGACCCCGACCCCGGCACCGGCGCGGTCATCCCGCCACTGCACTTGTCCTCCACGTTCGCCCAGGACGGCGTGGGCGGCCTGCGCCAGGGCGGGTTCGAGTACGCCCGCAGCGCCAACCCCACCCGCACCGCGCTGCAGGAGGCGCTGGCCGCGCTGGAGGGCGGGCGGCACGGGCTGGCGTTCGGCTCCGGGATGGGGGCGGCGGACGTGCTGCTGCGCAGCGCGCTGCGCCCCGGCGACCACCTGGTCCTCCCGCACGACGCGTACGGCGGCACGTTCCGGCTGGTCGACAAGGTCCTCACGCACTGGGGCGTCGAGTACAGCACCGTCGACCTGTCCGACGTGGTGGCGCTGCGCTCGGCGATGCGCCCCACCACGCGGCTCGTGTGGAGCGAGACGCCGACCAACCCGCTGCTGGGCATCGCTGACATCGCCGCCGTCGCCGAGGAGGCGCACTCCGCGGGGGCGCGGCTCGTCGTGGACAACACGTTCGCCTCGCCGTACCTGCAGACGCCGCTGGCGCTGGGCGCCGACGTCGTCCTGCACTCGACGACCAAGTACATCGGGGGGCACTCCGACGTCGTGGGCGGCGCCCTGGTCACCGACGACGACGCGCTGGCCGAGCAGCTGGCGTTCCTGCAGAACGCGGCCGGCCAGGTGCCGGGCCCGTTCGACAACTGGCTGACCCTGCGCGGGCTCAAGACGCTCGCGGTGCGGATGGAGCGCCACAGCGACAACGCCGAGCGGATCGTCGAGCTGCTGGTCGGCCACCCGGCGGTGAGCCACGTGCTCTACCCGGGGCTGCCCGAGCACCCCGGCCACGAGATCGCGGCCAAGCAGATGCGCCGCTTCGGCGGCATGGTGTCGTTCCGGCTGGCCGGCGGGCGCGAGGCCGCGCTGCGCGTGTGCGCGGCGACCGAGCTGTTCACGCTGGCCGAGTCGCTCGGCGGGGTCGAGTCGCTGATCGAGCACCCGGGCGCCATGACCCACATGTCGGTGGCGGGCTCCGCGCTGGAGGTGCCCGACGACCTGGTGCGGCTCTCGGTCGGCATCGAGGACGTCTCCGACCTGGTCGACGACCTGCGCGCGGCCCTCGAGGTGGCCTGAGGGCCCGAGCCGGGTCGGCTCCGGCCCGGCTCCGGTCCCGGGGGCTCAGCCCTTGGCCGGCGCCACTGCGGCGTCGGCAGGCGGGGCGGGGGGCGCCGGGTCGGGCACGAGGAGGTCGCCGGGGGCGACGCAGCCGCCGACGAGCACGTAGCCCTCGGCCTGCAGCTCGTAGCGGCCCGGGTCGTCGCAACCCGCGCCCTTCGCGGTGGCGAACGCCACGGCCGTGAGTGCGGCGGCCACCAGGAGTGGTGCGATGGCCTGCAGCCGTGTCATGCGTCCTTCCCGGGGCGGCCCCGTGGCCGGCTCCCGCCTGCGAGGCTACCGGGGCCGGGTGTCGCGCGCGCAGGCCGGTGCGAGGATCACGGCCATGGTCGAGCAGGTGGATGTGCGCGCCGTGCCCCCGGTGGGGATCGATGAGATCCGGGCCGCGCGCCGCGTCCTGGAGGGCGTCTCGCGCGTCACGCCGGTGGTGGAGTCGCGCGCCCTGTCCGAGCTGTGCGCCGGGCCGGTCCTGCTCAAGTGCGAGAACCTGCAGCGCACCGGCTCGTTCAAGATCCGCGGCGGCTACCACCGGATCAGCCGCCTCGACGCGGCCGAGCGGGCCCGCGGCGTGGTGGCGGCCAGCGCGGGCAACCACGCCCAGGGCGTCGCCCTCGCCGCCCAGCTGCTGGGCATCCACGCCACCGTCTTCATGCCCGAGCGCGCCGCGATCCCGAAGGTGGGCGCCACCCGCGGCTACGGCGCCGAGGTGCACCTGGTCGGCGAGACGATCGAGGGCAGCATCGCCGCGGCCGTCGAGCACGCCGAGCGGACCGGCGCGGTGTTCGTGCACCCCTTCGACCACGCCGACGTCATCGCCGGTCAGGGCACCGTGGGCCTGGAGATCATCGAGCAGGTGCCCGAGGCGGCGACGGTGCTGGTGTGCACGGGCGGCGGCGGGCTGCTGGGCGGCATCGCGGCCGCGGTCAAGGGCGTCCGGCCCGACGTGCGGGTGGTGGGGGTGCAGGCCGCCGGCGCCGCGGCCTGGCCCGCCTCGCTGGAGGCCGGCGAGCCCCGCGCGCTGGAGCGGATGCGCACCATCGCGGACGGCATCGCCGTCGGGCGCCCGGGCGACGTCACGTTCGCGCAGGTGTCGGCCGTGGTCGACGACATCGTCACGGTCGACGACGACGCACTGTCGCGGGCGCTGCTGCTCTGCCTGGAGCGGCAGAAGATGCTGGTCGAGCCGGCAGGCGCGGCGGCGGTGGCAGCGCTGATGGAGCGGCCCGACCGGTTCGCCACGCCCGCGGTCGCGGTGCTCTCGGGCGGCAACATCGACCCGCTCGTGCTGCTGCACCTGATCCAGAACGGGATGGCGGCCGCCTCGCGCTACCTGTCGTTGCGGGTGCGGGTGGCCGACCTGCCCGGCGCGCTCGCCCAGCTCCTGGTGCTGGTCGGCTCACTCGGCGCGAACGTCGTCGACGTGGCGCACTCCCGGGTCACCGAGGCGCTGCCCCTCGGGCAGGTCGAGGTGGCGCTGGCGATGGAGACGCGGGGCCGCGAGCACCGCACGGCGATCCTCGCCGCACTGCGGGGAGCCGGGCACGCCGTGCTCGACGTCGCCGCGGGCGAGGGGGCGGGCTGACCCGGTACGCGACGGAGCCACGCCCTCGGGCGTGGCGCCGTCGCGACGGGCGGTGCTCAGCCCCCGAACCGCGTGGCCGAGACCCG
>NZ_JAGSOV010000076.1 GCF_023898865.1 Pseudonocardia humida
AGTCGACCAGCGGGCGCGGGGGGGGGGGGGGGGGGCGCCCCGCGGCCCGGGGGCCCCCCCCCCCGGGGGGGGCCCCCCCCCGCGACGGGCGGTGCTCAGCCCACGAACGGCTTGGCCGAGACCAGCGTGACCTTCATCTGCCCGCCGTTGGGCAGCGGGTACTCGCGGGTGTCGCCGATGTGCGCGCCCAGCAGGGCGGCACCCAGCGGGGAGTGCGGCGAGACGACCTCGAGGTCGGCGCGGCTGCCCTCCTCGCGGGAGCCCAGCAGCACGGTCTCGGTGTCGTCGTCGCCGTCGTAGCGCAGTTCCAGGACCATGCCGGGCTGGGCGATGTCGGAGCTGGCGGGCGCGGTGCCGACCTGCGCGGTGCGCAGCAGTTCCTGCAGCTGGCGGATCCGGGCCTCCTGCTGGCCCTGCTCCTCGCGCGCGGCGTGGTAGCCGCCGTTCTCCTTGAGGTCGCCCTCCTCGCGGCGGGCGTTGATCTCGGCAGCGATGACCGGACGGTTGGCGATCAGCTCGTCCAGCTCCGCCTTGAGCCGTCCGTAGGCCTCCTGGGTAAGCCAGGTCACCTGGGTGTCCGTCACTGTCATCACTCCTCCAGCCTGTCCGGGTCCTTGCGGCCGCGGACTGCTCGCCCGCGAGAGGTGCCGTCCGGTCCGGACGGCCCCGCACCCGACGGCGGCATAGCCCCGAGTAAGGAAAAACACGACCCGCCTGCGGGCCGTGTGCGTCTCACGGTAACACGGGGACTGCCGCTCGTCGCAGCCTTTCGACGAACGGTCGGGACTCCCGAGGAGTTCCCGAGCGGGACGAACGTGCTGGTCAGTGGCGTGCGGTGGGTCCGACCGCGACGCCGGCCCGTCCGTTCGCGCCTTTCGTCGGCTGCACACCGTAGCGGCGGGCGGTGCGGATCGGCCACTCGTGGCGCGGCGTCGTGCGGTCGGCCACTCACTCGATCGAGTGACGTATCAGTATCGCAGTGCGTAACCGGCGTGTCGCGACCGGTGCGGGCGCCCGAGCGGCTACCGCGCCCCCGCGACCGTCCGTGGCGGGCCGGGAAGCAGGCCGCCCGGCGCGGTGTTGAAGCGATCGAGCAGAGTGTCGGACCGGTCCGGCACCATCGGCCCCCGACGGCGACATCGGAAGGACAGCGACGCACCCCATGGCTGACCTCAGCACACACCTAGAGGCGAACGGCGGCGGCACGTTCCGGCTGATGGCCGTGCACGCCCACCCCGACGACGAGTCGAGCAAGGGCGCCGCGACCATGGCCCGCTACGTGGCCGAGGGCCACGACGTCATGGTCGTCACCTGTACCGGCGGCGAGGCCGGCAGCATCCTCAACCCGGCCATGGACCGCCCGGACGTGCTGGAGAACATGGCCGAGATCCGTCGCGAGGAGATGGCGCGGGCGGCCGAGATCCTCGGCGTGCAGCACCGCTGGCTCGGCTTCGTCGACTCCGGCCTGCCCGAGGGCGACCCCAAGCCCCCGCTGCCCGAGGGCTGCTTCGCCCTGGTCCCCCTGGAGGAGGCCACCGAGCCGCTGGTCCGGGCGATCCGGGAGTTCCGCCCGCACGTCGTCGTCACCTACGACGAGAACGGCGGCTACCCCCACCCCGACCACATCAAGACCCACGAGATCTCGATGGCGGCCTTCGACGCCGCGGGCGACCCCGACCGCTACCCCGGCGCAGGCGACCCGTGGCAGCCCCTGAAGCTGTACTACTCGCACGGCTTCTCCCGGGCGCGCATCGTGGCCGTGCACGAGGCGCTGCTGGCCACGGGCCTGGAGTCGCCCTACGGCGAGATGCTGGAGAACTGGCCGGCCGACCGGGGCGACCCGGGCGAGCGCGTCACCACCCGCGTCGAGTGCGCCGACTACTTCCCCGTCCGCGACGAGGCGCTCAAGGCCCACGCCACCCAGATCGACCCGACGAGCCGCTGGTTCCTCGTCCCGCCGGGCATGCTGCGCGAGATCTGGCCCACCGAGGACTACGAGCTCGTCCGCTCGCTCGTCGACGCCCCCACCCCGGAGGACGACCTGTTCACCGGGCTGGACGCGCAGGTGGCCGTGCGCCCGGCGAGCTGAGCGTGGGTACCGTGGTGGCGTGAGAACGTCATCGGTCGTCCCCGGGGGCGGCCCGGTCACCGACGCGGTGGCCGTGGTCGCCGTCCCGGCGCAGGATCCCGCCCCGCCGCCGGGCCAGGGCCCGGAGTTCGGCAAGGCCTCGCCCGTCGCGCTGGTCGTCATCCTGCTGCTCGCGCTGGCCACGGTGTTCCTCATCCGGTCCATGACCAAGCGCATCCGCCGGCTGCCGGCCAGCTTCGACGGGCCGGGGGCGGCGGGCGGCGCCGCCGAGGATCCCGCCGCCGAGCCGGAGCGGCCGGCCGACGCGTCGGCCGCGGAGGGCGACGCCCCGGCGCGGACCGGCGAGCCCCTCGGCCCGACGAAGGACCACTCCGGCTGAGCACGGCGGGCGGCCACCCGGTGCCCGTGGGCGGATCCTGACACGCTGGGCCCATGCCCAACCGGCTCGCCGCTGCCACCAGCCCCTACCTGCTCCAGCACGCCGACAACCCCATCGACTGGTGGGAGTGGTCGGACGAGGCGTTCGCCGAGGCCGCGGAGCGCGACGTCCCGGTGCTGCTGTCGGTCGGTTACGCGGCCTGCCACTGGTGCCACGTCATGGCGCACGAGTCGTTCGAGGACCCCGCGATCGCCGCGCAGGTCAACGCCGAGTACGTGGCCATCAAGGTCGACCGCGAGGAGCGGCCCGACATCGACGCCGTCTACATGGCGGCCACGCAGGCGATGACCGGGCAGGGCGGCTGGCCGATGACCTGCTTCCTCACCCCGGCGGGCGAGCCGTTCCACTGCGGCACCTACTACCCGAGCGAGCCCCGCCACGGCATGCCCGCGTTCCGCCAGTTGCTCGACGCGGTGACCAAGGCCTGGCGCGAGGACGGCGCGCGGGTGCGCAGCTCCGCCGGTCAGATCGCCTCCCGGCTGGCCGACGGGGCGGCCGCGCTGCTGCCGCCCGCCGGTGTCGACGCCGACGCGCTCGACCGCGCCGCGGTCGTCACGGTCGAGGCCTTCGACGAGCAGTCCGGCGGGTTCGGCGGGGCGCCGAAGTTCCCGCCGTCGATGGTGCTGGAGTTCCTGCTGCGCCAGCACGAGCGCACCGGCTCGGCGGAGTCGCTGCGGGTGGTGGCGGTCACCGCGGAGCGGATGGCCCGCGGCGGCATCCACGACCAGCTGGCCGGCGGGTTCGCCCGCTACAGCGTCGACGCGCGGTGGGTCGTGCCGCACTTCGAGAAGATGCTCTACGACAACGCCCTGCTGCTGCGGGTCTACGGGCACCTGGCCCGGCTCGCCGACGACCCGCTGCCGCGCCGCGTCACCGAGGAGACGGCGGCCTTCCTGCTGCGCGACCTCGGCACCGCCGAGGGCGGGTTCGCCTCGGCGCTGGACGCCGACACCGACGGCGTCGAGGGCCTGACCTACGCCTGGACCCCCGCGCAGCTGCGCGAGGTCCTCGGCGAGGACGACGGCCGGTGGGCCGCCGAGCTGCTCGTGGTCACGGCGGGGGGCACGTTCGAGCACGGGTCGTCGACGCTGCAGCTCCCGCGCGACCCGGACGACCCGCGGCGCTGGGCGGACGTGCGGGAACGGCTGCTCGCCGCCAGGGCGCGGCGCCCGCAGCCGGCCCGCGACGACAAGGTGATCACCGCCTGGAACGGGCTGGCGATCCTGGCGCTGGCCGAGGCCGGTGCCGCGCTCGAGCACCCGGAGTGGGTGCGGGCCGCCGCGCGGGCCGCCGACCTGCTGCTCGACCTGCACGTCGTGGACGGGCGGGTGCGCCGCTCGTCACGCGGGGGACGGGTGGGCGCGGCGGCCGGGGTGCTGGAGGACCACGCCTGCCTGGCCGACGCGCTGCTGGCGCTGCACCAGGCCACCGGCGAGGGCCGCTGGCTCGACGCCGCCACCCGGTTGCTCGACCTCACCCTCGACCACTTCGCCGATCCGGCCCGGCCCGGCCACTTCTTCGACACCGCCGACGACGCCGAGGCGCTGCTGCACCGCCCCCGGGAGCTGACCGACAACGCCACCCCGTGCGGCAGCTCCGCGCTCACCTCGGCCTTGCTGACGGCCTCGGTACTGGGCGCCGACCCGGCCCGCTACCGCTCGGCCGCCGAGGCCGCGCTGCGCGCGGCCGGGACGCTGGTCGTGCGCCACCCCCGGTTCGCCGGGCACTGGTTGACCGCGGGGGAGGCGATGGAGCGCGGCCCGCTGCAGGTGGCCGTGGTCGGTGGCGACGCCCGTGGTGCCGAGCTGCTGGCGCACGCCCGGCGCATCTCCGCGGGCGGGACGGTGGTCGTCGGGGGCGAGCCGGACGCGCCGGGGGTGCCGCTGCTGGCCGGGCGCCCGCTCGTCGACGGCGGGGCGGCGGCGTACGTGTGCCGGGGCTTCGTCTGCGACCGCCCGGTCACGACCGCGGCCGAGCTCACCGCGGCCCTGCTGCTGCAGCCCTGACCGTTCCGACAGCTCGTCGGGAGGGTTCGCCGGAAGAGAACGCCACTCACACAGTTGCGGTGTAATCTCGTAATTGTTGCGAGACACGGAGGTGGCGATGATGTCGGGACGGATGCACCGCGGGTGGCACGGGGCCGGGCGCGGCGGACGGGGACCGGGCCGGGGCGGATGGCAGCAGGCCGACCTGCCCGGGGCCGACGACGCGGCGGCCTGGTTGCAGGGCAGGCTGCCGGACGACTGGTTCACCGCGGCACCCGAGGTGACGGTCGACCGCGAGGAGATCGTCATCGTGGGGGAGCTGCCCCCGGTGGAGGGCGAGTTCGCCGACACCGAGGCCGGCCGGGCCGACCGGGCCGCCGCGATCGCCGGGCGGATCTCCCGGTTCCGGGAGAGCACCCGCGAGGAGCGGATCGAGATCGCCCGCCAGGCCGAGCACCGCTACCAGCGCAAGGTGGCATGGGGCGCGCGGATCGGCGACGAGGTCGAGCTGTTCACGGTGGCCTCGGTGCCGGTGATGACCCGGCTGCGCCAGCCCGAGCGGATCGTGCTGGACACCCTGGTCGACTCCGGGGTGGCCCGCTCCCGCTCGGACGCGCTGGCCTGGGCCGTGCGCCTGGTCGGGCAGCACGCCGACGAGTGGCTCGGCGAGCTGCGCGAGGCGATGGCCCGCGTGGACGAGCTGCGCACCAAGGGGCCCGGCGCGAGCGACGACTGAGCCCGCGGCCCCGGTCTGCTTCCGGGGCCGCGGTCGAGGCGGCGGCGTTGCTCACCTGACGCCGAGCGCCCCGCTGGGGCACAGCCGGACGGCCTCGGCCGCGGCCTCGTGCAGCTCCTCGGCGGGGTCCGGCAGGAGCACCGTGACCAGTCCGTCGTCGGCCTGGTCGAAGACCTCCGGCGCGGTGAGCGCGCACATGCCGGCGCCGATGCAGACGGTGGTGTCGGCGGTGATCCGCATGCTCCACCTACCAGCTGACGGGCAGCTCGTGCAGGCCGAAGAGCAGTCCCCCGTGCTTGTAGGGCAGCTCGTCCACCGGGACGGTGACCCGCAGGGTGGGGATGCGCGCGAACAGGGTGGACAACGCGATCTCCAGCTCCAACCGGGCGAGGTTCTGCCCGAGGCACTGGTGCACGCCGTAGCCGAACCCGACGTGGTGCCGGTTGCCGCGGTGGACGTCGAGCCGCTCGGGCTCGGGGAACACCCCCGGGTCCCAGTTGGCCGCGGCCAGCAGGGCGATGACCCCCTCGCCCGCGCGGATCGCCGTGCCGCCGAGCTCGGTGTCCTCGGCCGCGATCCGGGTGGTGACGAGGTCGGCGATGCTGAGGTGGCGCAGCAGCTCCTCGACGGCGCCGGGGAGCAGCCCGCGGTCCGACCGGAGCGCGGCGAGCTGGTCGGGGTGCTCCAGTAGCGCGACGGCGCCGAGCGAGATCATGTTCGCGGTGGTCTCGTGTCCCGCGCTGAGCAGCATCACGCACATCATCAGCAGCTCATCCCGGCGCAGCTCGCCCGCGGGCTCCAGCTGCTCGGAGACCAGCTTGCTCAGCAGGTCGTCGCCGGGCTCCCGCTGCTTGCGGGTGATCAGTCCATCCATGTAGGCGCGCAGCCCACCCAACGCGGTCGCGGACTGTTCCGCGGTGCTCGCCCCGGACAGGACGGCCTTGCTCCTGCTCTGGAACGACTCGTGGTCGTCGTAGGGCACACCGAGCAGCTGGCAGATCACCAGCGACGGCGCGGGCAGCGCGAACGCCTCGACCAGGTCCACCGGCGGGGTCCGGGCGAGCAGGTCGTCGAGCAGCCGGTCCACGGTGGTCTGGATGCCGGGCCGCATCGTCCTGACGCGCTTGAGGGTGAACTCCTGGGTGAGCATGCGCCGGTAGAAGCTGTGCTGCGGCGGGTCCATCCGGATGAACGGCGGGCGCCGCAGGATCTGCTCGTGCCCCGGGAGGAGCGTGGGGAAGCCCGGGCGGGTGCCGTCGGCGCTGAACGCAGGGCTGCTCAGCACGGTCCGGACGTCCTCGTAGCGGGTCACCAGCCAGGCGGTGCCGCCGGTGGGTAGCCGCACCTCGGAGACGGGCTCCTGGGCGCGCAGCCGGTCGTACTCCGGCGGAGGGGCGAGCGGGCACTGCCGCCGGAGCGGGAAGCTCCGGCTGTCCGGAGGCGTGGTCTGGGACATCAGCCCTCTCCCGATAAGTGAAGGATAATCCTGCGGTTACTGCTGGCGGTAAACTAGCACAACCGAAGGGATTTCCTGCGCATCGACGAAGTGGGTACCGGTTGACCGAGGGCACCATCCGGCTGCGGGCGGACGCACACCGCAACCGTGAGCAGATCATCGCCGCGGCCCGGGAGGTCTTCCTGGAGAAGGGCGTCCACGCGCCGCTGGAGGAGATCGCGCGCCGCGCGGGCGTCAACATCGCCACCCTCTACCGGCGGTTCCCGGACCGCCCCGCCCTCGTCCGGCAGGTCGCCCTGGACAACGTGGCACTGGTCGGTGACGAGCTGGACCGCGCTACCGCCGCGCACCCCGACGCCTGGGGCGCGTTGGCGCAGCTCCTGCGCCGGCTGGTGGAGCTCCGGGTCGGCGTCTTCATGCCGATGCTGGCCTCGAGCCTCGAGGAGGACATGCGCGGCGAAGGCGGGGACCTGAAGGCGGGCCGCGACCGGCTCATCGAGCGGATGGAGCAGCTCATCCGCACCGCGCAGCAGGACGGCCTGCTCCGTCATGGGATCGGCGCCATCGACCTGCTGTCCAGCATCATCAAGCTGTCCCGCCCGCTGCCCGTCATCGGCGCCGAACTCAACGAGCTGCTGACCGACCGACAGCTGGAGCTGTTCCTCGGCGGCCTCCGCGCCACCGCGCTGGACGCCTCCGAGCCACTGCGCCGGCAGCCACTGACCCCCGACGAGCTGGACCGCCACCTCGAGGCGGCGGAGTAGCCGGCCGCTCCCCTCGGCTCCGCCGCGGCCCCGCCGTCCTCCCGAACGCGCTCGTCAGAACAGCAGCAGCCAGATCGCGATGTGGTGGCAGATGGCCGCGACGACCGTGGCGGCGTGGAAGAACTCGTGGTACCCGAAGGTGCGGGGCCACGGGTTGGGCCAGTGCGTGGCGTAGAACACCCCGCCCACCGTGTAGAGCAGGCCGCCGGTGAGCAGCAGCACGAGGGCCGCCACGCCGCCCACGGCGAGCATGTCCGGGATCACGAAGACGGCCACCCAGCCCAGCGCGATGTAGATCGGCACGCCCAGCCAGGCCGGGGCGTGCGGCCAGATCATCTTGAGCACGACGCCGCCCAGCGCGCCCGCCCAGACCAGGATGAGCACCCACCGGGTGGTCGCCGGCTCCATGGCCAGCGCGGCCACCGGCGTGTAGGTGCCCGCGATGAACAGGAAGATCATCGAGTGGTCGAGCCGCCGCATGATGATGCGGCCGCGGTCGGTCGCCCAGGTGCGCCGGTGGTACAGCGCGCTGGTGCCGAACAGGCCCAGGGTGGTCACCGTGTAGACCGACGTGGCCAGGGCGGCCGCGCCGCCGACCAGCGCGGCGGACACGGCGATGAGGGTTGCGCAGGCGGCGATGGAGCCGGCGAACGACCAGAAGTGCAGCCAGCCGCGCATCCGCGGCTTGATGTGCGTCGAGCCGATCGGGGGCCTCGCCGCAGTCCCGGTAGACACGGCGGAAAGCGTACGGGACGAACCTGTGAGAAGCGTGTCGGTCAGGTGAAGGCGGGGCCGGCGGACCGTGGCGGACGGGGGCCCGCGGGCCCGCGCGTAGGCTGTCCCGCCGTGGGCGTGCGCGACCTGCTGTACTCGGTGTACGAGCGGAGACTGAGCTGGAAGCTCGCCCGGACGCCGGCGGAGATGATGCCCCGGCACGTGGCCCTCATGCTCGACGGCAACCGCCGCTGGGCCCGCGACGCCGGGTTCGTCGACGTCAACGACGGGCACCGGGTCGGCGCAGCCAAGATCGCGCACCTGCTGGCCTGGTGCGAGGAGGCCGGCGTCGAGGTCGTGACGCTGTGGCTGCTGTCCACCGACAACCTGCTGCGCCCGTCGGCCGAGCTGGAGCCGCTGCTCAAGATCATCACCGACGTGGTCGACGAGCTGAGCGGCCCGGCCGCCCGCTGGCGGCTGCGCCTGGTCGGGGCGCTGGAGATGCTGCCGCGCCCGATGGCCGACCGGCTCACCGCCGCCGCGGCGCGCACGGTCGACCGCCCCGGCCTGGAGCTCAACATCGCCGTCGGCTACGGCGGCCGCCAGGAGATCGCCGACGCCGTGCGCAAGCTGCTGCTCCAGCACGCCGAGACGGGCACGACGATCGAGGAGCTGGCCGAGGTCCTCGACGTCGACCACATCGCCGCGCACCTCTACACCTCCGGCCAACCCGACCCCGACCTCGTCATCCGCACCTCCGGCGAGCAGCGGCTGTCCGGGTTCCTGATGTGGCAGTCGGCGCACTCGGAGTTCTGGTTCTGCGAGGCGTACTGGCCGGCGTTCCGCCGGATCGACTTCCTGCGCGCGCTGCGCGACTACGCCGCCCGGCACCGCCGCTTCGGCTCCTGACGCGCCGGAGGGGGCCGGCGATGCCGGCCCCCTCCGTCACGTCCTCAGGATTGCGAGATCAGTCCTCGAACGGGAAGCCCGGCCCGAAGGGGCCGTCGTCGTCCGCCTCGAAGGACTCGTTGAAGGAGTCCTCGATCTCGGTCCGGATGCGGGTCTCGTCGACGTTGTTGGAGTTGTTGTCCACCACGTCGGACACGTTGACGTTGGTGCAGTTGCCCGCCTGGACCGGCGCCGACACCGGCGCGATGGCGTTGATGACCGCGCCACCCGCGCCGAGGAACGCGTCGCCACCGGTGACGGTGGAGTCGATGTCCGGGCCGGTCTGGGAGAACGCGCAGTCGTTGCTGAGGTTCCCCGACTCGATGTTGGTGAAGTCGTCGGCGAACGCGAGAGGGCTCAGCGCGAACACCCCGGCCACGGTGACGGCAACGACGATGCCAGCCTTCTTCAGCACGGTTTCTCCTGATTGATTCGCAGGGCCGGTGTAAGTCCGACCCGATCTGAGTCGGCGTTCACATGGGGAGCACTCGCCGACTCGTCGAAAGTAGCCGTCCGATCGCCCGGTGCCAAATCGGCTACCACTATCGGGTGGCTCCGGCAATGTGCGCGGAGGATGCGCATTCGATCGGGTGTACTCGCCGGGCGGCGACCGGCGGGATGACCGGCGGATACGGGAGTGG